>JBNMHR010000047.1:0-15693 GCA_050872865.1 Faecousia sp. | reverse complement strand
TCTCTCATCTAGTGTAAAATGTGTGTAGGACAATACGCTCACCTCGTGTTTGATGTTTGTGTGGTAACTACATTCTACACTATGGTTTGCGTATTGTCTTCTTTTTTCTGTGTTGCACTTCAAATTATAACCTGCCGTGCCGCCGCAGCGGCGGGGGTGGAGGGGACCCGGTACGACAATTTTCCATGCTCGGATGATAGGCATTTTCTGAATATACCTATGCTTTTTCAACATACATGTCTATATTCGAAGCGGGTCCCCTCCACCCCCGGCCTGCGGGCCACCCCCTCCATGCAGGAGGGGGAAGGGGATTTTTCTTTCCTTGACGGGAAACCCAAAACCAGGTATCATAATACCAGTTTCCCCATAATTTTACATAACAGGAGGTTCATCTATGGAATCCTTTGAAGATACCCCCGCATCTCAGCCGGAAAACGTCTCTTCTGCCGAGGAAACGCCCCTTCAGGAGCAGCAGCCGGCGGAGGAGGCGCCCCAGGCAGAGAGCGAAGCCCAAAAGCCCGCTTCTCCCTATGCCGATTCCCCCTATGAAAGCTACTACGACACCCACACGAAACCCATTGGCGCCCACAAGCGGAAGTGGAAGTTCCGGTGTCCCAGATTCTTAGGTACCGTGGCCTGCGTGGCCGCCGGGTGCCTGATCACGGGGCTGCTGGTCTCCAGCCGGGCCCAGAGCCGGGCCGATCTGCAGGTGGCCTTTTTGTCGGACCGGATCAGCTCCCTGGAGCGGCAGCTGTCCGCCCTGCAGAATACCTCCGGGGACCTGTCCACGCCCCTGCCCGCAGGAGAGGTGCTGACCCCGGCCCAGGTGTACGCCCGGAATGTAAACTCCGTGGTGGGCATCACCTGTGACGCCACCGCCACAGTCTCCGGCCAAACCCTCCGCCGGACCGTCACCGGCTCCGGCTTTGTGGTGGCCGAGGATGGGTATATCGTTACCAATTATCATGTGGTAGAGAACGCCAGCAAGATCACCGTCAATACCCAGAACGGGCAAAGCTACGAAGCCAGCCTCATCGGCCGGGACAACTCCGCGGACATGGCCCTGATCAAAATAGAGGCGGACGGCCTGTCCCCCGTGACCCTGGGCTCCAGCAGCGATCTTGCCATCGGCGACATGGTGGTGGCCATCGGCAATCCCCTGAGCGCCCTGGAGGCCACCCAGACCGTGGGCTATATCAGCGGCAAGAACCGGGAGGTGTCCACAGACCAGAACGTGGTGAACATGCTCCAGACCGATGCCGCCATCAACTCCGGCAATTCCGGCGGCCCCCTCTTTAATATGCGGGGAGAGGTGGTGGGGGTCACCACCGCCAAATATTCCGGCACCACCACCTCCGGGGCCTCCATCGAGGGCCTTAGCTTCGCCATTCCCATCGACGAGCTGAAAAAGAGCATCCAGGATCTGGAGACCCAGGGCTATGTAAATTCCGCCTACCTGGGCATCCGGGGCATGGACGTGGAGGCCGCCGCCGTGGATACCTACGGGCTGCCAAAGGGGGCCTATGTGGAAAGCGTGGAACCGGACTCCTGCGCCGCGGAGGCGGGGATCCAGGCAAAGGACATCATCGTAGGCCTGGGAGACGAGAGCGTGACCAGCTTCAACTCCCTGGCCAGGACCCTTCGGACCTATCAGGCCGGGGACGAAACCACCGTCCGGATATACCGTTCCGGCAAGGAACTGGAGCTGCCTATCACCCTTGCCCAGCGCCCGGCGGAAAGCACGGACCCCACCATGCCCCAGGAGGGAAACTACGACGACTGGTACGAATACTTCAACCACTTCGGGTCGGAAACCCCTTGATTTTATGCTATAACTAACAGACTCCGGTGCGCATAATGAAAGCGCACCGGATCTTTTTGTCTAAGATTGTCTTGTTTTGTCGAGAAATGTCGAGAAATAGCAGGCATTCGCACATTGAAAACAGGCGGAAGCTATGGTATTCTTTATTCATCCGTAGGGCAGTTTTATATCATTTGAACTGCCCATTCAAAAGGAGGAAATCTATTTGGAGACGCAATCTATTTTGATCGCAGACAGCTCCGAAGAGTTTCGCTCCACGCTCACAAACGCGCTTCAAGGGAATTACCGAATCTATTCCTGCAGGACCGGCAAAGAGGCCCTGGAATTTCTGAAAAAGACCTTGCCGGACATTCTCATTATGGACCTGATGCTTCCGGAGCTGGACGGCCTGAGCCTGCTGCAGGCCCTGGCCTCCTCCGGCATTCACCCCACCACCCTGGCCACCACCAGACTGGCCAACGACTATGTAGTAGAAGCGACGACCAAGTTGGGCGTAGAGTATCTGATGATCAAGCCCTGCGACATTCGCGCCATTGTCAGCCGGGTCAAAGACCTGAGCAGCAAATGCCCCCGCCCCACCCTCAGTGCGCCGGACAACCGGACCCACGTATCCAATCTGCTGATGGCCCTTGGGGTCTCTACCAAGCTCCGGGGGTACTCCTACCTTCGGGAGGCCATTCTGAGCATTGCCCGGAATCCCATGCAGTCCGTCACCAAAGAACTCTACCCTTCCATCGGCCGGAAATTCGGCTGCAACAGCGCCCAGGTGGAGCGCTCCATCCGGAATGCCATTCAAAGCGCCTGGTCCCAGCGCAGCGAAGGCATCTGGGCCCAGATTTTTCAGCCGGACGAACAGGGCGACATTTCCAGGCCCAGCAACGCCGTTTTCATCTCCCGCATCGCCGACCGGGTCAACCTGGACCAGCTTCAGTTTCCCCTTACAAAGTAGCCGGGCAATGCGCAGTTTTCTATTTTTTCGTCGCCAATTTTCTTCGTTTCAAAATTTTTGTGTACATCGCAAATAGAAATCTATAAATCTTAACAATTTTTACGTTGACATAGCCCCTTCCTGTGGTGTATAGTATGACCCGTGGCCTCCCCACGGATCGCCACAGGAAGGAGCTTTTTATGCTTACGATCAAAGATATGTATGACCTGAGTCACTCCGCCGCCGGCGAATATCTCTCCAATTTTACTTATCCCTGGGAAGCCCTGTCCGGTATCAAGCAGTTCATTGTCTCTCTGGGGGAGACGCTGGGCAGCGATTACGAAGAAGTAAAGCCCCAGGTCTGGGTACATAAGACCGCTACCGTGGCCCCCACCGCCTTTCTGGGCGCCCCCTGCATCATTGGGGCGGGTACCGAGGTCCGGCACTGTGCCTTTGTCCGCGGCAGCGCCCTGGTAGGCGAAAACTGCGTGGTGGGCAACTCCGTAGAGCTGAAGAACGTGATCCTTTTCGATAACGTTCAGGTCCCTCATTATAATTATGTAGGCGACAGCATTCTGGGCTATAAGTCCCACATGGGTGCCGGCAGCCTGACCTCCAATGTAAAGTCCGACAAGACCCTGGTGGTGGTCAAGGGCAAAGACGAGCAGATCCCCACGGGGCTTAAAAAGTTCGGCGCCATGCTGGGCGACTTCGTGGAAGTGGGCTGCAACAGCGTCCTGAACCCCGGCACCGTCATCGGCCCCCACACCAATATCTATCCCACCTCCTGCGTCCGGGGTGTGGTTCCCGCAAACAGCATCTGGAAAACCGGCGGCGTAGTCGTCGCCAAACACGACTGAGGAAGGAATTTGACTATGGGAAAATATTTTGGAACCGACGGCTTCCGCGGCGAAGCCAACTGCACCCTGACCGCCGATCACGCCTTTAAGGTAGGCCGTTTTCTGGGCTGGTACTACTGCCAGCTGAAGCGCAGAGGCGGCTCCGACGAACCCGCCCGGATCGTCATCGGCAAGGATACCCGCCGCTCCAGCTACATGTTTGAGTACAGCCTGGTAGGCGGCCTGGTGGCTTCCGGCGCAGACGCTTACCTGCTCCACGTCACCACCACCCCCTCCGTGGCTTATGTAGCCCGGACCGACGGCTTTGACTGCGGCATTATGATCTCCGCCAGCCACAACCCCTACTACGACAACGGCATCAAGCTCATCAACAGCTCCGGCGAAAAGATGGATGAGTCCGTCATCTCCCTGGTGGAAGCCTATATCGACGGCAACCTGGAGTGCTTCGGCCGCCACTGGGACGAGCTCCCCGCCGCCAAGCGGGAGCAGATCGGCCGCACCGTGGACTATGTGTCCGGCCGGAACCGCTACATCGGCTACCTGATCTCCCTGGGCATCTACTCTTTCAAGGGCATGCGGGTAGGCCTGGACTGCGCCAACGGCAGCTCCTGGAACATCGCCAAAAACGTGTTCGATGCCCTGGGCGCCAAGACCTACGTCATCAACGCCCAGCCCGACGGCTACAACATCAATAAGGACGCCGGCTCCACCCATATCGAGGGCCTGCAGCGCTTTGTCATTGAAAACGGCCTGGACGTGGGCTTTGCCTACGACGGCGACGCCGACCGGTGCCTGTGCGTAGACGAAAAGGGCAACGTGATCACCGGCGACCACATCCTCTACATCTGCGGCAAGGTCATGAAGGAGCAGGGCCTGCTGATGGGCAACACCGTGGTTACCACCGTGATGAGTAACTTTGGCCTTTATAAAGCCTTCGACGAGTGCGGCATCAACTACGAAAAGACCAAGGTAGGCGACAAGTACGTCTACGAGAACATGATGATGAACAACTACCGCCTGGGCGGTGAGCAGAGCGGCCACATCATCTTCTCCCGCTACGCCTCCACCGGCGACGGCATCCTGACGAGCCTGAAGGTCATGGAAGCCATGCTGGCCAAGAAGAAGACCCTGAGCCAGCTGTGCGAGGGCTTTACCTTCTATCCCCAGGTGCTGAAGAACGTTCGGGTAGACGACAAGGCCGCCGCCCAGAACGACCCCGCCGTCCAGAAGGCCATCGCCGACGTAGCCGCCCAGCTGGGCTCCACCGGCCGCATCCTGGTCCGGGAATCCGGCACCGAACCCGTCATCCGGGTCATGGTCGAGGCCGAAAGCAAGGTGGTCTGCCAGGACCTGGTGGATTCCGTGATCGAGGTCATTAAAAAGACCGGACACGCGGTGTAAGGTTTACGCTGTCATTGCGAACCAGTCCGCAGACTGGTGTGGCAATCCCCCAAGGTTTTAGACTGGTGGAGTATTTTGCGTTTATCGTAATGCGTTTCAAGGTGATTCCCACCGGGTTTTTAGCGTGCTAAAAATAAATGATCCCCCTTTCCCGCCGCAAAAAGCAGGGAAGGGGGATTTTCTGTTCCGGTGTATACCCTTCAACCGGGAGATTGCCACGGCAGTCTAGCACCGCAGTGCTGTGCATAGCGCAACCGACGAAGTCGGCTCTTAGCGCGGAGCAGTGCGCACTGCCTCGCAATCATCACGCTTTGAAAAGCACCTCGATAAATGCAAATACTTCACCAGTCTAAAACCTTTGGGGGTTGCCACACCAGTGTGCGCACTGGTTCGCAACGACATGCTTTTTCGGGGTGTTTGCACAGCAATGACAGAACGCTTTATTTTGCCAGTTCCTTCAGAGTTTCCGCCAAATCGGTCTGCTCCCAGGTGTAATTATTCACGCCGAAGTGGCCCTGGGCGGCGGTGGGGGCGTAGACGGGGCGGCGCAGGTCCAGCTTGCGGATGATGCCGGCGGGGGTCAGGTCGCAGGTCTTCCGCAGAAGCTCTTCCATCTTTTCGTCGGGGATCACGCCGGTGCCGTAGCTGTCCACCCGGACGGAAACGGGCTCCGCCACGCCGATGGCGTAGGCCAGCTGGACCTGTACCTTGCTTGCAAGGCCCGCGGCTACCAGGTTCTTGGCCATGTACCGGGCCATGTAGGCGGCGCTGCGGTCCACCTTGGTGGGGTCCTTGCCGGAGAAGGCGCCGCCGCCGTGGGAGAAGTAGCCGCCGTAGGTATCCACAATGATCTTCCGCCCGGTAAGGCCGGTGTCCCCGTTGGGGCCACCGATGACAAAGCTGCCGGTGGGGTTGATGTAGATGTGGGGCACCTGCTCCCCATCAAAGCCGTAGTCCGCCAGCACCGGGTCGATGACCTGCTTCTTGATGTATTCCCGCAGGGCATCCATCTGGAAATCCGCGCTGTGCATAATGGAGACGACGACGGTATCAATGCCCAGCACGTTGCCGTTCTCATCGAACTCCACGCTGACCTGGGTCTTGCCGTCGGGCCGCAGCAGGTCGTTTTCCCGGACGCACTTGGTGAGCCGGTTGCACAGGGCCCGGCTCATGGCGGCGGGCAGAGGCATCAATTCCTTGGTCTGGGTGCAGGCACCGCCGAACATCATGCCCTGGTCTCCGGCGCCGCCCACCTCATCGTTGGTACCCAGGGCAATGTCCGCGGACTGGGTGTGGATCCGGCACTGGATCTCCACGGTGTCGGCATCGAAGCCGTCGCCGGGATGGGTGTAGCCGATGTTCCGGATGGCTTCCCGGGCAACGTTAGCGTAATCCACCTTGGCCTTGGTGGTGATTTCGCCGCAGATCAGGCAGAAGTTGGTGGTCACCATGGTCTCGCAGGCCACCCGGGAGCCCGGGTCCTCCCGGAGGCAGGCATCCAGGATGGCATCGGAAATAGAGTCTGCCACCTTGTCCGGGTGGCCAACGGTTACGCATTCAGAGGTAAAGAGTCTTTTTTCCATGTTTTGTCCTTTCTATGGTTCCGTTTTGGGTAAGAAAAACCGCACACCGAAGACCCGATGTGCGTGTTGCGTCTATCAGATCCTCATCTTTCGTTTGCCGCCGGATTTGGCACCTTAATTACTCAGGTTGCCGGGTTTCATCGGGCCGTTCCCTCCACCACTCTTGATAAGGCTTGTATGCAGTTGTGGGGAACATTCTACACGGTTTTGCAGGGTTTGTCAAGGGGGGATGGGAATAAAATCAAAACGATTGCGTGAGTGCATCGGCAAATAAGGAGTTGTAGATTTCGTCTGTCGTTGCGAACCAGTGCGCACACTGGTGTGGCAACCCCCCGGATTTTTAGACCGCTAAAGGAGAGCAACCCCCTCCCCTCTCCAAGCTTGGAGAGGGGAAGGATTTTCCCGCCCGTCAGCTTGTTCCATTCAACCGGGGGGTTGCCACGGCAGTGTGCGCACTGCCTCGCAACGACATCCTAAACCCCACAAATCCCCATTTGCCGGACTCTTCATACGCATTCAATCATCATGTTTCCCACCGTGTGTCCCTTTTGCATCTATTGATATGTTATCATAAAGCGTAAAAACGCAGCAAACCGAAAGGGGGCAATGTTATGAAAAAGCGGCTGGCGGCCATGGTGTGTTTGCTGGCGGCATTGTTTTGCAGCGGCTGCCGGGAGCAAGCAGACCTTCCTGCCGGAACAGGCGGCGGAAGGGTTTCTTCCAACGGGCAGCTGATCGCCTCTGCCCAGACCCGGGAGGAGGCGGAGCAGATCGGGGCCCTCTACGGTATCGAGCTGGTGGACTTTGCGGCCCCCCTGGCTCTGTACCGCACCGAGGAGGATCCGGCTGAATTGATCCGCAAAGGAGCGGAAATGGGCTGGCCAAAGCTGGAAATCAACCATGTCGTTGAACTTTTTTAGGAAAATTCCTGAAAAGATTTCAATAGGTCCCGGTTTTCCGGGATCAAAAAAAGAACGGGAGGAGATTCAATGAAACGTACCATTTCTACCAGAGTGCTTTCCCTGTTTTTGGTGATCGCGCTGCTGGTAAGCTGCTGCCCGGCGGTTTTCGCCGAAGCGGCGGTGGAAGAACCCCAGCAGACGGAGGCAGCGGAAGTAACCGAAGCAACCGAGGCTGCAGAGGAAACGGAAGCAACCGAAACAACCGAAGCTACCGAAGAAACCGAACCGACGGAAGCAACGAAAGAACCCGAAGCAACCGAAGCTACGGAAGCCATGGAAGCCACCGAAGCCATGGAAGCCACCGAAGCCATGGAGGAGCTGGAAGACACCGAGCTGGTTTCCGGTTTCCAGGGGCTGCCGGAGGGCTATACCCTCAGTGAAGAGGCTCTGGAACTGAAACAGGAGCTGGCAGACGACGAAACCGTCGGGAAGCTGGATGAACTGAAAGCCGGTGAGGACTACGCCGCGGACGAGCTGATCGTCCCCGCCGAGACGGAAGAGGAGGCCCGTCTCTATGCCCAGGCCTACGGCGCCGAGCTTGTAGAATACGCCTACGGCATGGCTCTGATCCGGCTGCAGGATGCGGCAGTGCCCCAGGCGGTAATGCTGGCCCAGGATATGGACGTCCAGCTGCCTGCGGCCTGGCCCAACTACGTGATCCGGCTGGACCCCAGGGAAACGACCACCTATCTGGAAGGAAGCTCCGGTATCACCACCATGGGCCTGGACGCTCCCCAGCGGGAAGACTGGAATGCCTGGGTAAATGAGATCCTCGAAAGCCCGGACCCCGCGCTCACGCTCCCCGTGCAGAAAGGGGCCACGGCATCCTGGAACAGAGACTTCCAGTATATGCACGAGGTCATCGACAGCTACGGCGCCTGGGGCGCATCTACCGGTAAGGGCGTCAAGGTGGCTGTTGTGGATTCCGGTGTCATGCAAGACCATCCGGATCTGGAGGGCCGGGTTACCACTTACGAGGTGGGCTGTGGGGAAGGTGACGACGAAGGCCACGGGACCCATGTGGCCGGTATCATCGGTGCTGCCCTGGGCAACGGCAAGGGCGGCGCCGGTGTGGCCCCGGATGTCCAGATCATCAGCATCCGTGTTTTCAAAGGTGAAGAAGGCACCGACTTTGACCTTGCCAAGGGCATCAACAAGGCCGTCGATGAGGGGGCGGATGTGATCAACCTGAGCCTGGGCGGCGTAGGCTCCAATATCGCCGTGGCAGCTGCCATCGATCGGGCCGTCAGCAACAACATCGTTGTAGTAGCGGCCATGGGCAACGACGGCATGAACCGGCTCAACTATCCCGCCGCCTATCCCGGAGTGATCAGCGTCGTGTCCAGCTGGATGGACAATACCCGGGCTTTCTACTCCAACTACGGTGACTGGGCAGACATTGCCGCCCCGGGCACCTACATCTATTCTACCACCAATGACGGCGAATACGGACTGATGAGCGGCACCTCTATGGCCTGCCCGGTGGTTTCCGGCGTGGCAGCCCTGTATAAGAGCGTATACCCCGACGCCACCCCCAGCCAGATCGCCGCCCGGATGAAGGCCACCGCCACCAAGGACAGTGGGGATTTGGGAGTGGGCATGATCAATGCGGCCAATATGCTGTCTTCCAAGCCTTCCAAGCCCATCCTGGAGGTGACCGCATCCGAAGGCAGCTGGAACACCGGCGACGGCACTCTGGGCAAAACGGTGCCCTGCGACAGCACATTGTACATCAAGGCCGCCCAGCAAGATAACGGCGACTTCCTTCTTTATACCGTCAACGGCAAAAACCCCGGCGTGAAAGACGGCGTTGTGGTGATCGGCGAAAAATACGATGCATCTACCGGCATCGATCTGTCCGCCTATGCGGGCCAGACCGTTACGGTAAAGGCCATGCAGGTCAGCGGCCTGGGCGTTTCCGGCGCCGTGGTGACCAAGCAACTGACAGTGGAGAAGTCCGCCGCTGTCACAGGGGTCACCGTCTCCGGCCCCCGCCAGATCGTGGCAGGCAAAAAGGGCGAATTCCGCGCGGTGGTCGAACCGGCGGACAAGGCAGACCAGTCCGTTGTCTGGGAACTGGTTTCCGGCGGAGCCACTGGTGTCAAGCTGGATGCCAAAACCGGCGTTCTGACCACCTCCAAAACTTCCGAAGGCAAAGTAGTCATCAAGGCCACCAGCCAGGCAGACCCCGATCAGGCCGCCCAGTTTACCCTGGAAGTAAAGCCCGTAAAACCGGTCTCCACTTTGAAGCTCAATGACAGCAAGCTGGTATGCAGCATCGGCAAAACGGCGCAGCTGAGCGTTGTTTCCGCCATCGATACCGGCAAGCAGGAAATGAATCTAGAGGACCTGAGCTTCCAGTGGACCAGCAGCAACACCAAGGTGGCCGTTGTGGATGAAAACGGCACCGTAACCGCCGTGGGCAAGGGCACCGCCACCGTCACCTGCAAGGTCCTGGACGGCAGCGGGAAAACCGTAAAATGCACCGTTACGGTCCAAAAACTGGTAGAGGAAATTCAGGTTTCCGGCCAGATCTCCATTGCCCCCGGTGCCACTGCTTCCTATAAGGCCACGGTTCTCCCCACGGATGCCAATACCAAAAAGGTTTCCTGGAGCCTGGTGGATGCCCCCGAAGGCGTATCCATCGATGCAAACGGCAAGGTAAAGGTCCCCGCATCCGCCACGGAAGGGCAGTTCTATGTAAAAGCCACGGCCACCGACCTTGGGGAAGCCTATGGGCAGATCCAGGTAGTCATCGCCCCCAAGTGTACCGCCGTGACCCTGGATACCCAGGACGTCCCCGGCAGAGCTTCCGGTTCCGTTTACAATAGCAAGGGCGTTTTGACCGGCGTGAACCTGTTTAATGTGGACCTGCCCAATACCTCCGGCGTGGAGCACAAGATCCAGCTCACTGCCACTCCCAAGGACTCCGATCAGGTAGCCATCAAGTGGACCAGCAGCAAGCCCAGCGTTGCCACCGTGGATGAAAACGGTGTTGTAACAGCATTGAGCGCAGGCACCACCACCATCACCGCCGCGGCCCAGGACGGCTCCGGCAAGAAGGCCTCCGTAACGGTCAAGGTAACGGTACCCGTATCCACCATGGCCATGACCTCCAACGTCATGAAGGGCACCGAGAATCTGTACGTGCTGACCATTGGCAAGAGCTACAAGCATACGATCACCTTTGGCAACCTCTACGGAAAGCCCACCAATCAGAAGGTTGTCTGGACCTGGTCCGCCACCACCGAACAGGACGACCAGACAAAGGACATCAGTAGTGAAGTAAAGGGACTCATTTCCTGCAGCGGCGGTACCCTGAGCGCAAAGGCCGGACTGAAAAGCTACCTGGAAAGCTACGGAAATATGCAGGTCACCGTTTCCGCCACGTCTACGGATGGCACGGCTGTAGCTGCCGAACGGACCTATGTCCTGACCACCGGCACCACCGTACTGAAATGGTACGGCGAACTGCAGCACGACCAGGAAGGCTATGCTTATATGCAGTTCTATTCCGATCAGTACTATGTCACACGTGAGGGCAGCCCCTTCAGCTCCTTCCGCGTTACCAGCAGCAATCCCACTGCGGTGATCCCGGGAGATGTGATGTTTGCCGACGAAACCTATCAGGGCATGAACGTTTATCGGGTGTACCTGTTCTCCAACGTCGGCGCAAAGGGCAAGGCAAAGATAACCATCACCGCCACAGACGGAACCAACAAGTCTATCAGCATGACCCACTCGTTTTCCTAAAACAAAGTGAACGTACCCCCGCCGGATTTTTCGGCGGGGGAAACGTTTTCAAAGGAGTATGTCATTGCGAGCCAGTGCGCACACTGGCGTGGCAATCCCCCGGATGAATGGTATAGGCCGACGGGCGAGAGTCCCTAGCCTTCCCCTGGGAGGGGAAGGTGGCCCGCAGGCCGGATGAGGTCGCTAAAGGCTACGATTTCATCTAGGTAACAGTAAAAAAGCAGCCCATTTCACTTTTATTTTCAACTTTCCGTGCATACATCGTCCAACCCTAGCGACCTCATCCGCCGCGACACGCGGCACCTTCCCCTCCCAGGGGAAGGCTAAGATGCGCCCCTGCGGGGCGCTAGGGTTACCCCCACAACTCCCCACTTGTCGAGCTATTCATACATTCGAAGTGCATGCAATCGTCGTATTTTTTTCGATCGTGTATCCCTTTTGCATCTATTGATATGTTACCATGGAATAGAGAATGCAAAGAAAGGATGGAAGGATATCCAATGAAACGTACCATTTCTACCAGAGTGCTTTCCCTGTTTTTGGTGATCGCGCTGCTGGTAAGCTGCTGCCCGGCGGTTTTCGCGGAAGCGGCAGTGGAAGAATCTCAGCAGACTGAGGCAGTGGAAGAAACCGAAGCCACCGAGGCTCCCGAGGAAACGGAAGCAACCGAAGCCACAGAAGAAACCGAACCGACGGAAGAAACCGAAGCTACGGAAGCCACCGAAGCCGCCGAAGCCATGGAGGAGCTGGAAGAAACCGAGCTGGTTTCCACCTTCCAGGGGCTGCCGGAGGGCTATTCCCTCAGTGAAGAGGCCCTGGAACAGAAGCTACAGCTAGCCGACGACGAAACCGTCGCAAAGCTGGATGAACTGACCCCTGGGGAGGACTATAACGCCGACGAACTGGTGGTCCCCGCCGAGACGGAAGAAGAGGCCCGTCTCTATGCCCAGGCCTATGGCGCAGAGCTCATAGATTACGCCTATGGCATGGCTCTGATCCGGCTGCAGGACGCCGCGGTGCCCCAGGCGGTAAAGCTAGCTCAGGACATGGAAGTACAGCTGCCCGCGGCCTGGCCCAACTATGTGGTTCGGCTGGACCCCAGAGAATGGACCACCTATCCGGCGGAAAGCGCCAACATCTCCGCCATGGCCATGGACGCTCCCCAGCGGGAGGATTGGAACGCCTGGGTAAACGAAATTCTCGAGAACCCGGACCCCGCCATTCAGCTTCCGGTGACGGAAGGAGATACCCCATCCTGGAATTACCTTCACCAGTATATGCACGGGGTCATCGACAGCTACGGCGCCTGGGGCGCTTCTACCGGCAAGGGCGTCACGGTAGCCGTGGTGGACTCCGGCATCAAGCAGGGCCACCCGGAATTTGAAGGCCGCGTTACTTATTACGACGTGGGCAAGGGGGAAGACGACACCATGGGCCACGGGACCCATGTAGCCGGTATCATTGGTGCCACCCTGGGCAACGGCCTGGGTGGTGCCGGTGTAGCCCCGGATGTCCGGTTTATCAGTATCCGTATTTTTGACGGTGTAAGCACCACCGACTATGACATTGCCAAAGGCATCAACAAGGCCGTGGATGCCGGGGCGGATGTGATCAATCTGAGCCTGGGCGGCATAAGCACACACATTTCAATCCTGAACGCCGTTGAACGGGCCCTCAGCAAAAACGTCGTTCTGGTAGCGGCCATGGGCAACGACGGCATGAACCGGATCAACTATCCTGCCGGCTATCCCGGCGTGATCAGCGTGGTGGCCAGCGGTCCGGACAATACCCGGGCTTTCTACTCCAACTACGGTGACTGGGCAGACATTGCCGCCCCGGGCACCAATATCTATTCTACCGTCAACGACGGCGATGGCTATGGACTGATGAGCGGTACCTCCATGGCCTGCCCGGTGGTCACCGGTGTGGTGGCCCTGTATAAGAGCGTACACCCCGACGCCACCCCTAGCCAGATCGCGGCCCGGTTGAAGGCCACCGCCACCAAGGGCGGCTCTGACCTGGGCGTGGGCATTGTCAACGCAGCCAATATGCTCTCTGAGAAACCTTCCAAGCCCATCCTGGAGGTGACCGCCTCCGAAGGCAGCTGGAACACCGGCGACGGCACCCTGGGCAAGTCGGTACCCTGCGACAGCAAATTGTACATTAAGGCCATTGAAAATGAAAACGATACGTTCCTTCTCTATACGATCAACGACAAGAACCCCGGCGTCAAGGACGGCGTTGTGGTAACGGGCGAAAGATATGATGCAGATACAGGCATCGATCTGTCCGCCTACGCAGGCCAGACCGTTACGGTAAAGGCCATGCAGGTCAGCGGCCTGGGCGTTTCCGGCGCCGTGGTGACCAAGCAGCTGACGGTAGAACAGTCTACCCGTGTCACTGGTGTCACCATCTCCGGCCCCAGCCAGATCGTGGCAGGCAAAAAGGGCGAATTCCATGCCGTGGTGGAACCGGCGGACAAGGCAGACCAGTCCGTCACCTGGGAGCTGGTTTCCGGCGGAGCCACCGGCGTCAAGCTGGATGCCAAAACCGGCGTTCTGACCACCTCTAAAACTTCCGAAGGCAAGGTAGTCATCAAGGCCACCAGCCAGGCAGACCCCGATCAGGCCGCCCAGTTTACCCTGGAAGTAAAGCCCGTAAAGCCGGTAGCCACGCTGACGCTCAATGAAAGCAAGCTGACCTCCTATGTTGGAGATACGAAGCAGCTGGAAGTCACTTCCGCCATCGATACCGGCAAGCAGCCAATGAATCTGGAAGACCTGAGCTTCCAGTGGACCAGCAGCAACACCAAGGTTGCCGTTGTGAATAATGACGGCACCGTAACCGCCGTGGACAAGGGTACCGCCACCGTCACCTGCAAGGTCCTGGACGGCAGCGGGAAGACCGTAAAATGCACCGTTACCGTGCAAAAGCTGGTAGAGGAAATTCAGATTTCCGGCCAGAGCTCCATCGCCCCCGGTGCCTCCGCTTCCTATAAGGCGACCATCCTGCCTGCGGACGCCAATACCAAAAAGGTCCAGTGGAGCCTGGTAGATGCCCCCGAAGGCGTGTCCATCGATGCAAACGGCAAGGTAAAGGTCCACGCTTCCGTAAAGGAAGGGCAGTTCTATGTAAAAGCCGTTGCCACCGACCTTGGGGAAGCCTGCGGGCAGATCCAGGTAGTCATCGCCCCCAAGTGCACCGCTGTCACCCTGGATACCCAGGAGGTTCCCGGCTGGGCTCCCGGCGCCGTTCACAATAAAAAGGGCGTTTTGACCGGAGTGAACCTGTTTAGCATGGACCTGCCCAACACCCCTTCCGGCGTGGAGAACAGGATCCAGCTCACCGCCTCCTCCGGCCAGGCGAAAATCAAGTGGACCAGCAGCAAGCCCAGTGTGGCCGCCGTAGATGAAAACGATGTTGTAACAGCGTTGCGTGCCGGCACCGCCACCGTTACCGCCGCGGCCCAGGACGGCTCCGGCAAGAAGGCCGCCGTAACCATAAAGGTAACGGTCCCCGTTTCCACCATGGCCCTGGCTTCCTCCGCCATGAAGGCCACGGAAGGCATGAATATGCTGACCGTCGGTAAGAGCTACAAGCATACGGTCACCTTTGGCAATCTTTACGGAAAGCCCACCAATCAGAAGGTTGTCTGGACCTGGTCCGCCACAACGAAACAGGACGGCAAGAAGGAGGACATCAGCAGCGAGGTAAAGGGCCTCATTTCCTGCAATGGCGGTACCCTGAGCGCAAAGGCCGGGCTGAAAAAATACCTGGAAAGCTACGGAAATATGCAGGTCACCGTTTCCGCCACGTCTACGGATGGCACGAATGTAACTGCCGAACAGAGCTATGATCTGACTACGGGCACCACCGTACTGAAATGGTACGGCGATGTGGAATACGACGAGGACGGCACTGCCTACCGGTGCTTCTATTCGGATCAGTTCTTTGTGAGCGACGGCAGCAGTACCTACAGCCAGTTCCAGGTTACCAGCAGCAACTCCAAGGCGGTCATGCCGGGAGATGTGGCATTTTCCGGCGAAACCTACCAGGGCATGAATGTTTATCGGGTATACCTGTTCCACAACCTCGGTGTGTCGGGCAAGGCAAAACTGACCGTCACCACCACAGACGGAACCAAAAAGTCCATCAGTATGAACCATACGTTTCAGTAAAAGAAAGTAACCACCATCCCCGCCGGGACCTCCCGGCGGGGGTGCATGTTTTCAGGCATGAGAAAAATAGAGACGATTTGTCATTGCGAGACAGTCCGCTTTCCTGTCGTGGCAATCCCCCGGTTGAATGGGACAGGCTGACGAGCGGAATCCCCTTGCCCCCTCCTGCGTGGAGGGGGTGGCCCGCAGGCCGGGGGTGGAGGGGA
>JBNMHR010000046.1:0-15716 GCA_050872865.1 Faecousia sp. | reverse complement strand
GCTCGCCGTCCGAGAGAGACAGTATAACAACTTCCCCATGAGACCACTCAACTGGAAGTCGCCAAAAGAAATCCTATTTGCTTTCCCTGGGGTGTAACACATCATTGACAAACCTACAGGATTCCGCTGTAATTGAGTGAAAAAATTTTCACGAACCAAGGAGCGTGCTCAGGCGTTCAGCGTGTACAAATACGCCAGGCCCTTTAAAATCATATCCGGGTCGTAGGTATGGGCATGCCGGACCAGGTGGTCAATATACTGTGCTCCGCCGCCGGTGATGACAAGGGACACTTCTTCCCCCAGCTCTTCTTCGATGGAGCTGGTGATGCCGTCTACCAGGGCCGCGGCACCGTATACGGCACCGGCGCGCATACATTCCTCCGTATCCTTGCCCACCACATGGCCCGGGTCCTCCAGGCTGAGCTGGGGCAGCTGGGCGGTGTGGCTGGACAGGGCCCGCAGGCCGGTCTCCATGCCGGGGCAGATGACGCCGCCGACAAAGACGCCGCCCTGCTTTATCACATTAAAGGTGGTCGCCGTGCCCAGGTCCACCGTTACCAGGGGCATACGATACTGGGAGGCGGCCCAGGCGCTGTCCACCAGCCGGTCCCGGCCCACCTTTTCCGGGTGGGGCAGGTCTACCGTCAGCCCTAGCCGACTGTCCTTTGTAATGACCAAAGGGGCCATGCCAAAGATGGAGTAGCAGCTTTCCACCAATACCTCCAGAACCCTGGGCACTACGCTGGAGATCACCACGCCGGAAAAGGACTGCATCTCCCAGCCCAGGGATTTTAAGCGTTTGATGAGATGGACGGTATAGTCCGCCGCGTCCCAGCTCTGGTTGGTATCCAGCTTGGTTTTGAACCGTACCCGGTAGGCGTTGGGGTGCGAGATCTCCACGCCGCCGAAGGACACGGTCGTATTGCCAATATCAACGACCAATATCATATTCGTTTCCTCATTTTTGGGAAGGCTCACCTCGACACAGCCGTAGGTGGCTGGCCTTATTATAGCGGGTCAGAGGGCCCTTGGCAATTGCTTTTTGGCAAAAATTTTTCGGATTCTTGCAAATGGCGCCGCTATGCGGTATACTTTAAGAAAACGGAACCAAGAAAGGGATCTGATATGGAGAATTTACAAGGAAAAACCGTGCTTCTGGGCATTACCGGAGGCATCGCCGCCTATAAAATGGCAAATGTGGCAAGTGCCCTGCGGAAAATGGGGGCCAATACCCACGTGATTATGACGGAAAACGCCACCAAATTCATTACTCCCCTGACCTTTGAGACCCTGACCAACAACCGCTGCGTGGTGGATACCTTCGCCCGGGACTTCCAGTATGACGTGGCCCACGTGAGTTTAGCCAAGGCTGCCGACGTGATCCTCATTGCCCCGGCCACCGCCAACGTGATCGCAAAGCTGGCCCATGGATTAGCCGACGATATGCTTACCACCACGGTCCTGGCCGCCCGGTGCCCTAAGCTCATTTCCCCGGCCATGAATACCGGTATGCTGGAAAACCCCGCCACCCAGGAAAACCTTTCTACCCTGCGCCGGTATGGCTTTACCGTCATCGACCCCGCCGTAGGGCTGCTTGCCTGCCAGGATGTGGGAAGCGGCAAGCTGCCGGAGCCGGAAACCCTGGTAGAAGCCATTTGCAGGACCATTGCCCGGGAAAAGGACCTTTTGGGCAAGCACGTTACCGTCACCGCCGGCCCCACCCAGGAGAGCCTGGACCCGGTGCGTTACCTTACCAACCACTCCACCGGCAAAATGGGCTACGCCATCGCAAGAGAAGCTGTCCTGCGGGGGGCAGATGTCACCCTCATTTCCGGGCCCGTCAGCTTAAAGCCCGTAGACGGGGCCAAGATGGTTTCTATCACCACCGCCCAGGATATGTTTGAGGCGGTGCAGGCTTCCCTTCCGGAAACCGACATTCTGATTATGTCCGCCGCGGTGGCCGACTATCGCCCGGCTACGGTTGCTGAAGATAAGATCAAGAAAAAAGAGGGAGATATGTCCATTCCCCTGGAGCGGACTCCGGAAATTCTCACCTGGGTCAGCGGGAACCGCCACCCCGGCCTCTTCGTCTGCGGCTTCTCCATGGAGACCCAGAACATGCTGGAAAACTCCCAAAAGAAGCTCCAAAAGAAGCACCTGGATATGATCGTGGCCAACAACCTGAAAACCCAGGGGGCAGGATTTGGGGTGGACACCAATGTGGTGACCATCCTCACCCCGGATGGGGCGAAGGAACTGCCGCTGATGGGAAAGGACCAGGTGGCACAGAAGCTATTGGATGAGATTTTGGAAAGGACAGCCCTATGCGATCCCACATGAACCGTACCCGGTCGCTGACCTCCGGGAGCATCCCAGGGTGCATTTTGCGGTTTGCCCTGCCCCTGTTTCTGGGGCAGCTGCTGCAGCAGTTTTATAATATGGCCGACGCCTGGGTCATTGGCAACTACGCCAGCAACGAAGCCTTCGCGGCAGTGTCCAGCGGCGGGAGCCTGACCTTTCTGGTGATTGGCTTCTTCAATGGCATCGCCGTGGGCGGCGGAGTGGTCATTTCCCGATACTTTGGAGCGAAGGACTGGGAAAACACCCGTCTTTCCGTCCATACCGCCTTTCTCTTTGGCCTGATCGCCTCCGTGGCGGCTACCGTGGCGGGGCTGACATTGGTCCCTCAGCTGCTGACATGGATGGGGACCCCGGAAGAGGTCCTCCCCTACTCTCTCCAGTATTTCCGGGTGTACTTTGGCGGCGTCACCACCATCATTGTATACAACATCTGCATGTCCATCATGCAGGCCTTGGGGGACAGCCTGCGGCCCCTGTATTACCTCTTTATTTCCTCCGTCATCAATGTGGTCCTGGACCTGTGGTTTGTGGCGGGGCTCCACTGGGGCGTTACCGGGGCCGCCGTGGCCACCGTCATTGCCCAGGGCATCAGCGCAATGCTCTGCATCCTGAAAATGACCCGGGACAAAAACAATGCCACCCGGCTGGACCTGAAGGCCTTGCGCTGGGACAAGGACATGATGGCCCGGGTCATCCGCCAGGGCCTCCCCACCGGCGTGCAGAACGCCGTCATCAGCCTGGGGAACGTGGTGATCCAGTCCAACGTGAATTCCTTCGGGGCCTACGCCATGAGCGGCCTGGGGGCCTACAGCAAAATCGAAGGCTTTGCCTTTTTGTCCGTTACCGCCATGAGCATGACCCTGCCCACCTTCGTCAGCCAGAACCTGGGGGCCGGGGACATCTCCCGGGCCAAAAAGGGGGCTGCCTTTGGGATCCTCACCGGGATGCTGACGGCAGAGCTGACAGGCGTTGTTATCTACCTGACAGCCCCCCAGATGCTGCGGCTTTTTATCGACTCCCAGGAAGCCATTTCCTACGGGGTCATTCACGCCCGGGTGGATACCCTCTTTTACTGTATGCTGGCCCTGGCCCACTGCTCGGCGGGCACCTTAAGGGGCTGCGGCAAATCCACCGTACCCATGGTGGTGATGCTGGGCTGCTGGTGCTTGCTGCGGAGCGTCTATGTAACGGTGATCCTGAAATTCGTCCACCAGTTCCAGATGATCTCCTGGGCCTACCCCCTGACCTGGACCGTCAGCTGCGTTTTCTTTGTCATTTACCTTCTCCGGCTGGACTGGGAAAAGGCCGCCGGAAAGCTGTGATTGACAAGTTCCTATTCTTCGGATACAATACATATAGAAATCGCTTTCAAGTTGCGTAAATTCGTTCCTTGAAAGGAAAGAAGAGGAGGAACCCTATGAAAAAAATCGCGCAAAGCCTGCCCTTCCGGCTGCTGCTGGGGGTCGTGATCGGCATCCTTTTAGGGCAGGTCCTTGGGGAAGGCCCCATGAACGTGGTCGTAACCGTTAAGTACATTCTCAATCAGCTCATTGTTTTCTGCGTGCCCCTGATTATCATCGGCTGCATTGCCCCCTCCATTGCCAAACTGGGGCAGAACGCCTCCCGGATGCTGGGGGTAGCCGTGACCATCGCCTATGTGTCCTCTGTAGGCGCCGCCCTGTTTGCCATGGCGGCGGGCTACGGGCTCATTCCCCACCTGTCCATCGTCTCCCAGGTAGACGGCCTGCGGGAGCTGCCGGACGTGGTCTTCCAGCTGGACATTCCCCAGATCATGCCGGTGATGAGCGCCCTGGTGTTCTCCATGCTGCTGGGCCTGGCGGCCACCTGGACCAAGGCCACCGTCATTATCCAGGTGTTGGATGAATTCCAGAGGATCGTCCTGGATATTGTTTCCAAGGTGGTCATTCCCATTCTGCCCGTGTTTATCGCCTTTACCTTCTGCGCCCTTTCCTACGAAGGGACCATTACCAAGCAGCTGCCGGTATTTTTGCAGATCGTGGTCATCGTCATGATCGGCCACTACATCTGGCTGGCCCTGCTGTACGGCATAGGCGGGGCTTACAGCAGCAGCAACCCCATGAACGTGATCAAAAACTACGGCCCGGCCTACCTCACCGCCGTGGGCACCATGTCCTCCGCCGCCACCCTGGCCGTGGCCCTGCGCTGCGCCCAGAAGTCCGAGCCCACCCTCCGGGACGACATGGTGGACTTTGGCATCCCCCTGTTTTCCAACATCCACCTGTGCGGCTCCGTGCTGACGGAGGTCTTCTTTGTGATGACCGTATCCAAGATCCTCTACGGCGCCGTGCCCGGCCTTGGGAAGATGATCCTCTTCTGCGTCCTGCTGGGCATTTTCGCCATCGGCGCCCCCGGCGTCCCCGGCGGTACGGTAATGGCCTCCTTGGGCCTGATCACCGGCGTATTGGGCTTTGACGAAACCGGCACCGCGTTGATGCTGACCATCTTCGCCCTGCAGGACAGCTTCGGCACCGCCTGCAACGTCACCGGCGACGGGGCTTTGACCATGATCCTGACGGGATATGCCAAGCGGCACAATATCGAACGGCAGAAGATAGACAAGATTTTATAAAAGCACCCGCTGCAAGGGATCACCCTGCAGCGGGTTTCTTTATCTATGATTGGCTTTGGCAAATGGGGATTTGGCGAACTATGATCGCAATTCCACCGAACAGATCGTTTGTGCCGCCTACAGCACCTTCTCCTTCCGTTTTGTAACCAGATACCCCGCCAGGACTACAGCTCCCAGGCCCAGCAGCAGAAGAAGGCCGGGATGCAGGCCCTCTTTGGTCTCTTCCAAAAGTTCTTCCTCGTTCAGAACCTCCGTCTCCCCTTCCGGGGCTTCTTCAATGGAGAGGACCAGATCTATAATGTGGAGCCAGTCCCCTTCCTCGGCTTTGGCGTCGATGCTGACCGGGACGGCGGACAGGCCGATGGTGCCGTCAAAGCCGCCGGGGACTGTGACGGCGATATCCCCTTCCCCATCGGCAATGGGCAGCAGCACGTCCACAGGCTCGTAGCCCAGGAATTTTGTTCCGGAGGACAGGCCCTGTTCGGTCATTTTCCGCTGCATCAGCCCTTCCGTCAATTGGACTCTTCGGAAGGCGGTAAAGCCGTAATCCAGGAGGATAGAGGTATCCGCATATTTGTCCTCCAGCAGGGCGGATCTCAGGGTCACGGCCACCAGGGTGGTATCCCCCTGCTTTGCCGCCGTTACCAGGGTGCCCCAGGCGGAGCTTGTCCAGCCGGTTTTGCTCATCAGCAGGCCCTCGCAGGGAAGGGTGCCGTCAATGAACTGATTTTTGGATACCAGCTCCCGGGGGCCGCTCATGTTGGTGGCAGGCATCATGTAGTCCGTGGCCCCAAAATAGGTCAGGAAGTCCTCCTGCTCCAGGGCCGCGGCGGTGATGAGGGCCATGTCCCGGGCGGTGGTATAGTGGTCCTCGGCGGGCAGTCCGTTGGGGTTGGAAAAATGGGTGTTCACCGCCCCCAGGGAGATGGCCTCCTCGTTCATCATGTCGCAGAACTCCTCCACGGTGCCTCCTACCGCCTCCGCAATGGCCACCGCGGCGTCGTTGGCAGACATCAGGGCCAGGGCATACATGGCATCCTCCATGGTAAATTCCTCCCCGGGAAGCAATGCGATATGGGAAGAGGTCCGGGGCACCTGATTGAAGCCTTCCTGGGTCATGGTCACGGTGTCTGTAGGCTTTGAATGCTTTAAGGCCACCAGCGCCGTCATGACCTTGGTGATGCTGGCGGGATACAGTTGCTCATCCATGTTCTTACCGAAAAGGATCTGCCCCGTCTCCCCGTCCATCAGCACCGCCGCCTCCGACGCCAGAGTGATCTCCCGGGCAAGAGCCGGTACCGGCAAAAGGCCGCACAGCACCGCCAACAAAGTAAGCACACACAGGCATCGACGCATCACAAGGTCCTCTTTTTCTAAAAAATACTTACTCATTCTAATGGATTTTCAGGACAATGTCAAATGGTTGTTCCCATTTCCCGAAATGTTTACAAATCCCTACCCTTTCCCTCTTGTTTTTTCCGCCGATACCGGTTATAATAAGGCGTAAAAAGAAATACAGGAGGTCATTACAATGGCTGTTCAAATTGAAAAAGAAACCATCATCGGCGACATTCTGGACGTAGCTCCTCAGGCTGCTCCCCTGTTCTTCGCCATCGGCATGCACTGCCTGGGCTGCCCCTCTTCCCGGGGCGAGACCGTTGAGGAAGCCTGCATGGTCCACGGCGTGGACTGCGAGCCCTTCCTGGCCCAGCTGAACCACTTCCTGGAGGCCTACGAGGCAGAAAACGGCTAAACCAACACGAATGGGTGCGCTGCTTTTGTTGGCAGCGCACCCTTTTGCATTATAAGGAGCACGACTATGAAACTACCCATTTCCCAGCGGCTTCTGGCCTGCTGCGAGCTTGTTCCCCCCGGAAGCCGGGTGGCGGACATTGGCTGCGACCACGGATATTTGGGGATCTACCTTCTGCAAAAGGGCCTTTCCCCCTTTGTATACGCCGCCGACGTCCGCCCCGGCCCTTTGGAGGCCGCCATCCGGAACGGGGAAAAATACGGCGTTGGGGACAGGATGCAATTCATCCTCTCTGACGGGGTCCAGGCGGTGCCAAGGGATTTTGATACCCTGGTCTGCGCCGGGATGGGGGCGGATGTGATGGTCTCCATCCTCTCCGCCGCCCCCTGGCTGCAAAATAAGCAGTATCGCCTGATTTTGCAATGCCAGTCCAAAACCCCCGTTCTGCGGAAATACCTGTCGGAAACCGGCTGGCGCATCGCTAAGGAGCAGGTACTAAAGGACGGCCGGTTTTTGTACACCGTCATGGAGGCCGTCTGGGACCCGGGGCACGCCCTGACCCCCGGACAGTGCTATCTTTCCCCGGCCCTTTTGCAAAGCGGCTGCCCATTGCTTTCGGACTATATTTCCTGGGTAAAGGAGCATCTGGCCCTCAGCGTCCACAATCAAAAAGAAAAGGCAGACCCCTTTGAGGCATCTGCCCTGCAAGAATTGGAGGCACTATGACAACTGTTGCGCAGATCATCACCGCCTGTGAATCCCTGGCCCCTCTCTCCTTAGCCATGGACTGGGACAATTCCGGCTTCCAGCTGGGGGACCGGACAAAGCCCGTCACCAAGGTCCTTGTTGCCCTGGACCCCTTTGAGGACGTGTGCCAAGAGGCCGTTTCCTGGGGGGCGGAGCTAGTGGTTACCCATCATCCCCTGTTTTTTAACCACATCAAAAGCATCACCCCGGATACTTCCGTAGGCCGGGCCGCCATGCTGCTTTTGGAAAACCACATCAGCCTCTGGAGCGGCCACACCTGCCTGGATGTGGCGGAAGGAGGGGTCAACGATGTTCTGGCCCAGCGCCTGGGTCTTACGGAGGTCTCTCCCCTGCCCCCGGAAAACCTGCTGCGGGTAGGTTCCATTCCGGAAATGCCCCTGGATGCCTTTTTGCAGCGGGTGAAGACTGCCCTGGGCTGCCCGGGCTTGCGCTATTCTAGCGCCGGGGCTCCCTGCCGG
This sequence comes from Faecousia sp., assembly GCA_050872865.1. Lineage (GTDB taxonomy): Bacteria > Bacillota > Clostridia > Oscillospirales > Oscillospiraceae > Faecousia. The sequence continues at coordinate 7,765 of JBNMHR010000046.1, read as the reverse complement.
AAAATCGCCGTAGGCGGGGGCGCCTGCGGATCGGAGCTGGAACTTGCCAAGGCGGTGGGCTGCGATACCTTTGTCACCTCCGACATCAAGTACAACCAGTTCTGGGATGCCAAAGACCTTGGCATGAATCTCATCGACGCCGGGCACTTCTATACGGAAAACCCGGTGTGCACCGTTCTGGCCGAAAAAATCCGGGCAGAATTCCCGGAGGTAGAGATCCGTATTTCCAAAAATCACGCCGATTGCATGAAATTCTTCTGATTACCCGTTGATTTTTCCTGCCAGCAGTGCTAAAATAGGATGAACATTTTTTAATACTATTCCAGAAAGGGAAGATTCAACATATGTCCGGACATTCCAAATGGCATAACATTCAGAAAACCAAGGGCGCACAGGACGCCAAGCGGGCCGCATCCTTTACGAAAATCGCAAAGGAAATGATCGTGGCCGTGAAGGAAGGCGGCGGCTCTGCCGATCCCGCTTACAACTCCCGGCTGGCTACCGTCATCACCAAGGCCAAGGCCGCCAATATGCCCAACGACAACATTAAGCGGGTACTGGAAAAGGCCAGCTCTGCCGGTTCCGGCGAGAACTACGAATCCATCACCTACGAAGGCTACGGCCCCGGCGGCGTGGCGGTCATTGTAGAAGCCATGACCGACAACCGGAACCGGACCGCAGGCTCCGTCCGGCACCACTTCGATAAGTACGGCGGAAATCTGGGTGCCAACGGCTGCGTCAGCTGGAGCTTCGATAAGAAGGGCGTGCTGGTCATCGACAACGAAGACGGCGACTACGAAGAGGATGCCGTCATGATGGACGCCATGGACTGCGGCGCCGACGACTTTGAGGCCGACGGCGATGTATTCACCGTATACACCACCCCCGACGACTTCAACGCCGTGGCCGACGCCATGACCGCCAAGAAGTACAGCTTCGTCTCCGCCCAGATTGAAATGGTTCCCCAGAACTACGTAAAGCTGTCCCCCGAAGACGCCGACAAGATGGAGAAAATGCTGGACCTGTTCGACGACGACGACGACGTACAGAACACCTGGCACAACTGGGATCAGGACTAAACCCTATAAAACAGCACCGCGGAAGGAATCGCCCTCCGCGGTGTTTTTCTTTACTTTCCGTTTTCCTTCCACCGGGCGAACAGGCCCTTTTCTTCGGAGAGAAAATCATAGGAAATTTTAACCGTATCCTCGGTATCCTCCCGGTCCTCGGCAAAAATAGGATAGGGGTTGCAGCCCCCGGACAGGACGCCTACGTCCTCCCGGCCAAAGGAATTGCCGCAGTTCTGGCACACCACCTGGTCGCCACTCTCTACAAAGTAGGCCTTCCGGGAGCCGTTGCATACCTGGCAGGTATTAAAGGCCGTCCGCACGGTGCCGTCGGCATCCTTGGCAGCCAGGACTTCCATCTGCAGGCCGTCTACGGTGAAGGAATAGATCTTGATGTGCTCGGACAGGTCTGCCACCGGGATCTCCAGGTCGCTTCCGGCTTCAATGGAGGCAGCGGCAGCGGTTTGGCTCTTGCCGCAGCCGGAAAGGGCCAGCAGGGCGGCGATCCCAAGAAGGATGAGTTTCTTTTTCATAGTGTTCTCCTTTTATTCAACGATGATGTTTCCGTGGATCATGCCCATCCAGCAGCTGTAGGCATAGGTCCCGGGGGTGGTGGGGGTAAATTCCAATAGATTGTCTCCCGGCCGGAAGGTCAGGTCCAGGTTCAGGTCCCGGCAGAGCATCCGGTTGTTGCAGCCGTTGATCTCCTCCTCCTCGGCGTGGATGATCCATTTTACCGGCACCCCGGCGGAGACCCGTATGTCCGCATAGCTGCCGGAGGTCAAGGTACTTTCCACAATCTGAATATCTCCGTCCATCCGGGCGGTGTCCACGCTGTCCGTCTCCGGCATCAGCTTGGGGACCAGAAGCAGGCACACCAGCAAGGCGCAGGCAGCCGCGATCTTTTGCCATTTGGCGATGGGGGTCTTCCGCAAAAACAGCACCAGGCACAGCCAGAGGGAAGCAAGCAGCAGCATTTCCGGAGTAAAAAGCCCGGTAAGGGATCCGCCCTGGCTCAGCATGGACAGGCCGAAAACACAGATGAGCACGGCGCCACATGTTAAGACCGCCGACGTAAACCGCTTCCCCAGCCAGGCCGCCAGGGACCCAAAGCCCAGCAGCAGCGGCAGGGTGCCCAGGCAGAAGCAAAGCATGCTAAGCCCGCCCCGCACTGCGCTTCCGCTGGCCAGGGCGAGAAGCAGCATACTCTGCAGGGGCCCGCAGGGCATAAAGCCGTTTAACAGGCCGATGGCGAAAGGCGGCAAGCCTTTGGGACGTTTCAATTTTAACCCCGGCAGCTTTGGAAGTCCCGGCAGCAGGGCCAGCATGTTCAGTCCCATCAGGAGCATGGCCAAACCGGCGATGAGCTTCAGCGCCCCCTGAAAATCGTAGGACAGGCCCCCTGCGTTTCCGATCAGGCCGCCTACCGCACCCAGAATAGTGCCCAAAGTCACATAGGACAGGAGCCTGCCCAGATGATACTGCAGCAGCGGCCCCATGGAGGCTTTTTTCACCCCGGCCAGACTCTGGCTCAGCCCGATGCCGCCGCACATGGCCACACAGTGCACGGAGGTCAGCAGCCCCGTGACGAACAGCATCCCGTAGCCCATGGTGCTGTCCGCCAATTGAGAAGGCACCAGGGCGTTGAGCAGCCCAAAGTGCTCCAATAAAAAGTACAGCCCCCAAAGGCAGCCCAGCTCCCCGCCTAAACGCAAAAGCTGCCGTCCAGGCGGGGTCAGGGATGCCCCATAGCCGGTTTTTTCGATGGCGGCGCAGTATAATTCCGGCAGGCCCTTTTCCGGGTCGTAGGTCACATTGGCCCTCCGGCTGCCAAAGTCCACCTGGGCCTTCTCCACCCCCGGCTGGCCCAGAAGGCACTTTTCCACCCGGCCCGCGCAGAGCTGGCAGGTCATGCCCTGTAAATAAATGGTTATTTCCTGTGTCATGATCCCTCGTTCAAAATTTGTTCTTAAATGTATACCAGTTTAGTAGGCTTTGATTATATACAAGCAGGCGGGATTTGTCAAGATGGAGGTTGCATAAAAAACAGCCGCCGGAAGGACCCGGCAAATGGGGATTTGACGAAGCCTCCCCATTGACTTTCCCCCCTCCCCGCGTTACAATGGCTATAGGGCTTACTGCCCGAATACATATTAAGGGAGCTTATCACCATGAGCAAATACGCAGGCACTCAGACCGAAAAGAACCTGATGGCAGCTTTTGCCGGGGAATCCGAAGCACGGAACAAGTATACCTATTTCGCGTCCAAGGCCAAGAAGGATGGCTTTGAGCAGATCGCGGCCCTGTTCTTAAAGACCGCCGACAACGAGAAGGAGCACGCCAAGCTCTGGTTTAAGGAGCTGAACGGCATCGGCTCTACCGCGGAAAATCTCTTGGCCGCCGCCGAGGGGGAAAACTACGAATGGACCGATATGTATGAGGGCTTTGCCAAAACTGCCGAGGAAGAGGGCTTTGCGGAGCTGGCCGCCCGGTTCCGCCTGGTGGCCGCCATTGAAAAGCACCACGAGGAGCGCTACCGTGCATTGCTCCACAACGTAGAAATGGCCCAGGTGTTTGCCAAGAGCGAAGTAAAGGTATGGGAATGCCGGAACTGCGGTCATATCGTCATCGGCACCGAAGCCCCCGCCGTCTGCCCCACCTGCAACCATCCCCAGAGCTACTTTGAAGTAAACGCGGAAAATTATTAAGCAATCAAAACCGCCGCAGGCTGATATTGCCTGCGGCGGTTTTCTATAAACGCCAAATTAAAAATCTAGCCAGGATAATCTGTTGAAACAGGGGTACTATCTACATAACAGGTATCCGGGCACAGATCCACCTTATTGCTCCAAATCTTTGTACTGTCCACGTTGGGATCAATATCCCAGGACACACAATGGTTTTCGTCCAGATAAACCTTTTGAAACCGTTTCCATTCCCGGAAAGGCGCAAAAACCGTTCCTTCCCGCAATAACGGCCGAACATCATATATACGCTCTTTTCCGTCGTCAAAGGTCAGCATCAAGGTAAAATCCTTTCGCGGAACGACCTGCACGATCTGTTTCCTGCCGGATGCAAAATACTCTGCCATTTGGGGTTCAAAGCCCTTAGAAAGATAGTATTCGACGCTTTTTCCCATATTTTCACATCCTTTCAAAAAAACTATCTCAACGGCTCAATTGCAAACAGTTCCTGTCTCTTTAGGGCCAACTCCCAGTTGTCCATAAGCTGATCCTGACGAATTGCTGCCCATCCAAGAAGCATTTTTAGCTGTTTGCTGGGAAGAGACCCCTCCAGTACCTCCAGGTCTTTGATGGAAACGATTACTTCTTCCCCGCCATAGGTGGCATGAAAATGGGGCGGCATATGATCTGCCCAATACATTGTAATTTTTATTCCACGGAACATGGATATTGTCGGCATACAATCATCTCCTTGCTTTCATTATATCAAAAAAACAGCCAATATTCAATCAAAAAACCGCTGCAAACGGATGCTTGCAGCGGCAATTTTTATTCCTTCAGCTCCGTCAAGGCATCCTCAATGTCCTTGACGCTGACGGGCTTGGCAATATAGCCGGTCATGCCGGCTTCCTTGCAGCTCCGGCGGTCGCTGGCGAAGGTGTTGGCGGTCATGGCGAAGATGGGGATATCGTGATCCGGCCGGTTGGAGGCGCGGATGACCTTGGTGGCGGTGACGCCGTCCATAACTGGCATCTGCATATCCATGAACACGGCGTAGTATTCATCCAGCTGGGAGGCATTGTAGCGCTCGATGCCGATCTCGCCGTTTTCCGCCCAGTCCACCGTCAGGCCGATGGTTTGCAGCAGCTCCATGGCGATCTCCGCGTTCAGGGCATTGTCCTCTACCAGCAGCACCTTCTTGCCCTGGTAGGAGGGCTTTTCTTCCTCCTCCACCGGAGGCTTCAGGATCATATCCCGCTCCAGCTGGCTTGCCTCTTCAAAGGGCAGCTCTACGCAGAAGGTGGAGCCCTTTCCAAGCTGGCTTTGGATGGTCAGCTTGCCGCCCATCAGGTCTGTAAAGCCTTTGACCACGGACATGCCCAGGCCCGTGCCCTGGGTCTTGGAGACCCGGCTGTCTTCTGCCCGGGCGTAATCCTCGCAGATGTGCTGGACGAAGTCCGGCTCCATGCCGATGCCGTTGTCGGTGCAGACAAAGCGGAACCGGTTGCCGGGCAGGCTTTCCAGGGTCAGCTCGATGTGCCCGGCCACGCCGGTATACTTGATGGCGTTGGAAAGGATATTGATGAGGATCTGCTTGAGCCGGTTCACATCTCCCCGGACAACGCTGTCTTCTTTGTCGCAGGTGACTACAATGGTCTGCTCCTTCTTGCCGGACAGGGGCCGCAGCATTTCGGCGCAGTCCCGCAGGCAGGCGGCGGGGTTAAAGGCCTCTACCTGGAGCTCCACGGCCCCGTGCTCCAGCTGGTTCACATCCAGAATGGAGTTGATCATCACCAGCAGGTAGTCCCCCTCCTGGCGGATGTTATTCAGGGCTTTCTCCAGCTTAGGCCCGTCGTTTTTGTACTTCTGGGCGATCTGGGTCATGCCCAAAACCACGTTCAAAGGCGTGCGGATATCGTGGCTCATTTTGGAGAAGAAATTATCCTTGGCCTTTGTAGCGTCCTCTGCCTGCTTCAGGGCGACGGACAGCTTTTGGGATACCTGCTCCTGCCGCCGCTTGGCCTTTACGGACAGGGTAAACAATATCAGCACAAATACAAAGAGGCTTAAAAACAGGCAGGCCAAAATCAGCAGCGTAGGATGGTCGTACAGGTACTCCGCAAAGGTGACCGTGCTGGACATTTCCAGGTACTCCTGAACGATCTCGGCGCTTACCTGCTGGGACACCTTGGACAGGGTCTTTTCCCACAGGCCGTAGAAATTCCAGTCATCCTCGGCGTTGACGCCCATGTACAGGTTCATATTGGCTCCGGGGACGATCTCTACCCGCAGCCGGTTCTGCACATCATCCCGGGACAGCTTCTGGGCGGAATAGGACATGAGAAGGGCCCCGTCTGCCTGGCCGGTGACCACCATCTGCTTGCATTCCTCCAGAGACCCGGCAATGAGCACCTGGGCATGGGGCCAGGTAGCGTCGATGATCTCCCGGATGGTAATGTGGTCCCCTTCCACCACCAGCTTTTCGATCCGTTCGGAAGCCCCCCGGGCCCGAAGAACGGACATGGTGGTGGACAGATAAGCCGGGGTCATCTTGTACCGGGAGGTGGTGGTATGGGGCTCATAACAGCTGTCCATATCGATCCACACGTCTACCTGTCCGGCATTGACCACCGCCTGATACTCCTCCCGGGAGGAAACGGGGACGATCTCATAGCTGAGCCCCAGCTCTTTGGCCGTGGCCCGGAATACGTCGGCGGCAATGCCCTTTGCCTCCCCGTTTTCGTACCAGGAATAGGGGTTGGCATCCGGGTTCATAACGGCCTTGATGGGCTCTCCGGAGGCGATCAGCTCCAGGAGCATGGCCTCCTCCCCCTGGGTCAGCGCCAGGTTGTTCTCAATGGCGCCGTAATACTTGTTATACAGGTCCGTGCGCCAGTTGGGGGTCTCCACGCTCATGGCATCGAAGGCCCGGTCGATCTCGTCAATGAGGGCCTGGTCTTCCTTCCGGGCCATGATGTAGTAGGGGGTCTCTCCAAAGGTCTCCAGGGTCTGCTCGTCCTCGGGGATGCGGATGTAGCTGTTCACCAGGGCGTCCACTTCCCCGTCTACCAAAGCGTTACTCAGCTCAGTGGGGGTCTCGTAATATACGATCTGGGCGGTAAAGCCCTTTTCCTCTACAAATTCCAGGAAGGCCCCGTTGTAGGTATGCCGCCGCAGCAGGCCGATGCGCATTCCCTCGTAGGTACTGTAGTCCCCGGCCTTAAACTTGTTGTTGCCCACCTTCACGTTCATGCAGGTGGTGGAGGTAATGGCCGGATGGGTGGAAAAAACGAACTCCGCTTCCCGCGCCTCGGTCTTCCGGGCGGCGGTATAAATATCCAGTTCTCCCTTGCGCAGCATCTCCTCGCACTCGCCTGCGGACTTGTCGTAGCCCACAAAGGAGAAGGTACACTGCATATACTGGGCCAGGCCCTCCATCATTTCGTAGCCGTAGCCGGTCTTTTTTCCGTTTTCATCCTGCATATGGTAGCAGTCGTAGGGATAAAAGGCCACCTTATAGTCCGGCGTCTGGGCCTGGGGCACCGCGTAAACCGTAACGCAGCAGATGGACAGACACAGCAGAAGCACTCCCAAAATCGCCAATGTCTTCTTTCTCACGCCGCATCTCCTTTCTCATATAAAAACAGGGCTGCTATAGATAACGCAATACCTACAGTAGCCCTTTTTCCTCACAACTGGCTGCCATTTTACAGGCCCTATAGCTTTGCGTCACGATCTTTGGATCGCTTTGCCCGTATTCAATTATACCGTATATTTATGGCACGATCTGTTTTCTTTTATTGTATAGCGTGATCGCCTATTTTTCAAGTAGAATTTGATAAAAAACGATTGTTTTATAAACGAAATGGTAAAGAGTTTTTTCGGGAATTGGTGTTCTGCAAATGGGGATCTGTAGATTCCATCTGTCGCTGCGAACCAGTGCGCACACTGGTGTGGCAGCCCCCGGTTGGATGGTGCAGACTGACGGGGGATCCCCTTCCCCCTCCTGCATGG
>JBNMHR010000045.1:0-16060 GCA_050872865.1 Faecousia sp. | reverse complement strand
ACCGGGTCCCCTCCACCTCTGCCGCTGCGGCGGCATCTCCTCCAGCAGGAGGAGAACAAGGATACCCCATGGCAGCCTGTACCATTCTTCCAACGGCTCAAAAAATCGCAGCTTTCCAACCACACCCGGCCTGCGGGCCACCCTCTCCAGGCTTGGAGAGGGGAGGAATTTTCCTGCCGGTGGGCCAGTACCATTCATCCGGGGGGTTGCCACGCCAGTGTGCGCACTGGCTCGCAACGACATTGCGTTTCTTTTAGCCCGTCAACTCCCCATTTGCCAAACGGTTATATACTGCGTATCCCCAGCCCTATGACCATCCTCCATTGGAGGACCGGCATATTTCCAACTTGAAGGAGGAATCCCAATGAAAAAACAAATTGCCATTGGCTTTGTATTGCTTCTGCTGCTCTCCGGCTGCTCTCAGCAGGAGGCACCGGCTACGGAGGCGCCTGCCACCCAGCCCACCGTGCCGGAGACCACCACCCAGGTGACCGTCCCCCCTACGGAGACGGAGGCGCCTAAGCCGGAGTGCAAGGAGATCACCGTTATGGGCGAAAATATCCCCTTGATCCGGTTTTTCCTGGACGAGGGGGAGACGGTAGAGGTGGTAGGCTACCAGGACGCCCTGGCCCGGGTATCCGCCAAGGGGACGGAGGGCTTTGTAGACACCCAGTACCTGCGGTTCCCGGATGAGGCCTTTGAATCCTTTACGGGCTATGCCCGGTGGAACACGGGCTTCTATCAGGACCCCAGCTGCCTGGGAGACCCCCTGCAGACCCTGAGCACCAACACCAAGCTGGAAGTGCTGGAGGAGCTGGAAAACTGCTATTATGTAAATCTTGACGGCACCAAGGGCTATGTATCCAAGGCCCAGTGCAGCAAATGGATGATCCAGTCCCTGCCCGCGGACTCCGGAGGCTCCTCTTCCTCCGGCGGCGGCAGCAGCGGCGGCAGAGACGGCGAGCAGATCACCCTGATGGAACGGGGGAACTTTGTCCTGCTGGCCGACGAAGTCAAAACCGGCACCGCCAGCGCCAAGGTAGCAAAGACCCCGGTGGTGCTCCGCTACTGCCTGCTGGGGGAGAGCCTGCAGATGGTGGTATCCGACGGCTTTGCGGAAGAGATCCCTGGCTACGTGACCGTCCTGGAGCCCGACGGCACCTATGCCTACATTGCGGAAGACTGGGTGCTCCAGCCGGAGCAGACTCCCTTTGAAGGCTGGGAAGGCTATGCGGGCTACAACTGCAAGCTCTACAAAAACGAAACCCTATCCGGCAAGGAGGCGAAGACCATTTACGCCAACACCAAAGTAACGGTCCTGTGGGATACGGGCACCGTCTCCTACATCCAGGCAGGGGAAGAAACCTACTACGCCGCCTCCGATACCCTGCGCCAGACCCCCATCACGGTGGCCCCGGCCGAAGAAAGCAGCAGCCACCACTCCTCCTCCGGCAGCAGCGACAGCTGGACCCCGGCGAAAAAGTAACAAAAAGCGCCCCAAACCGGGGCGCTTTTTGTGCAAAATGGGGGCGCAAAAATGAATAGGGAATTTTTTGAGCAAAAACAGAATAAAAAATTCCCTAGCTCAAAAGGTCTTTACGCACTTCTCCTTCATGAACGGGATAACGTCATTGCTTCTGTCCTCGTAATAGGCCACCAGCAGGCGCTTGAATTCCGGTACCTCTTTTTCCGGAATGATCAGCATGCCGCCGCCTTGGGAAATGAGGTAATGGTTGGCAAAAATTACGGAAGCACGCTTGTTTCCGTCGGTAAAGATCTGGGTTTTCATGCAGTAAAGGCAAAGCCGGATGGCCTTTTCATCCGCCGGGATATCCTGTTTCAAAATATCTTCCAGATGCTCTTTGATCACCGTTTCAATTGGCAGGGGCGGCACATAGCTGGAACCGCCGATCGTCACGGGCACGCCGCGGATCCGGCCCCCGTCCTGAAAGAAGCCCTCGTTGACCAGCTTTGCAATGTGGCACAGAAAGGAATAATCACTGGGGTAGGTGATCACGTCCCGGTCCAGAATAAATTCCCAGGCGTGCTTCAGATTCAATATCTTCTGTACATCCGTTGCGGTCATGCCGTTTACGATCCCGTTGTCGATAATGTCTTCTGTTTGCGGAAAGCTGGTTGCCACGCCTTCCAGAATCGCCTGGTCGTAGATGTTGGATTTCATGTTGGCACGGGCAAAATCCAGATTCAGCTGCACACGGGGCGTGACCTCCCGGTCGGTATAGCCCAAAAGCGCCAGTTCTTTATCCAGGCGACGAATGTTTCTCCGATATTCCTTTGCCTCACGGGCGTTGCGGAGCAGCAATTGGTACAGCGTATCCGAATACACGTCTACATAGGTAGAAGTGAGCCTGGAGCCGACCCGCTTGCGGATGTATAGATATCTGTTGCCGCCGTCTTCCTTGACTTCCGGAGTCCCGTCGTATGGCAGCAGATTCAGCCGCGCCTGGTAGTCGGCCTTTTGATGCAGTAGCTCTTGGATTTGCGGATAGTTATTGCCCATGAGGCACCTCCTAGGGAATTTTTATTGCCAATACTATAATATAAAGTTCCCTATTTTTCAAGCTGCAATTCCTAGCATGGAATTGAAAATAAAACTAGGGAACTTTTCAAGGAAAATCACCTCGAAAAATTCCCTAGCTGTTTATACGCTTCTGCTGCTGTTGCAGACCAGGTAGATGACCTGTCGGCCCTTGGCGATCTCTTTCAGGATCTCCAGGGCCTTTTTGGTGTGCCCGTCATCCAGGTTCACAAAGGGGTCGTCCAGGATCAGGCAGGGCTTTTCTGCCGGGAACAGGGCATCTACCAGGGCCAGGCGCATGCACAGCATCAGGCAGTCCATGGTTCCGGCGCTGAAGGCGGCTACCTCCCGGGCATTCCCCTGGGCGTCCACCCGGAGGGTCAGGTCCTTGTCCAGGAAGATGCCTTCCAGCTGGCCCTGCAATAGGGTATCGGCGTAGTAGGAGAACCGCTTTTTGACGGTACCTACATAGCTGTTTGCCAGGTTTTCCCGGGCGGTGTCCAAAAAGGACATGGTGTCCGTCAAAAGGCTATACTGCCGCAGGGCTTCCCGGCCGCTGTCTTCCAGGGCGGCGATCCGGTCCTGGAGGGCGGGAATCTCATCTACCCGGTGCTGCAGGCGGTTTCGGTTTTCCCGGAGGGCGGAGAGGCTTTTGCTGATTTCCTCAAGCCGGGCCTGGAGCTGGGCTTCCTGGCCGTTCAGAGTATCCAGATCCGGAAGGTCCGTCATAGGGCACTCCGTATGGGGATGCTGTTCCAGGAAAGCTTCCAGCTCTTGGGTCTGTTCCCGGAGAGTTTGTTCCAATTGCAGCCGGTTCCGGGTGTCTGCTTCCAGATCGGAAAGGGTACCGGAAAGCCCCCAGGTGTCCGCAAAGCTTTGCAGGGAAGCTTGGGCCGTTTCCATGGTTTGCCGGTCTTTCTTTACGGCCTCTTCGTATTGCCGCAATTCGGTATCCGCTTGCCGGAAGACGTCCAGTTGGCGGCGGAGGGAAGACAGCTGTTCGGAATAGGGGGTATCTGGGGTAAAGCCATCGTATTGTTCCAAAAGGGATCGCAGCGCCGTTTCCAGGGGTTGGGCCTGGACCTGGATCTCGGCGGCGGCTTTCCGGACAGCGGCCTGCTTTTCTTTTAGCTGCTCCCACCGGGTGCTGTCTCGGTCCAGGGCGGCGGCTGCCTCGGTCAAATCCGTTCCGGTCTGGCCGCAGCGGGAAAGAAGTTCCGCTGTCTGATGGCGAAGGGCGGTCGCCTGGGCTTCCAGCTTCTTACGCCGGGACAGCAGGCTTTCCTGCCGGAGGCGCAGCTGGGTAAGCGTCTGGACCTGCTGCCGGAGAGCGGATACAAAGCCGGAATCATAGGGTCGGCCGGGGAAATAGACCGCATAAAAGGACCGAAGCTGCCGACCTTTTTCCGCGATTTCCTTTTGAAGGGCTTCTTGCTGCTCAGAATACCGGGCCTGCTGTTTTTGGAGACGCAGGTATTGGTCTCGGTCCAGCAAAAGCTGGTTGAGCTTTATATCCGGTTCTTGGGCGTTTCCATAAAACTGGAGGAGAAAATCTTCCAAGGCATGCCTGCGGTCGTAGAGCTCCTGGTTTTCTTCCTGGGAGATGGCGCTGGTCCTGACCGTCCTTGGACTGCGGGTACCGGGCAGCAGACCCAAAATCAGACTGATGGAACCGACCGCCAGCAGCACGGCACCGGGAATAGGCAGTTTGCAAAGAAAGAGTGCTGCCCCGGCCAGTGCTAAAAGGCTCCCAATCAGGATGGGGGCTTTTTTTAGGGGCAATTGCTCTACCTGGGTGGTCTGTGCGCTCTTTAAGGCTTCCAGCTGTGCGATTCGATGACGGGATCGCTGCTGATCTTGAATATCCTCTTCACTGGGAATGCGGGAGGCAAAGGTCCGCCGAAGGGATTCAAAGGTAACCTGCTCCTCTGCGGAAAGGTGCGTATTTTCTGCTTTTTGCCGGAGGGTACGAAGGGCCTCTTGGGTCTGCTCACAAGCGGTAAGGTCTGCTTCTGCCGGAAGCCCTCGGGAAAATTGCGCTTCCAGGGTGTCCAGCTCCAGCCGTTCTTCCGTAGACAAAACGGCGGCATCCATTTGGATCTGCAGGGTCTGAAGCTGCTGCAGGTTTTGGGTCAGCCGGTCCCGTTCCTCCTTGCCGGGGGCACCGTTGGGAAAGCGACGTTCCAGGGCTTCCAGTTGGGAAGCTTCCTGGGGAAGCCACTGGGCGCCCTGTTGGGCGGTAAGCTTTGCCAAAAGGGTGTTTTTTTCGTTGGCCGCTTCCAGCTCCCGGTTCGTTTGGGCGGGGTCCGGGAAGCGCTGGCGGCCTAATTCGGCAATCTCTGCGTTTTTTGGCATGGAAAGGGAAGAAAAATGGGCTTTTGTTTGGGAAAGCCGAAGGGCAATCTCTTTTTGGGCCTCGATCTCCTCTAAACTGGGGTACCCCTTGGGATGCCGGGCATCCAAAGAAGAAATGGCATTTTTCGTATCCGATTCCTTTTTCCGCAGGCCCTGCTCCTGCTGATAGAGTGCGGTTTGCTCCTTGAATTGGCTGGTCTGTCGGATCTGCTCCCGGACCTGTAAAAGTGTCTGGTTCTCTTGGGCGGCGGCGGCGTTTTTCTCATCGATCTGTTGGCAGATTTTTTCCAGCTCCGGCAGGGCCTCCTGGGCATCCGACAGCCGGGTTTCCAGGGTATGCAGTTCCTCCTGGGTATTTGGCACCAGGCTTCCGGCCTTTGAGGAGATCCCCAGCTTTTTCCGGGCCTCCTTCAGGTCCTTCATGGCGGTGTCGAAATTCAGCAGGTCACTGGTGTCCTCTACCAGGCCGGAAAGCTTGGCCTGGATGGAGGTGGTGGAGGCGTTTTCCGTGCCGGTGAACTGGGACAGGTAGGTGCTGCGGGCGAAGGACTTGGCATCCAGCTGGAAAAGCTCGTCCCCCAGGTGTTCCGAAAAGTCCGTGCTGGGGGTGCCGGTGGAGAGGTCCAATAGGGAAAAGCCATCCTTGGCGGCGGTTTTGCCGAAGACCCGGGTCACCCGGTAGTCCTTTCCTCCGGTGGAAAATTCCAGGAAGCCCCCGAATTTGTCCCCTTTCCAGGGCTCAAAGCGCTTCCGTTCGTTCTTTTCCAGGCTGTTGCCGTCCTTTTGGAGACCGTAGAACATGGCCTTCAGAAAGGCGGCAAAGGTACTTTTGCCGAAGCCGTTTTCCCGGAGGAGCACCGTCAGCCCCGGGGCAAAATCATAATCAAAGTTCGACAGGGTGCCGAAGCCATCGATATGGCAGCGTTTTAAGATCATAGCCGCAGCTCCTCTCCGGCCAAAGCCAGCAGCCCAAGCCGGATCAGCTGGGCCTTTTCCTCCTCGACCTTGTCGGAAGTCATCACCAGGCGGATGAATTCCCCTTTCAGGGAGATGTCGTTTTCGTAGTCCCTGGGGTCCAGGGCCAGGGTGGCCAGGTTTTTGACCTTGGTAAAGAAAAACTGACTTTTTATCAGGTTTTGCAGGTAATCGGCGGAAATACCCGTATCCAGGGCTACGTGGCCCCGGAGCAGGAATTCCACCATGTCATCGCGGGAAATATCCTTGGCGGCTTCCTGCATGGCCCCAAAGACCTGGGCGTTTTTGGTCAGGCCGGTGATGTCCACATCGATCCTATGAAGCTGGCGGCAGGCGAAGGGGACGAAAGTGGGGGTCACATTGCCGTTTTCAACCTCCAAAAGCACAAATCCCTTTGGTCCGCATTCGTCAAAGCCCCTGCCCTCCAGGCAGCCGCAGTAGGCGTATACCCCGGAGGCATCCAGCCGGTTTACACAGTAGCTGTGAAGATGCCCCAGGGCCAGATAGGCAATGCCCCGGTTTTGCAGCAGGGGCAGGTTTACCAGGTCCTCGCCGCTGGTTGTCCCCACCTGGCCGTGGAGCATGACGATATGGGTCTGCCCTTCCGGCTGGGGGAGGGCAGCATAGAGGCTTTCGGCATTCTCCCGGCACATTTCAATGCCGGAAACGGCCACATCCCCATAGGTGACGGTGCCCCATTGCGTGGAAAACCGGATGAAATTTTGGGGCAGGTCTATGTCGGAAAAGGCCCTTGCGGCGCCGTCGTGGTTGCCGGGGATATAGAGGTAGTCCACTTCCGGAGTTCGGGCGACGGCATCCAAAATCTCTTCCACCGTCCGCCTGGTGACCCGTTCCCCGTCGAACAGGTCCCCGGCGATGAGTACCGCCCGGACCTGCTGCTCCCGGGCGTACTCTGTCAGCCTGAAAAAGGCATGGATGATCTCTGTATTCCGCTGGGAGGCCTTGGCAGGGTCCATATGGGTGCCCATAGGGGAGTCCAGGTGCAGGTCGGCGCAATGGATGAACTTCATAGTGTTATTCCTCCGGCAGTATTTCTTTTGCGTAGGACAGTACGTGCATCCGATATTTGTCCTTGCCGACAAGCAGGGTCCGGTCCGCCAGGGGCATGATGTCGGAGAGCTTGTCCGGGGGCGTGCAGATGATGGCCTGGAGCCCCATCTTCCGCAGAAGGCGGACGCTTTCGATGATGCGTTCGCTGTCCATCTTGTTAAAGGCCTCGTCGAAGACCACCAGGCGGACGGTGTTGCTCAGGGCACTTGACAGATTGTTCACCTGGTACAGCTGGGCGAAGGAGGCCAGCACCGCAATGTAGAAGGGGGTCTGGGTCTCGCCGCCGGACTTGGTGTTCAGGGTCTGAGAAAGGAGCTGCTTGGCCCCGTTCTGGTCTGTGGTCTCCAGGTCGAATTTCAGATAGGTCCGGAAATCCGTGAATTTTTCGATGTTCTCCTGCAGCTCGCTCTGTTTCCGGGCGTTGAGCTGGGAGTCGTCGGACATGGCGATGCGGCCGAAAAGCTCCTCGATAAGGGGGCCGTATTTCTGCTGGAAGGGCAGGGCGAAGAGGCCGCCCTCGCCCTCCATCAGCTCCGGGGCCATGATCATATCGTAATACTGGCCGTAGTCCGGGTTCCGCTCTACCCGGAAGCGGTACCGGTCCGTGCCGAACTGGGCCTTTTCCAGGGCCCGGTTCAGGCTCTTTACCTGGCCCTGGACCTGGTCGATGCTGGATTTCAGCTTGGCCAAAAAGTCATTCTGGAACTGCTCCATGGCGCTGTCGTAGGCCGCCCGGATCCGCTGCCGGTACTGGGGCAGCTCGCTTTCCTCTAAGTAGTGCTGCTCGGCGGCGTATTCCTCGTTGGTGGCGGCATCCACCTGGAAGGAACAGGGGCCAAACCGGCGGTAGTCCTCCCGCAGCTGGATCAGGCGCTTCCGGGCATCCTCCCAGGCGGTCTTCCGGTCCTCCAGGCTGCCGGAGTACCGCCGGAGAATGGCGGCGGGGGTCTTGAGCTTTTCCAGCTCTTTGGCATATCGGGGCAGCCCCACGTTTTCCACAAAGTCTGTGGAGAAGTTCATGCCGATGCGCTCCTGCAGCTCCTGGGTCCGCTGCTGCACACCGGGGATCTCTTCCGTTTCCAGCACCCGCACCCGCTCCTGGGACAGGGCTTTTTTGGCGCTGTGCTGCATTTCCTCCTGCCGGAGAAGGCCGATCTTTTCTTCCAGCTCGCCAATGGCCCGCTCCTGGGATTCCAGCCAGAACAGGTCCAGCTGGGATAGCTTCTCCTCGGCCTGGGCAATTTTTTGGGTGATCTCCAAACCCCGGTGGTAGTCCTCCCGCCGCTGCCGGAGGGTGGCCTGCACGTACCGGGCAGAGAGCAGAGGCTCATGGTTCTGGGCCTGGGTCAGGGCCCGGTAGATGGGCTCGGTTTTCTGAATATTGGATTGCAGGTCGGCGGCTTCCGCTTCGATCTGCCGGAGCCGCAGGGTCACGGCCCGGCGGCCGATGTAGGCCTCTTCCATCTGCTCCTTCCGCAGGGGCCGGACCACATAGCCCTGGTACAGCATACCCTCCGGGGTGATGGCGGTGCGGTAGGACCGAAGGTCTTCCGCCCGGTCGCAGCAGGCCACCCGGCCCAGAAGGTAATCGGCATATACCCGGGCCAGGTCATTTTCCGTAGAGACTTTGTCGGCCAGGCTGTTGGGCAGGGGCTCGATGTGCTCCTTCTCCCGGAGCTTGCCGATGTCCACCAGGCCGAAGCTGCCGGGGCCGAAGGACCGCTTGTGGCGGTCGTAGAGTTTGACGGCCTCCTGATAATAGGCGGGGTCCACCAGCAGGTAGAATTTCTGGTTGTTCAGGTAGCCTTCCACCGCATGCCGCCAGCGCTCCTGGGACTCGGGAATCTCCAATACATCCGCCAGGATCTCCAGGTGGACATCCTCTCCAAAGTGGTCCGTCAGCTCGCTTTCCAGCTTCTGTTTTAAGGGCATCAGGCCCTTGGGGTAGTTTTTGATGTTCTTTCGCAGGTTTTCCAGGGATTTTTCCCGGTCCGCCCGGAGGCTCTTCCAGTTGTCCAGAGTCTGCTTGACGGCATAGGAGGCATCTCGCAGGGCGTTCATCAGGTTCTGGGTGGCCTCCTGGGCAAAGGTGAAAATGGCGTCCGGGCTGTCGAAAATCTCCGGTCCGCAGTTTTCAAAGGGGGCGAAGTGCTCGCAGGCTTTTTCCGCCGCGGCAAGGGCGGCTTGCAGATTTTTTAAGTCAGCCCAGGGCTGCAGCTCCTGCCCGATGGACAGGATGCTGCGGGCTTCCCGCTGCAGGTCCGTGGCGTCCCGCTGGAGCTGGGCCAGAAGCCGCTGCTGCTCTTTTTCCAGATTCCGGCAGTCGGAGCGGAGCTTGTCCTTCTCCCGGGACACGTCGCTTTGGGCGCAGATCTTGACCAGGGACTCTTTTTTCTCCTCGGCCTCCCGAATTTCCTGGGCCAGGGCGGTGAGCTTTTCCGTGCGGCTTTCCATATCCGCTGCCCGGCTGGCCTGTTCCTTTTGAAGCTTTTTGCACTGGTTTTCCAGGTCCTCTTTCTGGGCCTGCTGGACCAAAAAGCTTTGCTGGAGCCAGTCGGAAAGGGCGGTTTCGGTCTTTTCGTAGGCCTGCCCGATGGCCTGCAGAGCGCTGAGCTTTTCCTCCTGCTGCTGGGCCAGCTTTTCGTGGCGCTTATAGGCTCGGATGTTCTGCTGCATGGCTACGATATCCGGCTTTTCGGACACGTCGCAGATGTTTTCCGTAATGAATTTCTGAATATCCACAATGGGCCGGAAGGACACGGCCTTTTTCATCATCCGCATGACCTGCTCATCGTGGACGTTCCACTTGGCCAGCATATCCGCCCGGTACTGCTTCTGGGTCTCGAAAAAGGTGACCTGGGTGCCGTACTGCTCCCGCAGACGCTTCCGGAAGACGGGGTAGTCCAGGGCAAAGCCCTTTTCTACGAAGCCGTTTTCCGGCAGGATGCCGTTATAGATGAAAAAGTGGTCGATATAGTTCCCCTCGCTGCGGCAGTCGAAGGCCACGCCGGTGACGAAGCTGGTGTCTTCCACATCGTCGTAAAACTCACAGGCAATGTAGCTGGTAAAATCCTTGCCCCGGCGGGAGTAGGGGTTGTTGGGGTCCATATCCGCCCGGAGGTACCCGTCCAGGGTCCGCTGGGATTTTTCGTTGGCGGCCTGGTTGAAGTTCCGGGAATTGGTATCGCCCAGGAGGACAATTTGCAGGGCATCGATGACGGTGGATTTTCCCGCGCCGTTTTTGCCCGTCAGGAAATTGATGTCATCTACTTCGATCACCTGCTTGGAAAAATAGAGCCAGTTAACCAGCAGGATCTTCTTCAGCTTCTTCATCTCGCTCCTCCTTTCTCAGGGCTGCGGCTACTAAGGAAATCTGGTCTGCGGCCACCACCGTCTGGATGGTGGGCAGGATGGTAAAGCGGCAGTCCAGCTTGTTGTATTTTCCTTCCAGTCTTTGGATGATGCAATGGTTTTCAAACCGGGTCAGGGTCCGCTTCACGTCCTCCATATTGGGCTTGGCGGGGAGAATGGGATGGTCCGTGACCACCTTTTCTAAGAGGTCCCGGACGGTACACACCGCGTCCTGCTCCAGGCCCAGGGATTCCTGGCTTTCTTCGTAGATCATCCGCAGGGCCAAAAGTAACCCCGTTTCTTTTTTATCCAGGTTCAGCCGGTTGGCTTCGCTGGTGTTCAGCACATAAAAATAGCCGTTCAGGTCATCCCGCCGCAGGTCCCAGTCCAGCAGCAGCAGGTAGTCCCTTACCTGGGCATAGTGGGTTGCCAGAAAGGTATAGTCCGGGTTATTGATGCGGCCCTGGCCCTGCTTATACAGGGTGCGCACCACAAAGGTGCGGCTCAGGAGCTGGTTGCATACGCTTTTGAATTGTTCCAGCTCCCGGGTATTGGCGTCTTCCAGCCAGGCAAAATTCATAGTTTCTCCTCCTTGCCGCAGATCCGCAGCTCTGGGATGGTATATCCGTTTTCTTTGTAGGACCCTTCCAGGGGCTCTACCGTGTAGCGTGCCTCCGGGCTGCCGCCGTTGAGCACCGCCAGTAAGCTCATAACATAGGCCCGGTCGTCGCTGAGCTCCATGTCCTCGGAGCGGAATTCTGTTTTCCCCTCCAGCAGGTTTTGCACGTAGGCAATGACGGACTTCCGGTCAAAATCGGAGTGCAATAGCTTCTGTGCTCTCGCCATGGCCTGCTGGTCGGGGCCTGCCTCGTCCATGGGCACGGGGGCGGCTTTGGGCCGTTTGCTGGGCCGCTTCCGGTACCACAGGCTTTTATCCGATAGATAGGACTGCTCGTAAACCTGCAGGGCAGGGGAGATGGCCTCCGCCGTGTCGGTTCCCTTGCCGGGATCCGCCAGCCGGTCCATGAGATACAGGAGATTTCCACGGATGGTCTGGTCCCGGGTGGTCAGGTTTTCCAGCTTCTGGGTGGTGGCCCGGGTGTAGCGGCGGACCTGGGCGTCGATCTCCTCCAGGTACTCCTCTTCCATACTGTCGTACCGGTCTTTGACCCAGAAGATTTTCCGCAAAAGGTCAGATTGGCAGGCCTCCAGGGTGCTTCCACGCCGGTCCTGCAGGGCGGTGTTGGCCATGGCGGTAATGAGGGCGTCATCCTCCAGCCAGCGGTTCAGAATGTCCTGGATAGGGCCCCGGTACTTGGGCACCGAGTCCCGAATTTTCAAGGGCCGGATGTAGGCCTCGGCCACCTTTTGCCCGAAATCGTCAAAGTGGGAGGCCAGCACCTGGTTCACCTCCCGCAGCTGGAGCTGGAGCTGGAAAAAGTGCTTTACATTGTGGTAGACCATCTGCAGCAGGTTAATGAGGGAGCGGGTATTGTCGTAGGCGTTATAAACGGCGTTCATCTTATTGTAGATGCTGTCGTCTTCGCTGGCCACCTTCAGCATGGAGTAGGTGCCGTATACATAGGAGTAGCCCCGCATGGCCTCGTCACTGCGCAGCCGGTGTAGCAGCTCCAGGATCTGGCTGCTGTAGCCGGGGACCGTGATGTACTCCTCAAAATTGTCCCCCCGCTCCTTTTCAAACCAGCCCTTGGCGCAGAGCTTCCGGATGAGAAACCGGGCCCGGCCGGAAATATCCCGCCGCTCGTCCTCGTCGATGTCCTCCCCTTCAAAATCCGCCTGGGCCAATTGCTGCTCCAGGCGGCTGCGAAGCATCATATATAAAGTGGCCTCCGGAATTTTCAGGTTCTCCCGGTAGGCGGTGTACAGCACGTCCAAAGCGTCGGAATACAGGGCCCGATTGGGAGAGGCCAGCACAGAAAACAGATCACTGGGAACCGCATCAAACAGTTTCATAGGTGATTTTCCTTCTTATTGTCATAGTTTTGCCCATTATAGCATAAAGCGGGGGAAAAGTAAACAAATGTGTAATCGGCCACAATCATTGTAAAGAAAAGCTTATGAGCATTTTACACAAAACGATAGTTCATATTTTGTTAAAAAAGTAGAATGTCCATTTTTAGAGCAAAACCCCCTTGAAATCCCCGGAAAACCGTAGTAAAGTAAAGCCATCAATTGAACAGGCACAGATGAGTGTTACCGGTCATGCGGGCAAGATCAGAAGTGGACTGCGGCAAAGAGGCGTGTCTCTTTGCGCGTTCCGTTCTGGTCTTTTTTTGCGCCTGTTCACGGAAAAATCTTTTGAGGAGGGTCTATATGGACTACAAAAAGGTCGCTTCCGACATTTTGGAGAATGTCGGCGGCAAGGAAAACATCAAAAGCATGACTCACTGCTTTACCCGGCTGCGCTTCGTGCTGAGAGACAGCAAGAAGGCGGATAAGGACGTGGTCAGCCGCCTGGAAGGTGTCATCCAGGTGGTAGAGGCCGGTGGCCAGTTCCAGGTGGTTCTGGGCAGCAAGGTCAATAAGGTCTACGATCAGGCAGTCGCCCTGCTGGGCGGCGAGATCGGCGAGGGCGAAGTGGATGTGCCTGCCGAAAAGCAGAGCTTCGGCAACCTGCTGATCCAGAAGCTGGGCGAGATCTTTACCCCCCTGGTGCCCGCTATTGCCGCGGCCGGTCTTATTAAGGGCCTGCTGTCTGCCGTTGCCAAGCTGGGCTGGGTGGATAGCGCCGCCAGCACCTATGTGATTTTGAACACCGCCAGCAACGTCATTTTCTACTTTATGCCTGTGTTCCTGGCCTACACCGCCGCCAAGGCCCTGAAGACCAACCAGGTCATCGCTATGATGCTGGGCGCCTTCCTGTGCCACCCCACCATTGATGCTATGGTCCAGGATGTGGCTACCAAGTCCACCATCTTCGGCCTGCCCGTAGTCAAGATGGCCTTTACCATCGGCGAAAGCTCCAAGGTCTTCGCCTATACTGAGTCGGTCATCCCCATTATCCTGGCAGTCATCTGTCTGTACTTCCTGGAAAAATGGCTGAAAAAGATCATTCCCGAGGTACTGCAGCTGATCCTGGTTCCCGGCATCTGCCTCATCGTCATGCTGCCCGTGATGCTGACCGTGGTTGGCCCTGTGGGCATCTACGTTGGCTACATTATCCAGTGGCTGTATAACGCTCTGTACGGCTTCAGCCCTGTTCTCGGCGGTATCGTGGTCGGCGGCCTGTGGGGCGTGTGCGTTATCTTCGGCGCCCACCGCGCTCTGCTGCCCATCGGCCTGAACGACGTGGCCATGACCGGCTACAATACCCTGATGTGCTTTGCCGGTGCCGCCAACTTCTCCCAGGCCGGTGCCGCTCTGGGCGTCATGCTGAAGACCAAGAACAACAACACCCGTCAGGTGGCTGCCTCCGGCGCCCTGAGCGCCTGGCTGGTGGGCGTTACCGAGCCTGCCATTTACGGCTGTAACCTGCGGCTGAAGAAGCCCATGATCTGCGCCGTCATTGCCGGTGCGGTAGGCGGCGGCATTATGGGCATTGGCCGGGCCATCAACTACGGCTTTGCCAACAACGGTATCCTGACCATTATGTCCTACTACGGCCCCGACGTGCAGCTGAGCCAGTTCATTGCTTACATCATCGGTATCTGCGTGGCCTTCTTCGGCGGCGCTGTGCTGACCTATATCGTTGGCTTTGAGGACGATCCTCTGCCCGGCGCTCCCAAGTCCGCTCCCAAGCAGGAGAACAAGACCATCGCTGCCGGTGACGTGACCCTCGGCGCTCCCGTAGAGGGCACCGTGATCCCCGCTTCCGAAATCAAGGACGAGGTCTTTGCCTCCGGCGCTCTGGGCCAGGGCATTGGCGTCATCCCCACCTCCGGCGATGTGGTGGCCCCTGCCGACTGCACCGTAGAGCTGGTATACGAGACCAAGCACGCCCTGGGCCTGAACGTAAACGGCGTGGAAGTGCTGATCCACATTGGTGTCAACACCGTGGAACTCCAGGGCCAGCACTTTGAGACCTTCGTAGAGAACGGCCAGAAGGTGAAGAAGGGCCAGAAGCTGGTCCACTTCGACCTGGACGAGCTGAAGAAGGCCGGCTACGATACCACCGTTGCCATGCTGGTTTCCAATGCGGACGAGCTGAAGGGCGTGGACGTATCCGTCAACGGTCCCGCCGTCATTGCCGCCCACTGCTGAGATAAAGGAGAATTTCATGGGTAGATTTCCGGAAAACTTTCTTTGGGGTGCCTCTTCCTCCGCCTTCCAGATCGAGGGCGGCTGGGATGAGGACGGCAAGGGCATGACCGTTGCCGACTTCAATTCCTTTAAGCGTTCCGCCAAGCAGGCGGACAGCAAGGTGGCTGCCGACTTCTATCACCACTGGAAAGAAGACATCGGTCTCATGAAGGAACTGGGGATGAAGATCTACCGCTTCTCCCTTTCCTGGGCCCGCATCATCCCCGACGGGGATGGGGAAGTAAACCCCAAGGGCCTGAAATTCTACAACGATGTTATTGACTGCCTGCTGGAAAACGGCATCCAGCCCTTTGTGACATTGTACCACTTTGACCTTCCCTATGCCCTTGTGGAAAAGTACAACGGCTGGGAGGACCGGCGCTGCGCCTATGCTTTTGAAAAGTACGCTCGGGTGTGCTTCGAGGCCTTTGGCGACCGGGTGAAATACTGGCAGGTCATCAACGAGCAGAACCTGATGATCCGGGTAGACGAGCGGATGAACATTGTGGAGGCCGACAAGTGGAAGGCGGGCAAGATCCGTGCCCAGATGGATTACCATATGTTCCTGGGCCATGCCCTGGCCGTGAACGCCTGCCATGAGCTGGTAAAGGACGGCAAGGTAGGCCCCGCGGTGTCCTCTACCTGCACCTATCCTCTGACCAACAAGCCCGAGGACGTGTGGGCTGCCAAGATGAACGACTGGATGAAGACCAACTACTGCCTGGAAATGCATACCAACGGCTGCTATCCCGGCTACTATATGCGCTACCTTCGGGAGCGGAACATCGTTCCCCACATGGAGCCTGGCGACGAGGCCATTCTGAAGAGCGCCAAGATCGACTACATCGCCCTGAACTACTACCGGACCCTGTGCGCAAGCTACCTGCCGGCAGACAAGGACCATCCCATCGGCGAGCGGGTGTACCGGGGCAACGAAGTGGACTTCGACCAGTACGGCTACTGCCGGGACGAGAAGAACACCAATCTGGCTGCCTCCGAGTACGGTGCCCAGATCGACCCCATGGGCCTGCGCATCGTTCTGAACGATTACTACCGCCGGTACCACCTGCCCCTGCTCATCACCGAAAACGGCCTGGGCATGGCAGACACCCTGACGGAGGACGGCAAGGTCCACGACCCCTACCGCATCGATTACATCCGTTCCCACCTGCAGGCCTGTGCCGATGCCATGGAGGACGGAGTGGAGCTCATGGGCTACTCCCCCTGGTCCGTCATGGACCTCCTCAGCTCACACCAGGGCTTCCGGAAGCGCTACGGCTTCATCTACATCGACCGGGACGACTTCGATGTGAAGAAGCTGCGCCGCATCCCCAAGGACAGCTACTACTGGTATCAGAACGTGATCCGCACCAACGGAGAAGAGCTGTAAAACCACTTTGGGGCGGTACATAAGTGCCGCCTCATTTTTGACAGCACAATTGCATGCGTTACAAATGTATGAACACTTTGACAGATACGGCTTGACGGTGTGGAATGTTCAGCCTTTTT
>JBNMHR010000044.1:0-16384 GCA_050872865.1 Faecousia sp. | reverse complement strand
GCCATTGTGTACCCAACCTTTCTCCCTTGCATCTTGGGTACATTCTACCACAACTTACCCCCTCATGAAAGTGTCCACAAAGGAGGATTGAACCCCTCAAGAGGTGTCCTGTTTTGAGGGACCCACTCTTTCTTCGTGTCCAATTTCATGGGTACAGTTTAAGCCGTCCCTCCTCCAGCAGGAGGAGGACAAGACGTGCGGAAATTACCCCGATCATCAATTTGCAGTTTTCATCCTATTATGCTATAGTATCCCCAACAGGAGAGATCAACATGGAAATTCTTTACACCGACCCCGGCATTGTGGTCTGCCGCAAGGACCCGGGGATGGATTCGGAGCATGCGCTGCCGGAGGAATTAAAGAAAAAGCTGGGCGGGGAAATTTACCCCATCCACCGGCTGGACAAAGGCGTGGGCGGGCTGATGGTATTTGCAAGGACCCGTCCTGCTGCCGCGGAGCTGAGCAAAGCGGTGACGGAAGGGACCCTGCAAAAGGAATACCTGGCCCTCTGCCATGGCTGCCCCCCGGAGGAGGGGGTATGGGAGGACCTACTGTGGAAGGACAGCCGGAAGAACAAGGTGTTCGTCGTCAAACGCCAGCGGGCCGGAGTCCGGGCGGCCAAGCTGTCCTATAAGGTCTTGCGGGCCGGGGAAGAAAGCCTGGTCCGGGTCCATTTGTACACCGGCAGGAGCCACCAGATCCGGGTCCAGTTCGCCTCCCGGGGGTATCCCCTGGTAGGGGACCACAAGTACGGCAGCCGGGCCAAGGAAGAGACCATCCGCCTGTTTTCCGCAGGGCTGTATTTCCCCTGGAAGGGAAAGGAAATGCGCTTCGAACTGGAACCGGAGTGGGGGGAGTAATAATGTCATTGCGAGACAGTGCGCACACTGTCGTGGCAATCCCCCGGTTATTTAATAACCCATTCTGGCTTACAGAAACCTCTTCATAACCCGCATATAATCCCGTCTCCCGTTGAAAACCGCCAGGATATAGACCGTATTCGCTTCTTTATCATATAGATAAAAAAGAAGATGCTCCTTGTGTGTCAGGAATCGATAGCCGCTGCTTTTCAGTACCCGGTCCCTGGGGATCGAGCCGCATTCCGGGAACTGCTCCAGGATTTTTGCTTTCTCCCGGAGCTCCAGAACAAAGCGAGCGGCCAGGCTCTTGTCCTTGGATAGATCCGCAAGATAGACGGCGATGTCGCGTAGGTCCAATTTGGCCGTATCCGTAAAGACGACTTTACAGCTCATACATCCAAATTCTCCAGTTCACTGAGAATGTCGGCGAAGGTATCCTCTGCGCTCTGTACCCGGCCAAGCTTGATATCGTCCATGGCCTGGGCCAGGTGGGAATATACAGATAGCTTTGCTTCCAGTTCGCCGATATAGCGAAGCTGGTCCTGGAAATCCTCATGGCTGAGAAGGACCGTATCTTCTTTGCCATTTACGGTAATGGCTACCGGATTCTGCCGGGTAAGGGCAGAAATTTGCGCATAGTTTGTGCGAATATCCTTCGACGGCCGGATAGAAATGCTTGGACTCATAAAAACGCCTCCCTTGATTGGTAGTCATATTATATGCCAATAATGCTACCGTGTCAACCGAGGATGGAAAATGGCAGGATGAAAGGTGGGAAAGCATCGGTAAATGGAAATTTGATGGACTACCCCCCAGCGCCCCGCAGGGGCGCATCTTAGCCTTCCCCTGGGAGGGGAAGGTGCCGCGTGTCGCGGCGGATGAGGTCGCCAAGGTTGGATGATATATACACTTTAAGTTGAAAGGTAAATGTGAAATGAGCTGCTTTTTTACTATTACCTGGATAGAATTGCAGCCTTTTGCGACCTCATCCGGCCTGCGGGCCACCTTCCCCTCCCAGGGGAAGGCTGGGGATTCCGTCCTTCAACTGGTCCCATTCATCGAACCGCCATAGTATCATTACGCTTCGGGACGATGTGGACATCGTCCCCTACGGGCAAAGAATCTTATAACTCCAAATCTTTCTACCAAAACCACAATTCCCGCCCCTTTTGGGGGCGGGAAAACTGTTATTTCCTCACGGAATCAATATGTGCCTGAATAACGGAGTCCTCCGGGTAGTCGATAAAGTAGCGGTATACGTCCCCCTGGGAACTGAAGGGGTTAAAGTACTCGATGATCTCCGTCAGGTTCCCGGCTTCGTCGAAGCGGTAGGTGTATTTGTTACAGGGGTCACTTCCAGCAGTTTGGCTGTAGCTGAAAATGAAGGTGATCTCCTGGTCGGAAATCACGCTGTTGCCCTCCGGAAAATAGATGCTTTCGTAGGGATCGTCCGGGGTCAGGCTATAGCTGTATTTACACCAGGTCTCGTTTATGGCCGGTTCTGCCCCGTCCGTCCGCTCTACATAGCTGTGGTGGTAAGTACCGCCGTCGCCGTTATAGTAATCGGTGGCCAGTTCCCCTCCGCAGTGCCAGTATTCCTGGGTCAGGGCGGTATCGTTGTATTGGGGCAGATCTTCCATTTGGATGGCATGGTAGCTGCCGGTGTGGAGCCTTTCGATGGCCGCATCCACCCTTGCCATGGCCGCCTCTCCGCCGGCCCCAAAGATGCCGCCGGTGGGGGAAATGGAGAATTCGGAGTACTGGATGATGCTTTCTTCCCCGTGGAAGAACTTTGCTCCCATCCGGTACACGCCGGAGGGCAGGGCCCCGTAGGTGTCGGACCAATCGATGTAGGGATACTGGGTCTGGCTGCTGAGCTTTTGGAAAGCGTAGCCAAAGGGAGCGGTGACATCCTCGCCCAGCAGGCGGGTCCAGCCCTTTTCCGTTTTCTGTTCCAGCCAGAAGCAGTCATCGATCCGGTAGTCTCCGGCGCCGATGCCCTCCCAGGCAACCCAAACCTGGCTGCCCTTGGGGTTCAGCAGGTCATCATCCACCCGGAACCAGATTTTCCAAGGGGATTCTTCCGCGGAGCCGGTACTGCTGTTGTAGTCCAGCGTGTCCAGCTCCTGGATGTAAAAGCTGGCGGTATAGGGTTCGGTGGTCAGTATTTCCAGCCGGATGTGGGAGACAATTTCCCCGTCGGCGGTTTCCGTCAGCCGGTCGATGGAAGAAAGATTTCCGGAGGTGTCGAAGATGAAACTGTCCGTACCCAGGTAGGAGATGCCCTGATAGTCTGCCCAGGCGGAACGGAAGGAAATTTCCTCGTTCTCAATTTTGGATTGGCCCTCCGGGAACAGGTACTTCCGGTCCGTGTCCAGAGAGAAGGCCGTCTGCCAGTCCCCGAGGGAATAGCCAGGTCCTGTAATGACACTGCTGGAAGCCAGATATTCCCCGGCGTAGTAGTCTACCCGATACTTGGTGTAGTAGAAGGTGATCCGCTGCCTGGGGGAAAGGTCATCGTCATAGGCGTTTTTCTCATAGAGAAGGACGGAATAGCCCTGGGAGGCTTTCAGTGCCGTCAGTCCCTGCTCGCAGCGGGACAGAGCGGCCTCCTCCTTGCCGGGCAGAGTTTCCCGGTATAGGTGGAAGGGAACGTAGAAGACTGCGGAACGGGTATCGTCGGTAACGGTCATTTTTACCCGATAGTCGCCGCCGGAAAGGGTACCGTAGTTCAGAGCCCAGTTCATATCCAGGGAATCATGGTCCATGGCCCGGGAGGTACTGCTTCCGCCGAAGTAAACCTCGGTACGGACTACTTCCCGGTCCTCCGATTGGCTCTCCACTGGCACCCAGCCGTCCCCGTCCCAGGTTTCCAGGTTGGAATCGGAAATTTTCATGGTCTGGGAATTCTGGAAAAACCGATTTTCGATATCCAGTACCATGGTACCGCCCATGGAGGTCAGGTCCCGGATATAGGCGGTAATGCCCCAGTCCGGATTTTCCGGGCTTTCCGGGGCCTTGGCCGGGGCGAAGGTCTCCGGGGTCTCTCGGGCGGCTTCTACCAGGGGAGCTTCCGGGTCCTCCGGGGCGGCGGCCCGGTTGGTGCCCAGGCACAGGGCCACGAACACGATGGCCAGCACTCCCAAAAGGCTGACCCAAAAGCTGGGCTTCCGGTAATTAAGAATGGAGAGAATGCGGTACTTGACGCTGACCTCTCCAAAGGCCACGGGGCAGGCGGCATAGTGGACATTTTTGGTGCTGCATTCCAGCAGGGCAGAGGAGTAGGCCTTCCGCTCCCCCGGCTCCATAAACCGGACCACCCGCTCGTCGCAGGCCATTTCCATATCCTTGCAGAGGAAGGCATAGGCCAGCCACACCAGGGGATTGTACCAGTGCAGAGCCAGGGCCAGAAAGCCAATCAGCTTGATCCAGTGGTCTCCCTTGTCCAGGTGGGTCCGCTCGTGGGCCAGGATCTGGCGGCGCTGGTTTTCGTCCATTCCGGCGGGGATGTAGATTTTCGGCTTCAAAAAGCCCAGCACAAAGGCGGTTTCGATTTTGTCCGATTCCCAGCCGCCCCGGATCTTGACCGCGTCGGCTACCTGGCGCTTCAGGTGCAGGTAGGAGATCAGGCTGTAGCCCAAGATTCCCAGGGCGAAGAGCCCATAGAGAATGGCTATGATGGGCAGGAACTTTCCAAAGCCGGGAACGGTCAAAGACTGGGGCTGCAGGCTCAGCTTGCTTTCCAGAGGCAGGGGCAGCAGCAGCCGCAGGCCCGCCAGCATCCAGAGAATGCAGATATACTTTTTGGGCGTCCGCCGTAGGACCAGGCGCAGGAGAAGCACCGCCAAAATCACAATGCTGCCATGCAGATCGGCGGTCAGAAGATTTTGCAGCAGCCGTTCCATCATTCCTCGTCCTCCTCCGGATAGTCTGCGATCATCTGCCGCAGCTGGTCAATTTCCGATTTTTTCAGTTTCTTGGAGTGGGAAAAAGCGGCCAGAAAGGCGGGCAGGCTCCCCTGGAAGGTCTCCTCTACCATTTCCTCCAGCCGGTCCCGCTGGACCTCCTCCTTGGAAACCAGGGAGGATACCATGGCATTTTCGTTTTTCACAATGCCCCGCTCGGAAAGCCTGCGGATCACCGTATAGGTGGTTGCCTTGGACCAACCCAGCCTATCCTTGCAAAGCTTTGTAAGCTCTGTAGAATTGATGGGTTCCGTCTCCCAGAGGAGAAGACAGAAGCGGTATTCGCTGTCAAAGATTTTTGGGGTCGTCATAGCTGCGCTCCTTTACTGGAAGGGCTGGAAGGGCACTGCCTCCGCTCCGTCCATGGTCACATTCTCGCAATCCCACATCCGGAAGATGGAGGCCTCGTATTCAGGAAACTCCTTATCCCCCAGGTTCCGGAAGGTGGTGCAGTCCACCCGGACATTCTGGCAATTGGTTAGAGACAGGCCGCCTAAGCTGCAATCGTGGATCAGGCAGTTGTAAACCTGCATATTCAGGCTGTTTTCGCCCCCGACGCCTACGGTGCCGCAGCCGTACAGGTCGCAGTTTTCTACCAATACATCCTGGGAGTTGACGAAATTCAATACGCCGCCGATGCAGGACCCCTGCTCCTTGGTGTGGCCCAGGGTAATGTTCGTCACATAGATGTTGGCGGAATTTTCAAAGGTCAATACATCTGCGTACCGGGGCACGGCGCTCAGGGTCACATCCGTCCGCTCCTGGCCGGAGCCCCGGACGGTGACATTGGTCAGGTTACATAAAATTAGTTCCGGCCCGTCGAAGGGGTCATCCCAGCGGTAGTAGTCCCCGTTGGTTTTCCCGTAGCCTGTGGCGGTGCTGAAATCGATGAGCTCCGCATCCACCACAATATCCGTATTGGGGGCGATGGCTTTTAAGAATTCGTCGGCGGTGGATACATATACCGTATTCTGGGCCTCGGTGATCACGGGATCGGCGGTGGCAACGATCTGGGCATCCACCGTTTCACTGGGGGCCTCCGTCTCCGTAGGGGCCTCGGTGGTCTCCGGCAGGGTAGCTTCGGTGGTTTCGGAAATCGTTGCTTCCGTGGTTTCTGGCAGGGTGGTTACGGAAGCCACCTGGGTGTCCTTCCCGGTGCAGCCGGCAAGAAGCAGGAGAGACAATGCAAAGGCAAGGTACTTTTTCATAAGGATTCCTTCTTTCTGATAGGTTTAATGGGTTCAACTTGATGTTTGGAGTTTAACACATTAAACCTTATATGTCAAGGGGGTTAAGGAATTCTTATAGATTCTATTTTGATTTCCGGACGCATAACAGGCCATCCGCCCTTTGCCGCAGCCGCGTCACCGCCATATTTCACAAAAAGAATAGGAGGATCCTATGCAATTCGCCAAAATTTGAAGGGAATGCTTGTAATCGAATTACGGATGTATTACAATGGCTCCATCAGGAGGAAATGCCAATGGACAGACCGATTTTGCGTATATCGCCCAAAAAGTATGCCGGGGAGACCACCATTGTTTCCATGCGCCTGACAAAGGAGATGCTGAGAGACATCGATGCCGTCGCCAGCGCCACAGGCCGGAACCGGAATGAAATTATGACCATGAGCCTGGAATTTGCCCTGGCGCATATGGAAGTGGAAACGAAAAACAGAGGAGACGAGCCCAATGGCGGTGATGAAGTGTAAGATCTGCGGCGGAGACCTGGTGGTGGAGCCCGGGGCCGCCATCGCCGTATGCGAATACTGCGGCACCCGCCAGACGGTGCCCACAGAGAAGCAGGAAAGAAGCAGGAACCGCCCCCGGGCCGTATTGGGGACCCAGGAAGGGGAACAGGCCCTGGAACAGGAAGAATGGGAACGGGCGGAAGAGATTTTTAGCCGCATCCTGGAAGACGACCCCAACAGCGCCTCCGCCTCCCTCGGAAAGCTCCTGGCCCAGGAAGGGTACAGAAGCCTGGAGGATCTGGTATCCGGCCGCCTGAAAGCCAGCGAAGAGATCTGCCCCCATCCCATGACCCTGCCCGCCCGGGAGGACCCCATCCAGGCAGGCATCCGGGCCTATACCATCCCCGGCTACCTGGACCCGGAGGAGCTCCGCAGGGTATACGACTGCAGCCGGAGCTACCCATCCTACGCCTTTGAGCGGCAGAAGCAGCTGCTTACCGAGGAAAAATGGTGGAAAAACAACGACCTCCTGCTCCAAGCAGAGGTCACCGCCACCGAAGACCTGGCCGCCACCCTGCAAAGCCAGAAGGACCACCTGTTTTCCACCATGCGCCAGCGCCTGGAAGAAGCTCAAGAGGAAGACAGGCAGGCCATCGCCGACATGGAGAAAGCCTACGACCAGGCCTTACAGGAAGCCGACGGGCAGGCCCGCAGCCTCTATGAAGCCGCCGCCCAGCGGAGAGAAAAGGACTATAAGCTCCTGGTAAAACAAATCAAAAAAGAACGGGACCCCCAGGTCCTCCATCGCCTTGCCGACCAGCTGGACCGCCTGGGAGACTATAAAGAAGCCCAAAAATACGCGGAGCTTTGCCGCAAGCCCAAAAAGAAAAACCGGTTGGAATCGGTTTTGTTCTACATCATTGTGGTGCTGGTGTTTCTGATCCTCCAAAAGCTGGGGATTTTGTGAATGCCCATTTATAACGATCAAAGGGAGATGATCCTATGTCCAAATTTGTAATCGAATGCCCCAACTGTGGGCGATACGCCCAGGCCGGCAGCGGCTTTTTTGCGCGGAAGAAAATTGACTGCTCCTGCGGCTATACCATTGATGTCCGCACGGACAAGCTGGCAAGCAGGCAGTGCCCCCACTGCGGCAATGACGTGGTCTTTGACCAGAGCCAGGGGAGCCGTGCCCGGTGCCCCGTCTGCGGGGAGCCCATCAATACCATGGCGGAGCAGGACAAAATGGTGGAGTTTTCCTGCGGCCAGTGCGGGGTGCGGCTGCGGACGGGCCGGGGGGCCAGCTCTTACATATGCCCGGTGTGCGACCATGTAAACGATGTGGCGGAACGGCTCAAGTCCGAGGAGATCAAAAAGGACGGCCTGGCCAGCATTCTCAAATACGAGGGGGACAACGAGACCCTGGTGTGGAAGCACCCCATTGAGGACTTTAATCTGGGTTCCCAGCTCATTGTCCACGAAAGCCAGGAGGCCATCTTCTTCCGGGACGGCCAGGCCCTGGACCTGTTCGGGCCGGGGCGGTATACCCTGGAGACCCAGCAGCTGCCTATTTTGGAAAAGCTCTACCGGCTGCCTACGGATACCGAGGGCACCTTCCACAGCGAGGTCTACTTTGTCAATTTGGCCACCCAGATGGGCATCAAATGGGGCACGGATTCCAAGGTAAGGCTCTTCGACCCCATGACGGGGATGCACGTAGAATTGGGGGCCAGCGGCGAATTCAGCCTGCGGGTGGTGAATTCCAGAAAGCTTTTAATTAAGCTGGTGGGCACCACGGAAAAGCTGCGGCAGGAGCAGATTTTGGGCAATACCGGCAAGGGGCTGTTCCGGGCTCTGGTCATGACCCAGGTAAAGAGCTATCTGGCAGCGGTGATCCGGGAGAATTCCATCAACGTTCTGGAAATCGACGAGCGCCTGGTAGAGCTGTCCGAGGCTCTGCGGCAGCGCATCAATCCCAAGCTTTCCGAATACGGATTGGAAATGCCGGAATTCTATGTCTCCCGGGTGGTGACACCGGACGATGACCCCAATTTCCGGCGAATGAAGGAGCAGTTTGCGGAGGCCTATCTGAACGTCCGTCAGGAGCAGATCCGAAAGAGCGTCGCCACGGCGGAGGCCGAGCGGAAGGCCGTAGAGGCCCAGACCGCCGCCAGAATGAAGATCATCGGGGCCCAGGGGGATGCGGAAGCCCTGAAAATCCAAAAGCAGGCGGAAGCGGAAGCCTACCGGATGCAGGCGGCGGCAGAGGCTGAGGAAATGCGCCTGAAGGGCTACACCTACCAGCAGGAGACTGCCCGGAAGGTGGGCATGGAGGCCATGCAGAATGGGCTCACCGGCGGCAGCGGCGGCGGATTGGGAGAGATCGCGGGCCTGGGGGTCACCTTGGGGGCCATGGGCAGCGTGGTCGGCATGACGAAGGATGCCCTAAACCCGGTTCTGGATACCGCCAAGCAGATTGGCCAAGCTGCGGCTTCCGGCTGGGATTGCCCGGAATGCGGCGCAAAAAACATCCAAAGCAAGTTCTGCCCGGAGTGCGGAGCCAAAAAGCCGGAATCGGGCTGGGACTGCCCCAACTGCGGCACCAAGCATATTCAAAGTAAGTTCTGCCCGGAATGCGGCTGCAAAAGGCCGGAGGTCCCCAGCGCCTGGACCTGCCCGGAGTGTGGGACCCAGAATATCACCAGTAAGTTCTGCCCGGAGTGCGGGCACAAGAAGGGGGAGTAAACCATGAAGAAGGGTTCTATGCGGGCGGCCGTCTGTATGGCGGTCCTGCTGGTCATGTATCTATTGTTGGCATTTTTGGCCCCCAGGGCGGTGGTATGGGTCAGCTTTGCCTTTGCCGTAGCGGCCTTTGGGGTCGCGGGCTATTCCATATACATGGCCTTTTTCAAAAAACCGGATGCCCGGAGCCGGTACTACGGGTTCCCCATTGCCCGGATCGGGGTCACCTACGGGTTTACCCAGCTGGCGCTGAGCTTTTTGGTCCTGGCCCTGGGCCGCTGGATCCCGGTATGGGCCGCTGTGGTGGTATATATGCTGCTTCTGGCGGCGGCCATCGTCGGGATGATCGGCGCAGACACGGCAGCGGATGAAATTCAGCACCAGGACGACAAGCTGAAGAAGAACGTGGCCTTTATGCGCGCCCTCCAGTCCCAGGTCAACCAGATGGCCGCCCAAAGTGACCTGCCGGAAGTGAAAGCCTTTTCCGAAAACCTCCGCTACAGCGACCCGGTCAGCAGCCCCGCCCTGGCGGAGATCGAGGGGGACCTGACTGCAGTCGTCAACGAACTGCAAACCGCCATCGTAGACGGAGACAGTGGGGCCGCCCTGCTTTTGACGCAAAAGGCGGAAAATCTATTGCGGGAGCGGAACCGGCTGTGCAAGCTGAATAAGGGGTAAAAATTTGGCCGATTCTCGCTGAAGCGTAGAAATAGACCATGGAAAGAAAAACTTCGCGCAGGTCGAAAATGATTATATTTTAATAGTTTTCGACTTGAAAGTCTAAAACTATTGACACTTTGAGATTCCGGGGTATAATAAGAAGAAAAGTTTTGGAGGGGCAGCCAATGGCAGAGTTGATCGATCGGCCAGAATATTTGAAGCAGCTGATTCAAAATCGGGATGTGGACTTGGTGAAGATCGTTACAGGCATCCGCAGATGCGGCAAGTCCTCTCTGCTGGACCTGTACCATCAGTATTTGCTGGAGCAAGGGGTGGAGGAATCTCACATTATTCACATGAATCTGGAATCCCTGCGTTACCGGGCGCTTACGGATCATCTGGCCTTTTATGATTATATCTGCGAACGCATCCCCCGGGAGGGGAAAACTTATTTGATTTTTGACGAGCTGCAGACAGTGGACCATTGGGAAAAAGCCATTGAGTCTTTCCGGCTTGACTATGATGTGGATATTTATATCACGGGCTCCAACGCCTACCTGCTGTCCACAGAGTTTTCTACCCTGCTTTCCGGACGCTATGTAGAAATTCGGATGCTGCCGCTGTCGTTCAAGGAGTTTTTAACCTTTTATGCGTTTGCTCCATCCGTAACGTTGGAAGAAAAATTTCAAAAGTATCTCCAATTCGGCGGAATGCCTATTTTGCGGGAGTATCAATTCAACGAGGCTAGAAGCAATCAGGCATTGGAGGGTATCTATTCTACCGTTGTGCTGCGGGATATCTTGCAGCGCAACGAGGGGGCAGACCAGGCCATGCTGCAGAAGCTTATGCTGTTTCTTTGTTCCAACATTGGCAGTGTCAATTCCCCCAGCAGTATCGGAAATGTCTTGTACAATGAAGGTGATATGAAAGGGAGAAGCGTGGCGGGTAAGACGGTGGAAAAGTATATCGCTATGCTTCGCAGTGCCTATATTTTCTTCTCCGTGGGCCGCTATGATGTAAAAGGAAAGCAGCTGCTGAAAACCCTGGGCAAAAACTATATCATTGACATGGGCTTCCGGAATATGCTTTTGGGCTACCGGGATGCGGACCGTGGACACATTCTGGAAAACATTGTCTACCTGGAACTGCTTCGCCGGGACTACCGGGTGTATATCGGAAAGGTGGGCGAAACGGAGGTGGACTTCGTAGCGGAAAAACCGGATGATAAGCTGTATATTCAGGTAACAGAAAGCATGCTTTCTCCGGAAACCCGAGAACGGGAGTTGCGGCCTCTGAGGATGATTCCGGATAATTATGAGAAGATCGTCCTGTCCATGGACCGGGATTTCATCAAATCCTATGATGGAATCAAATCCCTGAATTTGCCGGATTGGCTACTGGGGGAAACGTGACCACACAAGCCGGGAGCGCGGCCCAATGTTTGCACGAAAATGAATATCAATAGTTGGAATTATATCACAGGGATGACAACCATGCTGCCCCCAAGCGAACAGATCAGATTGGGAAATTGACAAATTGATATGCGAAGCATATAATTGTGTTACGAGAAGAAAATGAGAAATAGTTGCTATTTACAATGGGAATAGAGAGAATGTGGGCGATGATATGCAGGTTGGCATGGATACAATGATTTTGATCAACGGGGAGAATAAAACGGATTCAATCGCGTCTTATACGCTCCGTCCTCCAAAGTGTGATATTGTATATAAAACATCCGCACAAGTGTACCATTACAACAGTTCCAATGTAAAGGTGCTGCGTGTGCGCCAGGAAATTGCCCCCCAATCGGTTATATGTAAAGTCAATGGGCGGGTGATTGCACCTATTGAACGGATATTGGATTTTGGGGAATATTATCGGGTCATTCGGAGCAAAGAAAAAAGTACATTCTATCAAAAATCAGAGGTCACGCTTTCCCGTAATTGCCTTTATAATGCGAAAAGCCGGGGTGTATTTGAATACTTTAAGGAAATTGCAAAGGCAACTGGTCTGAGAAGTGAAAATGGGGAGAATATCCTGGAAGGACAGTACAATCGAATTTGTGCGGTGGAGGAGTCTTCGGTTCTGGCAAAATATCTGGATCCGAATAACTTAATTGAAAGGCAGAGCAATTCATTTTCCCTGATCTATCCATTCGGTATCAACCAAAGCCAAAAGACGGCGGTGGAGAACGCGTTTTCTTCTCAAGTCAGCATCATCCAAGGTCCTCCGGGAACGGGGAAAACGCAAACTATTTTGAATATTATTGCCAACGCTGTCCGAAACGGGAAAACTGTGGCAGTTGTATCCAATAATAACGCAGCAACGCAGAATGTAGCGGAAAAATTGGAGAAGCAGGGGCTATCTTTCCTGACAGCATTTCTTGGAAGCAACTCCAATAAAGAGCAGTTCCTCCAGTCACAAACCGGGACTTACCCGCCTATGGGTAGCTGGGGGCAGCGTCCGGAAGTAACCGCTGTGCTAAACAAGGAGGTTCAGAGGCTATCGGAAGAGTTGACAACAATGCTGGAATCCAGGAATCGAATTGCCCAGATCGATCAGGAGCTTTTGGCCCTCAAACCGGAGCAATTCTTTTTTGCGGAATATTACAATTCCAGAAAAGACGTTCTACGTAATCCCGGACAGTTGGCGAAGTTACCCTCTGAAAAAATACTTTCCTTATGGCTGGAATATGAAAGGAATTCCGGGAAGAAAATCGGAATTTTCAAGAAACTGCTCTTTGTGATCCGATACAGCACGGCGGTATTAAAGCTATTTGAAAGCGTTCCGGAATCGGTTATTCCGTGCCTTCAGAAGCTGTTCTATCAGAATAAAATTTCGGAACTGCAGAAAGAGAAAAAGACACTGGAAGAAAGCCTGAAAAATTATCGTTTTGAAGATAAGATGGATGAACTGCGCAGAAAATCCATGATTTTGTTTAAAGCAGAGCTGGCCAAACGATACCATTGGAAATCTGCGCGGACTTGCTTTGATAAAGCATCCTTCCGTGGGCATTCTGCTGACTTTACAAAAGAGTATCCGGTTATTTTGAGTACGACTTACTCCATCAAAGGAACTCTTTCACCGGATTTTTTGTATGATTATCTGATTGTGGATGAGGCGTCCCAGGTGGATTTGGCAACAGGGGTGCTTGCCTTTTCCTGCGCAAAAAACATTGTGATCGTAGGAGACCAAAAACAGCTGCCCAATGTTCTTACACCGGAAGACATAAGAATTGTAGATGGAATTTGGAACAAGAATAAACTTGACGAACGATACAATTTTACCACCCATAGTTTGCTGGTATCTGCTGCGGAAATTTGGCCAGATGCACCATCTGTGCTGCTAAAGGAGCATTATCGCTGTCACCCCAAGATAGCGGAATTTTTCAATCAGAAATTTTACAATGGGGAATTGGTTGTTATGACGGAGGACCATGGAGAACAAAATGTTCTGACAATGTACCGCACAGTTCCCGGAAACCACGCCCGGGGGCACTTTAATCAGCGGCAAATTGATGTCATAAAGGCGGAGGTGCTGCCAAAGCTTAGAGGATTTTCAAGCATTGGCATCATTACTCCCTATCGAGACCAGGCTACAGAGATTCGCAGACAGTTGGGGGACCGATACGAGGTCGCAACGGTACATAAATTTCAGGGTCGGGAAAAGGACGCAATCATTTTGGCATCTGTAGATAACGTCATTGGCGAATTTGTAGATGACCCCAATATGCTTAATGTGGCTGTGTCGAGAGCAATTCGGTCACTTTCCGTGGTCATTTCCAACAACAAAGAAAATGAGAAAACAAATTATGGAGATTTGGCAAAGTATATAGAATATAACAATCTTCAAATCATAGACAGCAAAGTTTTCTCAGTGTTCGACCTCCTGTACAAAGGGTATTACGAGCAGCGAATGCAATACCTGAAAAAGCACAAACGAATATCCGAGTTTGACTCTGAAAATCTGGCCTACACCGTTATTGAGAAAATATTGAACACAGAGGAATTTTCTAAAATCGGTTGCGCCGTACATTCATCTTTAGCAACTTTGATAAAGGATTACACAATTTTCACGGAGCAGGAAGCACAATTTGCGGCGAATCCCTTGACTCATATTGACTTTTTACTGTTTGATAAAATGAATAAGGCTCCCGTGATGGCAATTGAGGTAGATGGCACACGGTATCATGCTGCCGGAAGTGCACAGAGTGAACGGGATAAGCGAAAAGACAGCATTCTGAAAAAATGTGAAATACCGCTGCTTCGAATTCGAACAAACGAAAGCGGAGAAACGGAACGGATCGCTGCTATGCTGCGAAATGCGGTTTCGGAAAATAAATAAAGCTTGTTTCCTGCTGCGAGATTTTTTCATCGACAAACGGACAAAATGCGGGAAACATGTCCTATGGCATTCAAAGAAAAAGGGACCGTTAAATAACAGCCTCTGCTCGTTTATCTTGCAAAGGAACGAAAAATAGGATACAATCAAAGACACAAGAGACTTCCATTTCACTTGTATATGGGGAGGGTATCTATGAAGGACACGAAGCAAGAAAAACTGAAAATTCGCAATAGTACGGTGGATTTTCTGATTTTTACAAAGGATGCCCATGAGGATGGGATCGAGGTCCGGGTACAGGATCGGGATGTTTGGTTGACCCAAAAAGCAATTGGCCAGCTTTTTGACGTTGACCGGAGTGTTGTGACAAAGCATCTGAAGAATATTTTCGAGAGTAGTGAATTATCTGAATCTGCAGTTTGTGCAAAATTTGCACAAACTGCAGATGATGGGAAAACCTATCGGTATAAGTTCTACTCGTTGTCTGCAATTATTGCCGTTGGATATCGCATCAATTCCGGACGGGCAGCACAATTTCGTCAATGGGCCACAAAGGTCCTGGATACCTTTGCAAAGCAAGGGTATGTTCTGGATAAGGATAGGTTGGTCAACGGTCAGATTTTTGATGAGGATTACTTTGACCACCTGATTTCTGAAATCCAGGAAATTCGGGCCAGTGAACGGCGCTTTTATCAAAAAATTACGGATATCTATGCGACCGCTGTGGACTATTCCCTTGATAGTCAAACCACAAAGGAGTTCTTCGCCACGGTTCAAAACAAAATGCACTACGCCGTTCATCACAGCACAGCTGCGGAGGTCATTGTGGAGCGAGCAGACCACACCAAAGAGCACATGGGGCTGACAACATGGCGCAACGCTCCGAATGGAAAAATTGTGAAGGCAGATGTGTCCATTGCGAAGAATTATTTATCTTTTGAGGAAATGCATGAGCTGAACGAAATCGTTACGATGTATCTGGACTATGCCACCCGGCAGGCTAGAAGGCGTATCCCCATGACAATGGCAGACTGGGCATCCAAGCTGGATGCATTTCTGCAATTCAACGATGCGGAGATTCTAAAGGACAAAGGAAAAGTCACAGCGGCTATCGCAAAATCCTTTGCGGAAAGTGAGTTTGAGCAATACCGTGTGATGCAGGACCAATTATATCAAAGTGATTTTGACCGCCTGATTGGAAGTACGGAGTTTAAAGAATAGGACTTATTTTTCCCTCCAACAAAGCACCTGATTTAAGAATAGGCCAGGTGCTTTTCTTTATAAACGCCTCCAATTTCCCAAAAGCAGAAAACCGTCTTGACAAGTTTATTTGGCAATGCTACAATAAAGTCATGCCAAGTAAACTTGGTAAATCCGATGGAGGTGTTTTTATGAACAAGGAAGATATTTTGAAGATGAGCCAGCGGGAAAACAAAGGGAAGCTGGACGAACGGGAAGCGGCGGCGTTGGGGAAAGCGTCACGAGTCGGGATGCTGGTTGGGGCGTTCCTGTGCGTGATTTTCATCCTGGTCAGTGCATTCGTTTGGAACAGGCCCGAGCTTTCGCTGGCGGGGTGGATGGTGTATTTTGCCATGCAGGGGAGCAGCAACCTTGTTCTGTTCCGATATTTGAAGACCCGTTCCAAGCTGGTTTATGGCGTGGCTGAACTTGGGTTTGCTGTGGTATTTGCGATGGCTCTTGCAGGAAAAATGGTGGGATAAGCATGGATGATAAACTGGTTTTAAGAAATAAGCTGAAAGATGCCCGCAGCGAAAAGGGAATGTCCCAGCAGCAGCTGGCGGATCTGGTGGGGGTGTCCCGCAATACCATCAGCTCCATTGAAACGGGGCAGTTCAGCCCCACCGCAAAGCTGGCGCTGGTGCTGTGCATTGCGCTGGATAAAAAATTTGAAGAGATCTTTTATTTTGATTAGAAAGCAAAAAAGAACCCCCTCCCGATTTTTCGGGAGGGGGTTTGAAGATAACTTAGCCGTTGGCACGCATCTGAGCGAAGCACTCGCTGCAGAACACGGGACGGTCGGACTTGGGCTGGAAGGGCACCTTGGCCTCGCCGCCGCAGCGTGCGCAGGTAGCAGTGAAGAACTCACGGGGACCACGGGCGTTGTT
>JBNMHR010000043.1:0-16922 GCA_050872865.1 Faecousia sp. | reverse complement strand
CCCCCGGCCTGCGGGCCACCCCCTCCATGCAGGAGGGGGCAAGGGGATTTCCGCCCGTCAGCCTGCACCATCCAACCGGGGGGTTGCCACGCCAGTTTGCGAACTGGCTCGCAACGACATAGCGTCGGTACGGCCCTCCTCAGGCGCTGCGGCGCCAGCTCCCCCCAAGGGGAGCAGAGTTTTACAAATCCTTATTTCACATCCCCACAAAAAACTCCCGCCTCTTTTTATCGAGGCGGGAGAAATGCTATCTAAAGATCAGTTCAGCTCTTCCTTGCTTCTTGCAAGCTCAAACTCCTTAATAACCTCTTCCCCGGGGGCCTTGGTCAGCAGGCTTACGATGACGATGGCCAGGAGGCCCACCAGGAAGGCGGGCAGCAGCTCGTAGATGCCGAAGACGCCGCCCAGGGGCTTGACCAGGTACTTCCACACGAAGACGGCCACACCGCCGGAGACAAGGCCTGCAATGGCACCGGCAAAGGTGGTGCGCTTCCAGAACAGGGCACAGATGACCAGGGGGCCGAAGCCTGCGCCGAAGCCTGCCCAGGCAAAACTAACGATGCCGAAAATAGAGCTGTTGGGGTCCCGGGCGATGACAACGCCCAGAATGGCGATGAGGACCACGGTGAGCCGGGCGGCCAGCATGCTGGTGCCCTGGCTCATTTTCAGGCCGAAGGTATCCTGCAGCAGGTTCTGGGAGACGCTGGAGGAGGCGGCCAGCAGCTGGGAGTCGGCGGTGGACATGGTGCTGGCCAGGATACCGGCCAGGATGAGCCCTGCCATCAGAGCGGGCACCACGCCGTGGGTGGACAGCAGGCTGGCGATCTTAATAATGATGGTCTCGCTGTTGGCGCCGGTCAGGGTCTCAATGGAGCCCTTGGCGGTAAGGGTGTTGCCCACCACACCGATCATAATGGCTAGGGCCATGGCAATGACCACCCAGATGGAGCCAACCCGGCGGGAGAGCTTCAGCTTCTTCTCATCCTCAATGGCCATGAACCGCAGCAGAATGTGGGGCATTCCAAAGTAGCCAAGGCCCCAGGCCAGGGTGGAGAGAATGGTCAGGGGACCGTAGGAGGCGGCGCCGCTGCCGGTATAAGTCTGATTGAAGGACAGGTAGCCGGGCAGGGCCTTGGCGTTCTCCATAACGGCCCCCACGCCGCCGGCCTGAACCGTGGCGTAGATCAGCACAAAGAGAATGGCAATGGTCATAATAATGCTCTGCACCAGGTCCGTAATGGAGGCGGCCAGGAAGCCGCCGGCGGCGGTGTAGCCCACAATGACGATGGCGGAGACGATCATAGCGGGCATATAATCCACGCCGAACAGGTTGGAGAACAGCTTGCCGCAGGCGGAGAAGCCGGAAGCGGTATAGGGGATGAAGAAAATAATGATGATCACCGCAGAAATGGCAGCCAGGATGTTCTTCTGATCGTGGAACCGATGGGAGAAGAACTGGGGCAGGGTAAAGGCGCCGGTGATCTGGGTATACCGGCGGATCCGGCGGGCGGTGAGGAGCCAGTTGAAGTATGTACCGAGCCCCAAGCCAATGGCGGTCCAGCCCACGTCAGCCATGCCGCTGAGGTAAGCCAGGCCCGGCAGACCCATGAGCAGGTAGCTGGACATATCGGAGGCCTCGGCGCTCATAGCGGTGACCAGGGGGCCCAGCTTCCGGCCGCCCAGATAGAAATCGGAGCTGGAGGAATTCTCCTTGGCGTAGTGGGCGCCGATCCACAGCATCCCGGCCAAGTACAGGACAATGGTGATGGTTACACAGATGGTCGATGTGGTCATATTTTCTCGTCCTCTCTCTTGCAATTTGGATGAAGGCATTGTATCATAGGAGAAAGTATTTGAAAAGCGAATGTTTTTCATGGACTGCATGAGAAAATCGCATACATATGGAGGATAAGCCCATGGATATGAACATCCTGAAATATATGGCCTTTATCAAGGCGGTGGAGTACGGCTCCTTTACCCGGGCGGCGGAGGTATTGAACTACTCTCAGAGTGGCGTCAGCCGGATGATCCACGACCTGGAAAAGGAGTGGAACATTACTCTTTTGGAGCGGAACCGGTCCGGCATCCGGCTGACCTCCGACGGCTCCCGGCTGCTGCCCTATGCCCAGAGCCTGTGCACGGAGTACCAGAAGCTCCAGATGGAGGTAGACGACCTCCATGGGGTTCA
Organism: Faecousia sp.; assembly: GCA_050872865.1. Taxonomy (GTDB): domain Bacteria; phylum Bacillota; class Clostridia; order Oscillospirales; family Oscillospiraceae; genus Faecousia. Next base: position 14,734 of record JBNMHR010000043.1, on the reverse strand, counting down.
GTCCGGCATTATCCGCATCGGTACCTTTTCCAGCGGCGCCATCCACTGGGTGCCCAACATCATCAAAGCCTTTCAGAAGGATTACCCCGGGGTAGACTATGAGCTCCTGCTGGGGGACTATACGGAAATTGAGGACTGGATCGCCCAGGGCCGGGTGGACTGCGGCTTTCTGCGGCTGCCCACCCGGCCGGATTTTGAGACCATCCCCCTGGGCCGGGACCGGCTGCTGGCCATCCTCCCAAAGGATCATCCTCTGACCAAGTACGACAAGGTCCCCATTGCCGCCTTGGCGGAGGAGCCCTTTATGCTGCTGGAAAAGGGAGCCCAGGCGGAGGTCTCCGAGGTCTTCCAGCGCAATGGGTTAAAGCCCCGGGTCCATTTTACCACCTGGGACGACTACGCCATTATGGCCATGGTGGAAAGCGGCCTGGGGGTAAGTATGCTGACGGAAATGATTTTAAAAAGAACCCCCTACAATATTGTTGCCAAGGAGCTGGATGTCCCCGCCTACCGGGAGACGGCACTGGCACTAAGAGAAACGGAAACCGCATCCCTGGCCGTGAAGAAGTTTATCGGATATTTGCAATATCGGTGAGATTGTGGTAAGATGTGAGGAACAAAAAGACGAAAGGTTTCAACATGGACAAATACGAGACCCTGCAAAAATATTTTGGGTATACCGCCTTCCGGCCGGGGCAGGAAAAGCTCATCGATGCCCAGCTTTCCGGCCGGGATGCCCTGGGCATCATGCCCACGGGCGGCGGCAAAAGCCTTTGCTACCAGGTGCCGGGGCTGATGCTGCCGGGGGTGACCTTGGTCATTTCCCCCCTGATTTCCCTGATGAAGGACCAGGTCATGGCCCTAAAAGACGCCGGTGTGGCGGGGGCCTATATCAATTCCTCTCTGACCCCGGCCCAGATCCGGCTGGTGTACCGGAACATCCGGAACGGCATGTACAAGATCATCTACGTGGCCCCGGAACGGCTGCTGACCGACGGATTTCTGGAGGCCATCCAGGCCCGGACGGTCTCCATCGTCACCGTGGACGAGGCCCACTGTATTTCCCAGTGGGGCCAGGATTTCCGGCCCAGCTACCTGAAAATCGTGGATTTTTTAAAACTCCTGCCCCGGCGGCCGGTGGTCTCCGCCTTTACGGCCACGGCTACCCAGCGGGTAAGGGAGGATATTGAGGAAATTCTGGGCCTGCAAAACCCGGAACGGGTGGTAACGGGCTTCGACCGGCCCAACCTTCGCTTTGAGGTCCGCAGACCCAAGGATAAGGACGCGGAGCTATTAAAGCTCATCTGGGACCGGCGGGAAAAAACCGGCATTGTCTACTGCTCCACCCGGAAGGATGTGGAGTCCGTATGTCAGCTGCTCCGGTCCCGGGACATTGGGGCCACCCGTTACCATGCGGGCCTGGAGGAGGCCGAGCGCCACGAAAACCAGGAGGACTTCATCTTTGACCGGGCCAACGTAATGGTGGCCACCAACGCCTTCGGCATGGGTATCGACAAGTCCAATGTGTCCTTTGTCATCCATTACAGCATGCCCCAGAGTCTGGAAGCCTACTACCAGGAGGCGGGCCGGGCCGGGCGGGATGGCTCCGACGCGGAGTGCATTCTTCTGTTTGCCCCCAGAGATGTGAGCACCGCCAAATGGCTGGTGGAGCACTCCTCGGAAAACAGTGAATTGACGGAGGAGCAGGAACAGCAGCGGATCCGCCAGGACCTGATCCGGCTGGACAAAATGGTGGACTATTGCAAAACGGACCAGTGCCTCCGGGGAAAGATATTGGATTATTTCGGCCAGGCCCACGCCCCCCGCTGCGGCAACTGCGGCAACTGTGACGAGGGCCTTGTCCGGGTGGATATCACCAATGAGGCAAGGATCATTCTCTCCTGTGTGGAGAACCTGTTTACCCATCTGGGCTACAGCCTGGGCCAGACCATGGTGGCGGCGGTGCTCCGGGGCAGTGCCAGCCAGCGGGTATTGCAGCTGAAGCTGGAGCACCTATCGGACTACGGCGCCATGCAGCGGCGGAAGGAAGCCGAGGTGCGGATGTACATCGATACCCTCATCGGCCAAGGGTACCTGAAAGCGGACCCGGAGCACGGGGGACTGCTGCTGACCTCCAAGGCGGACCAGGTCCTGTCCGGGGAGCAGGTGTTTATGCTGGCCCGGGAAAAGAAGGAACGGAAAGCGCCGGTACCCAAGGCGGCGGCACCGGCGGGCCTGTTGGAAGAGCTGAAAAAGCTCCGCTGGGACATTGCCAAGCGCACCGGCCAGCCGGCCTACATCGTTTTTACCAATGCCTCTTTGGAAGACATGGCAAGAAAGATGCCCACCACCCGGGAAGAATTTTTGAAGGTCAGCGGCGTAGGCAGCAGCAAAGCGGAGCGCTACGGCGAAGAATTTTTGGACTGCATCCAGGCATATCTGGAAGAGCATGGGGGAAACTAACTGCATGAAAACAAAACATTGGATCATCATTATTGCCATCGCCCTGGTCCTGTCTATGGGGCTGGGCCTGTGGCTGTTAAAAGGCCAGCCGGAAAAGAAATACGTCACCGTGGTCCAGGACGGCAAGGTGACCATGACCCTGGACCTATCCAAGGACCAGGTGCTGACGGTACAGGGTGCCAACGGCGGCACCAACACCATTGAGGTGAAGGACAACAAGGTGGCCGTTACCCAGGCCAGCTGTCCGGATCATGTGTGCATGGCCATGGGCTGGTGCGACAGCGGCCTGCCCATTGCCTGCCTGCCCAACGGCCTGATTTTGACCTTTACGGAGGACGCCGGCATCGACGGCGCCGCCGGGTAAAAACCGCGTCATTGCGAACCAGTCCGCAGACTGGTGTGGCAATCTCCCAGATTTTCAGAGTATCCAGAATATCTAGGGCCGCATTTACCAATATTTACAGCTTGAAAAAAGATTACATTTCGGTTACAATTCGTCCTGTCCTCGCGAGACGAAATCAAACAAGGAGGCCAAGACGATGCGTTTTAATTTCTGCGGAATCTGGCAGATTCTGTGCCAGATGGCTGGTTTCGGCTGCTAAAAAGTGACACATGCTCCCCGGGAAACCGGGGAGCTTTTTTATTATTCTAATTGTAAACCGAATAAAAATAAAGGTTGACAAGAGAAAAATCCCATGGTACGATGCCGGGGATAAAGAAGGTGATACGTTGACAACAAAAGACCGGGTGCTGACCCTACTCTCCGCCTGCCGGGGGACCTATCTTTCCGGGGAGGAGCTGGCCCAGAGCCTGCAGGTGTCCCGGGCGGCGGTGTGGAAGGCCATTTCCGCCCTGAGAGAAGCGGGCTACCCCATTGACGGGGTTTCCAGCCGGGGCTATCGGCTGCTGTCTTCCGGGGACATTCTTTCCCTGGGCGGCATCGAAAGCCGACTGTGCTTCCCGGACCACTGGCATCTGGAGGTGCTGGGGGAGGTCAGCTCCACCAATGCCCTTTTACGGACCAAGGGGGAGGAGGGGGCGCCGGACGGTACCGTCCTGGTGGCGGCCAGCCAGACCCTGGGCCGGGGACGGCTGGGCCGGAAATTTTACTCCCCGGCGGACACGGGGGTATACCTCAGTGTCCTCATTCGCCGGGACTGGCCCCCTACGGCGGCAAGAGACCTGACGGTCCTTGCGGCGGTGGCGGCGGCCAGAGCCGTGGAGGCACTGAGCCAACGGGAAGCCAAGATCAAATGGGTCAATGATATTTTCCTGGAGAGGAAAAAGGTCTGCGGCATTTTAACGGAAGCTTCCTTCCGGATGGAGGAAGGAACCCTGGACTATGCGGTCTTGGGCGTGGGCTTCAATGCCTACTGTCCCAAAGAGGGGTTCCCGGAGCCCATCGCCCAGGTGGCGGGGGCCGTGTATGACGCTCCACGGGAAGAGGGCCGGAACGCTTTAGCGGCTATGTTCCTGAATGAACTGGAAAACTGCCTGTCATCCCCTATGGAAGCCAAGCGGGAATACCGAAACCGGAGCCTGGTTTTGGGCAGGGAAATTCAGGTCATGTCTTCCAACGGCAGCCGCAGCGCAAAAGCATTGGACCTGGACGAGCACTGCGGCCTCATTGTAGAATACCCGGACGGCACAAGGGAAACCCTGCGCTCCGGGGAGATCAGCATAAGGATATAAAGAAGAGAAAAGGAGAAAATAGTATGAACAAGAAAAAACTGACCACTCTGGATATGGCCTACATCGGCCTCTTCGCCTGCATTATGGCCATCTGCGCCTGGATCTCCATCCCCGGCGAAATTCCCTTCACACTGCAGACTATGGGCGTCTTCCTGGCGGTGGGCCTGCTGGGGGGCAAACGGGGGACTCTGGCGGTGCTCGTATATGTCCTGCTGGGTGCTGTAGGCCTGCCGGTATTCTCCGGCTTTACCGGCGGCATCGGGCGGCTGATGGGTGCTACCGGCGGCTACATCCTGGGCTTTTTGGCCTCTGCCCTCATTATGTGGGCGGTGGAAAAGCTGCTGCCCAACAAGCTGTGGGCTCTGGTGCTGGGGATGGTTTTGGGCCTCGCTGCCTGCTACGCCTTTGGTACCGTCTGGTTCCTGGTGGTGTATACCAAGGCCAAGGGTGCCATTTCCCTGATGGCGGTGCTGGGCATGTGCGTGATCCCCTATATCATCCCGGACCTCTTAAAGATTGCCCTGGCCCTGGTGCTGACCAAAACCCTGAAGCGGTTTGTGAAGTAAGGATTTAACGAATTCTTTTCGTAGGGGACGATGCCCACATCGTCCCGAGGGGTAACGATACCGGTTAGGTTGGTTGAATGGTAGGCACCGAAGGCACGCTCTCCTAGCCTTCCCCTGGGAGGGGAAGGTGGCCCGCAGGCCGGATGAGGTCGCGAAAGGCTACGATTTTATCCAGATAACAGTGAGAAAGTAGCCCATTTCACTTTTATTTTCAACTTTCAGTGCATACATCGTCCAACCCTAGCGACCTCATCCGCCGCGACACGCGGCACCTTCCCCTCCCAGGGGAAGGCTAAGATGCGCCCCTACGGGGCGCTAGGGTCACCACCACGACTCCCAATTTACCGAGGCCCCGCGAAGCTTCGTTCATAGTTTCTCTCTTGTTTGCGCCTCAAAAATATGGTATACTGGCCGCAAAGGAGGAGATACGATGCGTTTACGAAAGATACTTCCCGCCCTTTTGGCGGTGCTGCTGACGTTGAACCTTTGCGTGTCGGCGGATACATGGAATGACAAATGGGAACAGTCGGCACCTACTTTGGAGGTGGAGTCCGTGGGCAAAACCCAGGTGGTGCTGAAAAAGCTCGTCGGGGGCTACGGCGACGCGGAATACGCCTGGGGCTTTACCAGCGAGGAGCCGGATACCCAGTGGACCACCAAGCGGGTGTTTATGGACCTGGAGCCCGGGGAAATCTACTATTTCTTTGCCAGATTTGCGGGAGACGACGAATACGCCCCTTCCGACTGGAGTGACCCGGTGCAGGTAGTCATGGAGTCGGATGATCAGAGTTCGGAGGACCTGGAAAACGTGTCCATCCAGGACGTGACCAAGGAGTACGACGGAGAGCCTGCGGAGATCCAGGTGAACATCCCCGGCGGGGCCTATATCTACTATCGGGAGGGGACTTCCGGAGACTACGATCTGGAAGAATTCCCGGAGTGCATCAATGCCGGTACCTACAAGATAGGCTATCGGGTGGAAATGTACGGCTATGGGGACGTGACCGGCACCGTCACCGTAAAGATCACCCAGGCAACGCCTACGGTGACATTGGAAGATAAGACCCTGGGCTACACCGGTAAGAGCCAGAGCATGTACGGGGCCAAGGTCACCGGTATTGATGGAGAAAACTGCCGGGGAACCGTCAGCTATACCTACTATTCGGACAGCGCCTGCACCCAGGGGGAGACCACCACGGCTCCTACGGCTCCGGGCACCTACTACGTCATCGCCTCCACATCGGCCAGGGGCAATTACGGAGCCGCCAGCAGCAAGCCTGCCAAGCTGGTGATCCGGGAGAGCAGCGGCCTGGCCGGGGACCCTACGACTTCTACCGCTGCCGGCGGCACCAGCTACACCATTACCGCCTCCTGCGGTGCGGGCGGCACCCTGGAGCCCTCCGGGGCAGTACCGGCCCCCAAGGGGAAGAATGTCAGCTTTACCGCCAAGCCGGAAAAAGGCTATGTGGTGGATGACGTATTGGTGGACGGCAAGAGCATCGGTTCCGTAGGCGTGTACACCTTCCGGAACATCCAGGGGGACCACACCCTGCAGGTCACGTTCCGCCGGACGGTAGCCGAGACCACCGCCCCTACGGAAGCACCGACCGAGGAGCCTACCACCATGCCAACGACGGAGGCAACGGTAGAAACTACCCTGCCCCAGGTCCAGGAAAAGCCCAGCAAAAAGGGAATGCCCATCATCATCCCCATCCTGCTGACCGTCCTTGCCTTCGGCGCCATCGGTGCCGGGGTGTACGTGTACAAGAAATACGGAGACGAAGAAGATCTCTTCTAATACCAAAATGGAGACGCCCGGAACAGGCGTCTCCCTTGTTAATTGTAGGGGCGGCTACCAGCCGCCCGCCACGTACCGATACAAAATCGGTACGTGGGATGGGACAAACCCAGTATTTTGCCATTCATCGTACCATGGTGGAAACAATTACGTCTCGGGAGGCTGGTAGCCGCCCCTACGATTTTGAGCTTATCAGAACGGGTACTCCTGGGCGTTCTTTCCAAAGGTGTAGTCGTCGTAGAGCTTCTGGCCTACCCGGCTGTAGGCTTTGCTGTCTTCCGGGTAGAGGGCGGGCTGGTAGTTGTTCTGAGGGGTGGCGCTGGACATGCAGGCGGGGATGGGGACCCGTTCGCCCAGAGTAATGGTGCCGTCTTCGTTCAGGGTCACGGGCTGCTGCATGATGAGGGTATCCATATCAGAGGGGAAGTCGCTGGTGCCGGAGCAGAAGGAGCCCAGGCTGTAGTAGATGAGGCCGTCGTGGTAGCTTTCCACCTTCTGAACATGGTGGGGATGGGTACCGGCCACAATGTGGAAACCGGCATCGATGAGCTTCCGGCCCAGCTTTTTCTGGTCCGGGTTCACCACATAGGTGTCTTCGCCACCCCAGTGGGGCATGGCAATGAGAAGCTGGGCCCCCTCGTCCTTCAGGGTCTGGACGGCGGCGTCAATGTCCGCGGTGGCGGCCTGGGAACCGATGGCGTAGATGCCCACCTTCAGGCCCCGTTCTGTGGTGATGACGGCGGTCTGGTCCTGGGTAATGTAGGAAATATTTTCGGCATCCAGGGCGTTTTCCGTTTGCGTCAGGCCCTCTTCCCCGTAGTCCATAATGTGGTTGTTGGCAAGGCTCACCACGTCCACGCCGCCCAGGCTCAGGATCTGGGCGTATTCCGGTTCGCCTTTGTAGAGCCGGGCGCCGCCCTTGGTGGAAAAGTCGCCGGCCTTTAAAACGCATTCCAGGTTACCCAAGGTCAGATCATCGCTTTGCAGAATGTCGGCCACGTTTTTCAGGGGATAGCTGTAGTCGTCGCCGACGATGTTGGAAAAGGCAGAGGAAGCGGTGGCCATAAAGCCGTCGGAGCCCAGGGTCAGGTTGCCGATAAAGCTCAGGGTGTAGGTGCCGTAGGGGCTGGCTTCGGTTTCCGTGGGGGCTTCGGTTTCGGCAGGGGCCTCGGTGGCCTCCGTCTCTTCGGCAGCGGTGGGGGCGGCAGGGGCTTCCGTGGGCTTAGTCTGCAGGCTGGGGCCTTTTCCGGAAGAACCCAGCTGCATACCGATGAAGAAGCCAACGCCTACCAGCACCGCGGCGGAGACGATACCGATCAGGGCTTTTTTCAGAAAATCAAACATGGGGAGAACCTCCTTGATGTGTAAAAATAAAACACAGCCTGTATGGCGGTGGGCATGATATCTGCCCTTATCCTACCACACAGGCTGCGTGAAATCAAGTATTGGCCCTTACTCCTGGGCCCGCTTCTTCATCAGGTTCCGCATACGCAGGGCGTGATCCAGCTCCCGCTTGCGGATGCGCAGGCTCTTGGGGGTGCATTCCAGCAGCTCGTCGTCTGCCAGGAACTCCAGGCACTGCTCCAGAGACATCACTCTGGGAGGCGTCAGCCGCAGGGCTTCGTCGGAACCGGCGGCACGCATATTGGTCAGCTGCTTCTTCTTGCAGACGTTGACGGTCATATCCTCGTTCCGGCTGCAAACGCCCACGACCATACCGGCGTACACCGGGGTACCGGCGCCGATGAACAGGGTGCCCCGCTCCTGGGCGTTGAACAGGCCGTAGGAGCAGGCCTCGCCGGACTCAAAGGCGATGAGGGAGCCCACCTGACGGCGTTCAATCTCGCCCTTCATGGGGGCGTAGGAATCCAGCACGGAGGACATGATGCCTTCGCCACGGGTATCGGTCAGGAACTCGTTCCGGTAGCCGAAGAGGCCCCGGGAGGGAACCAGGAACTCCAGGCGGTAGCGGCTGCCTACGGGGGTCATGCCCAGCAGGTCGCCCTTCCGCTTGCCCATCTTCTCGATGACGGCGCCCATGCTCTCTTCGGGCACGTCGGCTACCATCCGCTCGATGGGTTCGCAGATCTTGCCGTCGATCTCCTTGGTCAGCACACGGGGGGTGGATACGGAGAACTCGTAGCCTTCCCGGCGCATGGTCTCCATCAGGATGGACAGGTGCATTTCGCCACGGCCGGCCACGTTGAAGGCATCGGTGCCCTGCTCGGTGACATGGAGGGAGACATCCTTTAACAGTTCCTTTTCCAGCCGGTCCCGCAGGTTCCGGGAGGTGACGAACTTGCCTTCCTTGCCGGCGAAGGGGGAATCGTTGACGGCGAAGGTCATTTCGATGGTGGGGTCGGAGATCTTCACAAAGGGCAGGGGCTCCACCACCGCGGGGTCGCACAGGGTACGGCCGATGGTGATGTCTGCCATGCCGGACAGGGCTACGATCTCACCGGCGCTGGCCTCCTGAACGGGGACCTTTGCCAGACCGTCGAAGGTGTACAGAGCGACGACCTTGCCCTTGGCCTTGTGGTCCGGGTCGTGATAGTCGCAGATGGCCACTTCCTGGTTCACCTTGATGGTGCCCCGCTCGATGCGGCCCACGGCGATGCGGCCCACGTACTCGTTGTAGTCGATGGAGGATACCAGCAGCTGCAGGGGAGCGGTGGGGTCTCCGGTGGGGGGATCGATATAATTGATGATGGTTTCAAACAGGGGCGTCAGGTCCTTGCCCATTTCGTCGGGGCCGTAGGAAGCGGTGCCCTGGCGGCCGGAGCAGAAGATGGTGGGGGAATTGAACTGCTCGTCGGTGGCGTCCAGATCCAGCAGCAGCTCCAGCACCTCGTCCATGACCTCATGGACCCGGGCGTCGGGCTTATCCACCTTGTTCACGGCCACGATGACCTTGTGGCCCAGCTCCAGGGCCTTCTGCAGCACGAAGCGGGTCTGGGGCATGGGGCCCTCGGCGGCGTCTACCAGCAGGATAACGCCGTTGACCATCTTCAGGATCCGCTCCACCTCGCCGCCGAAGTCGGCGTGGCCCGGGGTATCCACGATGTTGATCTTGTAGTCTTTATAGTGTACGGAAGTGTTCTTGGCCAGAATGGTGATGCCGCGCTCCCGCTCCAGGTCGCCGGAGTCCATGACCCGGTCCACGGTGGCCTGATTTTCCCGATAGATGCCGCCCTGCTTCAGCATTTCGTCAACCAGGGTGGTTTTACCGTGGTCAACGTGGGCGATGATGGCAATGTTTCTGATCTTGTCCTGAGATGCCATAAAAATGCTCCTTCGTATTTGTGTATATTATCAACTCTCAACAAAGAAATATACCACAATCCCAGCTCCATTGCAATCTTTTTCTCGTTTTGCGGATACAAAAGTTCACGAAATGCCCGGAAGGTTTTCGTGCAATTTGACACGGGAATGATTTTCGGCGCTGTGCACAAGAAAGCTGGAAGATTTTTGTAAGACTCTACAAAGGTATGGCGCCTTTTTACAAGGTCTTCAAGTTGCTTTTTCCTGTTTTCCTGATATAATATCATCAGAATAATGATAGGAATGGAGGAAACCCATATGGTGATCAGGCCGTCTTCCGCGCTTCGCAACGACTATATGCAGATCTCCAATCTGGCGAAAGCATCCGGAGAGCCCATTTTTATTACCAAAAACGGCGAAGATGACGGGGTTTTTATGAGCATGGAGGCCTATGAGGAGCGGGAAAAAATGTTCCGCCATCGGGATGCCGTGTATGCCGCGGAGTTCAGCCGTCTGAGCGGAGAACCCGCCGTTACAGCCGATGAGCTGAACAGGCAAATGGAGGCGCTGTTCCATGCCTGCTGATTTTGAAATAAACAAAATATCCACAGCCCTTTCCTTTAGCGGAAATCAAGCTGTGGATATTATTTTATTTCAGCGTCTCACTGTGGTTTAAAACCAAGGTACTGTACAAAAACAGTACATCGGCGTTTTCAAAATCGATGACCTTGCCCAGCCTGCTGACGGGGAGGTACCGGATGTCCACCAGGGTGACCTCTTTGTAGCAGTCCAGAAAATAGGGGGCGATGCTGCTGCCGAAGGAATCCCGGAAGAGGATGAGCCTTCCTTCCGTGGCGGCGTTTTCGCTTGTCAGGGTGATGAGGGACAGGGAGCCGGAGAGGTAAAACTCGTAGGGGTCCCGGCTATCCAGCTTCTCGAAATCGTAGACACCCATGGCCCGGCTGTTTTCTCCGTCCCACACCGTGGCGGACTGAATGGCAGGAGAGGTAACATAATACATCTTCTCCCCATCCACCGGAAGGGCGGACTGCCCGCAATAAACCCCCCGGAAGGAAATGCCGGTGTCCTCTACGGGAAAATCATCCCCAATTTCCTTCCCCATGGCCTTTGCCAGAGCCTGGGCGGTGGGGAGCAGCCGTTCCTGCCGCCAATGGGTATCCGTGCGATAGTAGCTGTTTAAAGTCAGGGTGGGGAAGATGTTTATATAGGCTGCGGAATTAGCCTGTTCGGTCAGCCGGTCTACAAAGGCATCATAGTCCATTTTTGGGATGCCCTCTAAAAAGTATCCTTTGTCCGGGATCACGGAGAGGTAAACCCGGTTGCTGTCATCCAGATACCGGGTCACCACCTCCTGGAATTTCCCGGCGGCATAGTCGGCAGAATCTAAATTCTCCGGGTATTCTAGCTGTGCCAGGATGTTTCCGGTTACATAAATGTTGTTATTGTCATCTCGACCAAGGACCTTGGTCTGAAACATGGCTTTTAAAGTCCGAAAGCCCTCCCGCATGGGGAACTGGTCCTGGGTGTAGCTTTCAAAATTGGATGCAAATCGGCCGGACAGAAAGCTTTGGACCGTCAGTTCCGGTTTTTGCGCCAGCTTCCGCCGCTCGGTCAGAGATTCAGCGTTGGGGGCGTGGAGCCAGCAGGCGGCGGTCAAAGTCACAAAAAAGACGGCGAACAGGAGGAAATATCGATTTTTCAGTTGTTTCACGGGATACCTCCTTAGAACCGGAAATACAAAAACGGGTTATAGGACCCATCCACCAGACAGGCGGTGGCCAACGCCAGAAGGACGATCTCTCCCAGAGGGATGAGCACGGCTGTAAGCTTTGGAAATTGGTTTTCACACTTCTGCAAAGCCAGCTTTGGCAGCGGCGTGGCCCCGAGGATGGCGATACATAAAAGAAGGGCATTGCTTCTTAAAAGGTACAGCCCCTCCGTAGATACCCCGGGGATCCCGGATAGGCCAAACAGGCTTCCCATGCAGGAAAAGGCAGCGGAAAGGGAGGAAGCGTCAAACAGCACAAATCCCAACATGACCGCCAGAAGTACGTAGACCCGGCCGAAAACTCTGGAGGGCTCCAGCTTTTTAAGCAAAAAGGTCTTTTCAACGATCAGCAGCACCGCAAACCACAGCCCCCAGAATACAAAGTTCCAGGCGGCTCCGTGCCAGAAGCCGGTGAGCATCCATACGACCAGAATGTTGAAGAGCTGCCGCATCCTTCCCTTCCGGTTGCCGCCCAGGGGGATGTACACATAATCCCGGAACCAGGAGCTCAGAGACACGTGCCACCGCCGCCAGAATTCCGTGATGCTGCGGGAAATATAGGGGTAGTTGAAGTTTTCCGGGAAGGAAAAGCCAAACATCCGCCCCAGGCCGATGGCCATATCGCTGTAGCCGGAGAAGTCAAAATAGATGTGCAGGGTGTAGCTTACCGCATAGAGCCAGGAAAACAGGACGCTGGGGTCCTGAGTTACCCGCCAGGCGGCGCAGACCTCTCCCAGAAGGTTGGCAAGCAGAACCTTTTTGCCCAGGCCTACCAAAAACCGGCCGGTGCCCAGGCGCAGGTTGTCCCAATTGTGGACCCTTGTTTTTAACTGCTGGGCAATGTCTGTGTATCGCACGATGGGTCCGGCGATGAGCTGGGGGAAGAAGGTGACATAACAGGCAAGATCAATGGGGTTCCGCTGGGCCTGGGTATCCCCTCGGTATACGTCCACCGTGTAGCTGAGGATCTGGAAGGTATAAAAGCTGATGCCCACCGGCAGGGTCAGCTTTAATAAGGAGAAATGGCCGCCCAGGGCATTCAGATTTTCCAGAAAGAAATTGGCATACTTAAAGTAGATGAGAAAGCTCAGGCTGGAAGCCACACTCAAAAAAAGAAGCAGCTTCCGCTGTTTCGGAAACCGCTCCAGGCCTAAGCCAAAGCCATAGCCCAGGAGGGTGGCGATCAGCATCACTGCCAAGAATTTAGGCTCCCCCCAGGCATAAAATACCAGGCTGAAAAATAGCAGCACGGCGTTTTTTGCCAGTTTGGGCGTGAGATAATAAAAAATCAACACCAGGGGGAGGAAATAATAGAGAAAAGGAATACTGGAAAAAATCATTCGGGGGTATCCTTTCTTAATTTTAAAATCTCCGCTCCCCCCTTGGGGGAGCTGTCGCCGCAGCGACTGAGGAGGGCAAATACCTGTACCGGCCCTCATCCGGCCGCTGCGGCGGCCACCTTCCCCAAAGGGGAAGGAAAAATTTTTTACGCTTCCGCCGGGGCCTCTACCAGGAGGGTAGCCCCCAGGGAGACGGCGCCGTTTTTGAACTGCTGAATGAGGTCGTCGGCACCGTAGGCGGTGAGGACGTAATTATCCAGGCTCAGCACTACCACGGTATCCGGGAAGCCGCACATCCAGTGGTTGCCCTGGACGATCTCCTTGTAGATCTCGGCAAAGGAGGTGGCATCCCCGGCGTTCTTCAGCTGCATGGCGGCGGAGCAGAAGGTATTGGTGTTCATCATGTGGATCAGGGTGGCGGCGTCGCCGGTGAGCTTGTCCGTCAGGTTTTCGTCTACCAGGATCTGATACTGGAAGGTTTCCCCATAGGCATTCACGTCAAAGGCGCCGGGGCCGTCCATGGTGTCGTGGGCCTCGTCTCCGCCGGCGGCGGGGAACCGGTCATCTTCCGGGAAGGTGGCCCAGACGGCCTCCATCAGCTCCAGGGAGGAAGCGTAGGCGGGGGCAGCTTCCGTGGCCTCCGTGGTGGCGGCGGGCGTCTCCTGCTTGCCGCAGCCAGAGAATACAGCGGCGCACAGAGCGGCGCAGAGGATCAAAGAGAGTAACTTTTTCATTTTTTGGTTTCCTTTCAGGTTTGTTGCATACGTAGTATACCCGGTGAAAATGAATGAGGCATCAGATAAATGTAAACGGTTTGAAAATATCCGCCGGGTCAGGGCATTATATCATATTTTAAGGAAAAAGCTAGTCCCAATGTTTTCCTGGGCGCAGCGCCGGGAAACGGTGCGCTCTTTACGGTTCCCCGCCCTTTTTTTCCAGGGTCACCAGCTGAACCCCTGGGATGCCATTGAAGCTGCAGGGGAGGATGGCGGTCTCCCAATACCCAAGGCTTTTGTACAGGGCCCGGGCGGCGGCGTTTCTGGCGTTGGTATCGATGCGCAGATAGGGCCGTCCCTGGGAAAGGGCGGTCTGTTCGTAAAAGGCCACAAAGGCTTTGCCAAGGCCATGGCCCTTGCACAGGGGGTCGATGACCAGGGTATGGAGGACGCAGACTTTGTCCTCCGGGACATCATACCGCCAGGGGGCCTGGGCGTATTCCGGTACCTGGATGCCGTTGATAATGGCGGTGCCGACAACGACCCCATCCTGCTCTTCTATATATAAGTCGTTTCTCTTTAGAGCTGCCTCGGCAGTGGATCTTTCCGGGTAGATGCCCCGGATCCAGCCGATGGTGGCCCGGCCCGCTTCCTCCTCTGTATGGATGCGGCTGTAGATGGCGGCGATGGCGTCCAGGTCGGCATTTGCTGCCTTTCGGAAGGTGACAGACATAAGGAACCTCTTTTCTATCGGTAAAATGATACAAAAAAACAGCCCCAAAGGGACTGAAAAATGGATTGACTTTTGGAAGGAAATCTTGTATAATGATGTTCCATACTGTGGCAGTATGCCCTGCGGAGATTTCCCTCTCCAACATGGTCATTTTACCACAGGGAGGGGCGGCTGTCAAGAGGGTAATTGAGCAAAATTGACAACCCCGCCAAGCGTATCAACAACACACTTCGTCAAGAAAGGCTGTGATGATCCATATGGCAATGGTCAAGGACGTTATGTTCGGCAAGACCATGCGTAAATCCTACGCGAAGTACGAGGAGATCCTGGAGATCCCCAACATGCTGAAGATCCAGAAGGATTCCTACCAGTGGTT
>JBNMHR010000042.1:0-17191 GCA_050872865.1 Faecousia sp. | reverse complement strand
TCCATCCGCTTGGGGGTGGAGCGCTGGCCCCGGATCAGGTCCCCAAAGCGCTGGACGATGACGCCGCCGCCCAGCATATTGCTGAGGCGGGCGATGGATTCGCCGTAGCCGTTGGAGTCCTTAAAGGGTTCGGAGAAGTGCTTGGCAACCAGAAGGGCAAAGTTGGTGTTCTCCGTCTGCTTGGCGGGGTCTTCGTAGCTGTGGCCGTTGACGGTGATGATGCCGTTGGTGTTCTCGTTGACCACGGCGCCCTTGGGGTTCATGCAGAAGGTACGGACCTTATCCTCGTATTTCTGGGTCCGGTAGACGATTTTGCTTTCGTACAGCTCGTCGGTCAGGTGGGAGAAGACCACGGCGGGCAGCTCCACCCGGACGCCGATGTCCACCCGGTTGGACTGGGTGGGGATCTGCATCTCCCGGCAGATGGTTTCCATCCACTTGCTGCCGCTGCGGCCTACGGATACGATGCACTGGCTGCAGGTGAAATTTTCCTTGTCGCAGTGGATCTCGTACCCGCCCTGGATCTGGGCAATGCTGCGCACAGGGGTATCAAAGTGGAAGTCCACCTTGTCGCGCAGGTAGGCGTACAGGTTTTCCAGCACTACATAGTTGATGTCGGTGCCCAGGTGGCGGACGGAGGCGTCCAGCAGGTGCAGGTCGTTCTGG
Source organism: Faecousia sp. (assembly GCA_050872865.1). Lineage (GTDB taxonomy): Bacteria > Bacillota > Clostridia > Oscillospirales > Oscillospiraceae > Faecousia. Next base: position 16,525 of record JBNMHR010000042.1, on the reverse strand, counting down.
ATGCACAGCTTCTTGAACTTGGTACCGGCGGTGGAGTAGAGTTTGGTGCCCTCGCCGCCGTAGGCCATGTTGATCTCGTCTACGTACTTCATCAGGTCCATGGCTCTCTTTTTGCCGATGTACTCGTAAAGGGTGCCGCCAAAGTCGTTGGTGATGTTGTACTTGCCATCGGAGAAGGCGCCCGCGCCGCCGAAGCCGGACATAATGGAGCAGCACTTGCAGCCGATGCAGCTTTTAATGGTGGTGCCGTTGATGGGGCAGGACCGCTTATTCAGCGGATGGCCGGACTCAAATACGCCGATCTTCAGCTTTGGGTCCCGCAGGACCAGCTCATAGGCAGAGAAAATACCGCCGGGACCGGCGCCGATAATCAATACATCGTAATTCATAGGTCATGATCTCCTGTAAAAATGCCAGAATGTAGGAAAATTAGGCACAGATACAATCATTATACCATATTCTTCCCATTCGTCAAGAGCGCCGAAAAGACAAATGTTCTCTTTACGAATGCCGCCCTTTGTGGTATGATGGAGCCATAAAACAACAGAAAAGGAACAAAGCCTATGTTTTTTGATAAAAAGAGCCGTGCCCGCCTGCTGGCTATGCTTTTGGTGCTTGCCGTGCTTCTGGGTACGGTTACCGGATGTACCAAGACCAAGGAGGTCAAAACTGTCTGCCTAGGTGTGGACGTAGCCAAGTACCAGGGCACCATCAACTGGGAAAAGGTGGCCTCTGCCGGGGCGAAATTTGCCATGATCCGGCTGGGCTACCGGACGGCGCTGGATGGAGTCATTGTAGAGGATAGCAACGCCCGGTACAATCTACAGGAGACCGCCAAGCTTGGGATCCCTGCGGGAGGCTATTTCTTCTCCACGGCCATCAGCGTTGAGGAGGCCCAGGAGGAAGCCCGGTGGGTGGCGGAGCTGGTGGCCAAGTATCCCATCACCTACCCGATTGTCTACGACTGCGAGGGCTACAACGACCAGGACAGCCGCCAGAACGAAATGTCCGTCCAGGAGCGGACGGATGTGGCTCTGGCCTTTTTGAAGGAGATCGAAAAGCAGGGCTACCGGGGCATGTTCTATTCCTCCGCCAGCGAACTGGAAGAGCGCTGGGAGACGGAGCGCATCCGGAAGGATTATAAGATCTGGGTGGCCCAGTATCCCCCGGAGCCCTATCCGGAGACCACAGAGCCCTATTACAGCGGCAAATACGATATGTGGCAGTATACGAGAACTGCCAAGATCCCCGGCATCTCTACGGAGGTAGACCTGAATGTGGCCCTGTTTTCCTACAATGGGATCGAGCCTGCTAAGGACGCCAAGGCCCCGGAGGAGGTAGGCCCGGACCCGGAGGCCCTGATGACCTTCCGGAATGTGGAGGAGACGGTAACGGCTAAGGACCAGACGAACCTCCGGGACCTGCCCAGCCAGGGGGAGGAGAGTACCGTTGTGTATACCCTGCCCAACGGCGAGACGGTGCCCCGGACGGGCATCAGCGACGCAGGCTGGTCTCGGGTGGTGTACAACGGGCAGAACCTGTACGCAGTCTCCAACTTCCTGACAACCGACCTCAACTATGTTCCCAGCACCTCCGGCGGGGAGGATGGGCTGAAGACTCAGTTTGAGGCCGTAGAGGAGACCGTCACCGCCAAGGACGCGGTGAACTTAAGGACCCTGCCTTCCGTGGAAAATGAGGAAAGCCAGGTCCTGGGTCAGCTGAAGCACGGGGACGAGGCCAAGCGCACCGGCATCAGCGGCAACGGCTGGTCGAGACTGGAGTGGCAGGGAAAGACCTGCTACGCCGTTTCCAGCTATCTGGAGATCCTGGGTTCCGACGGCCAGCCTGTGGATACGGACTCCGACGAGATCAAGACCCAGTTCGAGGACATTGAGGACTGGGTGGCCCCTAAGGAAAAGGTGAACCTAAGGACCCTGCCTTCGGTAGAGGACCCGGACTGCAAGGTGGCGGCCACCATCACCAGTGCCGACACCGTCAAACGCACCGGCATCAACCGGGACGTGGGCTGGTCCCGGGTAGAGTACGAGGGGCAGACCCTGTACTGCATTACCAGGTACCTGAAAGAGGTAAAATAATGGATATATCCCCCACAGGAACACCTGCGGGGGATATGTGTAGTTAAACTGCGTTTTTGTATTGCTTTTTTTGTCGATAGCTGTTAAAATAAGAAAAAAAACGACAGAGGAGGGACAAAAATGCTTTTGGAAAAGGCCAAGCGGCTGCTGCTTTACGGCGGCCTGGAGCGGTCCCAGTATAAGCTCATTGCCCGGGAAATTGACGAATCCAACCGCAGGAGCATTGTGGTATTGTCTGCTGCCTGCCTGCTGTTTTTCCTCCTGCGGATGCTGCGGTTTTCGACCATGCCCCGGAACAATCAGATCATATTTCCGCTGGCGGTGGCTCTCTTTGCTGGGCTGGCGATCCTCAACCACCGGTGCCGGAAGCCTTGGGTGGTCCATGTGTCGGCTTACTTATTTCTGGCCTTTTACCTGGGGACCGGTATTTTGTCCTCGGTGGGCAGCGGGTCCGTCCGGGAGCGGACGACCCTGTACCTGGTGTTCGTCACCATGGCACCTGTGCTGTTTGCCCTGAATGCCATCGAGTTGGCAGCGGTCACGATCCCGGCGGAGTGTATATTTTTGGCGATGATCACCAAATTTCAGTCGGATTTTCCGGTATATGTGACCAACCGAAGTAACTCTTTGTTCTTCTCCGCGGCGGGCCTGGCCCTGGGCGTGTACATGGCCAATATGAAAATTTCCGGCATTTACCACGCCCATATGAGCGCGGATAGCGAAAAGATCAGGGAACTGAACAAAGCTTTGTCTTCCAGCCAGGAGCAGCTGGAAAAGGCCTTAGAGGATGCCCGGCAGGCAAACCACGCCAAGACTGTATTTTTAAATACCATGTCCCACGATATCCGCACCCCTATGAATGCCATCCTGGGCTTTGCGGAGCTGGCGGATACCAAGGCGGAGGGACAGGTGAAGGCGTACTTAGACAAGATCCGCACGGCGGGGAACCACCTGCTGTCCCTCATCAACGATGTATTGGATATGAGCCGCATTGAAAGCGGAACCGTCAAGCTGCGGCAGGAGCCGGTGGATCTGGGGAAACTCCAGGAAGACCTGAGCGCCATTGTGCAAGGCAGCATCCCGGCGGGGAAGCTCCACTATGAGACCCAAATTGTCCTATGTGACCCGGTGGTCCGGACGGACAGCCTGCGCCTGCGGCAGATCTTATTGAACCTGTTGGGCAATGCGGTAAAGTTTACCCCGGAGGGGGGCACCGTCCGCCTGACGATGGTCCAGCAGGGGGAAACGTTGGAAATTCAGGTGGCGGATACCGGTATCGGTATGAGCGAGGAGTTCCAGAAGCACCTGTTCGAGGCCTTCTCCCGGGAGGAAAACGCAGTCCACGGCATCCAGGGCACCGGTCTGGGCATGGCCATTACCAAGAACCTGGTGGACCTGATGGGCGGCACCATCGATGTTTCCAGCTGCCTGGGGAAGGGGACCACCTTTACCCTGCACTTCCGGTTCCCGGTGTGCGAAGCGGCGGCCGTGGAAGAAAAGGCCAAGCCGGTGGATTTTACCGGCAAAAAGCTCTTGTTGGCGGAGGACAACGACCTGAATGCGGAGCTGGCCCAGGAGATTTTAACGACCCTTGGCTTTATTGTAGACGTGGTGCCGGATGGTGCCAAGGCGGTGGAGGCGGTGCAGGGGCCCGAGGGAGACCAATATGACGGCATTCTCATGGATCTGCAAATGCCCCATATGAACGGCTTCCAGGCCACCCGGGCCATCCGGGGGTTGGAAGACACGAAACGGGCGGGCATTCCCATCGTTGCCATGACCGCCGATGCCTTTGAAGAGACCCGGCAGAAGGCCATGGAGGCCGGTATGAACGGGCACATCACCAAGCCCATCGAGGTTCCCAAGCTCATAGAGGCGCTGCAAAGATTGCTGTAAAAAGACACCCCATGCGTCATTCTTCGCATGGGGTGGTTTACATTAAAAATACCCATACTTCTTTCGATTCTTCAACAGGAAGAAAATATCCACAAGCAGTGCGCAGCTTTCCGTGGCAAAGGCCGCCAGCCAAAGTCCGTTGGGGCCGATCAGGCTGGGCAGCAGCAGCACCATGCCGATCTGCAGAACCAAAGCCCGGCAGAAGGAGACGATGGCGGAGACAGTGCCATTGTTCAGGGCCGTAAACAGGGAGGATACAAAGATGTTGAAGCCCGCGAACAAAAAGGCCAGGCTGTAGAGCTTCATGGCGTTCCGGGTCAGAAGAAACAGCTCTTCGTCGTAGCCCACAAAGAGCTTTGCCAGGGGCCTGGCCAGGAAGAAGGCCAGCAGAGCCATCATAACACCCCAAATCCCTACCAGGGATACACTCTTGCGGAACATATTCTGAAGTTCCTTTTGGTTTTCGGCCCCATAGTGGAAACTGATGATGGGGGCGGAGCCGATGGAATAGCCCACGAAGATGGCCACGAAGATAAAGCCCACGTACATAATGACGCCGTAGGCAGAAACGCCGTCTTCCCCCAGAAAATGCAGCAGCTGGAAGTTGTAAACCATGGCGGCCAGAGAGCCGGAAATATTGCTCATAAGCTCCGAAGCGCCGTTGCCGCAGGCCTGCAGCAGAGGCTGGGCTTCCATGGGGGTGAAAAACAGATGCAGGGCGCTGCCGTTGTCTTGATTCAGGAAGAATACCAGGGGGATGAGGCCGCCCACTGTCTGGCTCAGGCCCGTTGCCAGAGCCGCACCGGCAAGCCCCCAGCGGAAAACACCCACAAACAGGGCATCCAGTACCATATTGGTCAGGCCTGCCCCCACCGTGGCGATGAGGCCCAAACGGGGCTTTTCGGCGGCAATCAGGAAGCTCTGGAACACGTTCTGGAACATAAAGGCCACGTTAAAGGAAATGACGATGCGTCCGTAGAGCACGCAGTCCGGCACCATTTCCTCGGTGGCCCCCAGAAGCCGGGCAATGGGCTCCATGAATACCAGGCCCACAAGGGTCAAAAGCAAGCCCAGAATGGCGGTAAACTCGATAAGCTGAGAAAAATACCGCTTCGCCTGCTCCTTGTCCCCGGCACCCAGGCACCGGGAGACCAGGGCGGTGCCGCCGGTGCCCACCATAAAGCCCATGCCGCCTAAGATCTGCAAAAAGGGCCAGATAAGGTTCAGGGCCGCAAAGGCGGTTTTGCCCGCAAAATTGGAAATAAAGAAGCCGTCCACCACACTGTAGATGGAGGTAAATACCATCATGGCAATGGAGGGCAGGGTGAACCGGATCAGCCGCCCGTAGGTAAAATGATCCGATAGCTGAATTTGGGGTTTCATAGATGCTCCTTTTCTTTGAGTTGATTCAGGCCCTGGCGCAGGCCCTGCAAATAGCGTTCGTTGAGGCGGAGAAAGGTTTCCGCTTCCTCTGCTCCCCAGCTGTCCAGGATAGAGGTTTCCATATCCAATTCCACCCCGGCGGTACGGGAAGCCAGCTCTTTTCCCGCAGGTGTCAGGCAGACCTTTTTCTGCTTTCCGTCCACGGCCTGGAGGGAGAGAAGCTCTTCCGCCTCCATTTTCCGTAGGGCGGAATTCAGGGTCTGCTTGCTCATTCCGGTCAGCAGGCAGATCTGCCGCAGGTTGCAGGTTCCCCCGTGACATTGGGCGGTATATAGGATATCCAAAACGCTGTCCGATACCCCCAGATGCTGGGCCAGGTCGTGATACAGGCCGTTGATCTCGCTGAGGACATTGTTCAGTCGGCTGACTTGGCTGTAGTTTTTGTCCATAGATACTCCTTCGTCCGAAATCGTACTATTTGGTATTATACAGATTTTATTGGAAATGTCAAGAGAAACGATATAAGAAACAGGACAATTGCACGAGTTAATAATCTGTGAGTTGCGTTTCATTCCATGCTTGTCGGGAATCCGATTTATTACAAACAGGTATCATCTCTGACAGGAGTCCGCCTCCGGCGGTGGTTTTCTTGTTCCGGCAAGAAAATCAATAAGAAGCCGGCTCAAGGGGGGCATTGAAGTCTCGCTCCCACTCCAAGCCATCCCCCCCTTGAGAATCCCCCCGGCGTATCTTTCAACCTACCAATCTATAGTCTTTTTCGAGTGATACAACAGTGGTTTGTGGGAAAGCCCGACGATATGTGAAACATATTTCCGTTTGGAGAAGCCTTACGTTAGCAAGTATTTCGAACGTTTTTCATTCTGAGACGCAGTAAATAGATTATAGAGTTGTATGTTGAATGGTATGCCGGAGAGGGGTTCTTAGGGGAGAGGCGGCTTTGAGTGGGAGCGAAACTTCAGCGCTCTCCCCTAAGCCGGATTCTTTCATTCTTTCTTGCCGGAACAAGAAAGAATCTCCCGCAGGGAGAACACCTCAGTGTGCTGCCAGCCTTATTTCAAATGAAATAGCACTGAACATTCCACACCATCAAGCCGTATCTGTCAAAATGTTCATACATTTGTAACTCATGCAATCGTCCTGTATAAGAAAAACACCGCATCCTCATGAAAGAATGCGGTGTTTTTAAAACCAAACTTACTTGCTGCTGATATCCGCCCCAAAGTACTTGTTGGACAACTCGCTCAGAGTGCCGTCGGCCCGCAGCTCTTCAATGGCCTTGTTCACGGCCTCCCGGAGGGAAGCGGAGGCTTCGCCCTTTTGCATGGGGATGGCCACATCGTTGGCGTCGTCGGCCTCGGCTACGATCTTGATGGCGGCATCGGGATGCTGGCTCAGGTAGTCGTAGAAGGATACGTCGGCGTTCAGGGTGGCGTCGGCCCGGCCCTGGAGCACCATCTGGATGGTCTCGTCCAGGGTGTCTACGCCGGAGCAGGTGGCGCCATACTGTTCCGCCAGCTCCATATAGGTGCTGCCGATGGAGTTGGCAGTGGTCTTGCCCTCCAGATCGTCGAAGGACTGGATGCTGTCGTTGTCCGCCTTCACCACCAGTGCGGTGCGGATGTAGGCATAGGGCTCGCTGAAGTCGTAGGTCTCCTGACGGCTGGGGGTCACGTCCACGCCGTTGATGACCATATCGTAGCGTCCGGCCTCTACACCGGCCAGCAGGCCGTCCCATTCGCCTTCTACAAAGGTGGCCTTCACGCCCAGCTTTTCGGCGATGGCCTTGCCCACTTCTACATCGTAGCCCACCAGGGCGTCGGAATCATCGTGGAAGGACCAGGGGGCCCAGTTGCCCTCCAGGGCGATGACCAGCTCCCCCTTTTCCTGGATCTGGGCCAGACGGTCGGAACTCGTTTCGGCCTTCTTGCCGCAGCCGGCCAGAATAGCCAGGCTCAGGCACAGGGCCAGCAGAATAGATACATACTTTTTCATGGGTTACTCCTTTTCATTTTCTCCGAGGATGGTTTTCAAAAATGCCCTGGATCGCTCCTGGGTGGGGTTCCGGAAGAAGGCCGTGGGGTCCGTGGATTCCTCCACCACCACGCCGCCCTCCATAAATACCACCTTGGACGAGACATTTTTTGCAAAGTTCATTTCGTGGGTCACCACCAGCATGGTCATGCCCTCCTGGGCCAGGCTGCGCATAACGGACAGGACCTCTCCCGTCAGCTCCGGGTCCAGGGCAGAGGTGGGTTCATCAAAGAGGATGATCTCCGGCTCCGTGGCCAGGCCCCGGGCAATGGCGATGCGCTGCTGCTGCCCGCCGGAAAGCTGGCTGGGGTAGTAGTTCGCCCGGTCGGACAGACCCACCTTTTCCAGCATCCGCATTCCGATCTCGTTTGCCTGCTGTTTTGGCATCTTCCGGGCAGTGATCAGACCCTCGGTCACGTTTTGCAGGGCCGTTTTGTTGCGGAACAGGTTGTAGTTCTGGAAGACAAAGGCGGTCTTCTTCCGGAACCGGGCAATGTCCTTTTTGGAGGCGCCGTGTAGGGGGAACACCTCTCCGTCGAAGATCATCTCCCCTTGGTCCGCAGTCTCCAGAAAGTTGACACACCGCAGGAAGGTGGTCTTGCCGGAGCCGCTGGGGCCCAAAATGGCCACCACGTCCCCCTTGTTCACTTCCAGGCTGACGCCCTTCAGTACTTCTAAATTGTCGAAGGACTTATGTAGGTTTTTGATTTCCAGCATGGCCATATTACATCGCTCCATAGGAATTCAGTTTCTTTTCGCCCACGGCCTGGAGCTTGGTCAGCACCGTGCAGAACAGCAGGTAAATAAGGGCCACCTCAATGTACAGGGCCAGGTGCTCATAGTACCGGGAGGCGATGCGCTGGGTGACCATAAACATTTCCATAACGGTGATGTTGGCGGCCAGAGAGGTGTCCTTTACCATGGAGATCAGGTTGTTGGACAGGGAAGGGAAGGCAGTGCGCATGGCCTGGGGCAGGACGATCCGGCGCATGATCTGCATATAGCTCATACCCACGCAGTAGCCCGCCTCCAGCTGCCCCTTGGGAACGGACTCCAGGGCGGCCCGGATGGTTTCGGCACAGTAGGCCCCTTCGTTGATGGAGAAGACCAATACAGCGGAAGGGAAGGGCTCCAGCATAATGCCCAGGTTCGGCAGGCCGTAGAAGATCACGTATAATTGCACCAGCAGGGGCGTGCCCCGGACCACCCAGATATAAAACCGGGCCAGAGGCTTTAATACCTTTACATTGGCAAACTGGACCATAGCCGCGATGACGGCAATGACCAGGGCCAAAGAGAAGGAGATCACCGTCAGGGGGATGGTCATGGTGAGCCCCGGCAGCAGGATTTTGGGAAAGGATTCCAGAAGGATCCGTAGTAAGCGTTGAGACAAATAAATTCTCCTTTAGTAATGTCATTGCGAACCAGTGCGCACACTGGTGTGGCAATCCCCCGGTTCTTCTAACCAGGTATGTTATAACGACACAGAGTACTTAGAACTTCTCCGACAGGTCCTGGTAGAACCGGTCCAGCTCCTCCTGGGTGTCGAAGTTGGCAACGTACATCTGATTGGCCATGGCACCGGACAGAGCATCGGGGATCCGGCCGTTCATGACCATATGGTCCCGGTACTTCATCATGACCTCGTAGTCGTCCAGCTTGTAGTGGACACCGTCCCGGCGGCCGTAGAAGGCGCAGAAGTGGTGGGCGCCGATGGGCTTGGTGTTCTTGTTGAAGCAGACCATATCCGCCCAGATCTTATACACGTCGGTCTCCTGGCTGTAGTTGTACATATCCGGGGTGTAGCCGCCGGCGGGACGCATATTCACTTCCAGGCCCAGCACATCGCCCTTCTTGCCCAGCCCCTCCTGGTCCTGGCTGAGAACGAAGAATTCCAGGTGGATGAACCGGCTCTTGACGCCGAAGGACTTTACGGTCTTCAGGCCGTATTCCCGGATCTTATCCGGCAGGTCCTTTACCAGGTAGTACACGGAGTCCGTGTTGTCGTTGACGATATCCATGATGGAGATGGGGGAAATGTTGCCGGACTCAAACAGGGGCTCTCCCTGGGCATTCACAATGGCGTCGTAGGTCTGGACATAGCCGTTGACGTATTCCTCCATGATGTACACCTCGTCATCCTTGGTATCCAGGAAGAATTCCAGCTCCTCGTCGCTTTTCAGCTTGTAGGTGTGGTTGGCGCCCACGCCGTTGTCGGGCTTCACCACCACGGGATAGCCCACGGTATGGGCAAAGTCCAGGCAGTCCTCCAGGCCTTCTACAATGTGGTACCGGGCGGTGGGGATGCCTACCTTGGCGTAGTACTCCTTCATGGCGGACTTATACTTGATCTTCCGCATATCGCTGAGCTTGGGGCCGGTGGTGATGTTGAACTCCGTCCGGAGCCGGGCATCCTGCATCAGCCAGTACTCGTTGTTGGATTCCAGCCAGTCGATTTTGCCGTACTTGAAGGAGAAAAAGGCCACGGCCTTAAAGACCTCGTCGTAGTTTTCCAGAGAAGATACCTTATAGTATTCATCCAGGCTGTCCCGCAGCTCCTGCAGCAGGTTTTCATAGGGACTGTCGCCAATGCCCAAAACCCGCATACCGTTCTTTTTCAGCTCCGCACAGAATTTCCAATAGGTCATAGGGAAATTCGGGGAGATAAACACAAAGTTTTTCATATGACGCTCTCTTTCTATTATAGAATGGTTGTCGTTGCGAACCAGTGCCGCAGCACTGGTGTGGCAACCCCCCGGTTGAATGGAACTGGCTAAAAATCCGGGAGATTCCCACGCCAGTGTGCGCACTGGCTCGGAATGACACACTTTATCCCAGCAGCCAGGGCAAATAAACCTTGACCATCATGTGCCACCAGGGCCAGTCGTGGTTCACGTCCTTGCCCCAGTATTCAAACCGGGTGTGGATGCCCTTCCGGCAGCATACCTCGTCCAGGCGGCGGGTGGATTCCAGAAGCACATCCTCCCAGGCACCCTGGCCTACCACGATCAGGGACTTCTGGCTGTTGTACATCTGCATATAGGGGTGATCCCAGGGCATGTTGTCCAGGTACAGCACCGGGCAGTTGTTGTATACCAGGTCGTCGCAGTAGTCGCCGAAGAATTCCTTGTTGTCGTACAGGCCGGAGATGGCAAAGCAGCTGTCAAACAGGTCCGGGCGGCGGTAGTAGAGGTTGGCGGCGTGCATGGCGCCCATGGAGCAGCCGAAGGTCATAATTCCCTGATCAAAGCCGTTCCGCTCTCCGCTCAGGTGCTTGATGTAGGGCACCAGCTCATCCACAATGTAGTGGTACCACTTTTCGTGGTTTTCAATGCGCCAGCGGTTGTCGGCGCCTATGGCGGCCCAGGCCTCGTTGTCGATGGAGTCGGCGCAGTACACGGTGCACTTGCCGGACTCGATCCAAGGGGACCAGGTTTCGGGCATGTTGTTGCCCTCAAAATCAAAGAACCGGCCGCCCTGGCAGGGGAAAAACAGAACGGGCTTGCCGTAGGAGCCATAGACCTTGAACTCCATATCCCGGTTCAGGCTGCTGCTGTAATGTTTGAAATAACGAATTTCCATTGGTATCAGAACCTTTCCAAATAAATTAAACGCCCAGACATTCCATGAAAATGGGCACCTGCTTTGCCCAGGAGGCTTCGCAGTGGGTGCCCTCGGGGACGATGCGCAGGGCTAAGTTGACCCGCTTGGTCATGAGCAGGTGACTGGTGGAAAACAAGGCCTCGGCGTTGGCGGCGTGGTTGAACATCTCCTTGGCGCCGTAGTCCAGGTATACGCAGGTATCCCGGCGGACATGGGCCCGGGCGATGAGCTCCAGCATTTTCCCGGGAGCCACCCAGAGGCTGGGGCTCAGGCAGGCGGCCCGCTGGAAGATGTGGTTAAAGGTGGTCACGGCGTAGAGCGCCATGAGGCCGCCCATGCTGGAGCCGCAGATCATGGTGTTCTCCCGGTCCGGCAGGGTCCGGTAGGTTTCGTCAATGTAGGGCTTCAGGTCTTTGATGAGCCAGTGCATATAGCGCTTGCCCTCGCCCTTGATCTTCCCCAGCTCGGAATTTTCGAAGGTCACCGGGGAATACTCCCGCAGGCGGCCGTCCCCCTCCCGGTTACATTCGATGCCCACCAGGATCAGGTCCTTGCTGCTTTTCTCCATATAGTCGTACATTCCCCAGGAGGTACCGAAGGTGGCGTCCTCATCAAAGAACACATTGTGTCCGTCGAAGAGATACATAACGGGGTAGCGCCGGTCCGGGTCCTCCTCGTAGCTTTTGGGCAGGTACACATAAGCTCTGCGCACCTGGTCCCCGGAAAGCTGGGGGATGGTGATGTCCCACTTGATAATCATGGCATCAATTCCTTATAATGTAAAATAGACCAGAATAGTATAGTATCCCCGGGGTTCTTTGTCAAGAATCCCGGGGAAATATGTATGTGTGCTGAATGCAATCGGCCGCAGAAGACGAACAAACTGTGTATTTCCAACAAGAAAAATTACTTCAATTTGTGGAATATGGGCTGCCGGTTTTCAAAGGTGCAAACGTAGCCGAAAATATCGGCCAGCATCCCGGCGGCCTCCCGGCAATACTGCCCCACCCGGTCGCACCGGTGGGCGTCGCTGCCGACGGTGACGATCTCACCGCCAAGCTCCTTAAAGCGCTTGAAAAAGTCCACCGTGGGAAGATACCCCACGCTGCGGTCCACGCCGCTGGTATTCATTTCCAAGCCCTTGCCCTTATCGGCCAGGGTTTTTAAAATCTCATCCAGCACCTCCCGGTGGGCGGCGTATTCCAGGGGAGACCGGGTGGGATTGAAGGGGGACTTCATTAAAAAGGTCAGGTGGGCCAGCACGTCGTAATCCTCGTGGACTTTGACCCGCTTCAAGGTCTCTTCCAGAAATTCCCGCTGGGCATCCCCGGGGATCTTTCCCTGCCAGTATTCCTTAAAATACACATCCAGGCCTTTGACAAAGTGGACGCTGCCCAATACGAAATCGTAGTGCCGCTGGCTCAGCCGCTGCAGCAGCAGGGACTGGTTGTTTTCCAGCAGGCCAAACTCCATGCCCCGGCGAATTTTCAGGCCCGGGACCTCCAGACGGTCGTATTCTTTGTTATAGGCGTTGACATCGAAAACCATGGTCTGGGTCACGGCCAGGGGGTCAAAATCCACATGGTCCGTAAAGCAGATCTCCTGCAGGCCCTTTTCCTTGGCGGCGGTAGCCAGGGCCAGGCCGGAATCGTGGCCGTCGAAGGAGACGATGGAGTGAATGTGATAGTCAAACATGATGTTCCTCCTCCCAAAAGAGTCTGAAAGCGGTGGGCAGGGCGGCAGACGCTTCTATTTCTTCTGCCGTCATCCATATAAAATTCTGGGATATATTCTCTACCTCGGTATAGATTCCCTGCATATCCCAGATGATGTGGGTAAAAATGTGCTTCCGGCGGACAGCCTTTTCCAGTTGCCTTGGCACCAAGCCGAATTTTTCCAGCTGCGCCAGGGCCTGCTGGGGCTCTAAAATACCTTCCATATTCGGAAACTCCCAGAGCCCGGCCAAAAGCCCCTTATTTTCCCGCTTCCGCAGGGCGTATCGGTCGGCACAACGGAGAATAAACACGGTTTTTTCTTCCAGCCGTTTGGGCTTTTTTTGGGCTTTTTTTGGAAGTCCGGCGGCGGTGCCGTGTAAATATCCCAAACAGAATTCTTTGCAGGGGCAGCCGTCGCATTGAGGTTCCCGATTGGGGCCGCAGAGGGTGGCTCCCAGCTCCATGAGGGCTTGGGTAAAGGCCCCGGCCTCCTTGGGGTAAACTTCCGATAGGGCTTCCGTGACCTCCACCCGGACCTTGGGGTCATCGATGGGCCGATGGTCATCCCGAAGCCGGGAGAGAAGCCGCAATACGTTTCCGTCCACCGCCGGGGTAGGCAGGTCAAAGGCAATGGAAGAGATTGCTCCGGCGGTATAGGGTCCGATGCCGGGAAGGGCCAGGATCCGGTCATGGTCCTTTGGAAACACGCCGTGATAGTTCTGGCACAGCACCTGAGCGCATTTTTTCAGGTTCCGCACCCGGCTGTAGTAGCCCAGGCCCTCCCAAAGCTTGTGCAGGGTGTCGTCATCACAGGCGGCCAGGGCCTCCACCGTGGGAAGGGCGGCTAAAAAGCGGCTGTAGTAGCCCTTCACCGCCTCCACCCGGGTCTGCTGGAGCATGATCTCCGATACCCAGATTTTATAGGGGTCCCGGGTCTGCCGCCAGGGGAGCATGCGCTTGTTTTCTTCGTACCACCCCGGCAGCACCCGGGGCAGGGCAGAAAGTATCTCGTCCATAGGGACCTCCGATTTTTTTTCTATATTTTACACCATCCCCGAAACCCCTGTCAAGCGGTGGTAAAAAATGGGAAAGGAGAAGATAAAATGATAAATGCAGTTTTGAAAACAATACGCAGCTGTTTGGTCACAGCTGACGGACAGATGTAAAAGAACCGGGGATTATGGGAAAATAGGACAAAGGAATTGACGAAACAAGGGGGAAACACAGCAGGGTGCACGAAGATGCCTTTTCAAAAACATGGACAAAATAGCAAAAAATTTGATAAAAATTTAGAGGAGTCTCCAAAAAGTTATTTTATGCTTTTATAATTGTTGACTTATTATGAACAGTGTGGTACCTTAGTGGTGAAATTGATAATTCCGCCGCACATCAACTACCCTCGGGAAAGGAAGGCAAGGACGCCAGCGCCGATCTGAAGCATACGCCAGATAGGTGCTTTTTTCGTGGATTTGTTTCCGGCGGAGAGAAAGGAATGAATCACCATGGGAATTTTTTCAAAGCTCTTTGGCGGCGCAAAGGAAGCACCTGCCAATGAGATTTACGCACCGGTAGCCGGTAAGGCCGTGGACGTGACCGAGGTCCCGGACCCCACCTTCTCCTCCGGCATGCTGGGTAAGGGCATTGCCATCATCCCCAGCGACGGAAAGGTCTATGCCCCCTGCGACGGCACCATCAGCGTCATGTTTGATACCGGCCACGCCGTGAGCATGACCGCCGACAACGGCGCCGAGGTTCTGGTCCATGTGGGTCTGGAGACCGTGGGCCTGAAGGGCGAGGGCTTTACCATCCACGCTCAGAACGAGCAGAGGGTCAAAAAGGGCGACCTGCTCATCGAGGTGGACCTGGAGGTCCTGAAGGCGAAGGGCCTGAACCCCATCACCCCCGTGCTCATCTGCAACAGCGACGAGTACACCAAGTTTGAGACCGTTACCGGCCAGGATGTGGCCGCCGGTGATGTGGTCATCAAGCTGGGCAAGTAAATTTTAGGCCATAAAGACCGTTGTGGGCCGACGGTCTTAATGATAGGCATGCTTCCGGGTTTTCCGGAGGCGAAAAGAAGAATCGAAGGAGGATTTTCTTTATGATGAAATCTCTGCAGAAGCTCGGCAAGGCTCTGATGCTGCCTGTCGCTGTGCTTCCTATCTGCGGCATTCTGATGGGTCTGGGCTACGCCCTGGCTCCCGCCGTCATGGGCGCTGCCGGCGCCACTGAAGGCTTTGCTTATGTTCTGGGCTTCTTCCTGGTCAAAGCAGGCGGCGCCCTGATCGACAACATGGCAATTCTGTTTGCCATCGGCGTGGCCGTGGGTCTGGCTGATGAGAGCGACGGCACTGCCGGTCTGGCAGGCCTGGTCTCCTGGCTGATGATCACGAACCTTTTGTCCACCGGTGTTGTCAGCGTCATTGCCCCGGGTATGATGGCTTCCGAAGTCAACACCGTGGCCTTCTCCAAGATCGCCAACCCCTTCACCGGCATCCTGGCCGGTATCATCGGTGCTACCTGCTACAACAAGTTCAAGAGCACCAAGCTGCCTGACGTGCTGGCCTTCTTCTCCGGCAAGCGCTCCGTCGCCATCGTCACCGGCATTGTCTCCATCATCGTTTCCGCCATCCTGCTGTTCGTATGGCCCGTGGTCTTCGGCGCTCTGGTTGCCGTGGGCAACGGCATCAAGGGTCTGGGCGTTGTCGGTGTTGGCCTGTACGCCTTCCTGAACCGTCTGCTGATCCCCACCGGCCTGCATCACGCTCTGAACAACGTGTTCTGGTTTGATACCATCGGCCTGGGCGACCTGACCGCCTACTGGAACGGTCTGGTCCAGGGCGACACCATGGCCAACGGCACCCTCATCAACTGGTCCGTGGGCTCCTACATGGCCGGCTTCTTCCCCTGCATGATGTTCGGTATCCCCGGTGCCGCCACCGCTATGATCGTTACCGCCAAGTCCAACAAGAAGAAGGCCGCCATCGGCCTGGTGGGCTCTGCCGCTGTCTGCGCTTTCCTGTGCGGCGTTACCGAGCCCTTCGAGTTCGCTTTCATGTTCCTGGCATTCCCCCTGTACGTTGTTTACGCTGCTCTGTACGGCATTTTCGCCGCCATCACCGTAGGCCTGGGCTTCCGTGCCGGCTTCTGCTTCTCCGCCGGTGCTACCGACCTGCTGTTCTCCGCTTCCCTGCCCGCAGCCGCTAAGACCTGGCTGATCATCCCCATGGGCATCGCTGCCTTCGTGGTGTTCTTTGCCGTGTTCTACTTCGCCATCAAGAAGTGGGATCTGAAGACCCCCGGCCGTGAAGACGACCAGGAAGGCGAAATGAAGATCGAGCTGGCCAACAACGACTACACCGCTATGGCTTCCGTCATCCTGGAAGGCCTGGGCGGCAAGGACAACGTTGCCTCCGTCGATCACTGCATCACCCGTCTGCGTCTGGAAGTAAAGGACCGTCTGCTGGTCAACGAGGCTAAGATCAAGGCCTCCGGTGCCGCCGGCGTCATCCGTCCGGGCAAGACCTCCGTGCAGGTCATCATCGGACCCAAGGTCCAGTTCGTTTACGACGAGTTCAAGAAGCTCGTAAAGTAAGCTTACAGGACCCCAACTGTGGCCCACACAGATAGAGTCCATCCCCCCAAGCAAGCGCTTGGGGGGATTTTTTGCGAGGCGAGAAGCGGGACGATTGTGTGAGCTTACGAGTGTATGTATTAGCGGTTCGACAAATGGGGAGTTGTGGATCTGTCATTGCGAGGCAGTGCGCACACTGCCGTGGC
>JBNMHR010000041.1:0-17673 GCA_050872865.1 Faecousia sp. | reverse complement strand
TGATGCCACATCTCGCGGATTTTCACCTGATTTTTGTCTATATCGCTACAAAATCAAGCTATACAGCCATCACTTTTTGTCGCTCATGGCAGTAGTCTGCCCTTCGCTGACGCCCTCTGTGGACTCTGGCATAAACAGGATCTTCACAGTTGCAAAAATAATCTTCAAATCGGTAACAAGGCCCATGGAGCCGATGTACTGCAGGTCCATCTGCAGCTTGTTATAGGGGGTGGTGTTGTATTTGCCGTACACCTGGGCCAGGCCCGTCAGGCCGGCTTTGGCCTGGAGGCGCAGGGCGAATTCCGGGAAATCCTTTTCGTACTGGGCCGCGATGGAGGGCCGCTCCGGCCGGGGGCCGACGATGGTCATATCACCCAGCAGAATGCAGAACAGCTGGGGCATCTCATCGATGCGGAGCATCCGGATGATCTTGCCCACGGGGGTGATGCGGTCGTCGTTGGTCTGGGCTAACCGGGCCACGCCGTCTTTCTCCGCGTCTACCTTCATGCTGCGGAACTTGTATACATAAAATTCCTTCCGGTCCTTGGTCAGCCGCACCTGTTTATACAGGATGGGGCCGTGGTCGTAGGCCTTGATGGCAATGGCCGTTACGATCATAAAGGGGCTGAACACCACCAGGGCGATGAGGCTCAGAACGATGTCCATCAGCCGCTTGATGGCCAGGTAGCCAATGGAGGGGCTGGCCCGGTGGCACAGGAGCACGGGCAGGTTGTCCAGCTGCAGGGAGCGGGCGCCCTTAATAAGGAAGTCGCCGATGTTGGGCCGGACGTAGGCCTCGATGCCGTGGTCGATGCAATACTTTACCAGGTCGTTGCGCAGGCTGGAGGGGATGCCGCAGAGCATCACCGCCCGGGCGCCCCGGGTCTCGATCTCCTTTTCCAGCGCTTCCGCCCCCTGGGAGGCATCTACGGAGCCCAGGAACTTGAAGACCCCGGGCAGGCTCTTCAGGATGGACTCGCCGTCCTCCCGGGCGTCGTGGTTCTCGTAGATCAAAAGAACGGACCGGGCCGCCAGCAGCCTGGCCGTCAGCTTCTTGACGCACCAGGCCCACAGGCCGCCTACAATGATCGATACGACGATCAGCCCCAGCATGGGAAGCACACTGGGCACCGCCCGCATCAGCAGCGCCGTCACCAGGTACATCATCGCCGCGCTGAGCACCGCGGAGACCGCGTGGGAATAGGTCAGCTCCCCGGCGCCGTGGAAGGTCACTTCAAACCCGCCGTAGAGCTGGGCAAACACACAGTAAAGGGCCGTGTACAGGAAGATCACGATCACGTCGCCCTTGGCAAAGAAGGGGAAGATATACATCTTCATTTTGTAGTACCTGTACCAGACAAGGGCAAACAATGCACCGTTGGCCAATGCCAGTACCGCGCTGAACAAAGTCATCAGCGCCTGACGTTTCTGCTGGCTGTTAAACATTTCTTTTTCTCCAATCCACCTATTTTTCCATTTTTACATACGATGATATTATACCATCTTTTACAGATAATTCAAGAAAAATATCTTCTTCCATTGCTTATCTGCAAATTGTACAACTTCAGCCACAATATTTCAGCATTTTTCGGCAGGGAATTTTCTAAAAGTGAAATTTATGGCACATTTAAACTTCACCAAAATAGATTTTCTATCCATTTTGACGAACATTGGCGCTTTTTAAAAAAATCGCCGAAAAACAGAGCCCTCCGCCTTCCGGGTACCAAAAAAGCCAGACGCCCGCCGGACGCCTGGCTTCGGACCAGCTCCCGGACCATCGGGCAGAGACGCGCCGGGAAAGGGCTGATACTCTGCGGCAATTGCATGCACATTATCGCCAACAAAGTTGGTAAAAGTGCCGCATTGCATCAATTATAGTAAAGATATGTACTAAAGTCAATAGTAAATATCTTTACTTTGCTAAACTGAGGGGACATCCCATTATATACATATAGGAGTTGAACCCATGGATACCTTCCTGGACCGCCTTCGGGGACTGCGGGAGGACAACGACCTGACCCAAAAGCAGGTTGCCCAATATCTGGGCACTTCACAAACCATGTACGCCCGCTACGAACGGGGCGCCAACGAAATGCCCCTGCGGCATCTGATCGCCCTATGCAAACTCTACAATGTATCGGCCGACTACTTCCTGAACACCACCCCGGATCCCCGCCGAAAACAAAAACGCGCCTGCCTCCGACTGCCGCTGACCAAGTAGGCACCGGGGGCGGTTTTGTCTAGTATACCACGCTGGGCCGGAAAAACAATTAACTGGCAGCATAGTACTTTAAAAATATTTCTGCCGACGGTTCGTTGACAAAGGCGCACCTATGTGATAAAATCACCCTGTTCTAACGCGGGCATGGTGGAATTGGTAGACTCGGTGGATTTAGGTTCCACTGCCAAAAGCGTGCAGGTTCGAGTCCTGTTGCCCGCACCAATAAAAATGAGCCCTTCGGGGCTCTTTTTTATTGGTCGGAAATAGCAACGGGACTCGAACCCACTTTCATTCGGTGAACATAAATAAGGGCTTCCCAAAATAAGGATTTGTGGGGGCGACTTGTCATTGCGAACCAGTCCGCAGACTGGTGTGGCAATCCCCCGGTTGAAAGGGACAGGCTACAAACTCCTGAGAACCTTCCCAAGCCTGGAGAGGGTGACCCGCAGGCCGGGTGTGGTTGGGAACACAGTACGATAATGGATAGGTTTGTTGAGAAAATAAGGGCATATTTTAGAGATACCATTCATCCAACGGCTCAAAATGTCGAACCTTTCCAACCACACCCGCCCACTGCGGTGGACACCCTCCAAGCTGGGAGAGGGGAAGGGACTCAGAGGCGGTGGGCTTTTACTTCATCCGGGGGATTGCCACGACAGTCTGCGGACTGTCTCGCAATGACAGATCGTCTCCACAACTCCCCATTTGTCGGACTGTTCATACATTGGGAACCCATGCAACTGCCCCGCTTTTATATCTCTTCCTCTTGCAAAAAAGTGCCGTTCTCATTATGATAAGCAAGAGGTGTTTTCTATGGAATTACGTGTTTTGCGCTACTTCCTTGCTGTGGCGCGGGAGGAAAGTATTACAAAAGCGGCGGCGCTGCTCCATGTGACCCAGCCTACTCTTTCCCGCCAGCTCATGCAATTGGAGCAGGAGCTGGGCGTAAAGCTGTTTCACCGCGGGCAATATCGGGTGATCCTGACGGAGGACGGCATGCTGCTGCGCCGCCGGGCCCAGGAGATCGTGGAATTGGCGGATAAGGCGGAGAAGGAACTGCGGCATAGTGAAGCGGAGCTGACCGGCGAAATTGCCATCGGCTGCGGGGAATCCGTTGCCATGACCTTTCTTTCCCAGAACATAAAGGCCTTCCGGGAGCGCCATCCCCAGGTGCAATTCCGGATCCACAGCGCCAACGCCGACGACATCAAGGAGCGGATGGAAAAGGGATTATTGGATATCGGGCTACTGACCGAGCCGGTAGATGTAGGGCGGTACGCATTCCTGCGGACCCCGAAGAAGGATCGGTGGGGCATCCTTATCCCGGATGACCATCCGCTGGCAAAAAAGCCCTATGTGACCCCCGAGGACCTGACAAGCGTTCCACTCCTTATAAGCGGCCGGGATGTGGTGCTCCACGAGCTGGAAAGCTGGTTCGGCGATTCCTTTGAAAAGGTCACCATTGTGGCAAGATTCAATCTGGTGCTGAATGCGGCCAACATGGTAAAAAACGGCCTGGGGGTGGCAACCTGCTTTGATCTGGACTACAGCTACCACTGCCTGACCTTTGTGCCCTTTTCTCCCACCCTGGAAAGCGGGACCGTGCTGGCGTGGAAAAAAGATCAGATCAGCTCCCCGGCGGCGGAAGAATTTCTGAGCTTTCTCAAAAATGCAATTTGAGCATCGACCGCAACCCGCCCCAGGGGGTCATGCTGCTGGATGAGAAAAAATAAGACGGGACTTGCGATTAGCTTGATCGTAAAACGGCAGGGAATCTCCCCGAAAATCAAATCCGCGATCCATATTTGCACCATGCAAAAAAGCACCTGCTTCGCAGCGGGTGCTTTTTTACGGTGCGCTCTGTCCACCGACAGGAAAGGGGACGGCGTTTACTTTTGTGCTGTCACGCAGATCCAGCCGTTCTTATTTTGGTGGACCTCGATTTTATGGAATCCGGCCCGCTCCAAAAAGGCTTTTAGTTGGGCGTCCGTGTAGACGGTCATACCGGGGATGCGCTTTGCCCATTTCTCTCCGGAAGCCGTATCTCCGCACTCGTTGCAAATGAGAAAGGTACCGCCTGGTTTCAAGACCCGGTGGACCTCATAAAAGCATTTCGTAAGGTCCGGCCAGAAATAAACGGTCTCAAAAGCGGTGACGGCATCAAACCAGTTCTTGGCAAAAATGATGCTCTCTACGCTGCCCTGCCATACCACGCAGCGCCCCTCCCGGATGGCTTCATCGTTGAGGGTTCTGGCCTTTTCCACACTGACGGAGGAATCGTCGAAGCCTTTGACAGTCCCTTTCGGACACTTTTTCAGCAGCTTTTTGATGTTTGCCCCTCCACCGCAGCCGCAGTCCAGCACCTTGGCGTCCTCGGAAAGGGGCAGAAAATTCATCCCCCAATTGGCCAGGGGCCTATGGCACAAATTCATCAGGTCTACCATGAGCTCTCCACCAAATCCGGTGGGCTTTTTTGTATTCTCCAGAAATGACATGTTCTACCACTCCTTACGGTGTCATCTTTCTAAGTTAGCCTAGACTAACTTTCTTGATTTCATTATACGAAAGAAAACGCCAAATGTCAAATTTTTCAAACGCACTCCCCAAAGAACAGGAAATAAAAAACTGTATGCAAAATAACATTCCACAATGTACTGGATCCGCTGTTTTCCATAGCCCAATACCCGCTGGCAGGCGTGGAGCAAGGGGTGATCCTGACCAGGTAAATTTTGAAAATAAAAGCGCCGATTTCCCAATTCCGAAAAAGTGTGCTATAATATAACCAACATGGTTGGAGGCTGATTTTTGCCTCCTCCGGAAGCTGATTTGATCAAAGGAGGATCCAACATGAAACGTTCCGAAATCAACAAGGCTCTTCGTGAGCTGGAAGCCATGTGCAAAAAGTATTGCTGCTATCTGCCCCCCTTCTGCAGCTTCACCCCGGAGGAGTGGCAGACAAAAGGCCATGAATACGACGAGGTCCGGGATTGCTGCCTGGGCTGGGATATTACGGACTACGGCCAGGGAAATTTTGATAAGATCGGTTTTTCCCTCATCACCATCCGCAACGGCAGCCAGACCATGAAGGAAAAGTATCCCAAGGTCTACGCCGAAAAGCTGCTCTTTTTAAAGGAGGGCCAGTATTCCCCCAATCATTTCCACTGGTACAAAACCGAGGACATCATCAACCGGGGCGGCGGAAACGTCCTGATCCGGGTATACAATTCCACTCCGGAGGAGGAGATCGACTATGTTTCCGATGTAACGGTCCATACCGACGGCCGGGCCTATACGGTCCCCGCGGGCACCCAGATCCGCCTGACCCCCGGCGAAAGCATTTATATCACCCAGGGGCTGTACCACGATTTTGAGGTCGAGCCCGGTACAGGCAATGTGCTGCTGGGCGAAGTCAGCCAGTGCAACGACGACAGCATTGACAACCGGTTCAATCCGCCTATGGGCCGCTTCCCTGCCATTGAAGAGGATGAGCCTCCCTATCGCCTGCTTTGCACAGAATATCCTGTAGCAAAGGACTGACAGGAGGCGCTTCCCATGACTGATGTTGTTGCCCTGGGGGAACTGCTCATCGACTTTGCCGCAAAATCCACCGATGATAACGGCTACCCCACCATGGCCGCCAACCCCGGCGGCGCCCCCGGAAACTTTCTGGCCGCCCTGAACGCCTACGGGAAAAAGGCCGCTTTTCTGGGCAAGGTCGGCCAGGATGCCTTTGGCCGCCTGCTGCTGTCCACTCTGAAAGATGCCGGGATCGAAACCAAGGGGATCCTGGTGGACGACAGCGTATTTACCACCCTTGCTTTTGTGACCTTTGATGCATCCGGGGACCGCTCCTTCTCCTTTGCCAGAAAGCCCGGCGCGGATACCCAGCTGCGGTGGGAGGAGATCGACAAGGCCCTCATTGACGAGGCCAAGGTCTTCCATTTTGGGACCCTGAGTCTGACGGATGAACCCGCCCGTACCACCACCCAAAAGGCGGTGGCCTACGCCAAAGAAAAAGGGAAGCTCATCAGCTGCGACCCCAACCTGCGGCTGCCCCTGTGGAAAACGGAGAAAAAAGCCAAGGAGCAGATCCTGTGGAGCCTCCGGCAGGCAGATGTGGTAAAGATCAGCGACAACGAGGTGGAATTCCTCTGGGGCTGCTCCCCGGAGGAAGGAGCAGATAAGCTGCTAAACGAATTTGGGGTCACTCTGGCGATGGTGACCCTGGGGCCGGATGGATGCCTGCTGAAAACAAAGCGTGCATCCTACCTTGGCAGATGCCCCAAGGTCCATCCCATCGATACCACCGGTGCCGGAGATATTTTTGGCGGCAGCGCCATGGCAAGATTTCTGGAGCTGGGCAAAGGCCTTTCGGAGCTTACCGAAGAGGACCTGGCCTACATCGGCGCCTTTTCCGCCACAGCAGCCAGCCTCTCCACCGAGCACCCGGGAGGGATCCCCAGCATTCCGGAAAAGGAAGCTGTTTTGCGCGCGATGCAGTGATCGTCAAAATACACATTTCCAAGGGAGTGCCCGCAGAGGGCGCTCCCTTTTGCCGTATAACGGGGTCTGCGATTCAATTGACAATGGCACTCAGAACCCGTATAATAGATTCATCTTGAAAGAAAGCGGTTCGTGGAAGATGGCACAAAAACCTCGCAACGCAGACTATACAAAGGAATACAATCAAAAGGCGATCCTTCGGATCCTGCGACGGCAGACCATGAGCAGAGCCGAGCTGGCCAGAGCCACCGGACTGACCCGGGCGGGGTCCTCTCTGATCGTAGAGGAGCTTTTGAATGCGGGATTCATTACCGAGCTGGCGCCTCAATCCGTTGGCCGGGGCCGCAGTGCCACCCCCTTGACCCTGCGGGCAGACCGATACTATGCCTTGGCTGTAGACCTTGCCAGAAAGGGCTGTACCGTGGGCCTGTGCGATATGGCAGGGAATCTATTGCAATGCAAAGCCATTCCGGACCAAGACCACATGGTCGCCGCGATCACCGCCGAGCTGGAAGCCCTTCTGGAAACCGTAGGCCGGGACAAGGTGCTGGGCATCGGCATCAGTTCCCCCGGCCCCTTGGACCGGGCCGGGGGACGGATCCTGAACCCGCCCCGGTTTGAACGCTGGCACGGGGTAGAGATCGGTAAGCTTCTGTCCGATGCCCTGCATCTGCCTGCTTATTTGGAGCACGATGTCTGTGCCATGGCGCTGCATCAGCTGGAATTGGGCCAAAGCCGGAACTTTATGCTGCTGTTTATCGATATCGGTATCGGTGCGTCCATTATGTCCGGCGGACGGCTGCTGGGAAACTTCGGCAACTTTACAGGAGAGCTGGGCCATACGACCATCCGTTTCGACGGCCGGCAATGCGTATGCGGAAACCGAGGCTGCCTGGAAACCTATGCCTCCATTCCCGCACTGCTGGATGGCTCCCCCTTCCGCAGCTGGGCGGAGCTGGTGGCCCACGCCGATACAGACCCGGAAGCCCGGAAGCTATTGGATCAGGAAGCCCTGTATCTGTCCGCAGGCCTGGTCAATCTGCTGAACCTGATCCCGCTGGACAGCATTTACCTGGCCGGAGACATCTGCTGCCGGTATGAGCTGCTTGCCCAGCGGCTCAAGCGGGAGATCAGCGCCAAGGCATTGTTTCGGAACAAGTTCAATCTGCACATTGCCCCTGTGGCCCAGAACCCCAACCTGGGGGTGCTGTCCGCCGCGGAGGTGGTATTCTCCAGGTTCTTTACGGTGTAAAAAAAGCCAAACAGAAAACCGTGTATCCAAAAGGGAATGACCCAATGGATACACGGTTTTTTTGTGCCTGGAACGCCGACAGCGCAGGCCGCCCAAAACAAAAATGCCGCCGCGGGCAAGCCCGCAGCGGCAAAAGGGGAATTTACAATTAACCGGCGTAAGCAGCGGCGCTGGTACCGGCGATGCGGCCGAAGACCACAAAGTCGGCAACGGCGGTACCGCCCAGACGGTTGGCACCGTGGACGCCTCCGGTGACCTCACCGGCAGCGAACAGGCCGGGGATGACGGAACCGTCTTCCTTCAGGACCTCGGTGTTGCTGTTGATCACAACGCCGCCCATGGTGTGGTGCACACCGGCAGTGACCTTAATGGCGTAGTAGGGAGCGTTGTTCAGAGGATTGGCAAAGCTGGTACGGCCAAAGTCGGGGTCGTTCTTGGCCTCTACGTAGCCGTTCCAGGTCTCCATGGTGGCAGCGAAGGTGGCAGGATCCACTTCGATCTCCTTGGCCAGCTCCTCGTAGGTGGCGCCGGTCTTGGTGAAGCCCTTGGTGATGTAGCCCTGGATGACGCTGGAAGCGTCTACCATGGCCTGGTCCACGATCAGCCAGCTGAAGCTGCCGGGCTGGGCAATCTCAGCGGCGGAAACCACGTCACGGGTACCGACTTCGTCGATGAACCGCTCGCCGTTGGCGTTGATCAGCACGGCGCCGTCGCCCCGGAGGCCTTCGGTGATCAGGGAAGCGGTGTTGGCTTCCACGGTGGGATGGATCTGGATCTGGTTCATGTCCACGGTGGCAGCGCCCACGGCAGTAGCCATGGCAATGCCCTGGCCCTGGGCACCGGCAGCGTTGGTGGTCATAAAGCCGGCCAGCTCAGGCTTGTAGGAGGTGACCATGTCCAGGTTGGCGCCGAAGCCGCCGGTGGCCAGAACCACGCTCTTGGCATTGACGGTAACGGCATTACCGTCCTTGTCGGTGCCGGAAACGCCTACGGCAGCGCCGTTGGCGTCGGTCAGAATGGTATCGACAGTGGTGTTCAGAACGATCTCAATGCCCCGGTCCTCGCAGTTCTTCTGCATCAGGGGGATCAGGTAAGCGCCAACGGAGACGACCTTGCCCTCTTCGTTGACAGGACGGTGGATCCGCTTGACGGAAGCGCCGCCGAAGCTGGAAACATTGTGCAGGGACATGCCGTTCTCATCCAGCCAGTCAATGGCGGAAGCGGTGTTTTCGCACAGGGTCTTGACCAGCTCAGGGTTGTTGATGCCCTTACCGCCCACCATGGTGTCCAGCTCCATCAGCTCCACGCTGTCGAAGTAGCCCACGGGGTTGGCCTGGTACTCGGCCCACTGCTCGGCAACGGTCTTGGCCAGAGCGGTGATGGTCTCGTTGTCGGCATAGTTGTCGGCAGCGCTCTTCAGGGTCTTCTCCACACCGGCGGACTCGCCGAATTCGTTCTCGTCCTGGTAGACGGTCTTGGCAGCGTTCATGCCGCCGGTGGACCGGGCGGAGTTGCCGCCGACCATGGCCTGGCTCTCCAGAATGATGACCTTCTTACCGGCATCCGCAGCGGTCATGGCAGCGGCCATACCGGCGCCGCCGGCACCGACCACGGCCACGTCAGCCTCATAGCTGACTTCGCCGCCGGCGGTGTTCTCCAGCTTGGTCATGTAGTCGTCGGGGTTTACACCGGCCTCGGTCAGAGCGGCCTTGGCGGCATCCAGGAAAGCGGTAGAGGTAACGGTGGCGCCGCTGATGCCATCAATGTTGATGGTGTTGCCCTCCACGACCTGAGCAGGGAACTGCTCGATGACCACGGAGCCGATGCCCGGGGTCTCGCTGTCGCCGACGGCGGTGCAGTCGGTGATGACGTTGTCGGTCAGGGTCAGGGTAACGGTCACGTCGCCGCCCATGCCCTTGGCAGTGCCGGTAAAGGTACCGGAAACGCCGGAAGCGGCGTTGGTCTCAGCCGCGGTGGTCTCAGCGGGGGCTGCAGTGCCGCAGGCGGTCAGAAGCAGAGCGCCGGCCAGAAGCAGAGCCGCAAGACTTTTGTTTTTCTTCATTTTTCCTTTCTCCTTGTATGTATACATTTGACTCCTGTTTGCGGAGGCGAACCCCCGGGAGCCGCTCCCCATTCTACAGGAAGTTTGTCGTCTTGTCAATCCGCAAAAACAGGAAGCAAATGGCGCGTTTTAACAGCAGTATGCACAAAAGGAAGGATTTTAGCCATTCTATTTCCTCGTTTTTGAGGAAAGCGGTATAAAAGTATCGATTTTTTCATTTTTACACACCGGAATTTTCGTCCCCCGGCACCGCCGCCGCTTCCAGAAGCTCCAAAAACTTCCTGGCCGCCGGACGCAGGGACCGGTCCGACCGCCGGAGCAAGCAGATGCTGCGCAAGGGGGGCGGGACCTGTAAGGAAATGCGGCGCAGGCCAAATGTATCATTCTCCAGAAAGGCCTCCGGCACAAAGCCCAGCCCTAAATCATGCTTTACCAGGGGCAGGATCTGGTCCGCCGTGGCCGCCTCAATGTCCGGGTGGAAGGGCAATCCGTTTTCATGGAACCAGTTTTCGTACAGCCGGTAGCTCGTTGTGTCCCGGCCCAGGGAGATAAGCGGATACTGGGAAAGCTCCTCCAATGTGATGGGCCTTGCCGGAAACAGCCCTAACCCGGGGCTGCACACCGCCGTCTCCCGAAACTGCCGCAGGTCCGTTTTTTGGATGTCCTTTCCCGGCTCGGCGGGGGTGGTCACCACCGCCAGGTCCACCAGCTCCTCTTCCAAAGCCCGGATGGCCTGAGGGGTGGAATGATTGGTGACCCGGACCTGGATCCCCGGGAATTCCAGCCGGAACTTCCGCAGCACCGGCAAAAGCAGGCACCGCAATGCCACCTCGCTGGCGCCGATGGATACGCTGCCGGTACGCAGCCTGGTTTCCAGCAGCAGCTCCTCCTCTCCCCGGGCCAGATGCTCCATAGCCGGAGCCACATGGGAAAAAAGCAGCTCCCCCTCCGGGGTCAGCCGGACTCCTTTGTTGGACCGCAGGAACAGGGTGCAGCCCAGGGCCTCCTCCAGGCACTTGATGCTGTGGGTCACGTTGGGCTGGCTGTTATATAGGGCTGCCGCCGCCTGGGTGATGTTCCCGCACCGGGCGACCTGGTAAAAAATGCGGTAATGGTCCATGGATGCAAGCATGGTTGGCCTCCTCTATATCAAATATTTATATTCGCGATATCAACAATTGATTTTACATATTGCTTACTCCGCATTATACTATACCCGTTTTGGAAAATCAATGATTCCGGGAGGAACAAGAAAATGGAAAATTACACCATCTGTATCGGCCGGCAATATGGCAGCGGCGGCCGGGAAGTAGGCGAACTGGTTGCCAAAAAGCTGGGGGTCACCTGCTACGATAAGCTGCTCATCCAGGAGGCTGCCAGAAAAAGCGGCATGGACGAGGAATACCTGAAGCGGAACGACGAAAACCTGAAAGACGTGATCCTGCCTTTCAGCGGCAACTGCTTTGCCGATACGGCGGATATGTCCGGCATCTTCTATTTTGCCGGGGACCATGCCTATAACGCCGAAACGGCTGCCATCCAGGCCATTTCCGGCCGGGAGAGTTCCGTCATTATCGGCAGGTGTGCTTCGGCAATTCTCGCCAAGAAGCCCAATGTGCTGTCCGTCTTCCTGTACGGCAAGGAAAGCGACTGCGTGGACCGCATCGCCGCCCGGAACGGGTTGACGGAAAAGGCCGCCCGGGAGCGGATGGAAAAGATCAACAGAATGCGCCGCCGGTATTTTAACTTCTATGCCATGACCGAGTGGGGCAAGCCGGAAAGCTACGACGCCATGCTCTCCACCAGTACCCTGGGCACCCAGGGCTGCGCCGATGCCATTGTGTATCTGCTGGAAAAGAAGCTGGGGGTAAGCTGTCATGAATAAGGATCTGACCGTCGGGAAGCCCGAATCGGTGCTGTGGAAATTCTGCCTGCCGCTGTTTGGCAGCATCATCTTCCAGCAGCTTTACAACCTGGCCGACAGCTTTGTGGCCGGTAAATTCGTAGGCGAAAGCGCCCTGGCCGCCGTAGGCAACAGCTACGAGATCACCCTGATCTTTATCGCCTTTGCCTTTGGCTGCAACATCGGCTGCTCCGTCATCGTCTCCCAGCTCTTTGGCGCCAAGAAAATGGCGGACCTGAAGACCGCCGTATACACTACCCTCCTTTCCAGCGGCGTGGTATGCTTGCTTCTGATGCTGGTAGGCACCCTGTGGTGCACGGACCTGCTGCGGCTGATCCACACCCCGGAGGACATTCTGCCGGACTCCAAGCTGTATCTGGATATTTACATCCTGGGCCTGCCCTTTGTGTTCTACTATAATGTGGCCACCGGTATCTTCTCCGCTTTGGGCGACTCCAAGACTCCCTTCTATTTCCTGGCCGCCTCGTCCCTATCCAACATTGCGGTGGATATCCTCTTTGTCACCGCTTTCAAAATGGGCGTGGCCGGTGTGGCCTGGGCCACCTTCCTGTGCCAGGGCGTCAGCTGCGTTTTGGCCGTGGTGGTGGTGTTCCGCCGGTTCCGGACCATTGAGACCGAGAAAAAGCCTGCCATTTTCTCCTGGACGCTGCTGAAGAAAATCGCCATTGTGGCCATTCCCAGCATCTTGCAGCAGAGCTTTATTTCCATCGGCAATATCGTGATCCAGGGCGTCATCAATACCTTCGGCTCCAGCGTCATGGCCGGATACTCCGCTTCCGTCAAGCTCAACAACCTGGTCATCACCTCCTTCACCACCCTGGGCAACGGCATTTCCAACTACACCGCCCAGAACATCGGCGCCGAAAAGCTGGACCGGGTCCGTCAGGGCTTCCGGGCGGGGCTGAAGCTGGTATGGATGCTGAGCCTGCCCCTGGTTCTATTGTACTTCTTTGTAGGAAAGCAGTTGCTGTACATTTTCCTGGATGATTCCAGCAGCACCGCCATGCAGGTGGGCATCCAGTTCCTGCGGGTGCTGTCCCCCTTCTACTTTGTGGTATCCGCCAAGCTGGTATCTGACGGCATCCTCCGGGGCGCAGGTCTCATGAAACAGTTTATGATCGCCACCTTTACGGACCTGATCCTCCGGGTGGTGCTGGCAGAGGTGCTGTCCGGCCCCTTCGGGACCCTGGGCATCTGGTGCGCCTGGCCCATCGGCTGGACCATCGCCACGGTCATGTCCATCATTTTCTACCGGAACGGCCCCTGGAACAAGCAGGTCAATTCTTAAGAATTTGAAAAGCAGCAAAAAAACACTTGCGTTTCTGCCCAGGTTGTTGTATCCTACGCAGGAAAATCTCAAAATCACGGAGTGACACCATGGGCAATAAAAAGAAATACATCTGGGAAGTGCTGTTCCTTCTGGTGGTCTTCGTGGGGACCCTTTACGGGGTCTTCCACGGGGAGGACCTGGGAGAAGTGGCACAGGCCCTCAGCGAGGTGCGAAAGGTCTGGCTTCTTCCTGCGGCAGGGTGTGTGGTGCTCTTCCTTTGGGGAGAGGCCGTTACCCTGCGGTATCTTTTGGGTACCCAGCAGCTTTCCGTGACCCCCTGGGACTGCTTCCTGTTTTCGACCGTAGGCTTTTTCTTTAACTGCATCACCCCCTCCGCCTCCGGCGGCCAGCCGATGCAGCTATACTACATGCGCCGGAAAAACATCCCCCTGCCCATCGCCACCTTGGTGCTGATGGTCATTACCATTACCTATAAATCGGTTCTGGTGCTCTTAGGGCTGGGGATCCTTCTTTTCGGCCAAGGCTTTGTGCATCAGTATCTTATGGACATTCTGCCCATCTTCTACTTTGGTATCGGGCTGAATATCGTATGCGTGGGGCTGCTGCTTCTGTTGGTATTTAAGACCTCTCTTGCAAAATCCATTTTGTGGAAGCTGCTGAAGCTGTTGGAAAAGCTCCATATCCTCCACGGAAGCGAGAAGCTTTGGGCCCGGGCCGAGGCCGCCATCGGAAAATACGAGCAGTCCGCCGCCTTTTTCGGCACCCACAAGGCGGTGGTGGGCAAGGTATTTGCCATTACCTTTTTGCAGCGCATTTTCCTGTTTGCCTCCACCTATTTTGTGTACCTGGCCTTTGGACTCCGGGGCATTTCCCCGGTGACCATTATTCTATTACAGGCGGTCATCTCCATTGCGGCAGACATGATGCCCCTTCCCGGCGGCATGGGCATCAGCGAGACCTTGTTTCTCGCCATCTTCGACCCCATTTTCGGGGAAGCCCTGCTGCTGCCGGGCATGGTTTTGAGCCGGGGATTGAGCTATTATACAGAACTATTGATCAGCGCCCTGTTTACCGTAGTGGCCCATTTTGTTTTGTAAGGCTGCCAGCCTATAGACATCTCTTTCCAATAGAAATACAATCAATAAGACGGATTCACAGTTTTTCCGGGGGTCCGTCTTATTTTTACATTTCAAAGGAGACAGGTGCTATGGAAACTTTCCCCAAGCGGGCGGCGGCTTATTGCCGGGTAAGTACACGGACGGAAATGCAGGACGGATCTCTTCTATGGCAGCAGGAATACTATCGGGAGCTGTTTTCCAAGAGCGCGGACTTGGAACTGGCAGACATCTACGCAGATCAAGGCAGCGGGCGCAGCATCCGGCGGCGGCCCCGGTTCCGGCAGCTGCTGCGGGACTGCGAGGCGGGAAAGATCGATGTGGTCTATACCAAGTCCATTTCCCGTTTCTCCAGGAACATAGCCGACTGCGTCAGCGCGGTGAGAATGCTGTCCGACCTGGGGATCCCGGTCTTCTTTCAAAAGGAGGGGCTGGATTCTCTGGGGGGCAATCCCCTGTTTTTCCACATTCTGGCGATCCTGGCCCAGGAGGAATCGGAGAGCATCGGCGGCAATATGCGCTGGAGCATCCAAAAGCGGCACCAGTCCGGGATCCCCACCGGCCGGGTGCCCTATGGCTACCGGCGGATCGACAGCCTGGGCCGCTGGCGGATCGAAGAAAAGGAAGCCAAACGGGTCCAATTTGCCTTCGCCCAGGCGGCCCGGGGCACAAGCTATCAGGAGATCCGGCGGGAGCTGGACCGGATGGAAGCAGCAGAGGGCGGCACCGGCTCCTGGACCCAAAACCGGGACCGACTGCCAAGGCTCCTGCGAAATCTTTCCTACACCGGAGACTATATCACCGACGGCTACTACACCGCCCTGGGCAAAGGGGGCCTGCGCTACAGTAAGAAAAACCGGGGAGAGCGGGACCGATATTATCTCACGGCCCACCACCCAGGTCTGGTATCCAAGGAATTATTTCAGCGGGTCCAAGCCCTTATGGATCAGGGCCTTCTGCGCTCCAACCGCCGGAAGCTGACGGACAAAGAAACCGCCATTTTGCAGGACCCCCGCTGGCAGTGAGGCGGCCTATGGAAGTCAAAACGATTTTGGCGCCGGTAGTACCAACCGGCGCCCTGCGGGTGGCGGTATATGCCCGAGTCAGTACCGATTTGGAGATCCAGCAGTCCAGTCTGGCAGAACAGCTTCGGGCCTTCCGGGAACAGGTCCTTTCTCATCCGGAATGGACCTTGGCCGGGCTCTATGCCGACGAGGGCATCAGCGGCACCGGCGTAAAAAAGCGGAAGGAATTTTTGCATCTGATGGCAGACTGCGAAGCGGGAAAAATCGACCTGATCCTGACCAAAAGCATTTCCCGGTTCGCCCGGAATACGGTGGAATGCCTGTCCTACGTCCGCAGACTCCAGGCCCTGGGGGTGCGGCTGTATTTTGAAAAGGAAGGCATCGACACCGCCTCCAATCTGTCGGAAATGCTGCTTACCGTCCTGGCGGCCTTTGCCCAGGAGGAAAGTCGGTCCATCTCCGAAAATCTGAAATGGGGCATCCGCAAGCGCTACGCCAAGGGCATCGGCCGCTGGACCCCCACCTATGGCTACCGGAAGGAACCAAAGGGCCCCATTACCGTCCAGCCGGAGGAGGCCCGGGTGGTCCGATTTATCTTCGAACGCTACCGCCTGGGGGCCAGTATCCCGGAAATCCTGGAGGAAATACAGGATATTCCTTCCCCCAGAGGCGGCAAATGGAGCAAAACCAGCCTGAAATTCTTGCTGCAAAACGAAAAATATGTGGGCGATTCCCATTTGCAGAAGTGGATCAGCGTGGACTACATTTCCCACAAATGCATCCCCAACGACGCTTCCATCGTGCCAAGCTACTATGTCCAAAACACCCATGTGCCCATTGTGGACCGGCACACCTTCCGGCAGGTCCAGCGCATTCTGGAATTGCGGTCCCCCCATGGGGAATATTGCCGGTATCCCTACTATGATACGGAAATTCTATGCCCCCTGTGCAGAAAGCGGATGGTCCCGGCCATCGCCCATACCCAGAAGGAGAAGCGACTGCTCTGCTGCTTCGGGCCCGAGGGCTGCCGGGGGTATGCCATCAAAAATTATCTGGTAGACCGGACACTGGCAGCGTTATCCCCAGAACCTGTGGAAAAAGTGGAGTACTATTGGCTGGATGAGCAGGTGGAGCGGCTGGAATTTGAAGGGGATACCCTGGTGGTGACCTGGAAGGATGGGCAAATCTCCGCCGGGAAGATGGACATCCCCAAAAACGAGGACCCGATCCACGTGGCGGAGCTCTACCGGAATTTCCTATCCCGACTGGAAACCGGCGAATACCGCCCTGCCCGGCCCAGAAGCCGGAAAGAGCGGGCATTATCCGAAGGGAGGGCCCCGGAATGATCATCACGAAAATAGAGCGAACGCATTCGCAGACCCCAAAACGGGTGGCGGCCTATGTTCGGGTCAGCACCCAGCGGGACAGCCAGGAGGAGAGCTTCGAGACCCAGTTACATTATTATATAGAGAAAATCGCGTCCGAGCCCACATGGATCTTGGCCGGGATCTACTCCGACCGCCGGTCCGGCACCAGTGCCGCCAAGCGCCCCGGCTTCCAAAAAATGATGGCGCAGGCGAAAGCCGGACAGCTGGACCTGATCCTGGTCAAAAGCATCTCCCGCTTTGCCCGGAACCTGCTGGACTGCCAACGGGCCATCGACCAGCTGTCCGCCCTGGGGGTGACCGTCTGGTTTGAGCGGGAGCGCATCCGCACGGATGACCAAAGCAGCACCTTCGTCCTCCGCCTTCTGGCCGCCGTGGCCCAGGACGAAAGCCGGTCCATCAGCCAAAACGTCCGCATGGCCATCGCCAGCCGCTACGCCCGGGGGGAATACCGCCTGGGCAGCAACCGGGTATTGGGCTACGACCAGGTAGACGGGACCCTGGTGCCCAACGGGGACGCCTGGATCATCCGGGAGGCCTTTTCTCTCTGCCTCCAGGGGAACACCTGCGGCCAGATCGCCCGGCACCTGAATGCCCTCGGCGCCAGAAGCCTGCGGGGCAAGTCCATTTCCCCCAGCGCCATCCGCTATATTCTGACCAACGAAGTCTACGTCGGTGACCGCCGCCTGCAAAAGTCCCCGCCCAAGGACTACCTGACCGGTCGCCCCCTGCCGGACTACACAAGCAGCTACCTGACAAATGACCACACGCCTATCATAGACCGCCAAACCTGGCAGCAGGTCCAGGAACTTCTGCAAAAATAGCCCTATCATTTTCGCCCTCCGGCACTGCCGGAGGGCTTTTTTTATCGAAAAATTGGAATCCTGTTTATGCC
>JBNMHR010000040.1:0-18142 GCA_050872865.1 Faecousia sp. | reverse complement strand
TTTTCACTATTACCTGGATAGAATCGCAGCCTTTTGCGACCTCATCCGGCCTGCGGGCCACCTTCCCCTCCCAGGGGAAGGCTAGGAGAGCGTGCCTTCAGTGCCTACCATTCATCCTGCCTGTTTCGTATCGATCCCTTTCTGGCGGCTGGTAGCCGCCCCTACGGTCAGAGTGGTGCAACCCCTTGACTTCCTCCCCAAAGCTTGGTATACTGGCTGTAAATCAAGGACCATAGGAGGTATTTTTATATGAAAAAGCTGAAGGATTTCTGGAAGAGCCTGGATGGCTACACCGTGGTCCGCAAGCGGGGGCTGCTGCTGTTCTGCATCAATCTGTTTCTGCTGGGTATGAACATTGGCGTGATGCTTTCCCCCCGGAAGACCGTTACCATCGGGTGCAACAATACGTCCGGCAAAGCAAACGAGGAAACCAAAGAAGAAGAATAAACGTAGGGGGCGAAAAATTTTTTCGTCCCCTCTCTTTTCTCCCGCCGCAGGCGGATTTCACCCCGCAGGGATTTCACCCACGGCAGTGGATTTCACCCGCCCGAAGGGCGGATTTCACTTGTTTTCCTTCCCCATCCTGGCCCGGCTAAGCAGCGCTCCGCCGTTTTGCTTGAGCCATCCAAGCCAGGTCTTGTAATCCGGGCACTCCCGGGCTACCTCCTGCCAGAATAAAGAAGAATGGTTCATCTGCTTCCGGTGGGCCAGCTCATGGACCACCACGTATTCCAGGACCTCCCTGGGGGCCAGCATCAAAAGGCAATTAAAATTCAGATTGCCTTCGCCGGAACAGCTGCCCCAACGGGTCTGCTGGCAGCGGATGGTGACTTTGCCGAAGGCCACCCCCATGTTTTTTGCATGGCGGTTTAGAATTTCCGGCAGGACCTCCTGCATCTGCTTTGCCAAGCCGTAGATGGCTTCCGCATCCAATGGGCTTGCCTGTCCGGCTGCCCTCTCTGCCAATACCTGTGCCCGGTGGGTTTCGATCCACTGGGCTTTTTCTTTTAAAAAGGCGTCAATTTCCCTTTTGGGCATCCGCAGGGGCGCCCGAATTTCCAGGTCCCCTTCCGGGGTGATGCGGATGGACAGGGTCTTTCGCCGGGACCGAAGTAACGTTGTTTCCATACTAGAATTTCTCCCGCAGGGCCTGAATGCCTGTTTCCAAAGTGCTTTCCGCCGCATCTCCCAGGGCTTCCCGGAGCAGCGTATATTCTGTCAGGCTCCCGTGGGGCACTGCCCAGGCTCCCGCGTCGGTGCCCGGTGCCAAAAGGCCGCCCATAGACGCAAAGCTGTGGACATTTTCCATAGCGCTTTCCAGGATGGCTTCCACCGCCTCTTCCCGGAACCGGCCCTTGCCCCGGAGGTTGCCGATGGCGGATAAGGTGGGCACCCATACCGTTTTGGCATCCACCATAGCCTGCAAAGCCTCCTGATTTAAGTAGGCCCCGTGCTCGATGGAATCCACCTTTGCCTCACAGGCGGCGATCACCGTTTCCGCCCCGTTGGCATGGGCCATAACAGAAAAGCCCTCCTCATGGGCAATGTGGATGACCTGCCGAATTTCCTTTGGGTCCTGCCCCGGCTCCGAGAGGATGCCGAAATGGTCAAAATCCATAAGGCCGGAGATCATCAGCTTGATGAAATCCGCCCCATCATTTCTATTTTTCTCCACAAGTTCTTGGAAACTGTGGATAGAATCGTATTTCTCCCCGATAAAGCCCCCGTAGTGCCCCTGCTTGCAAAGGGGGGCGCAGGGGGTTTTGTAAGTGATGCCGTAGTCCGGGGCCAACTCTCTGGCTTTGCGGCCTACGCCCCATTTGTCGCCGCCGTCCCGCAAATAGGCAAAGCCCAGGTCTTGGTAGGTTTGTAAAGTCTTCCGGATGATGGCTTCCTGGGGGGCCCGGCGATGGCGGTCGATGGCGGCCTTCCAGTTTTCCCCGTCCAGGACCATGTGAATGTGGCAGTCGCAGCGCATATTCAGTCCCTCGCCCGCAACTCCCAGAAGGCCACGGCACTGGCCGCCGCCACGTTCAGGGAGTCTACCCCATGGTACATGGGGATCTTTACCGTATAGTCGCAGGCGGCAATGGTGGATTTCGCCAGGCCGTCCCCTTCCGTACCCAGGACTACCGCCAGTTTCTCCTGCTGCCGCAGAATGGGGTCATCGATGGAAAGGGAATCGTCCGTCAGCGCCATGGCCGCCGTGGCAAAGCCCTGGTCCTTTAATTCCTGCTGCCAGTTCTCCCCCACGTAGGACCATTTCACCTGGAACACCGTGCCCATACTCACCCGGGCACTGCGGCGGTAGAGGGGGTCCGTGCAGCCGGAGGTCAGAAGCACCGCATCCATCCCCAAGGCCGCGGCACTGCGAAAAATGGCCCCAACGTTTGTAGGGTTCATCACGTTTTCCAGCACCGCCACCCGGCGGCAGGAGGAGAGAATGGCCTCCACGCTGGGCCTCTGGGGCCGCAGCATGGCGCACAGCATCCCTCGGGTCAGCTGGAAACCGGTAAGCTTGGTAAGGATCTCCATTTCCGCCGTATACACGGGCACATCCCCGCAGCGCGCAATGGCATGTTGGGCCTCCTCGTTGCAGTGGCTCCGCTCCACCAGCAGCGACACGGGCTGGCACCCGGCATCCAGAGCCCGCTCAATGACCTTGGGGCTTTCCGCAATGAACATCCCCTTTTTCGGCTCAAACCGGTTCAGCAGCTGAGCCTCCGTCAGCCGGGCATACACATCCAGCTCCGGGGCCTGGAAGTCTGTAATTTCGGTAAATTCGATCATGGTCGTGCTCCTAATTGCTTTTTTGCCCCATTATACGCCCGGGGAAGAAGGATGTCAAACGGTGTCTTTGGCGGATGGCGGATAGATCACATTGGGAGAGTAACCGGTGTGCTTTTTGAATACCCGGTTAAAGTACTTGTAGTCCGAAAAGCCCACCATTTCCGCGATCTCGTGGAGCTTGTACTTCCCCTGCTTTTGCAGCTCCACCGCCCGCCGGACCCGATAGGCATTTAAAAAGCTGTGGAAGGTATCCCCCAGCTCCTCTTTGAACTTTGCGTTCAGGTGGGTGCAGGAAATATCCAGCTCCTGGCTCAGGTCCGTCAGGGAAATGGGCTCGGCATAGTGCTCCCGGATGTATTGGAGCATGATGGCCACATATTTGTTTTTAACGGCCCCGGGCTCGATCTCCGGCACTTCCTGAGGCTGCATGTCGGCCGGCTTTTCTTCCCGGCCAATGGAAAGCAGACATCTTTTCAGCTCCCCGATGTCTACCGGCTTCAGCAGGTATTCCGCGACCCCCAGGTGGATGGCCTCCCGGGCGTATTCAAACTGACTGTAGCCGGAAAGAATGATGGCGGCAAACCGGCATTGGCTCCTGCCCTGCCGCAGCATTTCCAGCCCATCCATATCCGGCATCCGGATGTCCGTGATCACAATGTCCGGATGCAGCGTTTTGATTTTTTCCAGGCCTTCCGCCCCGGTAGCCGCCTCCCCGGCCACAATGCAGTTGACCTCCGTCCAATCCACCTGATATACGAGCCCCCGGCGGATCAGGTTCTCATCCTCCACGACCAGGACCTTGCGCATGGCTATTCCTCCATTTCATAGGGTATTTTCAGGGCGACCCTTGTGCCCATTTCCGGGCAGCTGGAAATTTCCAGCCCGTACTCCGGGCCATAGGTCAGGCGGACCACCTTTTGGACGTTGTACAGCCCCACATGCTCCGCCACCACCTCCTCCGGCTCCCGGTCCAGTCCCCCCAGGACCTCCGCCAGGCGCTCCGGCTCCATGCCCCGGCCGTCATCTTCTACGGTAAAGCGCAGGTTCTCTCCCTGCTGCTCCGCCCGGATGATGATATTCAGTACCTTCCCAGCCTGATAGCCGTGCTTGATGCTGTTTTCAATGACCGGCTGGAGCAGCAGCTTGGGAACAAGACAGTCCAGCAGCTCCTCCGGGATGTGAAAGGCGTAGTGGAGGCAGTTGTTGTATCTTGCCTTCTGCAGCAGCAAATAGTCGTTGACATACTCCACATCGGTTTCCAGAGGGACCCGGGTATCCCCATAGTGGATGCTGTAGCGCATCAGGGCGGCAAAGGACCGCAGCATTCTGGAAGCCGCCTTGGGGTCCTCCTCCATCTGGAAGCGGATGGTCTCCATAATGTTAAACACAAAGTGGGGATTGAACTGGGATTCCAGCTGCTTGATCTCCATTTGTCGGCGGCGGTCGATGAGCTCGTTATTGTCCCGGATCAGCTTGCGGAAATGGGTGTACAGCTCCTGGGTCTCCTCCGAGCACTGCAGGGGCAGCTCCAAGGGCCCCCCGCTGGCTTCCAGCTGCTCTACCGCGGTTTTCAGTTCGCTGAGCTCCATGGCGTTCTGGTCGGAAAAGGCCCTGGTCATGGCCCGCAGGATCAGGGCCAGGATCCCCAGCATCACGGCAAACAGGGTCAGCCCGTAGCCCAGCATCTGCAGGTGGGTATCCAGGCCCGTCAGTACAAACAGGTTCAGCCTCTGGGGCTCTACCGTAGTCCGGCTGCAGTAGTACCGGCTGCCCTCTACAGAAGCCGCCCCAAAGCGGGATACCTCCAAGGCGTATTTTCCGCTGGGGAGCTTGTCCTGAGGGTCCTCCGGCAGCTTCAGGGTGGTATAGATCACGTTGTCGTAGCGGTCTGTCAGCAGCAGCTCCTTTCCGGAAAAGGCATCCCGGAAGCTTTGTTGACGCAGTGAAAAAATCAGGTATCCGGCCGTCCCTCCGGTTTCCCCCTCCAGCCTCCGGCACAGGGAGTAGCAGCAGGCCTGGGCACTGTTTACCGGCGCCGTAAACACGCAGCAAAGGGTGTCCTCCGGGGACTGCTCCAGCCGAGAAACGATGTTCATCAGGAAGGTGGAGCCCTCGAAGATCTGCTGATTGCTGGCGCTGAAGTTGGAGCAGACCACCTTTCTCTCCGGGGACAGCAGCACAAAATAGGACCGGAGGGTGCGGTCATTCGTAAAGCTGTACAGCTTCCGGTTTGCCGCCGTCCTGCTGTCCGGATCTCCGGCTGCCGCCGCCAGGATCTCCGGCGACTCCGAAAGGAGCTTGGACCCCGTTTCGTACTGTGTCAGCTGCGCCGAAAGGAGACGCTCCGCCTCCCGGCTTCCCTCCCGGCAGCCCCGGATCACCACGACGTAGGCGTTCAGCAGAAAGCCCCCAAGATACAAAACGAGGATCACCGCAACGATCTGCCCGGCATAGCCCAGGAAAGACCTTTGCAGTCGGTCCCGGAATTTGACGCGTTCCATTTTGTCTTTCCTTTCTTTCTGTTTTTATCAGTTTATCACATTTTCGCCCCGGTGAACAGCCCCATCCATACAAAAAGGCCGCCATTCTTTGCCCGGTACCTGGAGTGTACCGACCCCGAATGGCGGCAAAAATATTGGCCTTTGCCCCCGGGCCCCGGGGAACTTTATACGCTCAGGTCCTTCTTGCCGGAAAGCTTGAAGAACAGCAGCAGGGACAGGATGGAGCTCAGCGTCAGGATCGTAGAATAGGCAGCCGCATTGCCGAAGTTGCTGCGGATGACCTCCGAATAGATGGCCACCGTCAGCGTCATGGTCTTGCTGGTATACAGAATGACCGAAGAGCTCAGCTCACTGATCAGGGTGATCCAGCTCATGATGGCGCCGGACAACACACCGGGCAGCATCATGGGAATGGTGACCTTTAAGAAGGTCTTTACCTGAGAGGCACCCAGGGAAATGGACGCCTCTTCAATGCTGGGGCTGATCTGCCCGATGATGGCCGTACTGGACCGGATGGTATAGGGCATCCGGCGGATGGACAGGGAGATGATAATGATGATGGCCGTACCGCCCAGCAGGAAGGGAGGGCCGTTAAAGGCATACAGGAAGGAAATGCCCAGTACGGAGCCGGGAATGATGTAGGGGAACATAGTCAGCACATCCAGGACTGCCGTCAGGGGGCTGCGCTTCCGGACGCTGAGGTAGGAGATCAGAATGCCGCAGACCACTACGATCACAATGGCCGCCAGGCCAAACAGATAGCTGTTTGTAATGGCTGCCGTGTTTCCCTTGGCGAAAATGTTCCGGTAGTTGTCCAGGGTAAATTCTCCCGTGAACAGTGAGCCATTGATGGTGCCGATAAAGGAGGTGACCAGTACCGTCACCTGGGGCAGCGCCGCCACGAAGGCGATGAGATACACAGCCCCGTAAACGCAGACCTTCCGCCAGCCATGGGCCGTGCCGGGCTCCATGGGCTTCAGGGCCGTCATGGAATAGGTGAACTTCCGGCCCAGGAGCTTCTGAATGAAGAAGAACATCAGAGCGATGACGATGACGATCAGGCACATGGAGGCGGCAAAGCCGTCGTTGGTACCCACCTCCCCCATAAACTGGGTATACAGCATGACGGGGAAGGTCTTGTAGCCCTCGCCGATGATCATTGGGGTACCGAAATCGGAGAACACCCGCATGAATACCAGCAGAGAACCGGCCAGCAGAGAGGGCATGACCAGGGGGAAGATGATCTTGGTCACTCTCTGGAACACGTTGCAGCCCAGGCTTTCCGCCGCCTCGTTGAGGGAGTTGTCCAGGTTCTTCATGGCACCGGACACGTACATATAAATGAGTGGGAAGGACTGGAGGGAAAATACCAGAACGATGCCCGCAAAACCATAGATGCCGTTGAGCTTTACCCCCAGCAGGGAATTGAGGATTCGGGTAAAAAAGCCGTTTCTGCCCAGCAGCTGGATCCAGGAATAGGCCCCGATAAAAGGGGGCGACAGATAGGAGATCACGATCAGGATATTGATGAGGCCGGAGCCGGGGATCTTTACGCTGCGGAGCATATAGGCCATGGGCACGCCGATGAGCACCGCCACCAGAGTGGATACCACGGTGACCTTAAAGCTGTTTACCAGAGAACCCCAGTAATACCGTTTGGAAAAGAACTTGACAAAATAGCTCAGATCTACCTTTCCATCCGTAAACAGGCTCTTGATCAGCAGCATGCCGATGGGATAGATCACAAAGATCAGAAACAGTGCCAGCAGCACCAGCGTCAGCACCGTCCAGACATTGAAGCGCTTTTCGCCGGCGTATTTCATAGCAGCTCCTCCCGGATCACCAGGGCCTTTTCCCCATCCGCGGTGAATACATTGATCCTTTGGGGCTTGACCCGCAGGAAAACCTGACTGCCGTCGGGGATATTGGTCCATTCGTCGCTGTCCCGGATGGCCTCGATCTCCTGTCCGGAGGCCAGGGTCAGGAAATAGTGGGTCCCGTTGCCCAAAAAGACGCTGCTTCGGACCGTGGCTGGGATCCCCTGGCAGGGCTCCGTAGAGAACAGAAACTCCTCCGGACGGACTGCCGCCAGTACCTTCTCCCCGTCGGCCGCCTCCTTGCTCAGGTGGGGCATGGGCACCCGGTAGTCGCAGCCCATAAAGCACAGCTCCGTCTGCTCTCCCCGGCGGCTGACCGTGGCATCCAGGAAGTTGGACAGGCCGATAAAATTGGATACGAACCGGTTGGCGGGCCGCTGGTAGATCCGGTGGGGGGCATCGATCTGCTGGATCACGCCGCCGTTCATAACGGCGATCCGGTCCGATACCGCCAGCGCCTCCTCCTGGTCGTGGGTCACGTAAACCGTGGTGATGCCGAACTGCCGCTGAATGCGCTTGATGGCGTTCCGCATTTCCACCCGGAGCTTGGCGTCCAGGTTGGAAAGGGGCTCGTCCATCAGAAGGACCTCCGGCTCGATCACAATGGCTCTGGCCAGGGCCACCCGCTGCTGCTGGCCGCCGGAAAGGTTGGCCGGCATCCGGTCCTTCAGGTGGTCGATCTTGACCACCTTGAGAATGTCATTGACCTTTTTTTCGATAACGTCCTTTGGCAGCTTCCGGTTTTTCAGGCCGAAGGCCACATTGTCAAAGACGCTCATATGGGGAAACACCGCATAGTTCTGGAACACCATGCCGATGTTCCGCTTGTTGGTGGGAATGTCGTTGATCACCCGGTCGTTGATCTTAAAGGTACCTCCCTCGATGGAGTTGAAGCCGATGATCATCCGCAGAAGGGTCGTTTTTCCGCAGCCGGAGGGCCCCAGCAGGGTAAAAAATTCCCCCGGCTTGATTTCCAGGGAAAGGCCGTTGATAATGGTATCCTTCCCGTATTTTTTTACCGCGTTTTCGATTTTGATCGTAGCACCCATAAATGCTTTTCACCTTTCCTTTCTGATGTTTCAAGAAAACGCAGGCCGTTCCAAAGGTGAGCGGCCTGCGTTTTTTCAGATCAGCCTGCGTTTTCCAGGCATTCCGTGTACTTTTCCGTTACGGCACCCTTGTTGGCCGCGACCCACACGCCGTCGTAGGAAGTCAGACGGTTGATCTCACTCCAGGGGGTCAGGCTGTCGTTCAGCTTGGCGTCCTGGCGCAGGGGGCGAACCGTCAGGTTCTGGCCCACATAGCTCTGGCACTTTTCACTGAGCATATAATCCACGAATTTCTTTGCGTTTTCCATATGCGGTGCCCCCTTGATGACGGAGACACACTGGCCGGACATCAATGCGCCCTCTTCCGGGAATACGACCTTGACCGCCACACCGTCCCGGACATAAGCCGCCGCAGGATCCTCCCAGGTCAGGCCTACCACATATTCGCCTTCCGCAACACCCTTGTATACCTGAGAGGAGCTGTTCAGGCTGACGCCGTCCAGATTCTCCACCAGTGCGGAGGCCCAGGCCCAGGCCGCGTCACTCATGGGGTCGCCGCCGCCCATATCGTACAGGCCGGCGATGAGGCACTGGAAGGCGGAGCTGGAATTCACCGGATCACCGGCGGCGATCTTGCCCTTCAGCGCCGGGTTCAGCAGGTCCGCAAAACCGTTGATCTCCAGGTCCCCGGCCAGATCCGTATTGACGATAAATACCGTAGGGTCACAGAAGGCGGGAGAGGAATAGCCGGTCACGTTCTTGTAGCCCTCCATCATATTGGCATCCTCGGGGGATACGTAGGGCTCGAAGCACTCTGCGTAATCCTTCAGCATTGCCTCGTCTGCCGCCCAGCAGATGTCGCCCTGGGGATTGCTGGCTTCGGACTTGACACGCTTGAGCACCTCGCCGGTACCGCCGGTGACCACCTCCACATGGATCCCGGTGTCCGCTTCAAAGTTTTCGATCACCGCGTTGTTCAGGCTCTCGCTTCTGGCGGTGTAGACGATCAGGGTCTGATCCCCGGAGCCGCCGGCTGTGCCCTGGGGCTGCTCGGCCTTCTGGCCGCAGCCGTACAGAAGGCACATGGAAAGCACACATCCAGCCGCAAGCGCTCTGCGCATCCATTTTCTCGTGTTTTTCATGATTTGACCTCCCAATTTTTTGTTTATTTCCTGCCGTTTCCGGTGGTTTCTGCTATTATTCTACCATAGTCAGGCAGAAAGTAAATCCCACAAAACACAACCTTTTGGAGAAAAAATACAACAGTTTGAATAATATTGCACTATATTACGCATTCATTTTTGTGCAATATGCTGTATCTCATAAAAATAGCCACCTTTTCCCTTTGCGCCCCCGGCTCCTGGGAAGGCTGCAAAGGGGCCGAAATCGCCCCGATATTTTCGTTTTTTCCTTGCAATCCACTTCTCCCGGGCATATAATGGACACCATAATACAAAAAGGATGGGATGAAAATGAAAGTCACCCTACAAAACCTGACCAAGAAATTCCCCAACCGGAACAAAAAGGCCGGAGGCGAAATTACTGCCGTTTCGGACTTTTCTCTGGAAATTCCCGACGGGCAGCTGA
Organism: Faecousia sp.; assembly: GCA_050872865.1. GTDB lineage: Bacteria > Bacillota > Clostridia > Oscillospirales > Oscillospiraceae > Faecousia. The sequence continues at coordinate 8,338 of JBNMHR010000040.1, read as the reverse complement.
TCGGGCTTCTGGGCCCCTCCGGCTGCGGGAAGAGTACCACTTTGTATATGCTCTGCGGCCTGCAGGCCCCTACTTCCGGGAAAATCTTCTTTGGGGACCGGGAGGTCACGAACCTGCCTACGGAAAACCGGGGGGTAGGGCTGGTGTTCCAGAACTATGCTTTGTATCCCCATATGACGGTATTGCAAAACATCCTCTTCCCTCTGGAAAACCTAAAGGGTAAGGACCGGCCCAGTAAAGAGGCCATGCGCCAAAAGGCGGTAGAAGCGGCTAGCCTTGTGCAGATCGAAGGGCTTTTGGACCGGAAGCCCAGTGAGCTCTCCGGCGGTCAGCAGCAGCGGGTGGCCATTGCCCGGGCCCTGGTAAAAATGCCCAGCGTGTTACTTTTGGACGAGCCACTTTCCAACCTGGACGCCCGGCTGCGGCTGCAGACCCGGGAGGAGATCCGCCGCATCCAGCGGCAGACCGGCATCACCACCGTCTTCGTCACCCACGACCAGGAGGAGGCCATGAGCATTTCCGACCGGATCGTGGTGATGAAGGAGGGCGTCATCCAGCAGACCGGCAAGCCCCAGCAGGTGTATGACGACCCCGAAAACCTCTTCGTCGCCAAATTCCTGGGCACCCCGCCCATCAACCTGTTTGAGGGCCAGGTGAAAGGAGAACAGCTCTACATTGGTGCCGAAGCGGTTTTGGATGCCCCGGGCGTTAAAGACCAGGCCGTCACCGTGGGCATCCGTCCGGAAGGGTTCCTTCCCGACGAAAAGGGCCCCTTCTCCTGCAAGCTGGACCGGGTGGAGATCATGGGCCGGGACGTAAGCATCGTGTGCAGCAATCCCGCCTGCCAGTCCGGCACTCTCCGGGCCATCATCCAGTCCGACGGCACGGAGCAGAACCACCCGGAAACCGTCCGCTTCTTTTTAAAGCCCGGCAAGGTCTTTTTATTTGACAAAGACGGCAGCCGTCTGCGGAGGGGCTAATGGAACAGAAACAGTATAAGGGCTTTTTGTATCTGCTGCCCGCCTTCCTCTTTCTGGGGGTCTTCCTGGTGTATCCCCTCATCGATGTGTTCGTGTACTCCTTCCAGGAAAACTACAACTTTGCCTCCCAGACCTATACGGGGCTGGGCATCTACAACTATCAGTACGTCCTCCGGGACCCCTACTTTTTGCAGGCACTGAAAAATACCTTCCTGCTGGTCATCATCACCGTCCCCCTGTCCACGGGGCTGGCGCTGCTCATTTCCCTGGCCCTGAGCTCCATTCAAAAGCTGAGGGACTTTTTCCAGACCGTGTTCTTCCTGCCCTATGTGACAAACACTCTGGCGGTGGGCCTGGTATTTATGATCCTGTTTAAAAAGACCGCCTATTCCGACGGCTTTGTGAATCTGCTTCTAAATGCCGTTGGCCTTTCCAGCGTGGATTTTCTCGCCGGCCCCTATTGGGCGAAAATGCTGGTATTGTGCCTGTACACCGTGTGGATCGTCATGCCCTTTAAAATCCTGATCCTCACCAGCGCCCTGGCCTCCGTCAACGAGCAGTACCGCAATGCCGCCCGGATCGACGGGGCCTCCCGGGGGAGAATTTTCTGGCGCATCACCCTGCCCATGATCTCCCCCAGCCTGTTTTATCTCATCATCACGGGCTTTATCGGCGCCTTTAAGGCCTATTCCGATGCGGTAGCCCTTTTCGGCACGGACCTGAACGCCGCGGGAATGAATACCCTGGTGGGCTTTGTGTATGATATGCTCTACGGCCGGTCCGGCGGCTACCCTTCTTACGCTTCCGCCGCCGCCATCTTCCTGTTTGCCATCGTGCTGACCATCACCTGCGCCAACCTTCTGGTCAGCAAGAAGCATGTACACTATGTTTAACTGTCATTGCGAACCAGTCCGCAGACTGGTGTGGCAATCCCCCGGTTATACCACACACTTCAGAAGCATATGAGGTGCTCTCTTATGGACTACGAACAAATTGAAGCCTCCGCCCGCCGCAGGAAACGCTTACGCACAGTGCTGATCGGCGCCCTGCTGACCCTATGGGCCGTCATCGTCCTGTTCCCCTTTTACTGGATGATCCTCACCTCCCTAAAGAGCTACGGCAGCTACAACAGCGAGTATATTCCAAAGCTCTTTACCCTGTCCCCCACCCTGGAAAACTACAAAAGCGCCTTTTCCCAGGTGCCGCTGGCCAGGTATTTTTTGAACACCTTTGTGTTTACCGTGATCACCACCGCATTGATGCTGGTAGTCACGGTGCTTGCGGCCTTTGCCTTTTCCCGGCTGCAATTTCCGGGGCGGGACCTGATCTTTACCCTGTTTCTGTCGCTCATGATGATCCCCTCGGAGCTGGTGGTCATTACGAACTTTGTCACGGTAACGGACCTGAACCTGCGCAATTCCTTCTTAGGGCTGATCCTTCCCTCGGTGACCTCAGTGTTTTATGTATACCTATTGAAGGAAAACTTCTCCCAGGTGCCGGACGAATTATACTACGCCGCCAAGGTGGACGGCACCTCGGACCTCAAGTACCTGTGGAAAGTCATGATCCCTATCTGCCAGCCCACCATTGTGACCATCACCATCCTAAAGGTCATTGAGTGCTGGAACAGCTACGTGTGGCCCCGGCTCATTACCGACGACCAGAATTTCTTTTTGGTATCCGTGGGCATCCAGGAAATTCGGGAAAACGGCTTCGGCCGGGAGAACATCCCCGCCATGATGGCGGCGGTGGTGGTCATCTCCCTGCCGCTGATCCTTCTGTTTTTGATATTCCGGAAAAAGATCATGGCCGGTGTGGCCAGAGGAGGCACCAAGGGATGAAAAAATTTGTTGCTTGCCTTCTGATCCTGTGCCTGCTGCTCTCCGGCTGCCATGGGACCCTGGCGGAAACTGCCGGGAACGCCGCAGAACCCTTTTCGGTACCGGAAAGCTTTGACGAAACCAGGCACTACACCGTCACCTTCTGGGCCAAGAACGATACCAACAAGACCCAGACGGCGGTATACGAGCAGGCCATCCGGGATTTCCAGAAGGCCTACCCCAACATCACCGTGAATATGCGGCTGTATACCGACTACACCCGCATCTACAACGACGTCATCACCAACATTTCCACAAACACCACCCCCAACGTGTGCATCACCTACCCGGACCACATCGCCACCTACCTGACGGGGCAGAAAACCGTGGTGCCCCTGGATGGTCTATTAAAGGATGCCAACTTCGGCCTGGGCGGCCAGGCCCTCAAATACGACGGCCCCAAGGAAATTGTAGAGACTTATCTGAAAGAATGCGCCATTGGAGGCCAGACGGTGGCCCTTCCCTATATGCGCTCTACGGAGGCCTGCTATATCAATAAGGATTTTGTGGAGAAGCTGGGCTTCCAGGTGCCGGAGATCCTGACCTGGGACTTTATCTGGCAGGTCAGTGATGCGGCCATGGAAAAAAATGCCGACGGAACCTACAAGCTCAACGGCCAGAAGGTCCTGATCCCCTTTATCTACAAGTCCACGGACAATATGATGATCCAGTCTTTGCAGCAGCGGAATGCGGGCTACGCCAGAAGCGACGGCACGGTAGAGCTGTGGAACGAGGACACCAAGGACATTTTGCGCACCGTGGCCCAGCACACCGCCACCGGGGCCTTTTCCACCTTTAAAATTTCCAGCTACCCCGCCAACTTCTTCAACGCGGGCCAGTGCATCTTTGCCATCGATTCCACCGCCGGTGCCACCTGGGTGGGCTCCCAGGCCCCGCTGCTGGATATCAGCGAGGACGCCCTTGTGGATTTTGAAACGGTGGTCCGGCCCATCCCCCAGTTTGATCCGGAGCACCCGCAAATGATCTCCCAGGGGCCTTCCGTGTGCCTGTTTTACAAGGAGGACCCCCAAGAGGTTCTGGCCTCCTGGCTCTTTGCCCAGTTCCTTTTAACCAACCAGGTGCAGATCGGCTACGCCCAGACGGAAGGCTACGTGCCCGTTACCGTGGATGCCCGGGAAAGTGAAGTCTATCAGGACTACCTGTCCCGGTCCGGGGAGGATAACGACGCCCATTATTTCGTAAAGATCGAGGCCTCCAAGCTGCTGCTTTCCAATCTGGACAACACCTTCGTGACCCCGGTGTTCAATGGCTCCGCCTCCTTGCGGCTGGCGGCGGGGGAGCTCATCGAGGATACCTGCAAGGCCGTCCGGCGGAAGCAGGATACGTCGGATGCGGGTCTGGAAAAAATCTACGAAGACGTCAGCGCCCTGTACCGGCTGGACAGCATTGCCGTCACCCCGGGGCAGAATGTCCTAGGCCCCCTTCCCGGGGAGGCCAAGGCCCTTTTGTGGGCCCTGGGGCTCAGCTGGGCGGCGCTATTATGGTTCTACCTCCGGGAAAAGCGAAATGTTAAAGGAAAAATAAAGAACGCGCATTGATTTTTTAGGGCGCACCCGGTATAATGGATGTGCGAAAACGCAAATCAAGGGAATCTTTCCCAAATCGTAAGGAGATTGAACATGAAAAAGATCATTGCCCTGCTGCTGGCCCTGTGTATGCTGGCCGCCTTTGTTGGCTGCGGCAAGACAGAGGCCCCCGCTGCCACCACTGCCGCCGCTACCGAGGCTCCCGCTACCGAAACCGCTGCCGACGAGGCTCCCGTGGAGACCATCGTCCCCGAGGCCGAGTCCATGACCTATGCCGAGTACGTAGAAGCCCCTGTGGACAGCCCCGTGTGCGTAGAGACCTACGTCCAGGCCCATCAATCCTGGTGGGATAACAAGATCACCGTTTACGCCCAGAGCGAAGACGGCGCTTACTTCCTGTACAACATGGAGTGCTCCGAAGAGGATGCCGCCAAGCTGACCGAAGGCACCCACATCCGGGTCAACGGCTTCAAGGCCGAGTGGTCCGGCGAAGTGGAGATCGTAGACGCCACCTTTGAGATCCTGGATGGCTCCTATGTGGCCCCCACCACCGACATCACCGGCGCTCTTTCCGCCACCAACCTGGTGGACAACCAGAACCAGAAGGTAGAGATCCGGGACCTGACCGTTGAGAAGGCCAACGACGACGGCGCCGCCTTCCTGTACAACTGGGACGGCTCCGGCCAGGCCGGCGACAACTGCGACCTGTACTTCAACGTCTCCGACGGCACCGGCACCTATACCTTCACCGTGGAGAGCTACCTGTGCGACGAGAACTCCGACGTCTACAAGACCGTCACCGGCCTGAAGGTTGGCGACAAGATCGACGTGGAGGGCTTCCTGTACTGGTACAACGGCCTGCAGCCCCATGTGACGGCGGTTACCGTAAAGTAAGCGTTTTCCCCCTGCCCCGGCCCAGCCGGGGCAGTTTTTATTCTGAACCGCTTCTGTAGGGGCGGCTACCAGCCGCCCGAAACGTAATTTTTTCCGCTACGTTCCGATGAATGGTAAAACGGTAGGTTTGTGCCATTCAACATACCAGTTTCGTATCGGTACGTGGCTGGCGGCTGGTAGCCGCCCCTACAGTGCGTTTTCTATTCTCAGGAGGTCCCTATGAAAGAGTTCATCCGTGTTGTAAAATTCACCCTGTTTTCCGCCAGTGCCGCCATCATCGAAATGGCCGCCTTTGCCCTTTTGAACGAGTTCACCGCCCTGCCCTACTGGCCCTGCTATCTGGCGGCCCTGGTTTTAAGCGTGCTGTGGAACTTTACCCTGAACCGGAAGTTCACCTTCCAGTCCGCCGCCAATGTGCCGGAGGCCATGGCGAAGGTAGCATTGTACTACCTGGTGTTTACACCGCTGTCCACCCTTTTGGGGAACTTTCTGGTATCCACCTTACTGTGGAACGAGTACCTGGTGACGGTTATCAATATGCTGCTGAATTTTACCACGGAATTTCTGTATCAGAGGTTTTTTGTTTTTGGGAAGTCTATTGACACAGCGAAGTGATTTTTTCCCAGACTATTGACCTTTTTCATTCATGTCGGTATAATAATCCTATCCAAATAGAGACAAGGAGTGTATCTTCCATGTACTATCATATGCGCGTTGCGGGGCTGGAGCGGGATCTGCCCATCTGCCCTCTGAACGACAACCTGTCCATTGCCGGTTTCGTCATCTTCGGTGACCAGGAGCTGACCGTGGCCTGCGCCCGGGAGCTGTTGAAGAAGGCCCCGGAGTACGATTACATCATCACCGCCGAGGCCAAGGGCATTCCTCTGGCCCACGAAATGGCCCGTCAGGCCGGGGACAAGAAGTACCTGCTGGCCCGGAAGGGTCCCAAGCTCTACATGCGGGAGCCCTTCAGCGTAGCCGTCAATTCCATCACCACTGCCAAGGAGCAGCGGCTGTATCTGGACGGGGAGGATGCCAAGCTGATGAAGGGCAAGCGCATCCTCATCCTGGACGACGTGATCTCCACCGGTGAAAGCCTCCACGCTCTGGAAGCCCTGGTGGAAAAGGCCGGCGGCATCATCTGCGGACGGATGGCCATCTTAGCCGAGGGCGATGCCATTGGGCGGAAGGATATCGTGTACCTGGAGCCCCTGCCCCTCTTCAATCCTGACGGAACCGTCAAAGAATAAGGAGAAACATTATGGAAATCGAAACCAAATTTCACAACGACGCTGCCCCCACCGAGCTGCCCGCCGTATCCGTAGGAGAGGCTATCCGCCTGTTCTTCACCCGCTACGTGGATTTTAAGACCCGGTCCCGCCGCAGCGAATACTGGACGGCCATGATTGCCATTTCCGTGATCTCCGGCATTCTGAACCTCCTGCTCAGCAAGGTTCCCATGGTCTCCACCATCTGGGGCCTGGCCGTCCTGCTCCCCACCATCGCCGTTACCGTCCGGCGGCTCCACGATACCGGCAAGAGCGGCTGGCACTACCTGTGGAACCTGCTGCCCATCGCCGGCCAGATCATCCTGCTGGTCTTCCTGATCAAGGACAGCGACCCCAGCGAAAACCAGTGGGGAAAGAGCCCCAAGTATCAGGGGTAAGGCCTTAAAGTAAAAAATAAGCTCTGTCGTTGCGAACCAGTGACCGATGTCACTGGTGTGGCAACTTCCCGGATTTTCAACCTGCTACCATTCAACCGGGGGATTGCCACACCAGTCTGCGGACTGGTTCGCAATGACAGAGTAATTTTTTTATTTTACTGTAACTTCTTCACGACCTCCGGGTCGAAGTGGACGTTCACATGGGGATAGGTCATTTCAATACCCCGTTCATCAAACACAGCCTTCACCCGCTGGTTGACGGCATAGTACAGGTCCCAATAGGTTTCCGTGGGGGCCCAGAACCGGAGGATGTAATTGATGGCGTTGTCCCCGTAGCTGTCCACCGCCGCAAAGGGGGCCGGGTCGGATAAGACCCCTTCCATCCGGGCCGCCTCCAGAAGGGCCTCGATGACCTTCTGGGTGGGGGCATCGTAGCTGGCGCCAATGCTCAGTTGTGCCCGGCGGGTGGGGTTGGCGGAATAGTTCACCACCTGGGCGGCGATCACCGTGCTGTTTGGAATGCACACCATTTTATTGTCCACGGTAATAAGCCTGGTATAGGTCATATCAATGGAGGCCACCGTACCGCTCAGGTCCCCAATGTCCACATAGTCCCCGGAGTGGAAGGGATGGGTGGTCAGCAGCGCAAAGCCCCCCAAGACATTCGTCAGCATGTTCTGCAATGCCAGAGAAATGGCCAAGGTCAGCACGCTGGCCATGGCCACCACGCCGGTAACGTCGATGCCCAAGCTGCCCGCAATGCTCAGGCCCAGAAGCAGGTACAGGGCCACCTTGGTCAGGGACAAAACAAGGCTGTGGGCCGCCTTTTCCAGCCTGGTCTTTTCCAGCGCCGTCCGCTCCAGCCGGAGAACGGCCTTAATGACCAGCAAGCCCACCACCAGAGTCAGGGCCGCAGACCCGATGCCGCTCAATACCCTGGCCCCCGCCCCGGTAAACCAATCGGATAGATTGAAATTTGTAAGCTCCATAATGCACCTCGCATGATTTTTTTACTATTATAATCGCCTCTGCGGACGATTGCAAGGGCGGGATGGAGGAATCCCCCTTTCCCCCTCCTGCATGGAGGGGGTGCCCACCGCAGTGGGCGGGGGTGGAGGGGACCAGGTATAGATATTATTTTGCACTAGGATAAAGAGTATCTTCCGTGATATACCTTTATTTTTTCAACAAACCAATCTAAAATCGAACCGGGTCCCCTCCACCCCCGGCCTGCGGGCCACCCCCTCCATGCAGGAGGGGGAAAGGGGGATTCCTCCATCCCGCCCTTGCACTCGTCCGCAGAGGCGATTATAATAGTAAAAAAATCATGCGAGGTGCATTATGGAGCTTACAAATTTCAATCTATCCGAT
>JBNMHR010000039.1:0-19601 GCA_050872865.1 Faecousia sp. | reverse complement strand
TACCCAACAGACCATAAATTCTCCCACGCTTGACATGGATATTTAAGTCAGCCACACTCTTTTGTGAGCCGTATTGCTTTGTCAGATTTTTTGTTTCAATAATATAATTTGAATCCATATTCAAAACCTCCTGTTCTGTAATGTATTCTATCATGCCAACCTTGCATGAACCTTGCCACAACCTTGCATTAACCTTGCAATTTGAAATTCGGCTAAAATAACAAGAGTTCCCGCCGTAAGGACGGGAACCCGCTTAAATCTCCAAAGGAAAACGCAACATAAATTCAGTTCCCTTTCCCGGAAAACTTTCAACTGTTATGCTTCCACCCATTTTTTCTACAAGCTGATGGACAATAGAAAGGCCAAGACCGCTGCCTTTCTCAGATCGTCCTTTATCGCACTTATAAAGCCGTTCAAAAATGTGTTTCAAATCTTCTTTCTCAATTCCAACTCCATTATCTGCCAACAGCATCTCCATGCTGTTTTCCTTCTTCGATAGGGATATTTTGATTTTGTCCGCATGGCTATGAGCGATGACATTTTGAATGAGATTATTGACGATCCTCATATAGCTGTCCATATCCAATCTTACCCGGACAGGCTGTTCGGAAATATCAATGTCATAATCAACCTGTTTATCCTCAAAAATCGGTATCCAGTCGATCAGGATATTTCTTGTAAACTCTGCAGCCTCAACGCTCTGGATTTCCAAAGCAAACTCGTTGGAATTTAACTTGAACCAGTCAAAAAGCACATCAATATATTCTTTCAGATCATGGGCTTTCCGGCGAGCAGTTTCAATATAATCATCCCGGTCTTTTCCCGTGACAATACCTTTGTGTGCAGCATCAAGATACCCGATCAGAGTGGTAAGAGGCGTCCGAACATCGTGAGAAAGGCTTGTCATAAGCTGGCGGTTGGTTTCTTCCGTCTGGCCCACAGCAGAAAGCCTGCTTTCATAAGCCACAACGATCTCATTGATTTCATAGGCAAGAGAGGCTGTCAGTTCATTTGTTGCAGACAAAATACGCCGATTGCCATTTCCGTTTTTCACATCAACCAATGCATCGGTCATTTCTGCTATTTGTTTTTTTATACGCCGAACGAGAACGATGGAAGTCAGCACAGCCACAACAGCAATCACAATGGACAAGAATACGATGATTTTCATGCTGACTACACCTCCTTGTTAAAGCGATAACCGATCCCTTTGACAGTTTGGATGTACTTTGGACTGGAGGGGTTGACTTCTATTTTTTTACGAAGCCGACTGATAATCGCCATAATGTTACTGTCATCATAGAAATATTCTTCTCCCCATACCGTTTCATAAATCTGCTGCTTTGTTAAAATCCTTCCTTGATTTTTTACACAATAGAGCAGCAAATCAAATTCCTTTGGTGGAAGTTCAAAAGTGCCGTTTCCCGTAGTAACGGAACGATTTTCAAGGTCAATTTGTAATCCATCAAAACTCAGCTTTTGCATCGTTCCGGCTTGCTGATTAAAGCGAGTGTAACGGCGAATGAGGGACACAATACGGGCAATCAGCTCATCCATATCAAACGGCTTTGTCAGATAATCGTCCGCCCCGGCCCGTAAGCCCCGCACTTTAGAAATGCTGTCATTTTTGGATGTAAACATCAAAATCGGCAGGCTGTTCTCTTTGCGGATTTCTTCCAGCGTTTCAAAGCCATCCATACCGGGCATCATCACATCCAGTATTACAAGCTGATATTCCTGCTCTTTTAATTTCTGCAAGCCCTCTTTTCCGGTATTACAAAAATCGGCTGCTATATTTTCCGTTTGTACGCTGCGCTTCATTAAGGCACACAGTTCTCTGTCATCATCTATAATCAAAATTCTATTCATGGTACAATTCTCTCCCTTGTTTTGTCCTTCCGTCAATCGGTTTTTCTGCGTTCTTGGGAATTAGCCAAACACCAGCCATCTTCACAGCGCCGGGGGTACGCCCAGCAGCGCACAAATAATTTACCTGACGAGGTGTAACATTCCATTTCTGGCTTACTTCTTTTAATGTCATGTAGTCCATTCCGCACCTCCCAAACATATTATATTTCGTTATCTCAAAGAAGCCATGGAAAAATTGCAACTTTTTCTGAAAAAACTGGTGGGGGATTTAATGTCGCAAAAGAGGAAATTGAGGCAATTGTAGACGATTTTGTAGCATCTCTGCCGAAATCATTGGCTAGATTCCTCACCGGATACCGCTAATGCGGCAGAATTGCTTGGTTTTACGCTGAATGTGGGTGTGAAGTTTGAGTTTTTAAACCTTTATATCAGCAGTACCCAGGAGGGCAGCAGATATCCGCCACAGCATAACAAAAGCGGGCCACCGAAGTGACCCGCTCACGCTCTGAGAATTAGGCGGGGCGACTTTTCCCGCATCTCCAAACAAAGGGCGACGGCTGCCCGTTCCGTCCTCTAATCCTCTTTGGTAATTATATTATAGCCCAAAGGGTGAATTTTGTCAAACCTTTTTCAGGGTTCCCTTTTGGATGAAGTTTTTCACCCGATTATGGTTCAGGACATACAGAGATCTGGCATACAGCGCCCCGCCACCGGACAGACGGACGGCCACCTTCACAAATTCCCCGTCGATCTGAAATTCCTTCACATACTCAATAGAACCGTCTGTAGGGTTTTCGCCCACATAATCGGGGAACGAAATAATTTCCTATATGTACTGCCCGTACCGTTCATAATCTGCCGGATGGCGGGCTTGCATATGGGCAATATTGCTGGGTCCTAGATAGATGGGCTGCCCAGGCTGTAGGGAAATTCCAAGCAGGAATACGACCCGCTCAGATAGAAAGCCTATCTCTTTCGCCATTCTCTTTCCTTCTTCCCTGCTCATCGTTTATTTTTTACTTATTATCGCGGTGATCTTATCCACGTCAATGGTAACACCCAAGTCTGACCGCTGTTCCTTCAAAACTCCCACAAAACTGGACCTGCCCACGCCGTTTACGCCGCCGATGATCGTATAGGTCCTCACGCTTCCGGACCCCACTGCGTATTATTGCTTTTATGCTATCACGCCGTAAATGGAATGTCAATCAATACACAAATTCTGCCGACTGGCTAAACGTGCGGCGGGATTTTTTATGGTTTGTGCTTGCTATTGTTTTGTACTGCGGGTATAATGATAGGAGTTTGAGTATCACCCTGCGCTGAAAGGTTGAAAAGTATGAAGATTCACCATATTGCAATTCAAAACTATCGTGGATTCGAGAATTTTCAAACAAATCTCCATCCAAAACTTTCCGTGATCGTAGGTAATAACGGTGCGGGCAAAAGTTCACTGCTCGACGCAATTTCGATTGCCGCAGGAACCTTTTTCTCTGGCCTTGACGGTATCCCCGCAACAAGTATTGCCAAAGAAGATGTTACTTGCAAGAGTTTTCATATGGGCAGCGTGATCGATTTGCAGCCGCAGTACCCTGCTGTCATTTCCGCAGAGGGAGAACTGTACCGTAAAGACATTCAGTGGACCCGTTCCCTAAACGGTGTGAACGGACGAACCACAACAGTCGATGCAAAGCAAATCGTCGCCATCGCCGAAGAAATCCAGGCCAAAATCCGGGAAGGCAGCACAGAGGTTATTTTGCCGATCATTTCCTATTACGGAACCGGACGGTTATGGGCACAAAAGAAAGAGAAAAAAGGCTCTGATAATCTGGTTCAATTTTCCAGGCTCTCCGGGTATATAGATGCCCTTGCTGCTGAGTCCAACGAAAAGCTCATGCTGAAATGGTTTGAAAAAATGACGATTCAGCAAGCGCAGCGTGGTAAAATCAGCCCGGAATTGGCTGCTGTGGAAAAAGCGGTTTCCCTCTGCTTTTCCGGCATCACCGAAGCTGCTGAGGCAACCGCTCAATTTAATTTGGATACGCACAATTTAGACATTTTGTATACAGAGCAAAATGGTGAAAAGAAACGTATCCCTATGAAAAACCTGAGTGATGGTTATAAAAACACAATTGGTATGATTGCCGATATTGCGTATCGTATGGCTGTCCTGAATCCCCAGCTTTTGGGCCGTGTATTGACCGAAACCCCCGGTATCGTTTTGATTGATGAAGTGGACCTGCATCTGCATCCCCGCTGGCAGCAGCGAATCCTCGGAGACCTTCAAATGCTGTTCCCGAATGTACAATTCATTGTCTCCACGCACGCGCCGCTGGTGATCAGCTCCGTCAAAAAGGAGAATCTGATCGTTTTGGACAATGGCGGCCAAACTGCGCCCCTTCCCAGTGAGGTTTACGGAAAGGATGCAAACTACATTCTCGGCGGAGTGATGGAATCCAAAATCAGGCCCGCTCCGGTGCAAGAGATGTTTGACCGTTTTTACCAAACGCTGGAGACTGAAGATTTCAGTCTTGCACAAAGGGAATTGGATGCCATAGAAAAGGCAATTGGTGCAGACGATCCCGAATTAACGCAGGCCCGGATCACACTAGCCTTGGAGCAGATTTGAGGTGGAATCTTCTTGCTATATATCAAGAAAAAAGCAGAGCCCCAGGAGCTGACCCAAGCAAAACGGAAAGGGCTGCAAGACTATGACACGATGCCAACCGATCTCAAAGATGTCATCCGTCAACAGCTCCTCACAGAACAGGGCTATCTTTGCGCATACTGTATGCGGCGAATAAACCTGGATACCGTGCAGATTGAGCACTACATTGCGCAGCATCCTACGGATGGTGACTACGATCCCGCGCTGACGATTGACTACTCCAATATGCTTGGCGTATGCCCCGGGAATAAATGTGAGGGACTTCCAGCCAAGTACCTGACCTGCGATCAGCACCGAAAAAACATCCCATTAACCGTTGACCCCAGAAAAGCAGAATCCGTTGCTGCTATTCGGTACAGGGCGGATGGAGTCATGTTCTCCAACATCCCTTCTATAAACGAAGACATTCAAGTAACCTTGAACCTAAACTGCGCAGCCGTTCACCTGCCGGAGAACCGCAAAGCGGCCTTGGATGCATTAAAAAAGAAAATTTTTTTAGACTGTAAAGATAAGGCCGCAACCAAATCCTATTTTCAGCGGTTGTATGCGTCCCTGCGCAGCAAAGATACCTTGAGCGAATATCTTGGAATTTTGCTTCATTATCTTGAAAAGCGTATCAATAGTGCATCAACATAGTGTCCCATCTACATAACGCCGGGAGACTCCTTGCCCCTGAAAAATAACGCCAAATGAACGTCAAACCAATTTGGGAGGCTTTCAAACCACCCCAAAAAGTTAGCAAAACCGCCGATTTCGCACTGAAACCGGCGGTTTTTATGGAGCTAGTGACCTGACTCGAACAGGCGACCTTCTCATTACGAGTGAGATGCACTACCGACTGTGCTACACTAGCATTATTTAGGACTAGTGTATTATACTCGGTTTGGCCGCGGAAGTCAAGGGGAAATTGGTGGGGTTTCGTGTTTTGGTGGGCGGGGGGCTTTTATTTGTCTCCTACCGGCGTACAGGTGTCCCCCCCCCCGAGAATTTTCCGGTCAGGACGCTTTTGAGGGTCCGTTCCAGGGCGCCGATGTCCAGGGGTTTGGAGACGTGGGCGTCCATGCCGGCGTTCAGGCAGTTCTGGACGTCCTCGGAGAAGGCGTTGGCGGTCATGGCGATGATGGGGATGGTTTTGCCCAGGGGGTTGGCACTGCGGCGGATGGCGCGGGTGGCGTCCAGGCCGTTCATGACGGGCATCTGCACGTCCATGAGGATGGCGTCAAAATCCCCGGGTTTTACGGCGGCGAAGGCCTCTACGATCTTCTGGCCGTCGGGGTAGATGACGCATTGGGCGCCGTTCATATCCAGGACGGCGGTGAGGATCTCCGCGTTCAGGGTGTTGTCCTCGGCGCAGAGGAACCGCAGGCCGTTGAGGATGGAGGTGCTTTCCGGTTCCTCGGCGGTGGGTTCACTGTGGGCCAGGGCAATGGCGTGGGCCAGGTTGGACAGGAAGAAGGGCCGGGCCAGTACGCCGTCTACGCCGCCGTTTTCGGAGATCGTCGGCAGCTGCTCCCGCTCCTCGTATTCGCAGCAGTAGAACAGCAGGGCCTCCCCGGTCTTCTTCCGGAGCCGGTGCACGTTCTGCGCCAGGGTGTCCCCCTCCAGGTGGCTGGCAAGCAAAACCACATCCACCTTTTCCCGGTCCAAAAGCATGTCCGCCTCTTCTGCGGACCGGGCCAGCAGCAGCTCTACTTCCGTCTCCCGGAAGGCTGCCTTTGCGTTGTCGATCAGGGTCTCTTCGTCCGCAATGAGCAGGGCACTGTGGATGGGCAGCTCCGTATTTACGGACCGGTCGATTTGGAACGGCAGCTCTACGGTAAAGCAGCTGCCCTTGTCCACCTGGCTTTGGACCGAAATGGTGCCCCCGGCCAGGTCCACGATGTTTTTGGTAATGGCCATGCCCAGGCCGGTACCCTGGACCCGGTTGGTGGTAGAGTTCTCCGCCCGGGTAAAGGGCTCAAAAATGTGCTTTACGAACTCCTGGGTCATGCCGTAGCCGCTGTCCGTTACGCGGATGCGGAGCCTTGCCTGCTCCGGCTCCGGGCTGGGCAGCTCCTCCAGGTCCAGGCGGATCTGGCCGCCGTTGGGGGTGTACTTGATGGCGTTGGACAACAGATTGATAAATACCTGCCGCAGCCGCACCGCGTCGCCGGTAAGGTGCTCGTGGGTGATGTTGTAGGTGCGGATGGCAAAGGTCTGCCGCCGCTCCTCGATCTGGGGCCGGACGATGCTTTCGATCTGGCCGATCTGGTCGGCAATGCTGATGGGCTCCGCATTCAGGGTGACCTCCCCGGACTCGATCTTGCTCATGTCCAGTACGTCGTTGATCAGGCTCAGCAGGTGCTGGCTGGACTGCTGCACCTTGCCGATGTAGCTTTCGATCTTGACCGGGTCGTTTTTGTCGTGGGCCATGAGCTTGGTGATGCCCACGATGGCGTTCATGGGGGTACGGATATCGTGGGACATGTTGGCCAGAAAGTCCGTTTTGGCCTGGCTGGCCTCCTGCAGCCGGATGTTCAGCTTTTCCAGGGTCTCGCTGTTCCGCCGCTCGATGGCCAGGGCCGCCCTCTGCTGCCGCTTCAGCATAAAGAAGATCAGGGCCACACTGACCACGATCAGCATCACCGCGAAGACCAGTACCATCCGGATGGTCACATTCACCAGATTCACAGTGTTGATGGCCACAAACCGGGAGGGCACCAGAAAGATCAGCGTCCAGGCAGAGCTGTCCATTTTGTACAGGGCGTAGTAAACCTCCGTATCCTCCAGCAGGGCGTTGGAATAGGCGATGCCCTTTTCCTCCAGCTCCAGGCCCGCATCCTCGAAGGAGGTGCCGTGGAGATAGCGCATGTTCCCCAGGGTGGTATACACATTAAAGCCCTTGAGGAGCTCGCCTGCGCTGCTGCTGAAGAGCTTCAGGCCCTCCTCGTCCACCACATATACGCTGCTGTTGCCCCCGTAGGCCGCGCACTCAAAGTAGGGGTTTAGCTGCTCCATGTTCTGGGAGATGCCGTAGTAGCACAATGTGATGGGCCCGTTTTCATCCTGGACGGTGATGGGCTCCTCCAGCCGCTGCAAAAATACCATGCGGCTTTCGTCCGTAATAAGGGAGTTGCTGACATAGCTGATCCGTTCCGGGTTGCCGTTCAGGTACTCCCGCTCCGGCATCAGGCCCTGGCGGCCGTTCTGGGTATAGTAGGCCCCGTTTTTGTCCACCGCCACAATGTTGCACTGGATGCTCTCCAGGTCCGATTCATAGGACTGCTCCTCCATAAAGGCATGGAGCTCCTCCCAGCTTTTGGGGGCCTCTTTTACCATGGTCCGCCGCTGGGTCTCCACCGTGCGCCACTGGCCCTTTACCACGTCCTCCAGGCCGGAAAACAGCTGGGTGGTCACCTCCCGCATCTGATTCAGGCGCTCGGCGTAGAGGGTCTCGTCAATATAGGCGCGGTAAAAGTTCAAAAAGGCAAATACCCCGGCCAGCACCAGGGCAGCCGCCAAGGCCAGGCCCACTCCGGTCTGCCGTTGTTCCTTTTTCTGTGCTGCTTTGATCTCTGCCGCTCGATCCATTCGCCTTACTCCCAAACAATGTCTTTTGCACTCAGCGTCTCAAACCGGCTGAACCAGGTCCTGGCCGCTTCCAGGCCCACAATGCCGCTGTCCTGAATATTGCCCTCTTCCTGCACCGCTTTGCTGGCGCCGCAGATGGGGATGGTGTAGGTGGTGGCGTCGTCCAGGGTCTCGCCGTTTTTGGTGACGAGAATGTAGGGGAAGCCGATGCCGTCACCGCTGAAATCGTAACCGGTTTCCACCAATTCCTTGATGCGCTTTCCGGTAAGGGTCACGGTTTGGATGGTGCCGGTCCAGCCGGTGGGGAGAATGGCCACCAGCTGCTCGTCGGAAACCCCCAAAGGGAACAGGCTTCCGCTGACACCGTTCTTATTCATTTCGTACACGTTGGGGTCATAGGTCCAGGGATTGGTAGAGATCAGCGCCGCCTCAGAGCCGGTGGCCTGGGCAAAGCAGATACCTACCGCCTTGGCGCAGTCATCCATGCCGATGTCTTCCGTCGCCGTGGTATACACGGTCACATTGTTATCCGTCAGCAGATGCTGGTTGTCGTCAAAACAGGCGACCACATCTTCCAGGGTGGCCTCCCCCTTTACATACTCGATCATTTTGTTGCCCACGGGGACCACGATATTTTCCCATCCGGAATAGATAAAGTTGGCCGTATAACCGGCGTTCAGCTCTTCTACCACGTCGGCATAATAGCTGCCCTCATTGACCGTTGCAGCCTTCAGGGGAAGCAGCCGGGAATTGTTCTGAGAAGGTTCCAGGGATTCCATACCCTCCACCGTAGAGAGAACGTCCATGACCTTCAGCACATCTTCCAGCTTCTTCTCGTTGCCCTTTTCGCCCAGCTTCTTATTCAGGCCCACATAGCGGCTGACGTTTAGAATAAATACATTCTGATCGCCGCTTTCGGAGAGGTAGGGCATCAGGCGGAAGGTGTCTGTTGCGTCCGTCTGAACGTTCAGGTCGTTGCTGTTGCCAACGAGAAACAGGGTGTTGCCTTCGGCCATCTGGTTTTTGGTGCTATTGTCGCTCTCCGGCGTGCCCTCTCCGTTCAGGATCCCGTATTCACGCCACTTTTCCAGCAAACGTAAGGCCTCCATCATTTCCGGCGTACCGGAAACGGTGGCTTCTCCCTTGATAAACTTATTCTGCCAGTTCAGCCCCTCCACCGTGCTGAGGAAGCCGGTGTCCAGAATGTTGCATAGGTACTGGAAGCCGTAACCGGGATATTGCAGCTGGTCCCGGCAGAAGATGATGCCCGCCTCCTCGCACTTTTCTTTCAATGCGGCAAACTCCGAAAGATTGGTCGGCAGGGTCCAGCCCATCTTTTCCAGCAACGTCTTATTGTAGGTAATGCCCAGCGCATTATAGCCCAAAGGCAGCATATAAACGCCGCCCCCATTGGTCACCTCCCGCAGCCGGGACTGGGTGTAGTTTCCCGTAAAGTCGTAGCCGGAAAGGTCCAGCAGGTCCGCGGCATCATCATAGCGTCCGGGAGAATAAATGGTAGAAAAATAGATATCCGGCAGTTCACCGGCCTTGCGCATATCCTGGTAATAATTGGTCATATCCTGGCCGTTATAGGGCGTGATATCCAGATTGACCTCGGGGTATTTTTCCTTTACCAAATCGTAGAAATTGGACATATTCCGGTAAGGGGCATTCATGGTGATCACCGGATGGTCCCCGGTGTCCTTTTTCGTCTCTGCCTTTCCGCCGCAGCCGGCAAGCAGGCTCCCCGCGCACAAAAGCGCCAGCAGGCCGGAAAGAATTCTCTTTTTCTTCATTTTCTGCCACTCCATTTCTCTGTTTCCGGGCGCAAAACGTCCTTTACAACATAATATTGGTTCTGTTGTTTTTTACATATGGCACTACAAAACTTTACCAAATGACTATAATATTATAGGTGTTTGTGGCGGAGATTTCAAGTGTCAATGGTATTTTTTTCGACAAAATCGGACAGGAATTTTCAAGAACCATTCCTGTCCGCCTTTGCCACGCCCCCTTGCGGGGCAGTGGGTGGGGACAACCTGTCATTGCGAACCAGTGCGCACACTGGTGTGGCAATCCCCCGGTTGGATGGTACAAGCTACCGGGAAAATCCCCTTCCCTCTCCAAGCCTGGAGAGGGTGGCCCGCAGGCCGGGTGTGGTTGGAAAGGATCGATTTATCGAATAGTTTGGATGAATGGTTCATGCCAAAGGATTGGTACCTGTCTTCCTCCTGCTGGAGGAAGATGTCACGGCCGTCTCCCGCAAGGCCGTGACAGATGGTGGAGGGGACCAGGTTTGAAAACAGATAGGTTTGTTGCAAAATATGGTAATATTAGGGGAAGTACCATACATCCGACTGCTCCGAATGTCGTAAATTCGACCTCATCCGCCGCTGCGGCGGCACCTTCCCCTCCCAAGGGAAGGCTAGGAGAGCGTACCTTTGGCGTGCACCATTCAACCAACAACTTAAAAAATCGGGGCTTATCAACCACACCCGGCCTGCGGGCCACCCTCTCCAGGCTTGGAGAGGGGAAGGGGATTTCCTCGGTAGGCTGTACCATTCAACCAGGGGATTGCCACGCCAGTGTGCGCTACTCTTCGCAATGACAGATGGTCTACAACAGAACCAATATTATGTGACCACCAGCCCCAGCCGTTCCATTTGGGCGGCATGGACACTTCCGCTTTCCGCGGTGTAGATCCTGGTGGTATTGATACTGGAATGCCCCAGAATATCCGCAAGCCGTCCTAAATCCTTTTCCATTGCATAAAAGGTCCTGGCGAACAGATGCCGCAGGTTGTGTGGAAAAACCTTTTCCGGGTCCACCCCGGCGCTGTTGCAAAGGGCCTTCATGTCCCGCCAAATATTGCTCCTGTCCAAAGGCTTTCCCGTCCGGGTGACGAACACCGCCCCGGCGGTTCTTTTTTGTCTTTGGGCATATTTTTTAAGGACCTTCCGCAGCTTCCCGGGCAGGAACACGACACGCCATTTTCCCTTGTTCCGGATCTCCGCCCGGCCGGACTGCAGGCTTTCCACGGTGATGAATTTCAGTTCCGACACCCGGATGCCGGTAGCGCAGATGGTCTGCATCACGAGGGAAAGCCGCTCATTTTCCCCTTTTTCGGCGGCCTCCACCAGGCGGCGGTACTCCCCTTTTGTCAGCTCCTTCTTTTCTTCCAGAAACAGGGAGCGCTGTATTTTCAGGGGCCGGACGCACAGCTCTCCCCAGCCCTGAAATTTTAGAAATCCGTTCACCGCCGCCAGCATGGAATTGACGGAGGCCGGGGCGTGGGCAGCGGTCAGGGCCTCTTTCCAGGCGATCAGTAAAGATTTTGTAAGCGGCTGCTTTCCCGCAAAGGCCAGAAAGGCCCCCAGGTCGTGGGTATATTTTTGAACGGTCCCGGGGGCCCGCTCCTGTTCCCGGAGAAAGGTCCGGTAATTCTGGATCAAAGCTTCGTTCATGGCCGGGTATCTTTTTGGCATAGCGGTTCCTCCAAAAGCGTAATACCCCTATTTTACCGGCCAACGGGTGTTCTATTCCCGGGCAAAAAAGGAGGCTGTTAGAAAACGTTCTGTCATTCCGAGCCAGTGCGCACTGCTCCGTGCTAAGTGCCGACTTCGTCGGTTGCACTATGCACAGCACTGCGGTGCTAGACTGGCGTGGGAATCCCCCGGATCTTCAAACATTTTGGTTGCAAAACCAGCCTGTTTTCATTCAACCGGGGGGTTGCCACACCAGTGACATCGGTCACTGGTTCGCAACGACATGCTTTTCTAACAGCCTCTTTTATTATTTCTCGTACTTTTCGATGTCACAGGTGTGCTTTTTGCTTACCTTGTCGTAATTGATGCCCACCAGCAGAATGTCACCTGTATAGGCAAGCAGCGACTCCGGGTATTTTCTTTCCCGGATCTGCCGAAGGGCAGTCTGGGCACTTTGGTTCCACTTCAGCTCCACCACCAATGCCGGGCAGGCAGACCGATGCTCCGGCTTGGGGATATACACAAGATCCGCAAAACCCAGCCCTGCGGGCATTTCCCGCACGGGCTTAAAATAATCCTGCATGGCCCCCAGGTAGGCGATGGCAACGGTGCTGCTCAGGGCGTTTTCATCGTTATACCGGATGGCGGAGGCGTATTCCCTGTGGATCTTTTCAATGCCCGCCGCCACCTGCTGTGCATCCATGGCCAGGGTCGCCGCCAACAGCTGCCGGGATACCTGCTGGAAGGCAAGCATTTCGTCCCAATTGCTGCTTCTCACCGCATTGGTCAGCTCCTGGCGGATCTCCTCGTTGGGTACAAAGGCCCTGCCGGTATCCTCGTTGTAGCCCAGGTAGCCCAGGTGAATCAGGTAGGTGAGCACATCATCCCTGCATTGGATCTTCGCCGGGTCATTCTTGAAGGATGCCGTATGGACCTCCACCTCGGCGCCGGAAAGCATTTCCAGAATGGCCGTTTTCAATCCGTCAAAATTCATGCAGATCAGGGGCACCACCACTTCATAGGAACCCGTTTCCGACCAGTAGCTTCTGAATTTTCCCTTGGTCATCAGGCTGACCACCGCCTTGGGATTGTACACCTGGATGCCGTTCAGCAGGTAGCCATCGTACCATCTTTTAACCTTTTCAAAGTCCCTGCCAAACCTTTGGCAAAGGGCTTTGACTTCGCTTTCCGTAAAGCCCACAAAGGGCGCCAGCTCGTAGGGCTGCAGCATGGTGAATTCATCCAGATTGTTCACCGCCGACTGGGCCTTTTCCTTTTTGATGGGCAATATCCCCGTAAGATACGCCAGCTGGATATACTTTGTGGGTTCCGTTCCCTTGAACATGCCCCGCAGGAAGCTGAGATATTCCTCCTGAATGGCTTCGCTGGCCTCCCCGTCCCGGATCAGGACGTCCCACTCGTCGATGATGATCACAAACTTCTGCCCGGTGCCCTCCTTTACCCGGGAAAGGGCATCCGGAAGGGTAGTCACCTCCCTTGGCAGCAGCTCCGGGTAAACCGTCCGCAGCTCCTCCAGCACGCTTTTGGTCAGGAAGGATACCACCTGCTCGGCGTGGTCGCAGTTTGCCAGGAACCACTGGATATCAATGTGGATCACGTCGTACCGGTTGAGGTGCTTCCGGAAATCCGGCGCTTTTCCGATCTTCAGGCCGGAAAACATGCCTTCCGAATCGCAGCCCTTGCTATAGTAAGCGGAAAGCATATTGGCCGCATAGGATTTTCCGAATCTTCTTGGCCGACTGTTGCAGATATAGGCATCCGTCGTATCCAGAACGCTGTTCGTGTACTCGATGAGTCCGGTCTTATCCACATAGATCCTGGAATTCAGAGCCACCTGGAACGCACTGTTATCCGGATTTACGAATCGTCCCATTCCTTTTCCGCTCCTTTCAAAAGCTTTTTAGTCTGTCCGCAGCCCCAGCTCCCGCATTTTTTCCCGGAGGGACAGCAGGTCGTCGAAGGTTTCCGGGCGCTTATTGACGTCCCGCAGCAGGGCGGAGGGGTGGTACATGGGCATCATCCAGCGGCCCAGGCGGTAGGTCCAGTGGCCATGGTCGGTGGTGATGTGCAGGTCCGGGTCGATGATCCTTTGGGCGGCGATGCGGCCCAGGCAGACGATGATCTGGGGGTCCAATAGGTCAATCTGGTTATCCAGGTAGTGGAAGCAGGCCTCCTGCTCCTGGGGGCGGGGGTCCCGGTTTCTGGGGGGGCGGCATTTGACGATGTTGGCAATGTAGTAGTCCTTTCTCGTCACATCGATGATGGACAGCATATCGTCCAGCAGCTGCCCTGCCGGGCCTACAAAGGGGATGCCCTGCAGGTCCTCCTGCTCCCCGGGGCCTTCGCCGATGAACAGGAGCTTGCCGCCCCGATTGCCGACCCCAAAGACCACATGGTGCCGGGTCTCACAGAGTTCGCAGTCCCGGCAGTTTTCGCAGACCGCTTCCAGGGTATCCCAATCCATTTTCAGCATATCAGCCGCTCCTTCTTCTGCTCTGTCTTCTGCGGCGGCGCATGGCCCGGTGGCGGCGGCGCAGCAGGGCGTTGATGCCCAGGTAGCTGACGGTAGGCACCAGCAGCACGGCGCAGATAACGGTGACCACTTTCGAGGCCCCGGATTGGCCGCTGTCCTGCTTGGGGGCCAGGGCGCTGTATACCGTCAGGCCGGAGTCCGCGGCGGTGCGGACGCTTTCCTGGGCCAATAGCCGGGTTTCCATAATACAGGAGTTCCGGTACCACAGCTCAATGGTGGCGATCAGGTCCCCCTTTTCGATGGGGGCCGACAGGCCGCCGTTCACCACCGACACATCCCGGATCAAGTTCGTCATCTGGACCTTGCTGGGGAGCACGGAGTCGATGTTCTCCGCGGCCACGCCGACGGCATCGGTATCGCCCCCGTTTACCGGGATCTGCTCCATGGCCATGCCGTCGTAGATCACCCGGTTCACCTTAAAGTTCTTGCTGGCGTATTGCAAAAGGGTGACCATTTCGTCGAAGTTGCCGTAGTTTAGCACCGTCCAGCCGTTTTCGGCGAACTGACGGGTGGCGCCCATAATGACGCACACCAGGTTCAGTCCCTTCTTGGTCTCCGTGGAGTTATCAAAGGTACATACGATGCTGGCGCCGTTGTTTTCGGAGTAGCTGGCCATACCGCTGGTAACGCCCTTGTAGTTGTACTTGGGCACGATGGAGGTTTCCATCAGGTAGTTCTGGGACTTGAAGGACCGTTTATCCGATACGTTGGTAGCCGGGACCTCCCAGGACTGGACGGACAGCAGGTCAAACATTCTTTCGTTGGACGTGGCCTCCATCATGATCCGCACCATGTCCCGGGCGGTGGTGTACTGGCTGCCGGAGCCGACGCCGTGGACATCGGTAAACACGGTGTTCAGGCATCCCATCTGCTGGACCCGCTGGTTCATCATTTCTACAAAGGTGTTCCGGGTGCCCGCCACGTATTCGGCCAGGGCCACGGCGGCATCGGCAGCGTTCTGCATGATCATGCAGTGCAAAAGGTCGTTGACGGAGATCTGCTCCTCACTTTTCAGCTTGACGTTGACGGCGCCGCCGGGAATTCTGGATGCAATGCCCGCGCCGCAGGTGACGATAGTATCCAGGTCCTGGACCCGTTCCAGAACGACGAGGGCCGTAACGATCTTAGAAAGGGAGCCCGGGGCCAGCTTGGCGTCCGGGTTGTAGGCGTACACCAGGGTCTTGGTGTCCCGCTCGTAGACAATGGCGCTTTGGGCGGAGGGCAGCTTCCGGTCGGAGCCTGCCAGAGGCACCTGGCCGTCCAGGGTCCGGCAGCCGTTGAAAATGGATACGCTGCCAAAGGCGTAATCCGTCTGGGGCGCCTCGGCATCCTGAGCCAGGTCCGGCTCCGGCTCCGTCAGGGCCGGGTCTTCTTCGGTAACGGGCACGGTCGTCTCTTCGGCGGCCACGGAAAAGGGAATGCAGCCGATCAAAATGGACAGTGCCAAAAGCAAGGAAAGAAAGGATTTTTTCATATTTCCCCCTAAATTTCCGGACCGGGGTTGTCCGGCCGGGAAAATTCGTGTATAATGAGTAAGGCAATTATAGCAGTTTTTCAAATCGCCGTCAATCATTGGGCGGCGGTGTTTCCAAAATAGTAACAGGATCCTCATATTTGGAAAGGAGCGTTCCCCTATGAAAATTCTGGTAGTAGATGACGAAGCATTGCTCGTCAAGGGTACAAAGTTTAACTTAAAAGGAGAGGGCTACGAGGTGATCACCGGTTCCAACGGCCAGGAGGCAGTGGAGCTGACCCAAAAGGAGCACCCGGACCTGATCGTTCTGGACGTGATGATGCCCGTGATGGACGGGCTCACCGCCTGCAGCAAGATCCGGGAGTTTTCCGACGTACCCATCATTCTTCTCACCGCCAAGGTGGAGGATATGGACAAGCTCATGGGCTTTGACCACGGCGCCGACGACTACATGACCAAGCCCTTTAACATTCTGGAGCTGAAAGCCCGGATCCGGGCCCTTTTGCGCCGGACGGGCCCCAGCGAAAAGAAAGAGGCCCCCCACAAGCTGTCAGGCGGCAACATTACCCTGGACCTGGACGCCCGGAACGCCTACAAGGGCGAGGAGCTGGTGATGCTGACGGCCAAGGAATTTGACGTGGTGGAATTTCTCATGCGCAACGCGGGAAAGGTCTATTCCCGGGAAGCCCTGCTGGATACCATCTGGGCCTACGAATACCGCAGCGACATCCGGACGGTAGACGTCCATATCCGCCGCCTGCGGGAGAAGCTGGAGGAAAATCCGGCCCAGCCCCAGCACATTCTGACCAAGTGGGGGGTTGGTTACTATTTCAGCAAATGACCGTCCCCCCATCCGGGGCTACCGCACCGCCCAGTTCCACTACGCCATGACCTATGTAGCCATTACCGCGGTGGTCCTCGTCATGCTGAACCTGATCTGCACCCGGCTCAGCCAGCGATTATTTTACGAAAACAAAGAAAGCGCCATGATTGAAAAGTGCCAGCTGGCCTCCGACGAGCTTTCCACCCTGGACGTATGGAACAACGCCACCGTCTCCGGAGTCCTCAGTCAGCTGGAAAGCCTGCGGGCCTCCCGGCTCATCGTCACGGACCAATCGGGGCTGTGCATCTACGACAGCACCGGCTCCGAGCTGGGCAGCTACACCCTATTGCCGGAGGTTTTGGGGGCCTGCCAAGGCAACGACGTATTCTCCTGGCGGTATCACGACTCCGCCATGATCTCCCGTGCCTCCACCCCCATCGTCAGCGGCGGCACCATTGCCGGATGCGTGTATGTGGCGGAATACGACAACGCCCAGGGCGCCGTCATCGATCAGCTTCTGGGCACCATCGCCCGGATCACTGTGGTTTTGGAGCTGGTCGTTATCGCCTTCTCCCTGCTGTACTCCCGGCACTTCTCCCAGAGAATGAGCGCCATTATGAACTCCATGCACATCATCCAGCAGGGAAATTATAACGAGAAGGTCAACGTCGGCGGCAACGACGAGCTGACCGTGTTAGCCAGCGAATTCAACGACCTGACGGAGCGGCTCCAGACCTCCGAGGAAAAGCGCCGCAGATTCGTTAGTGATGCCTCCCACGAACTGAAGACCCCCCTGGCCTCTATCAAGCTCCTGACGGATTCCATTTTGCAGAACGACATGGATACAGAGACCATGCGGGAATTTGTGGAGGACATCGGCAGCGAAGCCGAGCGCCTGAACCGGATGACCGCCAAGCTTCTTTCTTTGACCAAGGTAGACAGCCAGGAAATGCCGGAAAGCGAGCTCATCCACATGGCCCCCACGGTCCAGCGGGTGGTGCGGATGCTGCGGCCCGTTGGGGAAAAGAACAATGTAAGCATCATTACCCATTTGGAAGCCGACAGCACCGTGCTCATTACAGAGGACGACCTGTACCAGATCGTCTTCAACCTGATTGAAAACGGCATCAAGTACAATAGCCCTCCCGGTAGCGTCACCGTGACCCTGGGCCACATTGGGGACTCCGCCTGCCTGACCGTAGCGGATACCGGCATGGGCATCCCCCCGGAGGCTTTGAGCCACATCTTTGAGCGGTTTTACCGGGTAGACAAGGCCCGGTCCCGGCAATCCGGCGGCAGCGGCTTGGGCCTTGCCATCGTAAGGGCCATCGTCAACCGGAACAAGGGAGAAATTCAGGTAGACAGCGCCCCGGGCCAGGGCACCACCTTTACGGTGACCTTCCCCATGTTCGATACGGAGGTGGACGACCTGTGAAACGCTTTGTTTCTTTGCTCCTCGCCTGCCTGCTGCTATTTGGCTGCGGAAAAAAAGAGGAGCCCTCCGGCATCCGGTTCTACTACCCGAAGAAGGATTATATCTACCAGGTCACCGGCGGCTCCGTGGATTTCGAGACCCGGGACGTGACCCAGCAGGACCTGAGCTACGTCCTCCGGCTGTACCTGCTGGGGCCCCAGGAGGAGACCTTAGAAGCCGTATACCCCAGCGACGTCCGCCTGGAAAGCGCCCAGATCGACGGCAGCACCGTGACGGTCAGGCTCTCCCCCATCGGCAACCGGATGACGGACATCTCCTTCACCCTGGCCGCCTCCTGCCTGGCCAAAACCTGCTTTGCCTTCACCGGCACCAATACCCTGATCCTCCAAAGCGGCGACCGGCGGCTTACCCTGGAAGAAGATATGCTTACTTTCCAGGATACTTCCGCCAGCTTAGCCCCAACGTAGGATCAGCTGCCAGGAACCCCAATCAGTACGATAAATGGTAGTCACCAAAGGCACGCGCTCCAAGCCTTCCCCTGGGAGGGGAAGGTGGCCCGCAGGCCGGATGAGGTTGCTAGGGCCAGATTTTATCCGGATAAAGGTGAAAAAATTGCAAATTTTGCATTCATTTTCAATTTTAAGGACATACATCGCCCGACCCCTGGCGACCTCATCCGCCGCGACACGCGGCATCGTCCCCTCCCAGGGGAAGGCTGGGGATCCCGTCCTTTGGTTGGTTCTATTCATCGTACAGCCATAGCTCCCTCACCTTTCGGGACGATGTGGGCATCGTCCCCTACGGTGAAATTCGAATACACAGAAAGGCTTCTCTATGAAATTTGTATCCTGGAACGTAAACGGCCTGCGGGCTTGTGTGACCAAGGGGTTTGAAGACTACTTTACCCAGGCGGATGCGGACTTTTTCTGCCTGCAGGAAACCAAGCTACAGCCCCATCAGATTGAATTAAATACCCCGGGCTATACCCAATACTGGAACTCCGCGGAGAAAAAGGGCTACTCCGGCACCGCTATTTTTGCAAAGCACGAGCCTCTTTCCGTCACCTACGGCGTAGGCGTCCCGGAGCTGGATACCGAGGGGCGGCTCATCACCCTGGAATACCCGGGCTTTTTCCTTGTCACCTGCTACACCCCCAACGCCCAGCAGGAGCTGGCCAGGATCGACCATCGGCTTGCCTGGGAAAGCGCCTTCCGGGAATATCTGCAAAAGCTGGATGCCCAGAAGCCCGTCATTCTCTGCGGCGACCTGAACGTAGCCGCCACGGCCATCGACCTGAAAAACCCCAAATCCAACGAAGGCAACGCCGGTTACTCCATCCAGGAGCGGGAGGCCTTCCAGCAGCTCCTTTCCTGCGGCTTTACGGACAGCTACCGGCACCTGTACCCGGACAAGATCGAATACTCCTGGTGGTCCTACCGCTTCCAGGCCCGGGCCAAAAACGCCGGCTGGCGCATCGACTATTTTCTGGTGTCCGACCGGATCGCAGGCAAGATCGTGGATGCAAAAATTGAGACAAGTATTCTGGGGTCTGATCACTGCCCGGTGGTGTTGGAAATGGATATGCAATGAATTGGGTAAATAGAGATTTGACGGGTTGTCATTGCGAACCATCCCGCAGGATGGTGTGGCAATCCCCCGGTTGGATGGTATAGGCCGACCGGCGGGAAAAATCCCTTCCCCCTCCTGCATGGAGGGGGTGCCC
>JBNMHR010000038.1:0-19661 GCA_050872865.1 Faecousia sp. | reverse complement strand
TTTGAAGACTATGTGAAGCAGCTCGCCGTCCGAGAGAGACAGTATAACAACTTCCCCATGAGACCACTCAACTGGAAGTCGCCAAAAGAAATCCTATTTGCTTTCCCTGGGGTGTAACACATCATTGACAAACCTACAGTCTTTTCCCAAATATCGGGAACCAAACCCTTGACTTTTCCATTTCTTCGTATTAAAATGTACCCGATTTTTGACAAACGGAGGTAAAATGATATGGGCAGTTGCGACAGTACCGGAACAGGACTTTGCGGCAGTACAGAAAAGATCCATTCTGCCCCTATGGCGGCGTAACTTCCGAAGGATGTTTTTCTCCCACTGCTGGTCGTTTCCGTACTGCGCGGCAAAACCGTAGGCTGCGCTTTGGGCAAACTCAAAGCAGTGTTTTTTTGTGCCCATTTTCGGGCGAAAGGAGGAGATCATATGGATCACAAGAACGTACCGGTGCAGAACTATTCCGATCAGCTTTTGCACCTGCTGCGCAGCGGATGCTCCCGTCAGGAGCTGACAGAGCAGCTGGGCGATTACCACGACAACGACCTGGCAGCGGTGCTCAGCCAGCTCTCCGCCCAGGAGCGCCGGGAGCTGTATGGGCTTCTGGGTACCCGGTGGCTTGCCCAGGTGCTGTCCTATACCGAGGACGCAGGCTTCTATTTGCAGGAGATGGGACCGGCACACGCGGCACAGGTGCTATCCAAAATGGATGCGGACGATGCGGTGGATGTATTGGAGCGCCTTCCGGAGAATGTCCGGCGGCAGCTGATCACGCTGCTGGACGATGATTCCCGGCAGGATGTGCGCACCATCTACTCCTATGAAGAGGACGAAGCCGGCAGCGTAATGACCACCAATTTTGTGGCAGTCCCCCGGACCCTTACCATTCGGCAGGCCATGCGAGAGCTCATCCGCCAGGCAGGAGACCACGACAACATCGGCACCGTTTACGCCACGGAAAACGGCCGGCTGTACGGCGCCATCGACCTGAAGGAGCTGATCACCGCCCGGGAAAATGATTCCCTGGAAAGCATCATCAGCACCTCCTATCCCTATGTAACGGATCACGAAAAGCTGAGCGATTGCGCCCAGCGGCTGCGGGAATATGCCGAAGACTCCATCCCCGTTGTCAACAAGGAGATGCACCTTCTGGGCGTTATCACCTCCCAGGATATTGTGGAACTGGTAGACGACCAGATGGGCGACGACTACGCCAAGCTGGGCGGCCTGTCCAGCGAGGAGGATCTGAACGAGAGCATCGGGCAAAGCATCCGGAAGCGGCTCCCCTGGCTCGTGGTCCTGCTGTTTCTGGGGCTGGGCGTCTCCTCGGTGGTGGGCGCTTTCGAGGGCATCGTGGCCGTGCTGCCCATCGTCATGTGCTTTCAGTCCCTGATCCTGGATATGGCAGGCAACGTAGGCACTCAATCCCTGGCCGTGACCATCCGGGTCCTGGCGGATAAAAATCTTCCCGCAGGGCAGCGGCGTCACCTGGTAGGCAAGGAAATGGAGGTAGGCTTTGGAAACGGCCTGCTGCTGGGCCTGCTGGCCTTCGTTTTCATCGGCCTGTACCTGTGCGTGCTGAAGCATACGCCGGTAACCAACGCTTTCCTGATCTCCTGCTGTGTCGGGCTGGCACTGGTCCTGTCCATGGTCATTTCCAGCCTGGTCGGGACCCTGATCCCCATGTTTTTCCAGGCCCTGCATGTAGACCCGGCAGTGGCCTCCGGCCCGCTGATCACTACAGTAAACGACCTGGTCGCCGTGGTGACCTATTACGGCCTGGTGTGGCTGCTGCTGATTCGCCTGTTGGGCCTCCATTAATTTTACATATGCGCAATAATCCCCGGCAAGCGAAAACCGCCTGCCGGGGCTGTACTATTTTTTGAAGGATCCAGTCTTCCTTATCCTTCTTTTCTAAGCATGTCCCGCACACGCATCAGCGCTTTGCCCAAAAGATTTTCCCCATTCCATTTTTGGGGGTCCCTGCATCTTGGGTCACGGGCATCCATCCCGATTCCCCAAACCGCATCGATTGGACTGGCTTCTGCCAGGATTTTATCACCGGTAGACAGCAAAACCTCTTTTGCTGTTTCATTTTGGCGGAACTTCGCCAGGTTTCCATGATAGATGACCTCTTCCCTGCAAGCTTCCCACTGGGACTGATATTTCTCAAAATTCCGTACCTCTCTGCCCAGCTTCTTGCACCTGGCAGGATCCGGTTCATTCAAAATCAGCGCATACCGGATCAGGTCCTCACACAAAAGCGCTTTTCGGGACATCATGTATTGCTCCGCGGTTTCGTACCGTATCCCCTCTACCACAAAGGGACTATAGAACCACTGGCTGAACTCCCCATACATATCATACTCATGCCAGAAAAATTGGAATTCCTTGTCAGCATTGCTTTTCCTGGTGACCCTATCTTTCAAAATAGACATGCCCATTTGCAGGGACCGATCATCGATCACCGCTATCGTCACATCCATCTGATAGGGGCTTTCCAGAATCGCCGCAATTGCAACACGCCAAGCCTCCCGGACCGGATACCCGTAGCTTCCGGAGGAAATAAGTGGAAACGCAATGGAACGGCAGCCTTTGGCGTAGGCAATCTTCATTGCATTCTGGTAACAGGCGTACAGCATCCGCTCTTCATTCTGATTACCGCCCTGCCAAATCGGTCCCACCCCATGGACAATATACGGTGCCTTTAGCCTGAAACCGGGCGTAATGACTGCCTCCCCAGTATGGCATCCGCCAATTGCATTGCAGGCTTTTTGTAATTCATCGGGCCCTGCCGCCGCAAAAATTGTCCCGCAAACACCGCCGCCACGCTGCAGCCGACTGTTGGCCGCATTTACGATGCAGTCAACCGGCATATCCGTAATGCTTTTCTTCTCGATTCTCAATGTGCTCGACATATTGCGATCCCACCATTTCTTTCAATTGTCCACGCCGACGCGTTTTCTCCTGATACAGCCCGTCTGTGATATTGTTAGCTTAGCATCTTTGCGCCAGCCAGGCAATGGAAATTAACACGCGGAACAAATATTCGTCTTTTCCGTCAAAATTGTATTATAAATTCTATGCAATATGCCAGAATTTACTGTCTATCCTTCTGCCCAGCCTAAAAACGCACCTCCCCTGGATTTTGGGGAGGTGCGTTAAGTGTGTCTTATGCCTTCTCAGCAGTCCCGTAATACGCGTTCAGATACATCTGCTTGATCTCCCGCATCAGGGGGTACCGGGGGTTGGCGCCGGTGCACTGGTCGTCGAAGGCCTGCTCTACCATGGCGTCCAGGCGGTTCAGGAAGTCCTGCTCATCGATGCCGTAATCCCGGATGGTCTTCTTGATACCCACCCGCTCCTTCAGCTCGTCGATGGCGCGGATCAGGTTTTCCAGCTTCTCTTCGTCGGTATTGCCGCCCAGCTTCAGGTAGTCCGCCACCTCGGCGTACCGGGCCAGGGTGTGGGGATGGTCATACTGGGGGAAAGTGCCCATCTTGGTGGGGACCTCGGCGGCGTTGAAGCGCAGGACCTCGTCGATCATCAGGGCGTTGGCGACGCCGTGGGGCAGATGATGGAAGGCGCCCAGCTTGTGGGCCATGGAGTGGCAGACCCCCAGGAAGGCATTGGCAAAGGCCATGCCCGCCATGCAGGCCGCGTGGGCCATGTTTTCTCTGGCACGGGGCTCCTTGGGGCCGTTGTCGTAGGCCTTGGGCAGGTTCTCAAAAATCAGCTTCAGGCTCCGCAGGGCCAGGCCGTCGGTGTAGTCCGTGGCCATGACGGAAGCGTAGGCCTCCAATGCATGGGTCACAGCGTCAATGCCGGAGGCGGCAGTCAGGCCCTTGGGGGCATTCATCATCATGTCCGCATCCACAATGGACATTTTGGGCAGCAGCTCATAGTCCGCCAGGGGGTACTTGACGCCGGTCTGCTCATCGGTAATGACGGCAAAGGGGGTCACCTCGGAGCCGGTACCGGCAGAGGTGGGAATGGCCACAAAGTAGGCCTTTTCTCCCATCTTGGGGAAGGTGTACACACGCTTGCGGATATCGCAGAACCGCATAGCCATATCCTGGAAGTCCGCCTCCGGATGCTCGTACAGCACCCACATGATCTTACCGGCATCCATGGCAGAGCCGCCGCCGATGGCCAAAATCAGGTCCGGCTGGAAGGCCGCCATCTGAGCGGCACCTTCCCGGGCGCAGGCCAGGGTGGGATCCGGGGCCACGTTGTAGAAGGTGGTGTGGCTGATGCCCATTTCGTCCAGCTTCTGCTCGATGGGCTTGGTGTAGCCGTTGTTATACAGGAAGGAGTCGGTAACGATGAAGGCCTTCTTGTGGTCCTTCAGCTCGCTCAGCGCCACCGGCAGGCAGCCCTTCTTAAAATAAACCTTTTCAGGTGCACGGAACCAAAGCATATTCTCCCTCCGAATGGCAACGGTTTTGATGTTCAGCAGGTGCTTGATGCCCACGTTCTCCGAAACGGAGTTGCCGCCCCAGCTTCCGCAGCCCAGGGTCAGGGAGGGGGCCAGCTTGAAGTTGTACAGGTCGCCGATGCCGCCCTGGGAAGAGGGGGTATTGACCAAAATCCGGCAGGCCTTCATGGCATGGGCAAAGGCATCCAGCTTTTCCTTGTGATTCACTTCGTCCAGGTAGATGGAAGCGGTATGGCCGAAGCCGCCGTCCCGGACCAGGGTATCCGCCTTGTTCAGGGCATCTTCAAAGTCCGCCGCCCGATACATGGCCAGCACCGGGGACAGCTTTTCATGGGCGAAGGCCTCGCTGAGGTCGGTAGAGGTCACCTCGCCGATCAGGATCTTGGTGCTCTCCGGCACCTCTACCCCGGCCATGGCGGCGATCCGGGCGGCAGGCTGGCCCACGATCTTGGCGTTCAGGGCGCCATTAATAAGAATGGTCTCCCGAACCTTCTGGGCCTCCTCCTCCGTCAGGATGTGGCAGCCCCGGCGGATGAACTCCGCTTTCACTTCCTCGTATACCCCGTCCAGCACCACCACGCTTTGCTCGGAGGCGCAGATCATGCCGTTGTCAAAGGTCTTGGAATGGATGACGGAGGACACCGCCAGCAGAATGTCCGCAGTGTCGTCGATGACGGCGGGGGTGTTGCCGGGGCCTACGCCCAGGGCGGGCTTGCCGGAGGAATAGGCGGCTTTCACCATACCGGGGCCGCCGGTGGCCAAAATCAGGTCGGACTCCCGCATCAGCTGATTGGTCATTCCCAGGCTGGGCTGGTCGATCCAGCCGATAATGTCTTCCGGAGCACCGGCCGCCACAGCCGCTTCCAGCACCACCCGGGCCGCGGCAATGGTGCAGCCCTTGGCTCTGGGATGGGGGCTGATGATAATGCCGTTGCGGGTCTTCAGGCAGATCAGGGTCTTAAAAATAGCCGTAGAGGTGGGATTGGTGGTGGGGATCACCGCGGCGATCACGCCGATGGGCTCCGCGATCCGCTGGATGCCGTAAGCGGGATCCTCCTCAATGACGCCGCAGGTCTTGGCATCTCGATAGGCATTGTAAATGTACTCCGAAGCGAAGTGGTTCTTAATGACCTTGTCCTCCGCCACGCCCATGCCGGTCTCCTCCGCTGCCAGCTTGGCCAGGGGGAGCCGCATCTGGTTCGCCGCGGTGGCCGCTGCCAGGAAGATCTTGTCTACCTGCTCCTGGGTGTACTCCGCAAACTTCTTCTGGGCCGCCCGGCATCTGGCCATGGCCTCTGCCAGCTCCTGAGGGTTGGTAACGGGAACATATTGTTTTTCCATAATAAACCATCCTTTGCTCATAATCGATAATTAAGTACCGATATTTATTTATCGATAGTATAATACAAACGGCCAGAATTGTCAACCCCTATTTTTACCATTTGGGACTGTAAGCAGCTGCTGCCTTCCTAAAAAGGGGGCCGTCTCACAAAGAGGCGGCCCCCGCTTTATTTATTTGGGAATGGCGTGGCAATTCTTACTTCACGGCCTTGGTCGCCACAATGTCCACGCCGGTCCCGGCGGCGTTTACCAGCAGCACATCGCCGATCTCCACCGGGGCTTTGGCCACCACCTGCTTCAGGGCAGCGGCAACGGCAAAGATCTTCCCTTTGGGGATATCCCGGGCGGTCTTACAGCTGACCACCGGGGCGCCGGTCTTACTGCCAACGAGCCGAACGGTACTGGTAACGATTCGGGTGGGGTTGGTCACTTCCTTACAGGCGTATTCCCTGCCCCGCTTGCAGGTAAAGCCTGCCACATCCTTTACGGCCCCGCCCTCCATGGTCACGGTAATGGCGCAGCCCAGGGGGCAGCCGATACAGGTCAATTCACGTTTTTCCATGGTCACGCCTCCTCCACCGCAATGTGGATCCGTTTCAGGTCCGGATGTGCCGCCAGTGCCGCCTGGGGCAGCTTCAGCTCCTCCATTTCACCCGGGGCCATAATGGGGCGCTTGCGGCTGACCACCGCCTCGTCATCCAGATACAGCCGGACCCGGCGGTTCTTCATGACGCCGCCCACCCGGAAACGGATGACCAGATCCCCGGTGACCTTCCTGGGGTCGATGCTGGCCGGCACGGTATACCTGGGGCCGCCCTCAAAGGTGACGGGGATCCCATGCCCCCGGTCCTGCTGCCCGCTTTCCAGATACTTGACGGCTGCACGGCCGGCAGCGGCGGCCTCCTCGGAAACGAAGTCCACCAGATCATGCACATGGAGCACATTCCCCGCGGCAAACACACCGGGGATGCTGGTCTGCAGGCTCTCGTCTACGATAGGGCCATTGGTCACCGGAGAAATGGTCACGCCCATGCCCCGAGACAGCTCGTTCTCCGGCAGCAGGCCGCAAGACAGCAGCAGGGTATCGCAGTCATAGTGGATCTCCGTTCCCGGAATGGGCTTCCGGTCCGGGCCGACCTGAGCGATGGTCACACCGGTGACCCGCTCCCTGCCCTGGATATCCACCACCGTATGGCTGAGCTTCAAAGGAATGTGGAAATCATCGAGGCACTGGACGATGTTCCGTTTCAGGCCGCCGGAATAGGGCATCAGCTCTGCGACTACCAGGACCTTGGCCCCTTCCAGGGTCATGCGCCGGGCCATAATGAGGCCGATATCGCCGCTGCCCAGGATGACCACCCTGCGGCCGGGCAGAAAGCCTTCCATATTCACCAGCCGCTGGGCCGTCCCGGCGGAGTAGATCCCGGCAGGGCGGAAGCCCGGAATGTTCAGAGCTCCCCTGCTCCGCTCCCGGCAGCCCATGGCCAGGATCACGGCGGAAGCCTGGATCTCGATGAGGCCGTCGGTACGGTTGACGGCGGTGATCTTTTTGTCCCCGCTAATGGAAAGCACCATAGTGTTCAGCTTGTATGCAATGCCCCGATCCAGCACCTGCCTGGCAAAGCGGGCGGCGTACTCCGGGCCGGTCAGCTCCTCGCCGAAGGTATGCAGGCCGAAGCCGTTATGAATGCACTGGTTCAAAATACCGCCCAGCTGTCTGTCACGCTCCAGGATCAGGATGCTGCGGCAGCCGGCATCATAGGCCCCAATGGCTGCTGCCAAACCGGCAGGGCCGCCGCCGATGATCACGATCTCGTATTTCATCCCTCAAGCACCTCCTCAAGCCGGTCCTTGTTGATGCCCACGATCAGGCGGGACTGGCCGCCGCATTTGGTGATCTCCGCCTGGCTGACCCCCAGCTCCCGGGCCAAAATTTCCATGACCCTGGGAGAGCAGAAGCCTGCCTGGCACCGGCCCATACCGGCCCGGGTTCGCCGCTTGACCCCGTCCAGGCTCTTGGCCCCCAGGGGGCGCCGGATGGCATCCATGATCTCCCCTTCCGTGACCTGCTCACAGCGGCAGATGATCTGCCCGTAAGCGGGGTTTTCCCGGATCAGGGCCTGGTAGGCTTCCTTGGTCAGTGTCTTGGGGTCCAGAATGCCCTTTCGGGTGGCCACGAAATTTTCTTTCTCCTGCAGGCCCAGTTTCTCCCCCAGCAGCTCCGCCACGGTCAGGCCGATGGCAGGGGCAGAGGTCAGGCCGGGGGATTCGATACCGGCGCAGTCCACGAAGCCTGGGGCATCCTCTGCCTCCCCGATGACGAATTCATGGTGATCCTCATGGGCACGCAGTCCGGCAAAGCTGGTGATGGTCTGTCGGATGGGCAGACCGTCCACGGCGATCCCGGCTTTGGTGATCAGGTCCTCCAGTCCCGCGGCGGTGGTATTGGTGCCGTCCCGGTCCTCAACGTCAATGGCGGTGGGGCCCACGATGATGTTTCCGTGTACCGTGGGGCTGACCAGAACGCCTTTGCCCAGTTTCCCAGGCAGCTGGAAAACCGTATGGCTGACAAAGCCGCCGGTCTGCTTGTCCAGCAGGCAGTAGTCCCCCCGGCGAGGGGTAATGTGCAGCTTCCTGCCAGAGACCATGTTGTGCAGCACGTCGGCATAGACTCCCGCCGCATTGACCACATACCTTGTCCGGAAGTCCCCGTCCTGCGTATGGACGGTCCAGAAGTCTTCCTCCCGGGTAAAGCCCGTGACCCTGGTATTGAACCGGAATTCTACGCCGTTGGCATTGGCGTTTTCCGCCAGGGCAATGGTCATATGGACAGGACACACAATGCCGCCGGTGGGGGCCCACAGCGCGGCCACCGCATTTTTGCTGACGTTGGGCTCCAGCTCATGGAGCCGTTTCGCGTCCACGATCTCCAGCCCCTCCACACCGTTCTTCACGCCGTTTTCGTAAAGGGCCCGAAGCCTTGGCAGGTCTTCCTCTGCCATGCAGACTACCAACGAGCCGTTCCTCCGGAAGGGAATGTCCAGGTCCTTGGCCAATTGGGGCATCATCCGGCTTCCCTGAACGTTCATTTTGGCCATCAGGCTGCCGTGGGCAGCGTCAAAGCCCCCGTGGATAATGGCGCTGTTGGCCTTGGATGTTCCGCAGCACACATCCTCCTCCCGCTCCAGAACCAGCATTTTTCCCTGATAGCGGGAAAGGTACCTGGCCACCGCGCAGCCGGTGACGCCCGCGCCGATTATGATCACATCGTACAAATGGAACGCCTCCTTCCATAAAAATCGGGCAGCCCAAGGAAACCTTCCGGTAGGAGGGGTGGGCTGCCCAACACTTACACTAAGAGCAGATACTACTTATATTGTATTGGAATTACCAGGGGATCGCGTTGTACAAAAGGACTGCAACGATGCCGCCGAGAATGGGCCCGACAATGGGGACTACCAGGCCGTATTTGAAGTTGCTGTCGCCCTTGCCCTTGATGGGCAGGATGGCATGGGCGATCCGGGGGCCCAGGTCACGGGCGGGGTTCAGGGCATAGCCGGTCAGGCCGCCCAAAGACATACCAATGGAAACGATGATGCCGAAGACCAGCAGCTTGCCGACACCGGCATCCAGCCCGGGGACCTGGTTCATGCCGCAGATGGCGAACACCAGAACGAAGGTAGCAATGGCTTCCTGCAGGATGTTGCGGCCGGTATTGGGAACGGAGGGGCCGGTGGAGAAAACGCCCAGCTTGGTACCGGGATCTTCCGTGGCGTCAAACTGATCCTTGAACAGGACATAAACCAGGATGCCGCCGACGATGCCGCCCAGGATCTGCGCGATCACATAGCCGGGGACCAGGGCCCAGTCGAACATACCGCCCACAGCCAGGGCGATGGTCAGCGCGGGGTTGAAGCTGGCGCCGGAAGCCTGGCCGAAGATAAAGGCGGGAACCATTACGGCAAGGCCCCAGGCAATGGTGATCTGAACGGCACCGGCACCCTTCATGCCGGACTTATTCAGGTTTACGTTGGCCACAACGCCGTCGCCCAACAGGATCAGGATCATCGTACCTAAAAACTCAGCAATATACGGTAACATGAAATTGACCTCCCTAAATCATAGTCGCGGATTTCTCTCTTCGATTTCGGTTCCGTGGGATTTCCGGGGAGATGCTCCCCGGAGGAAATTCGGGGATCGTGTTAGGTTTACTCAGTCCTTCGCCCAGCCGTAGGCACACTTCACAGCCTTGTTCCAGCCCTTGACCTTGGCAGCGCGCTCTTCCTCGCCGATCTTCGGATGGAAGACCCGGTCGATGGCCCGGTTGCGGACAACGTCTTCCTTGCTGGCCCAATAGCCAACGGCCAGGCCTGCCAGATAGGCAGCGCCCATGGCGGTGGTTTCCACGCAGGTAGGACGCTGTACGGGAGCGCCGGAGATATCGGACTGCATCTGCATCAGCAGATTGTTGGCGGAGGCGCCGCCGTCTACATTCAGTGCCGCCAGCTTGATGCCGGAGTCGGCCTGCATGGCGATCAGAATGTCGTTGACCTGATAGGCCAGGGATTCCATGGTGGCGCGGATGATGTGATTCTTGTTGACGCCCCGGGTGATGCCCACAATGGTGCCCCGGGCGTACTGATCCCAATGGGGTGCTCCCAGGCCCGTAAAGGCGGGGACCACGTAGCAGCCGTTGGTATCCTTTACCTTCCCGGCATAATACTCGGAGTCGGGGGCGGATTCAATGAGCTTCAGCTCATCCCGCAGCCATTGGATGGCGGCACCGGCCACAAAGACGGAGCCCTCCAAGGCATACTCCACCTTGCCGTCCAGGCCCCAGGCGATGGTGGTGACCAGGCCGTTGCTGGAGAAGACGGGCTTTTCGCCGGTGTTCATCAGCAGGAAGGCGCCGGTGCCGTAGGTATTCTTGGCTTCGCCGGGATGGTAGCAGGCCTGGCCGAACAGAGCGGACTGCTGGTCACCGGCCGCACCGCCGATCTTAATGGGGCCGCCCAGCAGGGAGGGGTCCGTTTCCCCGTAGACGCAGCTGGAGGGCATAGGCGTCGGCAGCATGCACTTAGGAATGTTCAGCTCGGCCAGGATCTCGTCGTCCCATTCCAGGGTATTGATGTTGAAGAGCATGGTCCGGGAGGCGTTGGAATAGTCGGTCACATGGACCTTGCCGCCGGTCAGCTTCCAGATCAGCCAGGTTTCTACGGTGCCAAACAGCAGCTCGCCCCGTTCGGCCCGCTCCCGGGCGCCGGGAACATTTTCCAGGATCCAGCGGATCTTGGTGCCGGAGAAATAGGCATCGATGACCAGACCGGTCTTTGCCCGGAAGGTATCGGTCAAGCCCTTTTCCTTCAGGCTGTCGCAGTACTCGCTGGTACGGCGGCACTGCCACACAATGGCATGATAAACAGGGTCACCGGTGGCCTTATCCCAAACAATGGCGGTTTCCCGCTGGTTGGTAATGCCGATGGCGGCAATGTCGGCAGCGGTGGCGCCGATCTTCTGCATGGCTTCCACAGCTACGCCAAGCTGGGTCGCCCAGATCTCATTTGCGTCGTGCTCCACCCAGCCGGGCTTGGGGAAATACTGGGTGAACTCCCGCTGGGAGACGCTGCACATTTCGCCGTGCTCATTAAAGAGAATACAGCGATTGGAAGTTGTGCCGGCGTCCAGTGCCATGATGTACTTTGCCATAGAAAAGTCCTCCTTGTATGGTCAAGATTTTACGCAGGGGATCCTTTGGAAACTCTGAACCGGTCACCTGCAGCCGGGCGGCCTGTGGTGACCCTATCAGATCTTTCTTACGCCATTCATTATACAGGAAAACAGCTGCTTCGTCACTAGACAAAATTTCAGAGTTGTCGAAAACAACAATTAATTTTAATTGCGATATATTTTTTTGTTCAATCTGCCCATGTTCAATCTATGTGTCCCACCGAAAAATAGAACGGCCTCTATGCCACATGTAAAACGGCAAACACCGCCCGGCAGCGCTTCATGGAATCCTCCACGTTTACCTGCCCCTGCCGCAGGAGCATTCCCCGGATGTAAAACAGAATGCTTTGGCAGATCACGTCTACCGCCACACTGCGCTGCTCCGCGTCCTGTCCGGGACGGCCCGGCAGCAGCCGCTCCACCTGCGGACGGATCTCCACCAGCATCATTTCGCACATTCTGTCCTCCCCCAGCTCCCGGGAGATCCGCCGCAGCAGGGGCTTTCGCTCCTTCAAAAGGGTCAGCACCCGGCGGCACCAGGCTTCCGGGCTTTCCTCCGGGTCAAAGGCCAGAGGCTCACAGACCTTCTGGCAGACGATCAGGCGCAGAACATCGTTGATATCCTGGTAGTGGTAATAAAAGCTCTGGCGGTTCATCTGGGTCAGGTCCATGACCTGCTGGACCGTCACACGTCTGCCGGGATGGGCGAAGATCAGCTCCTCTACCGCATCGGCGATCCGCTGTTTGGTGTTGCTGCACATAGGCGCCTCCTTACATCTGCCAGACGGCAGGGGCCGTACTGGAAATGGCCATAGCCCCGGCGTCCAGCGCCTGCAGGACCTCCTGTTTCTCGGTAATGAGTCCCCCCGCCAGAACGGGAAGCCCCGTAAGGGCACGCACCTTGCAGATGATGCTGGGCATGAGCCCCGGAAGAATATCAATGGCATCCGGCCGGAGATTTTTGACACTGAGCAGCGAATCCAGCGCCATAGAATCGATGACAAAGGCCCGGAAAATGGTGATCATCTGCAGCTCCTTTGCCCGCTGGAGCATATTGACCCGGGTGGAGATGATGCCGTCCGCCCGGGTGGTGTTCCGCAGAAAATCCACACAAACCTCCTTGCCAGACAGTCCGGTGATCAGGTCCAGATGGACAATGGCGATCTTCCCCGCATCCTTGATGCGTTCCACAATTGGCGCAATGCTGCAGATATCCCCGTAGAGCACAAATACGATTTGAACATCTGCCTTTAAGCAGCCCTCCAATCCCCTGTCATCCCGGATGGCCGCAATGATCGGATTTGCTTGCAGAGCCTCGTACAGTCGTGCATCCATTCGCTTTGTCCTCCTCTTTGTATGTACCGGATACAAAAAAGAGCACAGAAAACAAACGGCGTTGTAAACTCCGTCTGCTCCCATGCTCAAAACTCCGGGCAAAATATTCTATTTCCTGGAATCCACTCTCATTTTATCACAAACGCCCAAAAACCGCAAGAAAAAACAGTCGCTATTTGTGATAAATGTTGCACAAATAATTAGGGGCATTTTTGGTAAATTTGAAATCTTCCGTTTTCTCTCCCCACCCTGTTCTGCAGACGGCCGAAAACGCAAAACAGCGTCTGGAATTCTCCGCAAAAAAGCATTGCCGTTTATAGATAATCATGATAAAATAGTAGTAGAATATATAAGAAGGAGGGACTGCAATGCGATATTCTGTAGATGAAATCAAGGCGATCGTGGCGGCTTTGGCCGCTCAGTATGGGGCAGATCGTGTCTATTTATTCGGTTCCTACGCCAGAGGAGATGCCGACTCCGGCAGCGATATCGATTTGCGGATCGACAAGGGTTCCATCCGAGGCCTGCAAATGGGCGGGCTTGCCGCAGACCTGGAGGATGCGTTTGGAATCGCTGTGGA
Source organism: Faecousia sp. (assembly GCA_050872865.1). Taxonomy (GTDB): domain Bacteria; phylum Bacillota; class Clostridia; order Oscillospirales; family Oscillospiraceae; genus Faecousia. The sequence goes on along the minus strand of JBNMHR010000038.1, from coordinate 6,231 downwards.
TTTGGTCCCCACCGGGAGCCTGGACAGCAAATTCCTGCAGTCCATTTCTGACGATGAGGTATTGCTATATGAAGCCTCTTGACCGAAATATCAGCATTTTGGAGCACATCATTGCCTACTGTGACCAGATTGAAGAGACCATTCGTCGTTTCGGAAATGACTACGGCGTCTTTTCTTCTGATGCTATCTATCGCAACGCCAGTGCATTGTGTATCCTGCAGATTGGGGAGTTGGCCGGAAAACTGACAGAAGAGTTCCGCACGGCACACCCAGGCGCTCCATGGCGGCAAATTCGTGGCATGCGGAATATCGTCGCTCACAGCTATGGAACTGTCGACCCGGAAATAACCTGGGAAATTTTGACGGAGGATATTCCCAAACTAAAGGCATACTGCCAGCAAATTATCAAATGCACAGAAAATCCTTCCTGACTTTTTATGGACTATGTATCGTCAAACCCCGGCAGGCATTCGCTTGCCGGGGCCGCTTTTTGTTCAGCTTTTCGTTTCCTGGCTTCTGAGCATACTGCCGATCACCTTCAGCATTTTGTCGATCTGGATGGGCTTTGCCAGATAGTCGTTCATACCGGCCTGCAGTGCCAGGGCCTTGTCCTCTTCAAAAGCGTTGGCGGTCATAGCGATGATGGGGATCTGCCTGCAGTAGGGGGATTCCATGGCACGGATCCGCTTGGTGGCTTCGTAGCCGTTCATCATAGGCATCTGGATGTCCATCAGGATCAGGTCATACTTTCCCGGCTTTGCTGCCGCCATTTTGTCTACCGCCGCATTTCCGTCATCCACAACCTCCACCGCAAAGCCCGCCTCCTCCAGAACGGTGACGGCGATCTCCTGGTTCAGGGCATTGTCCTCTGCCAGAAGGATCTTCTTTCCCCTGCAGTCCTCGATCCGGACAGGGCGTGTTTCCTCTACCGGGACCGGGTTGGTCAGCAGGTCCCGCAGCTCGGACAGGAACAGGGGCTTTTCGCAGAAGGCCGTCACCCCTGCCTGTCTCGCCTCTTCTTCGATGTCCGACCAGTCGTAGGCCGTGAGAATGATGATGGGCTTGTTTTCTCCGATCAGTCTCCGGATCCGGCGGACGGTCTCGATGCCGTTCATATCCGGCATCAGCCAGTCGATGATATAGGCGTAGAATTCATCGGCCATCTCCGCCGCCACCTTGGCCCGGACCACAGCCTCCTTGCCGGAGGTGGTCCACTCAGGACGCATCCCGATCTCCCGCAGCATTTTGGTGACGTTCAGGCAGGTATCCGTATCATCGTCCGCCACCAGCACCCGCAGGCCCTGGAGAGATTCGATCTTCCTGTAGCTTCTCTTTTCGCCGTCCAGCCGGAAGGTCAGGCACACATCAAATTCACTGCCCACCCCCTCGATACTGGATACCTGGATGGTACCGCCCAGCAGCTCCACACTCTTTTTCGTAATGGCCATCCCCAGGCCGGTGCCCTGGATGCCGCTGACGGTGGAGGTTTCCTCCCGGGAGAAGGTCTCAAAAATATGCTTCTGGAATTCCTCGCTCATTCCGATGCCGGTATCCTTGACGATAAAGTGATAGGTGGCATACCCCGCGGGAGCGTTTTTCTCCTGCCGGATACGCAGGGCCAGCATACCGCCGGTCTTATTGTACTTGACGCCGTTGCTCAGAATGTTCAGCAGGATCTGGGTCAGCCGCAGCTTGTCCGCAATGATGTCCTCGTCCACCACGTCCACCGTATCCAGCAGGAAATCCAGCTGCTTGGAAGCTACCGACGGCTGGATGATGGTGCGCAGATCGTGCATCAGCGCCGGAAGGTGCAGGGGCTTTTCGTCGATCTTCACCTTTCCGCTTTCAATGCGGCTCATATCCAGGATATCATTGATGAGGCTCAGTAAATGCTCGCTGGAGGTGGCGATCTTCTTCAGATACCCCTTGACCTTTTCCGGCTGGTTTACGCTGGAGGCCGCCAGGGAGGTAAAGCCAATGATGGCATTCATCGGCGTGCGGATGTCGTGGGACATGTTGTTTAAGAACATGGTCTTTGCCCGGTTGGCCTGCTGTGCCGCCGCCAGGGCCAGGGAAAGCTGCTCCTGCTGCTGCCGCAATTCAACGTCCAGCTTTTGCTGTGCCTCCAGGGCTGCCTTTGCTTTTTCTTCTTCCTCTTTCAGTTCCTGATTGGCCTGTTCCAGCTTTTTGTGGGTAGCCACCAGATCCTGACGGATCTCGATCTCTCCTACGAAAAACGCCACCAGCGCCGAAAAGGCCTGGGCATAGGCCTGCAGGGAAAGACCGAAGCTCATATATTCGTAGGCAGTGGCCACAGCCATAGGAATGAGATAGGACCATCCCAGGATCTTTAAATTTTTGCTGACCCGCTTATGATACCGGATCAGCATCCAAAGCACCACCAGCAGAGCAACGGTTGGGGCAACATGGGTCAGATGGTAGAATTTTCCCCGGCTGTACAGGTTGTCGCTGTCGAAGGAATAGAACCACCCGAAGTGCAGGTTCAATGTCAGGGCCGCCACGGCGATCCCTTCCAAGACCCAATAAGCCTTCAGGATGGGCCCCGGCTTCTCCCCTTCCCGCCTGACCAGCTGCCACAGGAACACGGAAAACACCAGGGATACCAGGTCGTTCGACACAAAGGTGACGTAATTATTGAACCGCGTGACCGTCCCCCAAAAGGCCCCCGGCCGCCCGTCAAAGCCCCATGCCACCGCGTCGCTGACGAGTCTTGCAATGCATACGATCATCAGGAGCTTGGTGATCCCCTTCTTTTTCAGTTCCTTTCTGAACAGGTACATGATCACGCCGAAAATCAGCGTGACCCATATTTCGCTTGCCGCGATCTGTAAACTTTGCATTTTCCGTCCCCCGTGGTTCCAATATCTGTTCCGGCGTGTCTTTCTAAAAAACTAACTTATTCAACAATTTCTATTATACTTCTCATAGTTATATTTTGCAAGGGGAAAATACTGCAAATACAGCAATTGACAGAATAAAATTTTCAATCCCCTCCTTGCTGTTCCATACGGGGAGATAGGCAAATAGGGATTTGTGGGGTTCATTACCCGTAGGGGACGATAAGAAGCCGGTGCGTTGAATGGTAGGCACCGGAGGCAAGCTCTCCTAGCCTTCCCCTGGGAGGGGAAGGTGGCCCGCAGGCCGGATGAGGTCGCAAAAGGCTGCGATTCTATCCAGGTAATCGTGAAAAAGGAGCTTGTTTTACATTTGTTTTCAACTTTAAGTGCGCATATCGTCCAACCACGGCGACCTCATCCGCCGCGACACGCGGCACCTTCCCCTCCCAGGGGAAGGCTAAAATGCGCCCCTGCGCGGCGCTGGGTTCACCCCGTCAAATCCCCATTTACAGACCCCACAGCAAAAGGCCGCCGGTTTTTACGCCCGGCGGCCTTTTGCTGTTTGTCGGGGGATATACAAAATCACCCCTCTTTGGTTTTCAGATAAGCAATGTATTCCTGCCCCCAATGCTCCAAGGCCTCGATGACGGGGTGGAACTTTCTGCCCATATCCGTCAGGGAATACTCTACCTTTGGGGGGATGGATTCATACTGCTTTCGCTCCACCAGACCGTTTTCTACCAGCTCTTTCAGCTGGACGGATAAGGTGGCGTGGGTCATTTTGGGCATTTGGCGCTGAAGCTCGTTGAAGCGGACCGGGCCATCCTCCAGGTAGTGCAGAATGAGGATCGCCCATTTCCCGGAAATCAGGCTTTGCGCCGTTGCGTAGGGGCACTTGCCGAAGCGCTCCCCCATGGTAGAATCCGTTTCAAAGCTCTGCTTCATTCCGCTGCCCCTTATACGTCAAACGCTTCCTTCAGGTCCAGCATGCCCCGGATCTCGGCGTGGCCGTTTTCCAGGTAGAACATACCCATTTCCCAGCCGTTCTTGTCGTACAGCTCCATGATCTGGGGCATGGCAGCACGGACCTTTTCCAGCAATGCGGCGTCCTTTACGATCTTGACGGTGCCGTCGTAACGCATAAAGTCGCCGCCCCGGAGGGCCAGGACCTCTACATGGGGATTCTTGGTCAGCTGGGAGAAGACATTTTTGAAGGTGCCGCAGCCGAAATACAGCTTGTCCCCATCCAGCAGGTGGAAGCCGAAGGGCCGGCCCTTGGGCTGGTCCCCGTCGGTGGTCAGAAAATAGAAGGTCTTGGCCTCGTCCAGAAACCGGCTTACCTTTTCCGCGTTTGTCATAGTAATATCCTCCTTGATACAGGTCATATTTTTGAACTGCTTCTATTATATGACCGTTTTTTCCTCGGCGCAAGTACGATTTTTCAGAATACCAGGTATGGAAAAGGATACCGCTTTACAGATAGGCCCCGGCAAGCTTTCGCCTGCCGGGGCCGCTTGAGTTTATTTGCTTACGTATTCGCTGTCGTATTGGTCGCCGTACACCGCATGGATGATGTTCCATACGTACTCGTAGGCCTTGGAACCGGCCTTGAATTCGCTGCGGTTCTGGTAGGCGATGTAGCCGATGCTCCGGGTAACGCAGCCGCCGTAGAGGGTGACCCGATTCCCGCCTGCATCCTTCAGGATGATGTAGGGCCGCAGGACCATGTCCTTGCTGCACTCCTCCAGGCTGAAGTCCACCAGGACGTTGGTGTACTGGATGCTATCGCCAACGCTGGCGAACACCGGATCCTTCCGCTTCTCCTTGCTGTAGGCGAAGTTGTACTTGCCGGTATCCAGGGTCAGGCTGTTGCTGCCCAGGGTATCCACCCACTGGACCACGGTGCCATACTCCTCCAGGGTGTAGCCTGCCAGGTTTGCCTTGGTCAGGGCCTTCTTGTTGTCCTTGGTCATGGAGGTGATCATCCGGATGCCCCACTTTCCGGAGACCCGGATGGAGCAGCCCTCGTACAGCAGCAGGTCATCCAGCGCTTCGATGTGCTCTTCCCGGGCGCCGCTGCCTTCCCGGGTCAGGCGGTATACCGCCATGCCGGTGGGATAGTTTTCGTGGCCGGGGGTAGAATCGCCGGTATCGTAGGTGTAGGTGGTCATCAAGTCCCCGTTATCGGGCAGCAGCACGTACCGGCCGCCGTCCGTCTGAATGGGATAGGAGATGCCATCGATCCAGATCTCGGTCTGGCCTTTAAAGTCCGCCTTGCCTTCCAGGTTCAGGTAGTTCTTGGTAGCCAGGATGGAAGCCTTGGCGTCCTTGGGCTGGGTAAGGGCGTAGTTGCCTGCGTCGGTACCCGTCAGGGTAAACACCGGCAGGTTGACGGGGATATCCCGACCCACGTTGGCGTAGGCGAAGCTGGCCTTGCCCTGTACCAGGCTGACCGTATCGCCGGAAACAAAGTCCTCCGTCGTGGCCGTATAGGCGGCATCGGTATTGCCGTCGAAGGGCTTGTCCTGTACCTGGACGGTCAGGGTCACGGGCTTGGCGGTGATGTCCGCCGTCACGCTGGCAGGCTGGGCGGTGAGACGGTAGTTGCCCGCGTCCTTGCCGCTGAGCGTAAAGCCGGAGAAGGTGACGGTCTTTCCGGTACCCACGTTCTTGTCCGCAAATTCCGCCTTGCCGGGCTTCGCCTTCACGTCGTCGGTGCCGATCCTGCCGAGGACGGTACCGGTGCCGGTAACGGTGGCCGCTGTGCCGCCGTCGTAGGTCTTGCCGGAGGCTCCAATGCCCGTGATGGTCACATCGGCCGCCGTAATGTCCGCGGTGGTGCTGTCTTGCTGGCCCTTCGCTGCCAGAACGTAGTTCCCGGCAGCCTGGCCGCCCAGGGTCAGGCCGGTGACGGTCACGGTCTTCTGGGCGCCCACGTTGGCATTGTCAAAGGTGCCGGTGGCGGTGACGGTCAGGGTGTCCCCTGCCACGATGTTGCCGAAGATCACGCCGCTGTAATCCAGGGTTGCCTCCCTGTCCCGGTCGTAGATCTTGTTGTTGGCCTTGATGCCGCTGACGGTGACCTCCCGCGCCGTAATGTCCGCAGTGGCGGTCGCCTGCTGGCCCTGTGCTGCCAAAGCGTAGTTCCTGGCATCCTTGCCGCCCAAGGTCAAACCGGTGACGGTCACGGTCTTCTGGGTGCTCACGTTGGCATCGTCAAAGGTACCGGTGGCGGTGACGGTCAGGGTGTCCCCTGACACGATGTTGCCGAAGGTCACGCCGCTGTAATCCAGGGTTGCCTCCCTGTCCCGGTCGTAGATCTTGTTGTTGGCCTTGATGCCGCTGACGGTGACCTCCCGCGCCGTAATGTCCG
>JBNMHR010000037.1:0-19869 GCA_050872865.1 Faecousia sp. | reverse complement strand
GTTGAATGGTACGCCGGAGAGGGGTCCTTAGGGGGGAGGCGGCTTTGAGTGGGAGCGAAACTTCAGCGCTCCCCCCTAAGCCGGATTCTTTCATTCTTTCTTGCCGGGACAAGAAAGAATCTCCCGCAGGGAGCCCGTTTCAGTGTGCCGCCAGCCTTATTTCAAATAAAAACTGCTGAACCATTCCACACCGTCAAGCCGTATCTGTCAAAGTGTTCATACATTTGTAACTCATGCAATCGCCCCCGATATTTTCATTCCCCCATTGCATAATTTGCGCAAATGTGGTATACTGTAACCATTCATACACCCGGAGGCGTTTATGTCGGAATTGACGGATTTTCAGAAGAAAATTGGGGATTTGTTCCCAAAAATGTCGGTTTATTTTGAGGAGCCCCTGGCAAAGCATACCTCCTTGCGCATTGGGGGGCCGGCGGAAGCCATGATTTTTCCCAAAAACAAGGGGGAACTGGCGGAAATTTTGAATAAGTCCTCTTTGTGGGACACAAAACCTGTTATCCTTGGTGCCGGAACCAACGTACTGGCGCCGGATGAGGGTCTTCGGGGGCTGACCGTTTGCCTGAAGGACTGCCTGGATGGGCTGGAGCGGCTGGATGACACCCATATTCGCTGTATGGCCGGGGTGACCATGGCGAGAGCTTCGGTGTTTGCGGCAGCGCAAAGCCTATCCGGGCTGGAATTTGCCCACGGCATTCCCGGGACCCTTGGCGGCGGCGTCTATATGAACGCCGGGGCCTATGGCGGCTGCATGGGAGATGTGGTCCGGGAGGTGGAGCTGCTGGACCGAATGGGCAACACCCATATCCTCTGCGCGAAAGAGATGGACTTTTCCTACCGGCACAGCTGTTTGGAAGACCGGGATCTGATCGTAGTAAGCGCCGTTCTGGAGCTGGTGCCCGGGGAGGAAGAAGCCATCCGGGCCAGAATGAAGGAGCTCCAGGCCAAGCGCATTGCCTCCCAGCCCCTAAACTACCCCTCCGCCGGGTCCGCCTTCAAGCGGCCCCAGGGGGGCTACGCCGCGGCGCTGATTCAGGAGGCGGGGCTGAAGGGCTTCCGGGTCGGCGGAGCGGGCATTTCGGAAAAACACGCGGGCTTTGCCGTCAACTTAGGCGGCGCCACCGCAAAGGATATGCGGGCTTTGTTACAGGAAGTAGCCCGGCGGGTAGAGGCAAATTCCGGCATTTTGCTGGAGCCGGAGATCCGCATCTGGGAATAAGGCAGAAAGAGAGGGAACGCCATGCTGTCGTTTTCCGCATCCGCCAAGGCGGAGATTTGTAAGGAATATCCCCAGTCCGGCTGCTGCGCCCTGGCGGAGTGCTTCGGCATTCTGCTGTTCTGCAACAGCTTCCAGGAGGACTGCATCAAGATCATTACAGAAAGCCAGGACTTTGCAAAGATCCTGCCAAAGCTGTTCCGGAAGGCCTTTTGCCTGAGCTTCGACCAGGTGCCGGAGGAGAACGCCGCCGGGAAAATGGTATTTCTCATCCGCAGCAAGGAAAAAATCGCATCCATTATGGAGGCCTTCGGCTTTGCTTCCGGGGACACCCTGGCCCTGCACATCAACCTGCCGGTGGTGGAGGAGGACTGCTGTAAGGCCTCCTTCCTCCGGGGGGCCTTTCTGGCCGGGGGCAGCGTCACGAGCCCCAACAAGGCCTACCATATGGAGCTGACCACCACCCACCAAAGCGTTTCCCGGGAGTGCGACGCCCTGATCCGGGAGACCATGGGCTTTGCCCCCAAGATGGCCACCCGGGCAGGGGGGAAGGTACTGTACCTGAAGCAAAGCGACCTGATTTCCGATTTTCTCACCTACCTGGGGGCCCCGGTGGCTGCCATGGGGATCATCGAAGCCAGGCTGGAAAAGGAGCTCAATAATAAGGTAAACCGCTGCTGCAACTGCGACGACGCCAATACCTCCAAGGTGGTGGAGGCGGCCCAGGAGCAGCTGGCGGCCATCCGCATCCTGCGGGAGCGGGAAGCCCTGGGATCCTTGCCCGGCAAGCTCCTGCAGGCGGCAAAGGCCCGGGAGGAAAACCCGGAGGCATCCCTGTCTGAACTGGCGGCCATGATGGAGCCCCCCATTACCAAGCCCGCCATGAACCACCGGCTGAAGCGCATCGTAGAGATGGCCAGGGAGGAACAGAAATGAGCTTTGTACATCTGCATGTCCACAGTGAATATAGCCTTCTGGATGGGGCCTGCCGCATCGATTCCATGATGGAAAGGGTCCAGGAATTGGGCCAGACGGCCATTGCCATTACGGACCACGGGGTCATGTATGGCTGCATCGATTTCTACAAGGCCGCCAAGGCAGCCGGGGTCAAGCCTATTATCGGCTGCGAAGTGTATGTAGCCCCCCGGCGGATGTCCGACCGGGTCCACGGGCTGGACAACGAGGCCTACCACCTGGTGCTGCTGTGCGAAAATAACAAAGGCTACGAGAACCTATGCTACCTGGTTTCGGAGGCCTTTCTCCACGGCTTTTACGGCAAGCCCAGGATCGATATGGAGCTGCTGGAAGCCCACCACGAAGGGCTCATTGCCCTGTCTGCCTGTTTGGGCGGCGCCATTCCCCAGGCGCTTTTGAATAACGACTACGAAGGGGCCAAGGCTCTGGCCCTGCGCTTCTCTAAAATCATGGGGCCGGACCGGTTCTACCTGGAACTCCAGGATCACGGCATCGACAAGCAGCGGCCGGTGAACCAGGGCCTCCAGCGCATGGCCCGGGAGACGGGGCTGCCCCTCGTCATCACCAACGACGCCCACTATCTGCGCAAAGAAGATGCGGACGTACAGGATATTCTATTGTGCATCCAGACGGGCAAAAACGTAGACGACCTGAACCGAATGCGTTTCGAGACCCAGGAGTTTTACCTGAAAAGCGAGCAGGAGCTAAGAGAGCTGTTCCCCAACTGCCCGGAGGCCTTCGACAATACGGTAAAAATTGCCGACATGTGCAACGTGGAATTTACCTTCCACGAGTACCATCTGCCGGCCTACCCGGTGCCGGAGGGCTACACCAACGAAGAATACTTCCGCAAGCTCTGCGAGGAGGGCTTCCGGGAACGGTATCCCGATGCCCCCAAGGAATACCGGGAGCGGATGGAGTATGAGATCAGTGTCATCAGCTCCATGGGCTACGTCAACTACTATCTCATCGTCTGGGATTTTATCCATTACGCCAAGAAAACGGGGATTCCGGTGGGCCCGGGCCGTGGCTCCGGCGCGGGCTCCATCGTGGCCTACTGCATCCACATTACGGAAGTGGACCCCATGAAATACAACCTGATCTTCGAGCGCTTTCTGAATCCGGAGCGGGTAAGTATGCCCGATTTCGATACGGACTTCTGCCAGGAGCGCCGGGGAGAGGTCATCGACTATGTGTATCGGAAGTACGGGGCCGACCGGGTGGCCCAGATCGTCACCTTCGGCACCATGGCCGCCCGGGGCGCCATCCGGGACGTGGGCCGGGCCCTGAACTTCACCTTTGCGGAGACGGATGTGGTGGCCAAGCTGGTACCCTCCGGCCCTCACGTGACCTTAAAATCCGCCCTCCAGGAGTCCCCCAGGTTTAAAGAGCTGTACGACGGGGACCCAAGGGTACACAGGCTCATCGATACGGCCATGCGCTTAGAGGGGATGCCGAGGAACTCCTCTACCCATGCCGCCGGCGTGGTGATCACCGCCCAGCCGGTATATACCTATGTGCCGCTATCCAAAAACGACGACACCATCGTCACCCAGTACACCATGACCACCATCGAGGAGCTGGGCCTATTAAAAATGGACTTTCTGGGCCTGCGGAACCTGACGGTGATCCAGGACGCGGAGCAGCAGATCCAGCGTCTTGCGCCGGACTTTCGCATCGACCGGGTGCCGGACAACGACCCGGAGACCTTTGCCATGCTTTCCGAGGGCAAGACCCAGGGCGTATTCCAGATGGAGTCCGCCGGTATGACCGGGGTGTGCATCAATATGAAGCCCAGCTCCATCGAAGACATTACCGCTATCGTGGCATTGTATCGGCCCGGCCCTATGGATTCCATTCCAAGATTCATTGCCAACAAGCTGGACCCCGGGAAGGTGACCTACAAGACGCCGCTGTTAGAGCCGATTTTGAAGGTGACCTACGGCTGCATCGTCTACCAGGAGCAGGTCATTGAGATCTTCCGGAACCTGGGCGGCTACACCATGGGCCAGGCGGACAACATCCGCAGGGCCATTTCCAAGAAGAAGCTGAAGGTCATCGAGCAGGAGCGGAAGGTCTTCGTCTACGGAGACCCAGAGCAGGACATCTCCGGCGCCATTGCCAAGGGGGTTTCCGAGGCGGCGGCCCAATCCATTTACGACGAGATCGTCGATTTTGCCAACTACGCCTTCAATAAGTCCCACGCCGTGTGCTACGCGGTGGTGAGCTATCAGACGGCTTACTTAAAATGCCACTATCCCAGGCAGTATATGGCGGCCCTCATGACCTCCGTCCTGGATTCGGCGGTAAAGATCTCTGCCTACATTGCCGAGTGCAAGGAAATGGGCATCGCCCTGCTGCCGCCGGACATCAACCATTCCGAGGACCATTTCTCCGTAGAGGAGGGGGGCATCCGGTTTGGCCTGGGGGCCGTGAAGAACATCGGCCGGGGGCTCATTCGCTCCGTCTCCCTGAAGCGAAAAGAGGGAGGGCCTTTTAGGTCTTTGCAGGACTTCCTGGAGCGGATGGAAGAGGGGGAACTCAACAAGCGGGCGGTGGAAAACCTGATCCGCTGCGGGGCCATGGACTGCTTCGGCAACCACCGCAGCGAGCTTCTGGCCGTCTACGAGCCCATGATGGACAGCATCGCCGCCAGCCGGAAAAAGAATCTGGAAGGGCAGCTGGGCCTCTTCTCCATGCTGGAGGAGGACGCCCCCGCCGCCCGGATGGAGATCCCCCATTTGCCGGAATACGCCAAGTCGGATCTCATGGCCATGGAAAAGGAGACCACCGGCATTTACCTCTCCGGTCACCCCATGGACGACTACCGGAAATTCCTGAAAAATACCCACGTTCTGCCCATCGGCACCCTGCTGGGGGAGGACTGCCCCGTAAAGGACGACGACGTGGTCAGCGTGGCGGGTATCATCCAGACGGTGAAGAACAAGACCACCCGAAATAATTCCATCATGGCCTATGTGACATTGGAAGACGATACGGCTTCCATAGAGCTCATCGTCTTTGCCAGGACCCTGGTGGATTCCGGAAACTATGTAAAAGAAAACAATGCCGTGGTGGTCACCGGGCGGCTGTCTTTGCGGGACGACAAGGAGCCACAGATCATTGCCAACCGGATAAGGCCTATGACGGACTACTCCCAGCCCGCCCCGGCACCGGCCCCAAAGCCCCAGCCCATCCAGGTGGACAAGACCTTGTATCTGCGCCTTCCCGGGGAGGCGGGAAAGCTCTATCCCAAGATCAAGGCCATTCTCAATATGTTCCCGGGGCAAAGCCGGGTGGTACTGTACTTTGCCGATACCAAGGCCCGCCGGGGTACTGTCTGCGGGTTCCGGGAAAGTATGCTGAAAGAGCTCCAAAATGTATTGGGGCAGGAGAATGTTGTTCTGAAATAGCTTTTCAATTCCCTTTGGATATGTTATAATAAGGGGAAGCTACGAAAGGAAGTTGATGCATTGAAAAAGAAATGCGTGGCTTTTGCCCTGGGGCTGGCGGCAGCCTTCACGCTGACCGCCTGCGGATATCGGTCGGTGCAGGAAATGTACCGGTTCCCGAAACGGACCCAGGAATATACGCTTTTGCAGTCTACCATCCAGCAGGCCATGGTGGGGCTGGAGTTTGCTTCCCCCACCACGGGAGAAAACCAGCAGGCCGTCCAGGCGGCAGACCTGGATGGGGACGGGAAGGACGAATATCTGGTTTTTGCCAGAGGAAATACGGAGCGGCCCTTAAAGCTTCTGGTCTTCCACGAGACCGAGGACGGGCAGTATTACCTGTTAGAGCAGCTTTCCATGAACGGCGCCGCCTTTGAACAGGTGGAGTACGTGGATATGGACGGGGTCCCCGGGAAAGAAGTGGTAGTCGGCCGACGGCTCAGCAACCAGATGATGCGCATCGTTGCGGTATACTCCTTTGCCGAGGGCCAGAGCAATCAGCTCACCAATACCCTGTATTCCAAGTTCCTGACCATCGACCTGGACGGGAACGGCATGGAGGAGCTGGTGGTCATTCGGGAAGGGGATACGGATGTATCCGCCGGATCCTGCGTGGTATACGCCCTGCGCAGCGGCAGCATGGAGCGGTCCCGGGAAATCAGGCTATCCCAGCGGGTGGAGCAGATCAAGCGGGTGAAGACCAGCTGCCTGCAAAGCGGAGAACCGGCGGTATACATCGCCAGTACCATCAACGACAGCGCCATTGTGACGGACGTGCTCATGTACAAGGACGGGGACTTCTGGAATCTGAACAGCACCGGAAGGCTGTCCTACAGCGTCAAGGCCCTGCGGAACTACTATCTATATATGACGGATGTAGACGACGACGGGGTCATGGAGCTGCCCAGCCTGATGGATATGCGCAGCGTCAGCGCCGACGAGGGAACCAGCGGGGAGCCCCAGCAGCTGGTATACTGGTACGCCGTGGACAGCGACGGGCGGCCGGTACCCAAGCTGTATACCTTCCACAATGTGGAGGGGGGCTGGTATCTGCAGCTGAACCTTACGGAGGAACAGGCGGACCGGTTCTGCGTGGAACGGGTGAGCCAGGACCTGAACTTTTACATCTGGGATCAGGGCTATCAGCAGGCAAAGCTGCTTTTCAGCATCCATGCCTTAACGGGGAAGGACCGGCTGCAGTCCGCAGTTACGGAAGACCGGTTTATCCTCTATCAGACGGACGCAGTGGTATATACGGCCAAGCTGGAACCTGCCAGCTCTGCCTACGGCATCACCCAGGAGGGCCTCATCGGCAGTTTCCGGATCATGGGCATGGACCTCAAGAAGGAAGGATAGGGCAAACATGAAAAAAGTATTGATACTAGAAGATGAAGTAAATATCCGCAGCTTTGTGGTGATCAACCTCCGCCGGGCAGGCTACGATGTCATCGAAGCCGGTACCGGCATGGACGCTCTGGACCGGCTGGCGGAAAACCCGGACATCGGCGTGGCCATTCTGGACATTATGCTGCCGGACATCGACGGCTTCGAGGTCTGCCGCCGGATCCGGGCCACCAGTAAGCAGATCGGCATCATTATGCTGACGGCCCGGACCCAGGAAATGGACAAGGTCACGGGGCTGATGACCGGTGCCGACGACTATGTGACCAAGCCCTTCTCTCCGGCGGAGCTGACGGCCCGCATTGACGCCCTGTATCGCCGCATCGGCGGGGACAGCAGCGCCAGCCCGGAGCTTCTGACCCAGGGGCCCTTCGTCATGAACACCCGGAACCACACCCTGGAAAAGGCAGGGGAGCGGATAAGGCTTACCCAGGTGGAGTACGCCATTTTAAAGCTTTTTATGCAGAACCCCGGCAGGGCCCTGTCCCGGGAGGACATTCTGTCCGCCGTATGGGGGAAGGACTACGACGGAGAGCTGAAGATCGTGGACGTGAATATCCGCCGCCTGCGTATTAAAATAGAAGATGATACCTCCAATCCCACCTACATCACTACCGTCTGGGGCCTGGGGTATAAGTGGGGCGCCTAAGTGAAGCTGAGCTTTAAGAAATTAGGAAATCTGCACAAACGCTGGCTGATGAACATCACCCTTATCATCATCGCCGTGGGCCTGGTGTGTGTGGCGGCGGTGACCGCCTTTTATGCGTTTTACTGCTACAATAATATGACCTCCGACCTGGAAAACCGGGCAAAAAGCGCCACGGAGTTCTTTAAAGACTACGTGGGCCAGGATTACGACGCCTTTTACGAATCCTGCATGACCTATGCCCAGTCCTTCGAGGAAGGAGCCGGTATGGAGCTGGAGCTGCAGTTTATCGACCGGAACGGCAAGATCGTAGCCTCCTCCTACGGCACCTGGGCCGTATCCTCCCCCAGAACGGCGGAAATTCAGCAGGCCCTCAGCACCCGCAGCGTCCAGCCCTTTGTAGGCCGGGACCCGGATACCCACGAGCGGATCATGGCGGTGAGCACCCCCATGATCTACAGCAGCGGGGAGATCATCGGTGTGCTGCGGTTCGTCACCTCCACCTCCGTTATGGACGGGGAGATCGTGGGCATTTTTCTGGTGAGCATGGGGGTCCTGCTGGGGGCGCTTCTTATCGTGCTTCTGTCCAGCAGCTTCTTCATCCAGTCGGTGATGACCCCGGTGGAGCAGATCACGGAGAAGGCCAAGCGCATTGCCAACGGCAGCTACGGCGCCCAGATCAAAACCAAGTATAACGACGAGATCGCGGACCTGGCGGAGACCATCAACGAAATGTCCGTGAAGATCAGCCAGAACGAAAAAATGCAGGCAGAGTTCATTTCCCAGCTCTCCCACGAGCTGAGAACGCCCCTGACCGTTATCAACGGCTGGAGCGAGACCCTGCTTGCCAGCGACACATTGGATGCGGATACCGCCCAGGGCCTGAAGATCATATCTTCTGAAGCCAAGCGCCTGACGGAAATGGTCATGGAGCTGCTGGACTTTACCCGCCTGCAGGACGGCCGCATGACCCTGACCGTAGAAATGACGGACCTGCGCAGCGAATTCGAGGATACCGTATTTATGTACGGCAGCCGACTTTCTCAGGACGGCATCACCCTGGAATACCTGGATAACGACCAGGATATCCCGGAGATCCCCTGCGACCCCAAGCGGCTGCGGCAGGTGTTCTTGAACATCCTGGACAACGCCGCCAAGCACGGCAAGGATGGCAAGCGGATCGAGGCCAGTATTGCGTATGAAAACGACAATGTGGTGGTCCGGATCCGGGACCATGGCCCAGGCATCCCGGAGGACGAGCTGCCTCTGGTGAAAAAGAAATTCTACAAGGGCAGCTCCAAAGCCCGGGGCACCGGCATCGGCCTGGCGGTCTGCGACGAGATCGTGCAGCTTCACGGCGGCACCCTGACCCTGGAAAATGCGGAGGGCGGCGGCACCCTGGTGACAGTCAGCCTGCCCGCCTCCCAGTAAGCTGCTTTAGAAAGGAAACTTCATGGCAAATCAAGAGAAATTCAAAACCTCCATCGGCGGCCAGGCCCTCATCGAAGGCATCCTCATGCGGGGGCCGGAAAAGGACGCGGTGGTCATCCGGGGCAAGGATGGCCTGACCTTAGAGGTGACAGACCGGAAGCTGGCCCCCAAGGGCTCCTGGAAGACCTGGCCCTTTATAAGGGGCATCTTCAACTTTTTCGATGCCCAGGTGGTGGGCGTCAAGGCCCTGATGCGCTCCGCGGACCTGGCTCCGGAGGAAATGCAGGAGGAGCCCTCCAAATTTGACAAATGGCTGGAACAGAAGCTGGGCAGCGAGGCCTTCCAGAAGGCTCTGGTCAGCATCGCGGTCTGCATGGGCGTAGGCCTGTCCGTATTGCTGTTCTTTTTGCTGCCCATGACCATCGCCTCTTTCTTCGACAAGGTGATCACAAGCGTTCTGGGCCTGAACCTTATCGAAGGCCTGATCCGGATGGTGATCTTTTTGGGTTACATGATCGCCGTGTCCCGGATGGGGGAAATGCGCCGGGTGTTCAGTTACCACGGGGCGGAGCACAAGACCATCCGCTGCTACGAATGCGGCCTGCCCCTGACGGTGGAAAACGTCCGGCAGCAGACCAGGTTCCACCCCCGCTGCGGCACCAGCTTCCTGCTGGTGGTGATGGTGATCTCCGTACTGCTGTTCTCCATTGCCTCCTCTTTGCTACTCAGCATTGTCCCGGCTTTGGGGGCCATGCGGGGAAGCTTCGGCTACCGGATCATTATGATCCTCTTTAAGCTGGCCCTGCTGCCTCTGGTGGTGGGGGTCACCTACGAGATCAACCGCTGGGCGGGGCGGCATGACAACGGCTTTACCAAGGTCCTGACGGCCCCGGGCATGTGGCTCCAGCGGTTTACCACCAACGAGCCCGACGACTCCATGATCGAGGTGGGCATTGCCGCCGTGAAGGCAGTGCTGCCCAAGGAGGAGGGGACGGACCGGTGGTAACGACCCTTGCCCAGCTGTACCTGGACGCCCGGAATCGGCTTCTGGAAACGGAAGAGCCCCAAATGGCCGGGCAGATGGCCCGAGAACTGGTCAGCACCTTCTCCGGCCGGACCCAGGAGCAGTTCCTCTTGGAAAAGGACACCCCGGCGGAGGAAGCATTATGCCTTCGGGTAGGGGAGGGGGTAGACCGGCTTCTGTCCGGGGAGCCGCTTCCTTATGTACTGGGGGAATGGACCTTCTATGGCCTGCCTATGGTGGTTTCTCCCGATGTGCTGATCCCAAGAGACGATACCTGCGCCGTGGCGGAGCTGGCCATTCATCGGGGCCTCTTTCTGGACCCGGACCCCCGGATCCTGGACCTGTGCTGCGGCTCCGGCTGCATTGGCCTGGCCATTGCCAGCCGCCTCAAGGATGCCCGGGTCACCTTGGCGGACCTAAGCAGGGAAGCCCTGGCGGTGGCGAAAAAGAACATCCAGCTCAACCACATGGGGGGCCGGGTCAGCTGCGTGACGGTAGATGCCCGGAAGGAACCCCCGGCATTTTTGGGAAAATTTGACATGATCGTCTCCAATCCCCCCTATATTACAGGGAAGGAAATGGAGGAGCTACCTAAGAGCGTTGCTGACTTCGAGCCCCATATGGCCCTGTACGGCGGGGAAGACGGCCTGGACTTTTACCGGGACATTACCGCCCTGTATACCTGCCTTCTAAAGCCCGGCGGGTACCTGTGCTACGAGTTTGGCATGGGCCAGGGGGATGCGGTGTGCCGCATCCTGGAAGAAAACGGCTACACCATTGCGGAACGTGTCATGGACTATAACGATCGAGAACGCGCCGTATGTGCTCAATACGGCAGGAAGGAATATTAAATTATGGCTACAAAAAAGACTCCTTACGAAGCCCCCACCCCTGCATCCGATAAGAAGAAGGCTCTGCAAACCGCCCTTTCCCAGCTGGATAAGACCTTTGGCAAGGGCACCGTCATGCGCCTGGGGGACCGGCCCGAAATGAACGTGGAGGCCATCCCCACCGGCTCCCTGGCCCTGGACGCGGCCCTGGGCATCGGCGGCGTGCCCAAGGGACGGATTATCGAGATCTACGGCCCCGAATCCTCCGGTAAGACCACCCTGGCCCTGCACATCCTGGCGGAAGCCCAGAAGCGGGGCGGCGAAGTGGCCTTCGTGGACGCGGAACACGCCCTGGATCCCGTCTACGCGGCGGCCTTGGGTGTGGACATTGACAATCTGCTGGTTTCCCAGCCGGATACCGGCGAGCAGGCCCTGGAAATTACCGACGCCCTGGTCCGCTCCGGCGCCATCGATGCCGTTGTTGTGGACTCCGTGGCTGCCCTGGTCCCCAAGCAGGAAATTGAGGGCGAAATGGGCGATACCTTCGTTGGCCTCCAGGCCCGGCTCATGTCCCAGGCCCTGCGGAAGCTGGCAGGTACCATCAACAAGACCAACTGCGTGGTCATCTTCATTAACCAGCTGCGTATGAAGATCGGCGTCATGTACGGCAACCCGGAAACCACCACCGGCGGCAACGCCCTGAAGTTCTACGCCTCCGTCCGTCTGGATGTGCGCCGCATCGAGGCCATCAAGGAGGGTGGCAACGTCATCGGCAACAAGACCCGGGTGAAGGTGGTCAAGAACAAGGTGGCTCCTCCCTTTAAGGAGGCGGTGTTCGATATTATGTACGGTCAGGGCATCTCCAAGTGGAGCGAACTCATCGATCTGGCGGTGCAGATGGACATCATCCAGAAGAGCGGCAGCTGGTTCAGCATGGGCGAGGAGCGGATCGGACAGGGCAAGGACAGCGTGAAGGCCTACCTGCAGGAGCGGCCGGAGCTGGCCGAGCAGATCGAGGCCCAGGTCCGGGAGAACCTATGGAAGATCTCCGGCGGCGCCCCCAAGGCGCCCGCCAAGGTAGCAGAGCGCCCCGTCGCCGTAGAGGCCGACGATTTCAGCGACGAGGATGAGGATTGAGCTTCTGAAAACCGCCCCGGACCGGTCCGGAAGGCATACGGTCCGCTTTGAAGACGGTTCGCTTATGCGGCTGTACCGGCAGACGGTGGAGGACTTTGGCCTCTACCCGAACAAAGAGCTGAGCGAAGAAGAGTACGCCTCCCTGCAGAAAAGCGCCGGGGAAATGTCCGCTAAGATGCGGGCGGTGCGGATCGTCTCGGCTTCCAGCGTCTCCAAAAAGGACCTGGAAAGCCGCCTGGTCCGGAAAGGGGAGGACCCCCAAAATGCCCAAAAGGCGGTATCCTGGCTGGAGGACCTGAAGATCCTGGACGACCGGACGGCGGCGGAAAACGTGGTCCGGTCCTGCATCGCCAAGGGCTATGGCCTCCAGCGGGCCAAACAGGTCCTCTACGAAAAGCGGATCCCCAAGGAGCTCTGGCAGCAGGCCCTGGAAGACTACCCGGACCAGGAAGAGAAGATCATTGCCTTCCTCCGCACCCGGCTGTCCGGTTCCGCAGACCCCAAGGCTCAGAAAAAGGCCATCGACGCGCTCCTGCGCCGGGGCCACAGCTACAGCGCTATCCGGCAGGCTTTACAACAATTATCCTTTGATACAGACGAATTTCCGGAGGAAGATTATTAAATATGGCAAATATCGGATTTATTTCTCTTGGCTGTGCCAAGAACCAGGTGGACTGCGAACGGATGATGTACCGGGTGCGGGAAGCCGGACATACGGTGCTCCCGGACCTTCCCGGCAGCGACGTGGTGGTCATCAATACCTGCGGCTTTATTGACTCCGCCAAGAGCGAAGCCATTGATTACATTTTGCAGACCGCCGCCCTGAAGGCGGAGGGTCAGGTAGGCAAAATTCTGGTCACAGGCTGCCTGTCCCAGCGCTACCAGGGGGACATCCTCAAGGAGATGCCGGAGGTTGACGGCATTCTGGGCACCGGCAGCTATACCAAGATCGTGCCCGCCATCGAGCAGCTACTTTCCGGCCACAGCGTGGTGGACTTCGGCTCCATCGATGCACCCGAAGAAGAGGTAGGCCGGGTCATGACCACCCCGGAGCATTTTTCTTACATCAAGATCGCCGAGGGCTGCAACAACCGCTGCGCCTTCTGCATCATTCCCTACCTGCGGGGCAAGTACCGCAGCCGCCAGCTGGACGACGTGCTGTACGAGGCCCGGGTATTGGCCGCCAACGGCACCAAGGAGCTGATCGTAGTGGCCCAGGATACCAGCCGCTACGGTACGGATTTCCCCGAGCATAAGCGCCTTCTGCCGGAGCTTCTGCGGGAGCTGTGCAAGATCGACGGCCTCCACTGGATCCGGGTCCACTATGTCTACCCGGACGAGATCGACGACGAGCTCATCGATGTGATCGCCAACGAGCCCAAGATCGTCAAATATCTGGATATCCCCATCCAGCACTGCAACGACAAGATCCTCTCTACCATGCACCGGCGGGGGGACAAGAAGCTGATCGTGGACCTGTTCGCCAAGCTGCGGGAACGGATCCCCGGCCTTGTTATCCGCACCAGTCTCATCACCGGCCTGCCCGGAGAAGGGGAGGAGGAGTTCCAGGAGCTGTGCCAGTTCCTGCGGGATGAGAAAATGGAGCGGGTAGGCGCCTTCGTCTTCTCTCCGGAGGAGGGCACCCCCGCCGCCGCCATGGACCACGTAGACGAGGAAGTGGCCAAGGAGCGGGCGGAGACTTTGGAAATGATCCAGTCCCAGATCATGGACGAGTACAATACCTCCATGATCGGCAAGACTCTGGAAGTGCTGGTAGACGGCTTCGACGAGGAGCAGGAGCAGTTCTACGGCCGGACCTATGCCGATTCCCCGGACATTGACGGCCGGGTGTGGATCGCCGCCGAAGAGCCCCTCCACGAGGGAGATTTCGTCATGGTCACCATCGACGGCACCGTAGACGGGGACCTGACAGGCTACGTTACGGAGGTAGAAGCATGACCACTGCCAGTAAAATTACCCTGTTCCGGGTGGTACTGATCCCGGTGATGATGTGGACCCTTTACATGAGCGAGGGCTACCGGGGGGTATGGATGTGGGTCAGCCTGGGTATTTTCATCCTGGGCAGCCTCAGCGATTTTCTGGACGGCCAGATCGCCCGCCGGTGCAACCAGGTAACGGACTTTGGCAAGTTCCTGGACCCTTTGGCGGACAAGCTTCTGACCATCGCCGTGATGACAATGTTCACCCAGTGGGGCCGGTTCCCTGCCTGGGCACTGATGATCGTCCTCACCCGGGAGTTTGCCGTCACCGGCCTGCGTCTGGTGGCCGCCCCCAAGGGCAAGGTCATTGCCGCCGCCTGGAGCGGAAAGGTAAAGACCGCCAGCACCATGGTGGGCCTGATTTTGTGGCTGATTTTCCCCGCCAACGCCCTCATCGGCGGCATCGTCAGCGCCGTCATTGTCCTGACCACCGTCTACTCCGGTGTGGAGTATTTCATCAAAAACTGGAACTGCCTCTGGGATTGACCCGGGGCAGGAAAAGGCCGCCGCTGCGTTTCTGCATCGGCGGCCTTTTGCACCCCCTCCGATTTTCTTCTGGATTTTTCCGAACACCTGTGCTATAATAACCCGGTATTTTGACACAGGAAACGAGGTTAAACCATGATCGATAAGGAAATCGGCGAGATTCGCCGCCATCTGCGCAGGGACCGCAGCAATATTACCAAAATCTACGGCTGCTTTGTCAACGACAACAAAGAGATCATTACCGAATACAGCCAGAGCACCGGCATTATGCCGGAGAACGAGGCGGATAAGTATTTTGGCCTTTTCAAGCGGGTGCTGTCCGGGTCCATCGGGAAGAATCTCATCGATATCAGTTTCAAAACCGCCCAGGTGGCCAACAGCCCGGAGCATAAGCTGCTTATGGACCTGCGGGAGAGTAAGCTCAAGGACGATGAGTTGCTGCATACCTTCTTCCAGAAGATCATCGAAAATGTGACCATCGAGGGCAATTACCTGATCCTGGTGGGCTGCGACAGCTACGACGTGCCCTTTAAGGGGAAGGACGACCTTGCCGACTCCGATAAGTCCGAAGAGGTGTATACCTACCTGATCTGCGCCATCTGCCCGGTCAAGCAGACCAAGGCAAACCTCCACTATGTGCCGGAGGAGAAGCTCTTCCACGATGGGGCTATGAATCAGCCCGTCAGCGCCCCGGCTCTGGGCTTCCTGTTCCCGGCCTTTGACAACCGGGCCACCAATATCTACAACGCCCTGTACTATACCCACGATACCAAGGTCGGCCAGGATGCCCTCATCGAGGCCCTGTTCAATACCCCGGTGCCCATGCCCGCGGAGGAGCAGAAGAAGTGCTTCGAGGCCCTGCTCACCACCGCCCTGGGGGAGGACTGCAACCTGGATGTGGTGCAGACCGTCCACGATCAGCTCTGCGAACGTATCGAGCTCCACAAGGAAGCCAAGGTCCCGGAACCTTTGATGATCGCCAAGGCGGATGTAAAGGAAGCCCTGGCCTCCTGCGGCGTGTCCGAGGAGCACCTGGCAAAGTTCAGCGTGGATTACGACGAGACCTTCGGCTTTGAAGCGGACCTGCACCCCAAGAACATCATCGATACCAAGCGCTTCGAGATCAAGACCCCGGATGTATCCATCAAGGTAGACCCCACCAGAAGCGACCTGATCGAGACCCGGGTCATCGGCGGCGTCAAATACATCCTCATCCCCGCCGACGAAAACGTAGAGGTCAACGGCGTCAGCATCCATATCGAGGATGAAAAGGAACCGGCAACGGTGTAAAGAATTTGGCCCTCTCTTCGGAGAGGGTTTTTCTTTTTTCATGCAACCTTTTCCCTGGACCAATCGTTTGATAGGTGAAAGTACTTTCGATACATAAAGGGAGGATCCTATGAGATTATCAGCAGAGGACGCCTTTCGGCGGTTCGGCGACCGGGTGTTTTCGGCGGCCTTCAGCGTCACCGGCAGCAGGGAGGACGCGGATGATGTGGTGCAGGAGACATTCCTAAAATATTGCGGCCAGACCCAGGAGTTCCGGGACGAAGAGCATTTGAAGGCCTGGCTCCTGCGGGTAGCCATCAACCGGGCCAAGGACCTGCTTCGGGCCTTCTGGCGCAGGAACACGGTCCCCTGGGAGGAATATATGGAGGAGCTCCGTTTCTCCGAGCCGGAGGACCGGGACCTGTTTGAGGCGGTCATGGGCCTGCCAAGAAAATACCGGGTCACGCTGCATCTATATTATTACGAAGAATACTCCATCGCGGAAATCGCGGATATTCTGCATACGACCCAGGGAACCGTAAAAAGCCAGCTGAGTCGGGGAAGGAAACTCCTGAAAACCAAATTAACGGAGGCGTGGGATGATGACGAATAAGGAAAAATATCAGCGGACCTTTGGCGTTTTGCATGCCTCTGACGCATTTTTAACGGGAGGTTACGCAATGAAAACAAAACATTTTTCAGGGAAGAGGGCTTTGGCGCTTTGCGCGGTCATGCTCCTGATCCTGGCCATGGGAATGGTTTGCTATGCGGAGGACATTGGCGGTATCCAGAGGACGCTCCAGATCTGGATCCATGGAGACCAGACGGATGCGGTATTGGACATTCAGGACGGCAGCTACACCATGACCTATGAGGATGAGACCGGCACCCATGAAATCAGCGGCGGGGGTGTTGCCATTGGGCCCTTTGGCCAGGAGCGGCCTTTGACCGAAGAGGAGATCATGGAGGACCTGCGGACGGGACAGGTGGAGGTAGAAGAGAAAGAGGATGGCACCACCTGGGTTTATTATAAAGAGCAGGTTTTGGAGATCACGGACCTGTTTGATACCAATGGTGTCTGCTTTGTCCAGCTCCGGGACGGAAAAGAGGTACTGTACCTTACCGTAAAAAAAGGCAATGGCTACTCCCTCAGCACCAAGGGGTTTGTGCAGCCGGATAAATTCAACTTCTGAGGAAATAGAAAAAATCCGCACCGGAAAGAAAACCGGTGCGGATTTTATGTAAGAATTACTTTTCCCGGGACTTCATCACGGCGTCGATGATGATCTTGGCGCTCTCCTCCATACCGATGGTACTGGTACGCAGGCAGATGTCGTAGTTCTGGGACAGGCCCCAGGTGCGGCCGGTGTAGTGCTGGTAGTTCACACGGCGGCGCTTATCCTTTTCGTTCAGGCGGGCCTCCGGGGACTTGCCCTCCCGCTCGCCGTAAAGCTCCACAATGCGCTTGGCCCGGAAGTCCTTATCGGCGGACAGGTATACATGCAGGGCATCGGGACGGTCCTTCAGGATGTAGTCCGCGTTCCGGCCTACGATGACGCAGGGGCCCTTTTCGGCCAATTCCAAAATCACGTTGCACTGGGCGTTCCACAGGTAGTCCGCGGTGGACAGGCCGTTCATAATGCCGGGCACCCCCTGGGGGGCAAAGGCATAGGAGAATACGCTGCCGCTGGGGGAGTGCTCACTGTGCTCTTCCACGAATTTCGGCGCAAAGCCGGATTCTTTCGCAATATCCTCAACGAGTTTACCGTCATAGAAAGGAATCCCCAGTTTGTCGGCCACGATATGGCCCACGGTACGTCCGCCGGCACCAAACTCACGGCTGATGGTGATAATTTTCTTTTCCATAACATCGCCTCCAATTAGCTTTTTGATACCTACATTATAGTCAATTTGACGGGAAAAGTCAATTGCAAACTGCATAAATCGTCGAAAATATACAGGAAATTCACAAATAGCCCTTGATTACCGGATAATAGCGGACTTTTAGTCTTTCAAAAGTGCCAGTGCATTCCGGATGCGGGCTTCACTGCGGTCCTTTCCAAGGAGCTGCATAACGGTATACAGATCCGGGGAATTGGTCTTTCCGGTAATGGCCAGGCGCAGGAAGGTAGAAACGTCGGCTACGGTGCCGGGGTAGCTTTCCGGGTGCTGCTTGTAGGCCTTCATATCGGTGGTGAAGCCGATGGCCTCGGTGATGGCCTTTACCTTGTTGAACCAGGTGGCAGAGTCATCTACAATGTCAAAGGTATCCAGGAACCGCTCCAGGACCTCTGCTACGGTCTGCTTGGAGAACTTGGGGTCGAATACCGGCTGTTCCAGATACTCGTCATAGAAAAAGCCCATGTACTCCTTGGCATCCTTCCAGGTAGCAAGGTCCTTTCTGGGCTTCTTGCCGCCCCGGCCGATGGCAAGGATGGCCTTTGCGTAGGTGGGGTCCTCCAGCAGGTGGTCCGCAAACTCCGGCTGGAACTCCTGGGCCCAGTAGGTCAGCTGGGTGTATACGGTCCCGGCGTCCATCCGGGAGATCACGTTCTTGGAAACGTCAATGAGCTTGGCGTAGTCAAACAGGGACCCGGCGGGGTTCAGCTTCTTGGGGCTGAAGGGGAAGTCTTCGAGATCCGCGTCGGGATTGGCCCGGCGCCAGTCCTCAAAGTTGGAGTTCAGCACAGTCATCAGGTACTCCCGCATGGCGGCGGTGGGGAAGCCCTCTGCCTTGTAGTAGGTCAGGGCCAGCTCCGGATCCTTCCGCTTGGAGAGCTTCCGCTTGGAGGTGCCGTCCATCTTCATCAGCGGTCCGATGTGGACGTACTTGGGCAGCTTAAAGCCCAGGGCCTGGAACAGCTGGATGTGGAAGGGCAGGGTGGACAGCCACTCGTCGCCCCGGACCACGTGGGTGGTGCGCATCAGGTGGTCGTCCACGGCGTGGGCAAAGTGATAGGTAGGAATGCCGTCGGATTTCAGCAGCACATGGTCTACGTTGTTTTCGGTAATGGTCAGCTTGCCCTTGACCAGGTCGTCAAACTTGAACTGATGCTCGATGGAGCCCTCGGAGCGGAACCGCAGCACCCAGGGGTGACCGGCATCCAGCTCTGCCTGGATCTCTTCCATGCTCCGGTCACGCCAGACGGCATAGGGGCCGTAGTAGCCGGTGGTCTCTTTGGCGGCTTCCTGCTTTTCCCGCATGGCGGTGAGCTCCTCTTCGGTGCAGAAGCAGGGGTAGGCCTTGCCCTCGGAAACCAGCTTCTTGGCGTAGACATGGTAAATATCCGCCCGCTGGCGCTGCCGGTAGGGGCCGTAAGCACCGTTGTCCCCATCGATGGTGGCGCCTTCGTCAAAATGGATGTTGTAGTGCTTCAGGGAGTTGATGAGCACTTCCACCGCCCCGGGAACCTCCCGTTTGGCGTCGGTGTCCTCCACCCGCAGGAACAGCACGCCGCCGGTCCGGTGGGCCATCCGCTCGGAGATCATGCCCTGCACCAGGTTGCCCAGGTGCACAAAGCCGGTGGGGGAGGGGGCCATACGGGTAACCACGGCCCCCTCCGGCAGGTCCCGCTGGGGGAACCGCTCTTCCAGCTCTTCGGGGGTAGTGGTCACATCGGGAAAAAGCAATTGGGCCAATGCTTGATAGTCCATAGTATTTTAACCTCTTTATTCTAGTTTTCTAGGCTAGAGTATAGCATATCGGGCCCAGGAAATCAAGGGAAAGGGGCATAGCAGCGCAGGACAATTGCATGAGTTACAAATGTATGAACACTTTGACAGATACGGCTTGACGGTGTGGAATGTTCAGCCTTTTTTCGTTTAAAGTAAGGCTGTCATTACACTGAAGCGTTCTCCCTGCGGGAGATTCTTTCTTGTCCCGGCAAGAAAGAATGAAAGAATCCGGCTTAGGGGGGAGCGCTGAAGTTTCGCTCCCACTCAAAGCCGCCTCCCCCCTAAGAACCCCCTACCGGCATACCATTC
>JBNMHR010000036.1:0-20660 GCA_050872865.1 Faecousia sp. | reverse complement strand
TATCTATTGTCGTACCGAGTCACCAACCACACCCGGCCTGCGGGCCATCCTCTCCAGGCTTGGAGAGGGGAGGGATTTCCCGCCCATCGGCCTGTACCATTCAACCGGGGGTTGCCACACCAGTGTGCGCACTGGTTCGCAACGACATGCTTTTTCGGTGTGTTTGCACAGCAATGACAGATACTTACCCCAGCAGCTCCCTGATCATCTTCCCGATCTTAACCCCAAACCCTACCTTTTCCGCTCTGGGCACGGCGGGGACGTGTGGCGACTCCTCCATAAAGAACGCCTGGCTGTCAAATGGGGCGGCGCTGTGTTTGCGGCTGTAGGTGCCGTCGGAGAGCATGCGGCTGGCTTTGGCGCTGTCACGGAGCTGGGCGGAGAGGATCCATTTCAGGGTTTCTTTGGCGTGGGCGTCCGTTACCGGGCAGGCGATCTCCACCCGGCGGTTCAGGTTTCGGGTCATCAGGTCCGCGGAGGCGATATAGAGCTTCTCCTCTTCTCCCCTGCCGAACTGGTAGATGCGGGCGTGCTCCAGAAACCTGCCCACCACGCTGGTGATGTGGATGTTGTCCGTATACCCGGGGATGCCGGGCAGGATGCAGCAGATGCCCCTTATGATGAGCTGGACCTCCACCCCGGCCTGGGAGGCCTGGCGGAGCTTATCGATAACCTCCCGCTCGGTGACGGAGTTGGCTTTGATGCAAACATAGCCCTGGGGGCCCAAGGCGATCTGCCGGTCAATTTCCTTTAACAGCAGCTCCTTGATGCCGAAGGGAGAGACCCGAAGCTCCTGGTAGCTGCCGTTGAGCTCGTTTACCAGCATATTCCGGAAGAACACCGCCGCATCCTCGCCGATGCGGGTATCCCCGGTCATCAGGCTCAGGTCCGTATACATGGTATTGGTCTTTTCGTTGTAGTTGCCGGTGCCGATCTGGGTGATGTAGCCGGTCTTCCCCCGGCTGCGCAGGGTGATGAGGCAGATCTTGCTGTGGCACTTAAAGCCTTCGGCGCCGTAGATCACCTGGCAGCCGGATTCCTCCAGCATTTTGGCCCAGCCCAGGTTGTTCTCCTCGTCGAACCGGGCCCGGAGCTCCATGAGGGCCAGTACCTCCTTGCCGTTTTCCGCCGCCCTGGACAGGGCCTGGGCGATTTTGGAGGTGGAGGCCAGGCGGTAAATGGTAATTTTAATGGACAGCACGTCCGGAGAGTCCGCCGCCTCGTTTAAAAGCTTCAAAAAGGGCTCCACGGAGTCGTAGGGGTAATATAGCAGCTTATCCTGCTGCCGAATTTGGGGGATCATAGGCGCGTCCCGCAGCAGGTCCTCGGGCCAGCGGCCGGTATAGGGCTTATATTGGAGCCCGGCGGACAGCTCCTTTGGTAAACTCCCGGCCAGGCGGAACACATAGCGCATATTTAAGGGGCAGGCATCCACAAAAATCTGGTGGGTCTCCACCCGAATGAGGCCGGAAAGGCGGCCCCGGAACTCGTCGGAAATATTGCTTCCCAGCTCCAGCCGCATCACCGCCAGATGGCGGCGCTTGCGGAGCATTTGGCGCATCTGGCGGCGGAAGTCCTCTTCGTTGTCCTCAAATTTTTCATCGTCAAAGCTGATGTCCGCATTCCGGGTGACGCAGAGGGCGCAGCTCTCCACCACGTGATAGGCCCGGAACAGCCCCGGCAGCCAGCGGAGCAGGATGTTTTCCGTCCGCACGAACCGGAGGCCATCGGGCATCATGAGAAAAGGCGGCAGGGATTCCGGGATGGGCACGATGCCAACGGCTTTGTGGCCCTTTTTGTCTTCTAACAGGGCTGCGGCATACAGGGCTTTGTTACTCAGGTGGGGCACCGGGTGATGGGGCCCAATGAGGATGGGAGAAAGAATGGGCAGCATTTCGTCCTTGAAAAACCGGCTGCACAGCTTTTGCTCCTGGCCGTCCAGCTGGTCCACCGTCAGGTCCTCGATGCCCTCTTTGCGGAGCTGGTCGCAGACGGCGTGGTATATTTCCCGCTTCATGGTCAGCAGGCCCGGCACCGTGCGGTAGATTTCCCGCAGCTGCTCGGCGGCGGTAAGGCCCGTTTTATTGTCCCGCTCCTCCGGGGAGATGCGGGAGATGTCGAAAAGGCTCCCCACCCTTACCATAAAGAATTCATCCAGGTTGCTGGCAAAAATGGATACGAATTTCAGCCGTTCCAGTACCGGCACGGTGGGGTCCGCCGCTTCCTCCAGGACCCGCTGGTCAAACCGGAGCCAGCTCAGTTCTCGGTTTTGGGTGTAGGGATATTTTTCAGTATTTTCTGGCATAAGTAACCTTCCCGAACGCCGTATTTACAGACGATCAATTCCTTGGCATCAAAGTGTTCCATAATATACCGCAAAATCAGAATACCGGGGACCATGGTGTGGATCCGCTCGGCCTCCGTCCGCAAAATCAGGTCTAACGCCCCCCGGTCCCCCTGGCACAGGAAATCGCAGAGCTTTTCCATCTGGGCCTGGGTGATGCTGTTCTGCTCCTCCGGCAGGTTGAAGTACCGCTTGGCCAGCTTCAAAACCGCCCGGCAGGTGCCGCCCACGCCCACCATCCGGTCCCACTTGTCGTCCAGCAGGGTATTTTTCATCCCCGCCCGGATGGTCTGCTCCAGGCGCTTTAAAGACCCATCCCCCGGCAGCAGCTTTTTGACGCAGCTGCGGTACAGGCTCAAAGAGCCAATGGAGAAGCTGCAAAGGGACTCGATGGAGCCGCCGCCGAAGGTGACCACCTCCGTACTGGCGCCGCCCACGTCTACAAACACGCCGTACGTTACCGTCACAGCCTCCATGGCGCCCAGGTAGCCAAGCCTTGCTTCCTCCTCGCCGCTGAGCACCTCGATGGAAAAGCCGGTGCCCTCCTGGATCTCCGCCACGGCCTCCTTGGTATTGTTGATGTTCCGCAGGGATGCGGTAGCAAATACCGCCACGTTGGCAATTTCCAGCAGCTCCAGGGTCTGCTTGAATTCCAAAAGGGCGGAAATGGCGCAGGAAATGCCCTCCGGGGTCAGGCTCCCCTCTTCTACATACCCTGCCAGACCTGCCATGATCTTTTCCCGGAACAAAATTTTAAACCGGTTCTCCTCCTGGATGGCATACAGCGTCAGCCGGATGGAGTTGGACCCAATGTCGATGACCGCTTGCTTCATACTCTCTTCCTTTCCTCCTGTATCCCGGGGCCTGGTGCCCCATATTTTCGATATCTAAGAGTATATGCAGCCTGCGTAAAGTCAGAACAGTTATGTTTGTAAGGGGTATGTAAAATTTTGTCGAAGTGTGTAAAAAAGGGCCCTGCCGGTGGGCCCGGCAGGGCTTGGAAGATCTCCCTTATTCAGGAAAGAGGATCAGCGAATCTCTGGTGGTCTGGATGGCCCGTTCCGCCAGTTCCCTGGGGGAACCGGAGGGGTCCATGGCCATTTCCATATAGGCCATGCTGTTCAGGCCTACCACCGTGCAGCACCGTTCCGGTGCCTGGGCCGTTAAAATTGCCGCCAGCTGGAAGGGGGTAGCACCGGGCAGGTCCACACAGAACAGCAGCTCCTCCCCGGCAAGGCTTTCTGCCAATACGTTCAGGGCCGCTTCCAGCTCCCCCCGCTCCATGCCCAGGCTGAAATTCAGGAAGTGCATGGTTTCCGGCACCCCAATGACCATTTCCAGGTTGGTGCGCACGCCCTCGGCATAGCCGCCGTGGCCAATGATGATGATCTGGGTCATAGTATCAGGCATAGAACCCCGTGGCGTAGCCCAGGCCGGTCAGCACCGCCGCCAGGGCCAGAATGGCCACCATCAGCTTCATGGGGGACCACTGCTTCTTGGCATACAGGTGGTAAACGCCCAGCGTCAGGCCCAAAGGCAGGATCTTGGGGAAAATGGCATTGAGCATATTATCGGCGTTGAAGAGCACCTGGCCGGTAAGCACCGTATCGGTGGTGGCGTCGTACACGTCCTTGACGATTTGGATGGGCAGGCTGACGCTTACAAAGGAAGCGGTCAGGGCGCCGACGACGATCAGGCCCATGACGGTCATGGTGCTGGTCAGCTTTTCCAGCTGGCCGTTGGCCATAACGGTCTGCATGCCTTCCAGGCCGGACTTATAGCCGAAGCGGAAGAGCTTGTAGCTGATGAAGCAGGTCAGAATGGGGTAGACGATCATATACAGCACCGCGCCCAGCCAGGAGGTAGAGGCGTTGGCCTGAGAAATGGACAGGCAGATGGTCAGCAGAATTGGAATGATGGTCGCTACCCACAAAGAGTCACCGATGGCGGAGGTAGGTCCAATGAGGGCCGTTTTCACGCTGCTGATGATCTCGGGGCTGCACTCCCCGTTGGCATTGGCCTCCTCCATGCCGCACACAATGCCATTGACCACGGAGCCCACCTGGGACTCGGTATTAAACAGGGACACATGGCGCTTTAAGGCCTCGGCCTTTTCTTCCTTGGTATCGTACAGCTCCTCGATGACGGGAGCCATGGCCTGACCAAAGGCCATACCCAGCATACTTTCCGCCTGCTGCGAGCAGCCGTTCCAGAAGAACCAGGTGCGGAAGGACTTTTTCAGGGTTTTCTCACTGATTTTTTTCGTCATGATCATGCCTCCACTTTAACCTTGTCATAGGCCACGAAGTACAGAACCGCGGTAATGACCGCCACAACGGCCACGGCCATGGTGCTCAAACCGAAATAGGTGACCAGAATGAAGCCTGCCAGGAAAATTACGATGTGATACTGCTTCTTCAGCAGGAAGGACAGGATGATGCCCATACCGAGGGCAGCCATCATGCCGCCGAAGACGCCCAGAAGAGTGGTGATCCAGCCGGGAATCAGGGCAGCGAAGTCCCCTTGGCCGGAGGCCAGGGTCAGGGAAGTCAGCACGATCACCGCGGGGATGAACCGGCACAGGAATCCAATGATCTGGCCGCAGACCAGGTTGGGGATGTACATCTTTCCGGTCTCACCGGCTTCCGCGTACTTGTTGGCGATCCGGTTCAGGGGCAGGTTCAGGGCGTAGGATACATTCCACATGACCTGGCCCACCAGGCCGCCGATGCCGGCGAATACCACGGCCAGGCCGATGATCTCCGTGGTGCCCAGGCCCTTGCCGAAGGCCAGAGCGGCCGCGGTGCCGATGTAGGTAGCGTAGCTCAGGTCCCAGGCCACGGCGCCGCCGGGGGTCACATTGCCCATGTACATGATCTGCAGGGGGATGCCGATGGCCATGGCCGTGGGCACATCACCCATGATAAGGCCCACCACAAAGGCAGCCACCAGAGGGCGGCCCAGGGTATACCAGCCGATGGTATTGCCCACCACCGAGCCGATGGAGCCAAGATAAATAAACAACGCGATCAAGAAAATTTGAAGTCCGCTCATCTTTTCAATCTCCTATTCATTGATTCGGCGGCATGCTCCGCCGGGGGGAGGTCACAGGGTGGCCTTAAAATCCTTCCAGGTGGTTTTGTTGGAAGTGGGGAGCTGGTGGAAGACGATGTCGACGCCGCTTTGGGCCAGGCCGTCCAGGATCTGCACATCGCTGTCGCTGAGGTAGAAAATGCCTGTGGCACCGCTGACCTTGTGCACCGTATCCGGCCGCTTGGCCAGATTGCCCAAAATCAGCCCTTCGCAGCCGGTGATCTCCTCCTTCAGCTCCTGGAGCTTCTGGGGGAACTTCACGATCAGGAGCCAGGTCCGGTCACTGCCTTCCTGCAGCAGCTTTTGGGCCTCCTGGGTGGTGACGATGCTGGTTTTGTAGGTCTTGGGTACGCCCATCGTCAGGATGGACTTCAGCATCGGGTTGGCGGCGCTTACGTCGTCCACCGCAATGATCTCCCGGATGCCAAGGGTGGGGCACCAGGCCACGATTGTCTGCCCGTGGATCAGGCGATCATCCACGCGTACATAGAGTTTTCCCATGGTTGTTCCTCCTTTCCGGAAAAATAAAAGACTTTTTTACCACAGGCCGGGCTCGATGAGGCTGGCGTACATGTAGTTCACCGTGAACCCGTCGCTGCCGCTTTCAATTTGCCGGACCTTGCCGTTGTTGGTGTAATAGGGAATGTAGGGGAAATCGTTGATTTCGCCGTTGAATACCTGGTATTGCCGGAGACCCCGGAACCACTGTTCCTTCTCTTCTTCGGTGAGTACGAAGTAGGCCTGGGGAATAAAGCCCACCAGATCCTCGAAGGTCTCGCCATACATGAGCCGGATGGGGTTCCCCTTCCGGCGCAGCCGCTTGACGGCCAGAGTCACCGCGTCGTGGGTATTGACGTGCCGGGGATGCATGGACCCCCGCCAATGGGTAATGACCAGCTCCACCTTTTCCTCTTCGAAGTATTTTTCCAGCCGGGCCGCAAATTCTTCCGTAGAGGGCATATTGCTGGATACATAGCCCAGCCAGATGGTGTCACCGCCCAGGGCCTCCGCCGCCCGCTTATTCTGGTCCAGCAGGGATTTTAAGTAGGCCTGCTTGGCTTCCTCCGTGGCGTTGGGATCCTCCAGCCGCCCCTGGGTCACATGGATGAAGGTGCAATGGGCACCCTCCTTGGCGTACTTCAGCAGCAGCGGACCTCCCAAGAGCTCTGCGTCCAGGGAATGGGCGCCGATGCTGACCACTCGTTTGAACGTTCCCATAGTGTTTCCCCTCTCATTCCATCAGATTTTTCTTGTAGGAAATACAGTGTCGATACACCCGGACACCCTTCCGCTCGTAGTACCGGCGGCCAGGGTCATCGGTGGAGATAAAGAACATGTGGTAAATGCCTCGCTTGGTCATCTCCTGCTGGGCAAAGTCCAGCAGGATGCTGCCCAGGCCCTCGTTTCTCAGATTTTTGTCGATGCCGATGGGGCCGAACCGGGCGGGGTTGCCGTCGATCATCCGCATACAGAAGCCGCAGATCCTGTCCTCCGGGCTGATCACCAGCAAAATCAGGTCCTCCGCCGTGCCGTTGCGCATAGAGATCAAAGCGTTGCGCTTCCAGCCCCCGCCAAACTGGACCCGGTTGAATTCCAGCAGCTCCAGGGCCCGGTCATAGGTAAAGTTTACGAACCGGTAGCCCTTTTCCTCTGCCTTTTTCTTCTTTTCCCGGGCTTCCTCACTCAGGCGGAAGCCGTGCAGGTCCTTACACATAGAGTATTCGTGCTTTCCGGCCACATACCCCAGCTTTTCAAAGAAGGGAATGGAGGCGGGATAATTTTCCCCGTCCACCCCGGGGAAGAAGTATCCGGGGCTGTAGGCAAACAGGGTGATGTTTTTGGCGCCCCTGGCCTGCATGTCCGACTCCGCCCGCTGCATCAGCGCCGTGCCGATCCCCTGGCGGCGATGATCTTCCTTTACAAACAGGGCCACGATCCAGCCCCGGTCCGGCTCCAGTCCCCGCTCCATATAGGGGAACTTCCGGCGCATGCCTAAGCAGAAGCCCACACACATTTCCCCATCCAGGGCCACATAGCACAGGTCCGGGTCAAAATTGTCGTCAAACAGGGCCTGGGTCCGGAACTTCTGGACCGTAATGGGGTCCGCCGTCATGGTCTCGTTCCACAGGGCCACTACCTGGGACTCATATTTCTGCGAATAGGTGACGATTTTCATCCTTGCATCCCTCGATTTCCTTGAAAACTGCTTACCGGTCTTCCGGCTTTGCCACGGCCTTTCGGACGCTGCCGCCGCATGCTTCCAGCCGCTGCCGGGCATCCTCTACGCTGCATCCGGCCAGCAGCATGGTAATGGCCAGCTTGCAGGAGCCGTCCGCCAGGGCAATGGCCTCCTTTGCCTCCTGCCGGGATACCCCGGTAGCCGCCATGACGATGTTCTGGGCCCGGACCACCAGCTTTTCGTTGGTTTGCATCACGTCCACCATCAGGTTGCCGTAGGCCTTTCCGCAGCCCACCATGGTGGCTGTGGAGATCATGTTGAGGATCAGCTTCTGGGCCGTCCCTGCCTTCAGCCGGGTAGAGCCCGTCAGGCATTCAGGCCCCGGGGCTACCTCGATGGCCAAAACCGCGGCTTTGCCCACCGCCGAGCCGGGATTGCAGGAGATGGCCACGGTTTTACAGCCTATTTCATTGGCATATTCCAGCCCCCCCAGCACGTAGGGCGTCCGGCCGGAAGCGGCGATGCCCACCACCACGTCCTTTTCCGTAAGGTCGATGGCCTGCAGGTCTGCTTTGCCCAGCTCCCGGCTGTCCTCCGCCCCTTCTACCGCTTTTACAAAGGCGGAAGGGCCTCCGGCGATGAGCCCCACCACCACCTCCGGGGATACGCCGAAGGTAGGCGGGCATTCTACCGCATCCAGCACCCCCAGCCGTCCGCTGGTTCCGGCCCCCATGTAGATGAGCCGCCCTCCGGCACGAATGGCCTCCGTGGCCCAGGTCACGCACTGGGCGATCTTCGGCAGCGCCGGCTGAATGGATCCCGGTACCTTGGCATCCTCCCGGTTCATTGCCGTTACGATTTCCAATGGCG
Organism: Faecousia sp.; assembly: GCA_050872865.1. GTDB lineage: Bacteria > Bacillota > Clostridia > Oscillospirales > Oscillospiraceae > Faecousia. The sequence continues at coordinate 12,174 of JBNMHR010000036.1, read as the reverse complement.
TCATACTGTCCAGTTCCATCGTCTCTGGGTTCCTGGTCTCTGTAAGCAGATTGTCCAGTGTCAAGCCCATGTCTGTACCGCCTCCTTTGGTGGCAAGGCGGACCCCTTTTCCCGGCCACCCTGCCGTATTGGCCCCATCATACGGCATTTGTTACAAGGTGTCAACATTATTTTGCTAAAATGAAACAATGTTACATTCAAAGAAATTTCTGACAGGCTTTTGGCACTTTCCATGAAACATACCCATTTTGCCTCCGAGAAACATGTGCAATATAAACGAGAATTTTGAAATATTTTCTCCGTTTTACCAATAGCATCTTTGTGGGAAAAAAAGTAAAATAATACCTGGTGGGTCACCACACGCTACGGCAACATGGAGGGAAATTTATGAGCGATCCAATCCTGCGGCTTCGGGAGGCCTCTGCGGCCCTGAGTCCTACAGAGCGTTCCGTCGCTGCCCAGATCATCGCCGACCCCAAGCTGGTTCTGAACAACAGCGTCCGTTCCCTGGCGCAGCACGCTTTTTGTTCCACCGCCACCATCGTGCGGCTGTGCAACCATATCGGCTACCCCGGATACCGGGACTTCCGCCAGGCCGTAGCCTACGAACTGGCCGTCAGGGATCAGACCAAGCGCCGCCAGCAAAAGAACATCCAGCGGACGGACTCCCTGGAGGAGATCATCGATAAGATCACCTACCGAAACATCGTCTCCTTGGAGGAGACCCAGGAGCTGATGGATGTCCAGGTACTTCAACGCTGCGTGGATCTGCTGCACCGGGCCCGGGTGATCTATCTGTTCGGCATGGGTGCTTCCTTCTGTACCGCCAAGGATGCCTACCTGAAATTTCTGCGGGCCAACAAGCTATGCGTTCTGAACGAGGACTGGCACTCCCAGCTGCTTCAGGCCCGCAACGCCACCCAAAAGGACGTGGGCATCGTCCTGTCCTACTCCGGTGCCACCGTAGAGATGATCGAATGCATGAAAGCCCTGAAGGAAAACGGGACCCCCATCATTGCCATTACCCGCTTCCTCAAATCCCCGGTATCCGACCTGGCGGACGAAAAGCTGTACACCGCCTCCAACGAATCCCTGTTCCGTACCGGCGCCATGTCCTCCCGGATCTCCCAGCTGAACATCATCGATATCCTCTATACCGCCCTCAACAGTCTCTCCTTCGACCAATCCCTGGACCAGCTGTCCAAAACCTATATCCGAAAGCCCAATGCCGAAGACAGTCCCGAGCTCCAGGAGGCGGATGCCCCGGCTTTGCCTGTCAAAAAAGACAAATCGTGAAACGCTGCCCCCGGGTCTCCCCGGGGGCCATGCCATGCTGCGTCTTGGGTCCGGTTTCTCCATCTGTTTTCTTTTGTATAAATTCATCCACGGTTTTTGGATTTACGAACCCTTCCTTTTGCGCTATAATGGTACCGGAAAGCAGAGGTGAGCGACCATTCTGACTGCCCATTACCATCTTCCCGGGCTTTTTGAATTTCTGGACCTGTACCGGGTCTTCCTTCCCTTGTACCGGGCGCACCGGGAATACTTTTACGACTGGTGCGATATTGGCTCCATCTACGGGGCCCCGGCGGACTGCCTTTGGGGCGGTGGCCGGGTGGGCTTTGGGGAAAACCGGCCCGAGGAAGCTCTGGCTCTAGTCAAAGAATACGGCATTTCCGCCAGGCTCACCTTCAGCAATTCCCTGCTGCGGGAAGCGCATCTTTTGGACGCCAACTGCAACCGGCTTTGCAGGCTTTTCAGCCGGGAACCCGGAAACGGCGTGATCGTCCACTCGGAGCTTCTGCTAAAATATCTGCAAAAACAATACCCCGATTTCTATTTTGTGTCCTCCACCACCAAGGTGCTGACGGACTTTGGCTGCCTGGTACGGGAGCTGGACCGGCCGGAATTTCAATATGTGGTGCCGGATTTTCGCCTGAACAAGGCCTTTGACAAATGGCAGACCCTGTCCGGGTCTCAAAAGGACAAGGTTGAGCTATTGTGCAACGAATGCTGCTACTTTGGCTGCCGGGACCGGAAAACATGCTACGAAAACGTAAGCCGGAAGAATCTGGGGGAATCCTGCGAAGACCATATCTGCGCCGCCCCGGGTGGGCAACAGGGCTACCGGTTTTCCAAGGCCATGGAAAACCCGGCCTTTGTTGGCATCAAAGACATTCAGGAAACCTATCTGCCCTTGGGCATTTCCAATTTCAAAATAGAAGGCCGGGGCCTGGGCAGCGCTCTCATTTTGGAGTTTCTACTGTATTACATGGTCAAGCCGGAATATCAGATCCACGTCCGGGAGGCCATCTACCTGGACAGTATGCTGGACCTGTTCTGAATTTTGTAATTATCATCCGAAAGGAGAAAACCATATGTTTTACAAAAACGCGCGGATCTTCGGTTCTGATTTTCAATTTCATCTCGGGGGCTTCGAGGTAACAAACGGCCTGTTCGGTGCCGTTCTGCCGGAAAATATCCCAGAGGATGCCATTGACCTTCATGGGGCCACCGTGATCCCCGGCCTGGTGGAGGTCCACAGCCACGGCGCCTGGGATGCGGACTTTTCCGACGGGGACTATGAGGGCCTCAAAAAAATGGCCGCCTTCTATGCCTCCCAGGGCGTCACCTCTTTCGCCCCGGCCTCTATGACCCTGCCCTACGAGGTTTTAGCCAAGGCTTTTGCCAATGCGGTGAAGCTCAAAAAAGAAGCCCCCAGCGGCTGCGCCCATTTGCGGGGCATCCACATGGAAGGACCCTATTTCTCCTATAAAAAGCGGGGCGCCCAGAACCCGGCCTACCTGAAGGACCCGGATTTTGAAGGCTTCCAAAAGCTGTGGGAAGGCTGCGAAGGGCTGATTAAAATCGTAGACGTGGCCCCGGAGCTGCCCGGGGCGGCAGAGTTTGCGGAAAAGGCCAGTAAATTCGCCACCGTGTCCGTAGCCCACACGGATTCGGACTACGACCATGCCAAAGCCGTCTTTGATGCCGGTGCCACCCACCTGACCCATATGTTCAACGCCATGCCCGGCATCCACCACCGGAACCCCGGCGTGATCCCCGCGGCGGCAGAAAACAAAAACGTAAGGGCTGAGCTGATCTGCGACGGCATCCATGTCCACCCGGCGGTAGTCCGGCTGGTCTTCTCCCTGTTCGGCGGAGACCGGATGGTTTTGGTCTCCGACTCCGGCCGCTGCGCAGGCCTCCCCGAAGGCACCCACGTGATCCAGGGCGGCCTGGACTGCTGGCTCAAAGGCGGCGTTGCCCGCTTGGCCGACGACACCATCGCCAGCTCCGCCACCAACCTGTGGCACTGCCTGCAAAACGTCATCTCCTGGGGCATCCCCGAGGAGGACGCCATCCGTGCCGCCAGCTACAACCCCGCCTGCGCCATTGGGGCAGACAAGGAGGTGGGCTCCATCGAAACCGGCAAGCAGGCCGATTTTGTGGTGTGTAATGGAGATTACAGCGAGAAGGTCGTGTATATTGGCGGCGTAAAAATTGGATAATATAGTATAAAAAAACCGGGTGCGGTACAGAAGGAAAGCTGTATCGCACCCGGTTTTTGTAGTTTATTAATGGAATAAATTTGGAAAAATGGGATTTGTGGGATTAACGCTGTCGTTGCGAGGCAGTGCGCACACTGCCGTGGCAACCCCCCGGATGGATGGGATAGGCCACAACATTCTGAGTATCTTCCCCTCTCCAAGCTTGGAGAGGGTGCCCACCGCAGTGGGCGGGTGTGGTTGGAAAGGTTCGACATTTTGAGCGGTTGGATGAATAGCATTCGCTCTATTTACCCTTATTTTCTCAACAAACCTATCTGTTTTCGAACCGAGTTATCAACCACACCCGGCCTGCGGGCCACCCTCTCCAGGCTTGGAGAGGGGAGGGATTTTCTCAGGCCCGTCAGTCTGTACCATTCAACCGGGGGGCTGCCACACCAGTGTGCGCACTGGTTCGCAGCGACATCCGTTTTTTAGCCCGTCAAATCCTTATTTACCTAGATGCTTCACCCTTACCCGGTGCAGCACCTCATGGACCACAAGCCCAAAGCACACCCCGGAAAAATCGATCCAGACGTCGATGAGGCTGGAGCCCCGGGCTTCGGCGAAGATCTGGATGGTCTCGTCCACACAGGCTGTGAATAAACCGCAGCCCATGGGCATGGTGATCCGGTGGTACCCCTTTTGCCCCTGGGCGGTAAACAGGCCTCCCAGGAAGAAGCCCAGGGCGGTGTACTCCGAAAAGTGGGCAATTTTCCGCAGGACAAACTCCCCCGCGGCGCCAAACACCGCAAAGAGCTTACCCACATATGCCATCAGGCCGCCGCTGAGTTCTCCGCTGATCTCTCCCGGGAGCATGGAATTGCCCCAGATAAAGAGCAGCATACATAAGATCAGTGCGGCATATACCCGCATCCGGTGGTTATTTTTCATCCAATCACTCCAAGATGCTCTAAGAGAATTTTCACGCCCAGCAAAATCAAAATGATGCCGCCGACCACTTCCGCCTTCTTTTCATAGCGGCTGCCGAACACATTGCCTACCTTGACCCCGATGGCGGAGAGCACAAAGGTGGTGGCGCCGATCAGCAGTACCGCCAGAAAGATATTGCTGACGCCTGCCATAGCAAGAGAAATGCCTACTGCCAAAGCGTCGATAGAGGTGGCGATGGCCATAACGAACATGGTCTTTACGCTCAGGTCCGCATCCGCCGTCTCCTCTTCGTCACCACTCAAAGCCTCCCGCAGCATGTTGATGCCGATGATGGCCAGCAGGATAAAGGCGACCCAGTGGTCAATGGCCGAAATGGCATCGATAAACAGGCTGCCCAAAAAGTAGCCGATCAGAGGCATCAATGCCTGAAAGCCGCCAAACCAGGCGCCGCAACAAAGCTCCGCCTTCCAGGTGGCTTTTTTCATGGCCAGGCCCTTACAGACCGATACGGCAAAGGCATCCATACTCAGGCCCACGGCCAGGATAAACAGTTCTACAAAACCCAAGGTTCCATCCTCCAGTGTATGTATTTTCAGATCAAAGTATGCTTGTTACCAGCTGCACGATGAGCACCGCCGCGGAAGAGCACAGGGCCACCACGATCAGGCTCTGGCCGATGTAGGAAAGCACCACCGCCACCGCCAAGGCCGCAATCCCCGCCGCCAGGGACCCGGCATCGGACAGGATGGCGGGGAAGGTCATAGCCGTCAGGCAGGCGTAGGGCACGTAGTACAGGAAGGACCGCAGAAAGCGGCTTTTGATGGGCTTCCGGAAAATGGTCAGGGGCAGCATCCGGATCAGGTACGTGGTAATGGCCATAGCCGCAATGTACACGTAGATATTCATGCCTCTTCCTCCTTGATTGGGAACAGCACCGCAGCGGCTCCGGCAGCAATGACGGTAGCAATGACGATGGCCACACCGGCGGTGATGTTTTTCAGCGCCGGTACCCAGGCAAGCAGGCAGCTGCACACCAGGGCAATGACTACGCAGACGGTAACCTGCCGCTCCTTCTTGGCCGGGGGGATCACGATGGCCACAAACATACCGTAGAGCATGACGCCCAAGGCGGTCCGGATGTTCTGAGGCAGGACGGACCCGGCCAGAGCGCCCAACAGGGTACCGCCGGTCCAGCCGATAAAGGGAAGGACCCCCAGTCCGATCAGGAAGGGCACCGTCAAGGGTTCCTTCCGAGACATGGCCAGGGCGAAGATCTCATCCGTGTTCATAAAAGCGATGAGAAGCCGGGGCAGGAAGCCGATTTTCTCCCCCATCCGCTGGCTCAGGGCCAGGCTCATCAGAGCATAGCGGCTGTTGATGATGATCTGGGTGAGAATGACCTCCCACAACCCTGCCGCCGCCAGGATGAGGGTCAGCCCCGCAAACTGCCCGGCACTGGTCACATTGGTGGCAGAGATGAGTACCGCATCCAGGACCTTGATCCCCTGTGACGCCGCCAGGGTGCCAAAGCCAAAGCTGACGGACAGATACCCCATCCCTACCGGCATTCCCCGCCGGACACCGGTGGTAAATTCATTCCAATTCATTGTTTCTCTCTCTTTTCACAAGTGGATAGTTTTGTTATTGTATCGCCGAATGGAGAACGCGTCAAGGGGTTCACGCAAAAAATGCCGCAGGCAGATGCCTGCGGCAGATTGGGGTTCTTAGAAGATGGGCACGACGGCGCCGGAGTAGGTATTGTTGATGTAATCCTTCACTTCCTGGCTGGTCAGAGCCTTGACAAGGGCCTGGGTCTTCTCGGTATTCTCGTTGCCTTCCTTCACGACCAGGACGTTTGCGTAGGTCTGGGCGGAAACGGAATCGGGGTCCTCGGTGGCGATGGCGTCGGTACCAGCGTTCAGGCCGGCATTCAGGGCGTAGTTGCCGTTGATAACGGCCAGAGCCACGGAGTCACGGACACCGGCGATCTGGGCGGCTTCCATCTCCACGATCTCAACACCAATGGGATTCTCTTCGATATCCAGAGCGGTGGCTTCCATGCCCACGCCTTCCTTCAGCTTCAGAACGCCGTTGGCCTCCAGCAGCAGCAGGGCCCGAGCCCGGTTGGAGCCGTCGTTGGGGATGGCGATCTTGTCACCGCTGGCCAGGTCAGAGATAGCGGACTTGGTACCGGCATAGATGCCGAAGGGCTCGTAGTGGATGGCGGCAACGCTCACCAGATGGGTGTTGTTTTCCTTGTTGAAGGTATCCAGGTAGGGCTGATGCTGGAAGTAGTTGGCATCGCACTCGCCGTCTTCAACCACGTTGTTGGGCACCACGTAGTCGGCATACTCGGTGACCTTCAGGGTCCAGCCGTCCTTGGCCAGGACTTCACCGGCCACCTTCAGGATCTCAGCATGGGGCGTGGGGGAAGCGGCCACGGTGATGACCTTGTCCCCGGCATCCTTCTTGCTGCCGCAGCCGGCCAGGGCACCGAAGCACAGTACCAGGGCCAAAACAATTGCAATCGTCTTTTTCATTTTCTTTTCTCTCCTTACAATAGGATTTATTTCAGCGGGAGGTTCCCGAAGAAATCAGTTTTTGTTCCGCAGCCGCTTGTCGCACTTGACGGCGATGCGGGTGCCCACGGACTGGAAGATCTGGACCAGGACAATAAGCCCGATCACAGCAGCCCACATGACAATGAACTTAAAGTTGTAGTAGCCATAGTTGATGGCCATCTTGCCCAGGCCGCCGCCGCCGATGATACCGGCCATGGCGCCGTAGCCCAAAATGGTACCAACGGTAATGGTGCCGCCGGAAATGAGGCTGGGCAAAGACTCGGGCAGAAGCACCTTGCATACGATCTGGAAGGCGCTGGCCCCCATGGACTGGGCCGCCTCTACCACGCCCTGGTCCACTTCCCGCAAAGAGGATTCTACCATTCGGGCAACCAGGGGGAAAGCCGCAATGACCATCGGCGGGATGGTGGCCGCCGTACCGACCTTGGTGCCCACAATGATTTTGGACAGAGGCAGGGCGATGATCATGAGGATCAGGAAGGGGACGCTTCGCAGCAGGTTAATGATGCCGTTTAAGAGGGTCATGACCCACTTGGGCAGGGGGGCGATGCCCTCCTTTTCGCCGGTGACCAGCAGCACGCCCAGAGGCAGGCCGATAACATAGGCGAAAATCACTTCCAGCACCAGGGAATACATGGTCTCCCACAGGGCAAAGCCGTATTCGCTGGAAATAATCTCCATCTGCTGGGCTACCTTGGCCGCATCGGAAAACAGATCAAACATTCTCTTTTACCTCCTCCGCGCTGACGCCCTGGCAGCCGTTCAAAAATTCCAGGATGGCTTTCTTTTTCGCTTCATCCTCCGGCAGGCTCACCAGCATGGTGCCGAAGGCCTTGCCGTCCACGTTCCGGGTAGCCGCGCCCATAATGGACAGCTCCACGCCGGTCTGCTTGATAAGCTGGGCGAACACCGGCTCTTCCGAAGCCGCGCCGTTGAAGGCGATGCGGGCCACAGGGATATTCCAGTCGAAGGCGGGCTCTGCCACCGCGGGGCTCACCAGCCGCCGGCCGGCCTTGGACTTGGGGTTGGAGAAGACCTCCTCCACGGTGCCGATCTCGGCCACCTCGCCGGAATCCAGGATGGCCACCCGGTTGCAGATCTGCTCGATGACGGACATCTGGTGGGTGATGATGATCACCGTAATGCCCCGCTCCCGGTTGATCTTCTGCAAAAGGCTCAGGATCTGGCCGGTAGTCTTGGGGTCCAAAGCGGAGGTTGCTTCGTCGCACAATAGCACCTCCGGGTCGGAGGCCAAAGCTCTTGCAATGGCAATGCGCTGCTTCTGGCCGCCGGACAGCTGCACCGGGTAACTGCCTGCCTTGTCGGGAAGGCCTACGGTCTCCAGCAGCTCCTTTGCCCGCTCCCGGGCCTGCTTTTTGGGCACACCCATAAGCTCCATGGGGAAGCAGATGTTATCCAAAGAGGTCCGCTGCTCCAGAAGGTTAAAGCTCTGGAAGATCATGGAGATCTTTCTGCGCTCCTTCCGCAGCTCCTTTTCGGAAAGGCCCATCAGGTCCTTGCCGTCGAAAAGGACCGCGCCCTGGTCCGGCCGCTCCAAAAGGTTGATGCAGCGCACCAAAGTACTTTTACCGGCGCCGCTAAGGCCGATGATGCCAAAGATGTCTCCCTTTTCTATGGAGACGGATACGTTCTTTAATGCGTTTACCTGATTCTCCCCGGTCCCGAAGGTCTTATACAGGGATTTCAGTTCTACGATTCCCGCCATGCAATTCCTCCTACTACAAATAAAAACGCCCCTGTGCCCCTGGCACAAGGACGGAAAGGCTTCCGTGTTACCACCTTGCTTCGCACCGATCTCACGATCTGGTGCCTCATCGGGTACGACCATACCCTTGCGCGATAACGGGCGCCCCCGTCGCGAGCTCAAGCCTTCACCCGCGCGGCTCCGGGTCCATGTTCGGCGCTTTCCTTCGTACCCCTTTTCACCACCCGGGGCTCTCTGACCAAAGGCGGGAGCGCTTACTCTTCCCATCCTTGCCTTGTTTTCGATGGGCCAATCATACTCCACAAAGGCCCGTTTGTCAAGTCGAGATTACCGTTTTCGCTATCGGTATCCGTGAGTGATCGTTATAAGTTTTTATGATAGCAAAAATTCATAACTGTAGGGGCGGCTATCAGCCGCCCGCAAGGTTTCGATGTGGAACCGTTCGGTGAATGGCAATCACCGAAGGCACGCGCTCTTCCCCTCTCCAAGCCTGGAGAGGGGAAGGGGCTCAACTTTCGGCGGATACCGTTCAACCTACCTGCCTGTATCATTCGCTTTCTGGCGGCTGATAGCCGCCCCTACGGATGGGTCATTCCGCTTTTCTCCCCTTCGGTACGGTGATGGTAGCAACCGTCCCCTTTCCGGGAGTGGAAACGATCACCAGGCTGCCGCCGCACATCCGTTCCAGGCGGTCCCGGACGTTTTGGATGCCGATGTGGCTGCGGCCGTCCTGCTTGGTTACCGTCACGTCAAAGCCCACGCCGTCGTCCCGGACGGTCACCCGGTAGGCATCCTGTTCTTCTTTGGTGGAGATCCATACGGTGCCCCCGTCCTCCCGCTGCAGGACCCCGTAGCGCACGGCGTTTTCCACAATGGGCTCCAGGGTCAGGGCAGGCAGGGAAAAATCCATGGTCTCAATGTCGTAGACCACCTGCAGGTCATCCCCGAACCGGCGCTGCTCCAAGGACAGATAGTTCCGGGTGTGCTTTAATTCCGCTGTAAAAGGAATGGGGTCCGTGGCCCGAAGGGAATCCAGGTTACTGCGTAAAAATTCGGAAAATTCCACCGTGGCCTTTTCCGCCTCCGGGGCGGCGCCGTGGCACAGGTCCTGGATGACGCACAGGGCGTTGTACAAAAAGTGAGGCTGGATCTGGCTGAGCATGATCTTGGTCTGGCTGTCCTGGAGCTCCCGCTCCCGGCGGACATAGTGTATGACCATCTGTACCCCAAGAAGCGCCACGCACAGGAGCACCGCAGACAGGGTAAACACCAGCCCCGCAGAACTGCTGTTGCGGTAATACCGGGAAATATCCGCCAGGGCGCCTACGGACAGCACCAAGGAAAACACGGACAGGTTCCGGACGCTGGGGTTCCTTTCCCCCAGCTTTACAAGGCCCGCCACCAGCACCACCATGCCCAGAATCAAGCACAGCATGGTGCAGGTCAGAAACTGCCGCAGATCGATGCCAAGAAATACCTGGGCCCCCAGCTCCGCCAAACCCAGCAAGGACACCGCCCTTATGTACAGCCTGGTTATTTTTCGCATCCTTCCGGTAAGCTGCTCTTCCAGCATCAGAAGCAGGGGCACGACGCCGCTCATCAAGGCCCCCAGGGTGCTATAGAACATCAAAATTGGCTTTTCCGGCATCATAAAGGGGCTGAACCGGGTATCGTTTACCCGCCAGAGCCCCAGCCAGATGGCAAAGACCCCCAGGTAAACCAGGCGCCTGCCCATATACTTTCGCAGGCCCGGGATCAGAGAGAGCACCAGAAACACCAGCCCCATGACCAGGGCAATGCCGCTGATCATCAGCTCCGGCAGGTCGCTTTTCAGCTGATGGGAATATACATGGATGGCCGGCCCTTCCCAGAAGGTCACCTCCCGGTCCTTGACGGACTCGTATACCGGCATCAGCCGCACCCGTACCTCTTTCCCGGCATCCTCCCGGGTCAGGGGCACTAGGGTCCAGTTGCTGCCCACGGTTTTCACGAAGCTGCCCTCCCGGGGCTTCCATTGGGAGACAAGCTCCTGCCCAATGTACACTTCCACGTACTGGTGTACCGTGTAAAAGGCCAGGCAGTCCCCCCGGTCCGGGTCCTCTTCCAGCTGGATATGGTATTCCCGGGTCAGGCCGATGGGGCTATCCGGGTCCGGCTCCTGCCAGACTTCATAGCTGAGCTCCTGGAGCCCCGGCTCCGTCCGCAGGGACACATGGTCCACATTCCCGGTAACGGAAAAATAGAGCAGCAGCCCGCACAGGGCCACCCAAAACAGCACCGGCAAAAGCCAGATTTTTTCTTTTTTCTGCTTCATTGGGCCCCCTGATATTCTAATAGCTCCAGTACCCGCTGCCCCCGCTGGGTCAGGGCCATGCTGCCCTTTATGGGAACGGTGGCATACCAGCCTTCCTCATACCCCTTTAACGGCATGTCATAGTCCAGGGAAATGAGGTTCTTCTTTTCCAGGCATTGGAGCAGCAGCGAATAGAATTCTTTTCTTTGCTCCCCCTCTTCCAGGAAGATGGGGTCCGTATTCCCTAAGCTTCTTCCCACCGGCAGAAAGGGGATCTCTCCCAGCCTGGTCAAAAAGGCCACTTCTTCCTCTGTAACGCTCAGGCTCCCGCCGCAGCCGGAACAGCCGGAGCAGCCGCCCTTGCAGCCGGAGCAGGATGAACAATCGTGCATAGTCTCTCCTTATAATTTGGATGCGTGCAGCTTGATGGCCTGGAAGCTTTCGTCACTGATGACGTGCTCCATCCGGCAGGCATCCGCGGAAGCCGTCTCCTCGGAAACCCCCAGATGCCGCAGCATGGCAGAAAGCACCGTGTGCCGCTCGTAAATGGTCTCCGCCAGAGTCCGGCCCTTGTCCGTCAGCTCCAGGCCGCCGTTTTTCTGTACAATAATATAATTCTCCTTCCGCAGAATGCCCATAGCCCGGGAAACACTGGGCTTGGAATACCCCAGATACTCCCCCACGTCCACACTGCGGACCAGGCTGCTCTTCTTGCTCAACACCAGAATGGCTTCCAGGTACATTTCTCCGGATTCGTGCATACTCATAATGTGCCCCTCCTTACGGGTTGCCATTCCTTGTTTTGACTTGGGACGGCAGGATCATACTTAAAAACAGTATTATGTACATTATACAGAATTCCTTATGGAAAAGCAAGTAATGTTTGCAGGAATCTAGCGCCCCGCAGGGGCGCATCCTAGCCTTCCCCTGGGAGGGGAAGGTGCCGCGTGTCGCGGCGGATGAGGTCGCCATGGTTGGACGATGTATGCACTGAAAGTTAAAAATAAAAGTGAAATAGGCTGTTTTTCACTATTACCTGGATAGAATCGCAGCCTTTTGCGACCTCATCCGGCCTGCGGGCCACCTTCCCCTCCCAGGGGAAGGCTAGGAGAGCGTGCCTTCAGTGCCTAC
>JBNMHR010000035.1:0-20973 GCA_050872865.1 Faecousia sp. | reverse complement strand
ACTCCGCTCCCCCTTGGGTGGTGCTCCGCGCAGCGAATCAAAATTACAATGATTGCCGGTGGCAACCACACATTAAAAGGTGGAGCTGTCGCGTGTCGCGACTGAGGAGGGCTGTTCCAGGGCCTTAAAATAGTAAAGAGACGAAAAATATTGATAAGCAGTACCGGCCCTCATCCGGCCGCTGCGGCGGCCACCTTCCCCAAGGGGAAGGAGAGCTTTTAGCTCTTACTCTCCGGCAGACCGAAGCTGACGGCGATGGCGTCATCCACCATGGACATTTGCTGATCGTTGAGCCGGCCCATATGTTCCCGGAGGCGGCGCTTGTCGATGGTTCGGATCTGCTCTAACAGGATCACGGAATCTTTTGTAAGGCCCACGCTGCCCCCGGCGATGTTGATGTGGGTAGGAAGCCGGGCTTTGCCGGTCTGGCTGGTAATGGCGGCGGCAATGACCGTAGGGGAATGGCGGTTGCCGGTATCGTTTTGTACAATGAGCACCGGCCGGGTGCCGCCCTGCTCGCTGCCCACCACCGGCGACAGGTCCGCATAGAAAATGTCACCGCGTCTGACTGTGCTGTCCATATCGATTCACACTCCGTGTATTTCGTTTGGACCGCGCTACGGGAAGAAAGTATGTAACGCGGCTGACAGTATTGTCCCACGCTGCCGGGGAAAATATACCCATCTTTGTGCCATTCTATGTTTCTTCCTTCGGTTCCGTTCGGAAGGAAAGGATATTGATCGACAAAATTTTCCGCCCTCTGTGGAGAAATTCCGCCCGGGCCGGTTGGCCTTCTTCATTGAGCCAAACGTCAGACAGCAGGTCCTCCTCCCGGTAGCCGTCCCGGAGGGTGAGCCGGGTAAAATCCCCTTCCGCACCCTGGGACAGCAGGTTCCCGCCCCGCAGTACCCGCAGCAGCAGCCATGGGGCGCTGACCGGGGACAGCTGCCCGTCCGCCAGAAGGGGGAAGGACAGGGCTGTGTCGTCGAAGGTCAGGGCCCCTTTCCCAGCGGCAATGGAGCCGGTGATCCCTTGGATGCTCTTGGGAGCCTGGACGGAAAAGGTCACGTTTCCCTGGTCGTCCCCCTGGCAGCTTAGCGTGAACTGGGACAGGGTATCCCCGTAGTCCGCGGTGATCTCCGCTTCAAAGGCGCAGCTGCCCGTTAGAAGCTGCTGCCGCAGTTCCATCCCCGGGTCCTTTGCGCTGCCGCAGCCGGTAAAAACCAGGGCCAAAACCAATACCAACCATTTTTTCAATTACATCCCGCCTTGGCTGAAAAGCTGCGGAAGGGCGTTCAGCATGTCCGTAGGGAGCATGGCCGTTTCGCTCAAAGCGCTTGCGCACAGGTCCCCGGCCTTTCCGTGGAGCCAGGCGGCACAGGCGGCGGCCTCCAAAGGGGGCAGCTTTTGCCCCAGAAGCCCCGTTAGCATCCCGGCCAGTACATCCCCGCTGCCGCCAACGGCCATGCCGGGGTTGCCGGTGGTGTTCCGATAACAGGCCTGTCCGTCGGTAATGAGGGTCCGATGGCCCTTGAGAAGGACGATGGAACGGCTGTCCAGGGCGGCATTTTTGGCAGAACCTACCCGGTCCTCTCCCACGGGCCCAAAGAGCCGGGCAAACTCCCCGTCGTGGGGGGTCAGCACCGTGGGAAACACTCTTCCGCGCAGAATATCCATATGCCCCCGGAGGAGATTTATGCCGTCCGCGTCCACGACTACCGGGCAGTGGGCGTTTTCCAGCACGGCTTTCAGACAAGCAAAGGTGCCGTCGCTCTGCCCCAGGCCGGGACCCAGGAGCACGGCATCCATTTTGGGCAGCCGGTCCAGAATATTGGGAATGGCTGCTTCACTCAGCATTCCGTTTTGATCGGGCAGAGGAAAGACCACCGGCTCATTTAATTTCACAGCCTCAATGGCATAGATGCTTTCCGGAACCCCCAGATATACGAGGCCTGCTCCTACTCGCAGGGCCCCCATGGCGGCAAACCAGGCGGCCCCCGTAAAGCCCACGCTGCCGCACAGAAGCAGCAGCTTTCCAAAGTCCCCCTTGTGGGCGTTTACGTCCCGTTTGGGAAGGCGGGAGAAAACCTGCTGAGCGTCTAATTCCTTACAGTCCATACAGCGCGGTATACTTCTTGGTCAGGTAGTCCGTATAATAGCTGGGGTCAAACTCCCCGCAGACCTCCCGGAACAGCTCTCCCGGCTTTTTGAAGCTGGCATAGTGGTGGATATGTTCTTTGAGCCAGGCGGTGATGTGGCTCAGGTCCCCCTGGGAAACGGGGCCGAACACATCCCCCAGGTCCTGCTCCATCCTGGCAAGCATCTGGGCCCCGTAGGCGCTGCCAAGGGCGTAGCTGGGGAAGTAGCCGATGCCGCCAAAGGACCAGTGGGAGTCCTGCAGGCAGCCTTCCCGGTCGCTGGGGACGTCCACGCCCAGGTATTCTTTATACAGAGCGTTCCACCGGGCGGGCACATCCCTTACTTCCAGCTCGCCGTGAATCAGCTGCTTTTCAATCTCGTACCGAACCATAATGTGCAGGCAGTAGGTCAGCTCGTCTGCCTCTGTGCGGATCAGGCTGGGCTGGGCCTTGTTGACGGCCTTGTAGAACATCTCCTCGGTGACGCCGTTCAGCTGCCCGGGGAAGTGCTGCTGCAGATAGGGGAAGATGGCATGGACAAAGGCCAGGCTTCTGCCGATGATGTTTTCGTAGAACCGGCTCTGGCTTTCGTGGATGCCCATGGACACGCCTCCCATAAGGGCGGTGTAATTGTAGCAGTCATCGGCGTCCAGCTCATACAGGGCGTGACCGCCTTCATGGATGACGGAGTACATATTGGATACCAGGTTGTTTTCCAGGTAATGGGTGGTGATGCGCACGTCCCGGTTGTTGAAGTTGGTGGTAAAGGGGTGCTCGGTCTCCCCAATGCCGCAGTATTTCCGGTCCAGGCCCATAATTTCCATCAGATAGTCGGAGAAGGCCCGCTGCTTCGGAATCGGGTAGTTGCGCATCAGGAAGCTGTCGTCGATCTGGGGGACGGACTGGATTTTCTCTACCAGGGGCACGATGGCCTTGCGCAGCTGGGCAAAGAAGGGGTCCAGGGTCTTCTGGGTCAGGCCCTCTTCAAATTCGTTCAGGAGGGCATCGTAGGGGTCCAGATCGGGGGAGTAGTAATGCGCAAATTTCCGGCTGTAGGAAACGATTTCTTCCAGGTAGGGGGCGAAGGAAGCAAAGTCATTGGCAGGTTTTGCCTTGTGCCAGGTGGCCTGGGCTTCGTTCAGGAGTACGTTGTAGGCGATGTACTCTTCCGCGGGGATCCGCTGCATCCGGTCGTAGGCCTTTTTCAGCACCTCCAGCTCCCGGGCCTGAATGGGGGTGAGCTCCGACAGGTGGTCCGATAGATAGTTGTAGAGCACGCCGTTCTGGGGGTCGGCGGTAAGGTGGTAGCTGACTTCCGTCAGAATTTCCAGGGTTTTCCCCCGGCCCTCCCAGCTCCCTTCCGGGGCGGTGGTGGCGGCATCCAGGTCCAGGACCCCGGAAGCGTGGTTGTAGGCGGCCATGGTGCGCTGGAGCTTGTCGAAGGCCTCCAGGGCCTGGGATAGAGACGTATATTCCATAGTGGTGATTCCTTTCTGAAAAATCAAAATTCCAAGTGCTGCCGGGCATCAAAGCCCTGCTTTTTAAGATCCGAATTGAGAAAATCGGCGCTTACGGGGGAGATTTTGAGAAGGTTCATAGGCGGTTCCAGCTTTTGCAGGGCCGCCAGGGGGATCTTTTTAAATGCCGCGTGGGCGTTGTATTCTTCCGAAAAGGGCTCCACCAGGGAAGCCGTTCCCATGACCTGCAGGCCCTTCAGCCCATGAAAGTCGGCGTTCTTTTCGAAGATGGCGATGCAGACATTGGGGTTTTTCTCCAGCCCCACAAATTTTTCCCCGCCCTCGGAGAACATCCAGAAGCAGCCGTCGTGATAGGCATACTCAATGGGGGTATTGCGGACAAAGCTTCCTGCTCCGGTGGCCAGGGCGCAGGTGCCGCTGCTGCCAATATATGCGTCGATTTCCTCCCGCAGAGGGGCAGGCTCCATTCTGGCGGAAGACAGGGCCTTTTCTTTCCAGTAGGTTTGTGCTTTTTGGTAATCCATAGGGTAATGTGCCTCCTTTTTCTATAGTATACCACACCAAAAAAGACCTTTCAAGAATCTTGAGGCTGACAAATCGGGCCCCATCTGTCACACTTTTGTTATACTCTCTTCGCTATGCTGTAACAGAACGCCAGGGGGAACCAAACAATACCTGTCACTTTTCAAAAGTCATGAACTTTGTGTGTCCCTTTTGCATCCATTTTTGTGATACAATGAAAGTGGAACGAGATGTGCCGGGGTAAAACCGGTGCGGCCAAAATGCGGTGTCATTTTGTTGAAGGAGAGAAACTATGGAAAAATGGAAAAAAATTGCCCAAACCGTCCTGCCCTATGTGGCGCTGGCGGCGGCCTTTGCCATGATCGCTTACGGCGTTGGCAGAGGAGAAATGGAGATCGTGCTGAATAAGGCAATCAACATCTGTTTGGAATGCGTTGGATTGGGGTGAGAGAAAGATGAAAATTACACAGGAGATCAAGCGAAAGGCCATCCAGATCGCGGCCTTCGGATTTTCCAATCTGCATCCGGAGAACTTCGCCAAGGGCCAGCTCTATAAGGGCAGCTGGAAGCAGTTCTGCAACCCTGGGCTCCACTGCTATTCCTGCCCGGCGGCTTCCGTGGCCTGCCCCATCGGCGCCATGCAGGCGGTGGCCGGGTCCATGAATTTTAATTTTAGCTTTTACGTGGTGGGCTTCATCCTGGCCATCGGCGCCCTGTTCGGGCGGTTTGTATGCGGCTGGCTGTGCCCCTTCGGCCTGATCCAGGAGCTGATCCATAAGATCCCCAGCAAAAAGGTCAAGCTTCCCAAGCCCTTTACTTACATTAAATACGGCATCCTATTGGTATTCGTCATCATTCTGCCGATAGCGGTGACCAACTACATGGGCATAGGCAAACCGGCCTTCTGCCAGTTTATCTGCCCCTCCGGCACCCTTTTGGGCGGCATCCCCATGATGCTGACCCATCCGGAACTGCGCAAGACCATCGGTGCGCTGTTTGGCCTGAAAGTGACCATTCTGGTGTGCGTCATCGTGGGCTGCGTATTTATCTGTCGCTTCTTCTGCAAGACCATTTGCCCCCTGGGCGCTATTTATGGCCTGCTGAATAAGATCAGCCTTTACCACATCGAGATCGACAAGGACGCCTGCATCCATTGCGGCAAGTGCCATCGGGTCTGCTCCATGGATGTAGACCCGGTCGCCAACCCCCGGTCCGCCGAGTGCATCCGCTGCGGCGCCTGCAAGGCGGCCTGCCCGAAGGAAGCCATCCATATCGGATTTGGCAAAGGCAAGAAAAAAGTCAAGAAAGAAGGATAACCAAAATGAACAAGAAAATGACCAGAGTAGTTGCTCTGCTGCTGGCTGCCATGCTCCTGCTGACGGCCTGCGGCGGCGCTAAAACGACCACCGATCCGGAAGCGCAGCTTGCCGTTAAGGAGCGGGGCGTGATCTTCAATGTTCCCAAGAACTATCAGGACATGGGTGTATCCACCTATATGCCCGGCGAAAACGAGAAGGGCTACAAGAACATCACCCT
Organism: Faecousia sp.; assembly: GCA_050872865.1. GTDB lineage: Bacteria > Bacillota > Clostridia > Oscillospirales > Oscillospiraceae > Faecousia. The sequence goes on along the minus strand of JBNMHR010000035.1, from coordinate 15,299 downwards.
GAACTACTTCGGCACCGAGTCCATGCAGTACCTGACCGAGATGTCTGACATGGAAGCCACCGAGGAAAACCAGGAAGAGCGTTTAGAGCTGTACCAGAAATTCTGGGACCTGAGCCGGTGCCTGATGGAAGTGGTCATGGTTGAGGAAGATGACTACAACCAGGCTGTGGCGAACGGCGCCAAGGCGGAGGACTTTGCGGACTACGCCCCCGCGGAATACTACAAGACCAACGACGGCTATGCCTACATCATTGCTACCCCCAACCAGAGCGCCGATGGCCTGAACGAGGAGGACGCCAAGACTTACGCCACCGTTCTGGAGTATCTGCCCACCATCAAGAAGAACATGCAGCTGACTGCCGTAGACCTGTCCAGCGAAACCACCACCGTGGGTGACACCATGCCCGACTTTAAGACCGTAGATCTGGAAGGCAACGAGGTCACTAAGGAATTCTTCCAGGGCAAGCAACTGACCGTTGTCAACTTCTGGGGCACCTTCTGCGGACCCTGCATCTCCGAAATGCCCGAGCTGGAAGAGCTGTACCAGAAGTATTCCGATAAGGTCCAGTTCCTGGGCATTGTCGGCGATATTCAGGGCACGGACGATACCAAGCACATTGATTTGGCCAAGACCATTATCGAAAAGGCCGGTGTGACCTTCCCCAGCCTGATCCCCAACGATACCTTTAAGGGTCAGCTGCAGGGCATCATCGGCTTCCCCACCACCATCTTCGTGGATATGGAAGGCAACATCATCGGCGAGCCCATTGTAGGCTCCGATGTTCCCCGTACGGAAGAATTCATCCAGAGCGTGATCCGGTAAGAGTTCTAAAAATACAAGGCGAATCGGCTTTTGACCGGTTCGCCTTGTTGCTTTTATACTGCGTACATGACCACGCACAGAATGTGCAAGAGGCTTCCGATATCCACAAAGATGTGGAAAACCGAGTGCATCCACTTCTTCTTGCTGCCGATGCCGTACAGCACCGCCCCGATGGTATAGGCAATGCCGCCGGACAGGAGCAGGTAGAAGCCCGGGGCCGAGAGAACCTCCATGCAGATTTTGGCAAAGGGGATAATGGCCCAGCCCATGCCGATGTAGCAGGCCATAGAGAAGACCCGGTACTCTTTTAAGTCGATGGCTGTTAAGACCGTTGCGAGGATGGCCATGGTCCATTCAAAGCCAAACAGGAACCAGCCCAGTTTTGGGTAGGCCGGCCGAATGGCGGACAGGGCGATGACGGTATAGGTGCCGCAGATGAGAAAATAGATGGTACAGTGGTCGATGACCTGCATGACCTTCTTCCCCAGCCCCGGCCGCAGGCAGTGGTACACGCTGGATACGCTGTACAGGGCGATCATGCAAAAGCCAAAAATGGCGGAGCCTACAATGCCATAGAGATTTTGATGGAAGGCGGCAAAGACCACGCTTAATGTCAGGGCACAGACGCCCATGGCCCCGCCGATCACATGGGTCACGGTGTTCATGATCTCTTCGCCGGTAGAATAGTTGGGAAGGGTACGGTCGGCCAGTTTGGTCCTTTTCATATGGGTGACCTCCTTTTTGGGTTCGTGCTTCCAGTATAACACAATCTTCCCAAAAGTGTTCCTACGATGTAGACTCTACCGCTCTACACCGGGAAGGGCCTGAATTCTACCGGGAGTAGAGAAAGAAAAATGTTGACAATTCCAAAAAATACAGGTAAAATTTGTACAAAACGCTGTAAAACCAGAAGAGAGGAACAAAGCCATGAAAAAGACCCCATTCATCACCCTGGAGAAGGCCCAGGAGATCATCCGGGAAGTCCCCACCCCCTTCCACCTGTACGACGAGGCCGGCATCCGGCGGAACGCCCGGGCTTTGAAAGCCGCCTTCTCCTGGAACAAAGGCTTCAAGGAGTACTTCGCCGTGAAGGCCACCCCCAACCCCTATATCATCAAGCTCCTCCACGAGGAGGGCTGCGGCTGCGACTGCGCCAGCTACACGGAGCTGCTGCTTGCCGAAGCCGTAGGCGTTACCGGCCACGACGTCATGTTCTCCTCCAACGTGACCCCGGAGAAAGATATGCGCAAAGCTCTGGAAATGGGCGTCTACATCAACCTGGACGATGCCACCTATGTGGATTTCCTGGAAAAGCTGGGCCCGGTACCGGAGACGGTGTGCCTGCGGTATAACCCCGGCGGATCCTTCAGCCTGGGCAACACCATTATGGATATGCCCCGGGATGCCAAGTACGGCATGACCGAGGACCAGATGGCCGGAGCCATCAACCGGCTTATGAAGCTGGGCACCAAGCACTTTGGCATCCACGCCTTCCTGGCCTCCAATACCACCACCAACGAGTACTATCCGGAGCTGGCCAGCCAGCTGTTCCGGCTGGCCGTGCGGCTGAAAAATGCCACCGGGGCAGACTTCCGGTTCATTAACCTCTCCGGCGGCATCGGCGTGGACTACCGCCCGGAGCAGCCTGCCTGCGACATTGCCGCCATCGGCGCAGGGGTAAGGAAACGCTACGAGGAGATCATGCACCCCGCCGGGATGGACGACGTGGCTATCTTTACGGAGCTGGGCCGGTTCATGCTGGCCCCCTACGGCCACCTGGTTTCCACCGTGCTGCACCAGAAGCACATCTACCGGGAGTACATCGGCCTGGACGCCTGCGCCGCGGACCTGATGCGGCCTGCCATGTACGGCGCTTACCACCACATCACCGTCCTGGGCAAGGAGGACGCCATCCTGGACCACGTATACGACGTCACCGGCGGCCTGTGCGAGAACAACGATAAGTTCGCCATCGAGCGCAGCCTGCCCGCCATCGACCGGGGGGACATTGTGGTCATCCACGATACCGGCGCCCACGGCCACTCCATGGGCTACAACTACAACGGCAAGCTCCGCTCCGCGGAAGTGCTTCTCCACGAGGACGGTTCCTTCCAGCTCATCCGCCGGGCAGAGACTCCCATGGACTATTTCGCCACCCTGGACTGCACGGAGTTCAGCTTCCACAACTGATTGTGCATCCTGCATAAAAATAAGAAAAATTTTCTCCTTACTTCATGTGGACTTCGTCAATAATTGTTCATGCTTTTCCTGCCCCCTTGTGCTATAATGAAATAGACAAGGGGGCAGACCCCTACGGAAAGGAATTGCGGTATGAACAACATATTGTTTTTTTTGATGCCCAAAGCGATGTGCGCGTACCTATATGATGACTATACCATCCGCCAGGCCATGGAAAAGATGGAAGTGGTCAAATATTCATCCATCCCCATCCTCAACCACAACGGCGAATACCGGGGCACCCTGACGGAAGGGGACCTATTGTGGGCCCTGAAGTACATCTGCAACATGGATATGCGCCAGGCGGAAGCCCACCGCATCGGCGAGATCAGCCGCCGGAGAGACAACGTCCCTGTCCGGGTCACCACCTCCATGCACGACCTCATCGACCGGGCCTCCACCCAGAACTTCGTCCCGGTGGTAGACGACAAGGATGCCTTTATCGGCATCGTGACCAGGCGCTCCATTATCCAGTATTGCAAGCAGACATTGTTCCCGGAAGATTAAAATGCGCCCGCAGGTTTTTTATCCTGCGGGCGTTTTTGCGCACGGATCAGGGCTTACTCCGCCTCCCGCAGCTGCTCTACGATGCTGTGCTTTGTGGCATGATCGCAGAGAACAGAGGGGATGCACCAGCCCAGCAGGGCAAAGGCCGGAATGGCACAAAGCACCGGGAGAAAATTGGACTTCAGCCGGAAAAACCAGAAGGCGTGCTCCAAAAGGCTGCCGGTCAGGGGCTCCAGGAGCAAAGACAGCACCAGAGCGATAACAGCGGAGGCCAGAGTATAGAAAAGGCCCTCGCAAATAAGCATCTGCTTTAATTGTCTGCCGGTCATGCCCACGGCCTGCAGGACCGCAAACTCCCGCCTACGGGAAAGAATCCCGGTCATCATGGCGTTCAGAAAATTTAAGATGCCCACAAGACCGATGATGGTGCACAGCATCCCGCCCAACAGCAGGAACATGGATTGAAAGCCCCGGAATTCCGCCCGGAGGGTGGCCTTGCTTTCGTACATCAGGGGAGACAGGTCCCCGGCGGTAAGCTCTGCCAGATAGCGCTCCGCATCTTCTTCTGCGGAGCGGTCCTGGGTATCGAAGAGATAGAACAGGGGCACCGGTGATTTTCCGCTGTCGGCGGCCAACTTTTCCACCGGCAGCACCAGACTTAGGCCAAGATTGCGGTATCGGTAGCTCATGGAATGGGGCACCGTCACATAGGCGCAGACCCTGTAGGTCACATCGTGGCTTTTACGGAAAACCAATTGCAGGTTTTCTTCTAAGGTAGTTTCGTTGCTTTCTTTCCCGGTTTGCCGGTCGATATAACCGGTCTCGTCCACATAGGTGACGGTTAGGTCCGTGCCCAGTGGGGGGCTGCCCTCCGGGATGGAAACCCTGCCGTAGTCGTCAGTGTCCACCACCAGGGCAATGGCGGGGCTGTTTTCCTCGAAAAGGGGTGCCAGATCCCCTTCTGCCAGGGTAAGCTTTTCAAAAAGGGACCGATCCAGGCCTTCGATTTGCGCACCATCTGCCACCAGCTCCCCCCGGTGGGCGTTTCTATTGCATTCTGCTTCCAGGGTCACCGGGGTATCGAACCGGGCCCGGGCGGCTTTCCAGGCGGCCTCGCTCTCCCAGGTGACGGCTCCCAGATATTGGTAGCCGCAGCCGGAAAGAGAAGGAACGGTATGGGCCCGGATCTGCTCCAGCTGTTCCGGGGAAAGATAGCTGTCGCTGCTGTTGAAGCGGAAATAGTCGGTGGTGCTGACGATAAAATCCGCGCAGGTCTGTTTTTTTAGGTAGACTTCCAAATCAAAGCCTCCGGTAAAGGTGACCAGCAGCTGCAGGAGCACCAGGGCCAGGGACAGGGACAGCACCACCAGCACCGTTTTCCCCCTGCTTCTTCCCAGGTTTGCCAGGGCCATTTGAGCGACACCGGCCCCCCGGGTCCTGCGGCGTTTTCTATGGGAACCTTCCGTATATTTGGCCGCCTCCACCGGGGATACCCCGGCAGCCATGCGCCCGGGCCGGGAGCAGGACAGCAAAACCGTAAATAGCGCAAACAGGGAGGACGCCAGAAAAATCCAGGGGGAGGCGCTGAGGGCTGTGGCCTTTGCCCCAAAGGTGGTGTTTGCCATGATTTTGGGCATCAAGAGGACCCCCACGCCGTAGCCCGGAAGCAGCCCCAGGGGGATACCAAAGGCGCATAAAAGCAGGGCCTGCTGACGGATGATCCGCCGCAGCTGCCGGGGGGTGACGCCGATGGTTTTCAGCAGTCCGTAAAACCGAATATCCTCCATGACGGAGATTTGGAAGATGTTGTAAATAATCAGATACCCCGTGAAGACCACCAGGGCCAGAAAGGCAACAATGGCCAGGGCGGCAGAGGCATCCACGGTCTCCCCCAGCTGGGCGGCGGTATAGCCCCAGTTGACGCCGAAGCGAAGGCTGTTTTCCTTTCCCAGGTCCTTTAAGACCTGCTCCATCTGCCCCCGGATATTGACACCGGAGGCCATCATGACGTTCAGGTCCCTGCGGAAGGTCTTGCCGCCTTCCGAAAGATTCTCCTGCTCCACCGCCTGGGCATATTCCTCGGAAACGTTGATGTAGTGCACAGGGCTGATGTCGTCAAAGACCCAATAGCCCACCAGGGTAAAGGTATCCTGTTTTTCATAAGTCAGCTGGGTCTGGTCCCCTACGGTATAGGATAGGGGGATCTGCGCCCCCAGCTCCGGCGGGATGCCCAGTAAGGCCAGGGCGGCGGTATCCATGGCGATCTCGTTTCCGCTCTGGGGCAACCGTCCGGCCTCCGGCTGGGCATAGCTCCATTTGGCGCAGTTTTCGTCCATAAAGCTCAGTTCCGCCGGGATCTTTCCAAAAACACCGCTGCTGATAAATCCGATGGTCAGCCGCTGCCCTGCGGCCTTTACCTTGGGATGGGCCGCAATGGCCTGGATATCCTCTTGGGTGACCTCCTTAAAGGTTCCGTGGCAGAAGCCTCCCGCCTGGCGGAAGCTATACTGCTCGTAGCTGGAATTGATGGACAGAAGGATGGTAAACAGGGAGGTAAACAATAGGGCCGTCAGCGCAATGGCCAGAACGGCAATACGGTTCCGTTTCCGGACGGCTCGGAAGGTGCGAAGGCCCAGCTTTCGGATACAGCGCCGGTTGTTGACATACATATTTGCCGCCTCCTTTACCGCCCGGTAACGATCCGCCCGTCTTCGATGCGGAGGATCCGGTCTGCCATCTGGGCAATCTCCTCGTTGTGGGTGATCATCACAATGGTCTGGGAGAACCTCTGGCCGGTGAGCTTTAAAAGGCTCAAAACATCCTGGCTGGTTTTGAAGTCCAGGTTCCCTGTTGGCTCATCGGCAAGGACAATGGCCGGTCCCGCCGCCAGAGCCCGGGCAATGGCCACCCGCTGCTGCTGGCCTCCGGAAAGCTGGCCGGGCAGCGCATCCAGCCGATCCTCCAGCCCCAGCATGGTTACCAGCTTTTGGATGTACTCCGGATGAACCTTTTCCCCATCCAGCTCAATGGGAAGCACAATATTCTCATACACGTTTAAAACCGGCACCAGGTTGTAGGCCTGGAATACAAAGCCGATTTTCCTCCGGCGGAAGATGGTCAGCGCCTCCTCCTTTAAGGAAGAGAGGTTTTGACCATCCACTATGACCGTGCCGGAGGTGGGCCGGTCCAGGCCTCCCAGCATATGCAGCAGTGTCGATTTTCCGGAGCCGGAGGTGCCAACGATGGCTACAAATTCTCCCTGCTCCACCTGCAGGTCCACCCCATCCAGGGCATGGACCGCATTGGGGCCGGTGCCATAAATTTTCGTCAGGCCCGTTGCCTGCAAAATGTCCATAATAAATCCCTCCAAGAAAAAATCTGTATGTACGCAAAGAACACTTCTCTCATACATACAGATTTTCTCATAGAAATCTTTCCACAATCTGTCCCCGGGGCGGGGAATTCTAACAGTTTGGAAAGAATGCTGCTTATTTTGGCAGAAACACGGAAAAGGTGCTACCCTGGCCCAAAGTAGAGGCGACCTTCAGATAGCCCCCTTCGCCGGATAGAATTTCCCGGGTCAAATATAGGCCAATGCCCACGCCCTCCCGGTCCCGGGCGTTTTCGCCCCGGTAGAAGCGGCCAAAAATCATGGACAAGGACTCTTCCGGGATCCCGTCGCCGGAATCGGTCACATCGATCCGGGTAAAGAGGGGATAGCCTGTGGCGGAAACGGAAACGGTGCCCCGGCGGGTGTACTTGATGGCGTTGTCTACCAGGATTCCCATGGCCTCTGCCGTCCATTTGGGGTCAAATTGGGCGGTAAGGGCCGTTTGCTCCAGGGTCAGCGCCAATCCCTTTTCCCTGGCCTTGGGTGCGTATTGGGCGACGACATCCTCCAGCATGGGCCGCAAGGGGGCCTCCTTAGGGGACAGGGTGAGAATGCCGTTTTCCAGCCGGGAGAGCTTGACCAGGGCATCAATCAAAAAGCGAAGCTTTTCCCCCTGCCGGTGGAGGGCGGCGGCGTTTTCCCGGGCCTCGGGGGGCAGCGGTGCCTCCATCAACAGCTCGCTGTACAATAGGATGTTGGAAATGGGGGTTTTGGTCTGGTGGGAAATGTCCGAGATCAGGGTGTGGACACGGTCTTGCTCCCGGGCTACGTTCCGGGCGGAGATTGATGATGCGGAAAGGTAATGGGCAAATTTCGTTTCCAGGGAAGACAATCGGCTTTCGTCGAAGACGCTTTCGGCAAAGCTGCCCTCTATGGCGGCATCCAGCATACGATTCAGGGCATCCATGGTCTTCCGTGTTTTTCTTCGTTCCCGGAAAATGCAAATAACCGCCGCCAGCAGGGAAAGAAGGCCCAGGACAATGCCCAGCTTATCCATGGCCATCCTCCCAGCGGTAGCCGATGCCGTAGACGGTTTTAATAAACGCTCCGGCATCCAGCTTATCCCGCAGGCGCTTGACGGTTACGGACAGGGCGTTTTCATCCACATAGTCTCCGCCGTCGGTCCAGAGTCTGTCCACCAGCTCCTCTCGGCGCAGGACCTGCCCCCGGTTTTTTACCAGCAGGGCAAGGAGCCGCTGTTCGGTTTTACTCAGTTCCACCTTGGTATCGCCGGAATAAAACACCATATTTTCAAAATCAAAGCGAAATCGGCCCAGGGTTATGGGGGAATTTCTGACGGCCCGCTTCCGGAGCTGGGTTTGTACCCTGGCCCGCAAAACCGCCAGGGAAAAGGGCTTGGTAATATAGTCGTCCGCCCCTTGCTCCAGGCCGGAAACAATATCCATATCCGTATCGTTGGCGGTGAGCAGAATCACCGGGACCTCCGGTGCGGCGGATTTTAGTTCCCGCAGGAGCGTAAGTCCGCTGCCGTCCGGCAGATTGATGTCCAGCAGAAGCAGGGACACCTTCCCGCAGAGCAGCTGCTCTCTGGCCGCCTTCAGACTATTGCAGGAGGAAACCACTCGATCGGCGGTTTTCAGGGCCTGACTTAATCCGCGATTCAGCTCCATGTCGTCTTCTACGATCAATATCTGCTCCATGCGTCCGTACCTTCTTTCGATTTTATAAAAACAGGGCCGTTAAAAAGCACACCGGATATCGGGAAAATGCCTCTTAACAGCCCTTGTGAATACTTACACGTTAAACAGGAAGTTGACGATGTCGCCGTCCTTCATTACGTAGTCCTTACCCTCGCTGCGGACCAGGCCCTTTGCCTTGGCGGCGGCCATGGTGCCGCAGGCCTTCATATCCTCGAAGGCGATGACTTCGGCACGGATGAAGCCCCGCTCAAAGTCGGTGTGGATCTTACCGGCAGCCTGGGGGGCCTTGGTACCCTTCTTGATGGTCCAGGCCCGGCACTCGTCGGAACCGGCAGTCAGGAAGGAGATGAGGCCCAGAAGCGTATAGCTGCTGCGGATCAGCCGGTCCAGGCCGGATTCCTTCACGCCCAGCTCCTCCATGAACATAGCCTTCTCCTCGGGGTCGTCCAGCTCGGCAATGTCGGCCTCCAGCTTGGCGCAGATGGGGATGATCTGGCTGCCCTCTTCCTCGGCCAGCTTCTTTACGGCCAGGTAGTGGCGGCTGCTCTCCGGGTCGTTGACCTCGTCCTCGGACAGGTTGGCAACGTAGATGGTCTTCTTCAGGGTCAGCAGGTCGGAGGTGGAGATCAGGGCCAGGTCCTCGTCGCTGCATTCAAAGGTCCGGGCCAGCTTGCCCTGGTTCAGGTGGGCTAAAAGGTCGGAGAACAGCTCGGCTTCCTTCAGGAACCGCTTATCGCCGCCCTTGGCCGCCTTCTGGCACTTGTCGATGCGCCGCTCCACCATTTCAATGTCGGCCATCACCAACTCCAGGTTGATGATGTCGATGTCCCGCAGGGGATCGGTAGAGCCCTCTACGTGGGTCACGTTGGAATCCTCGAAGCACCGGACCACGTGAACGATGGCGTCGGTGGTGCGGATGTTCGACAAAAACTTATTGCCCAGGCCCTCACCCTTGGAAGCGCCTTTTACCAGGCCCGCAATGTCCACGAACTCGATGACAGCGGGAGTCACCTTCTTGGGCTTGTGCAAATCGGCCAGCCAGGTAAGCCGCTCATCCGGCACGGAAACCACGCCCACGTTGGGGTCGATGGTGCAGAAAGCATAGTTGTCGGCAGGGACGCCTGCATTGGTAATGGCATTGAACAGAGTGGATTTGCCCACATTGGGCAGTCCCACGATACCTAATTTCATATTTTTAAAATCTCCTTTATTTGGTTCTGGGGGCTTTCCATAGATTTATCCATTATACAGTACAAAGAGGCGGATTTCAAGGGGCGGATGGAAAAAGTGGGGGAATTGCTGCAGGTTTAACATTAATCTGAATAGAGATCCCCTCAAAACAGCTGCCCCGGTAGTTTCAATTTCTCCGTTTTGGGGAAGGTCTCCTCAAACGCCTCAAAGCCCTGGGGGTCCTTCTCGCAGACAAAATAGCCTTCCGGGTCTTTGTAGGTGCCGGAAACGCCGTCTAAGAATCCGGTTGTCAGCTCTTTGATGAGAAAGTAATCTGCTTCTGGGTCGTCGGCGTAGCGGATTCCCTTTGTTTTGGCAGGTACAAAGCCGGACTTGCCGTAAAAATCGATGTTTCCGGTGATGGCCAGGGCATTTGCGCCCAGCTTTCTTGCCTGCTCCATGGAGTCGTCCAACAGATGCTTGCCGTAGCCCTGGCGCTTGTACTCCGGTGCAATGCAGATGGGGCCGAAGGTCATAATGGGAAGAATACGCCCGTCGTCGCATTGAATCTCCGACCGGACGTACATGACCTGGCCGATCAGCTTACCCTCCAGCTCCATCACCAGGTCCAGCTCCGGCACGAATGCGGGATTCTTCCGGTAGCAGTGCAGCACATAGTGCTCCATGCATCCGGGGCGGTACACATTCCAGAAGGACTCCCGGGTCAAATTCTCCACTTTTCTGTAGTCTTCTTTGGTTTCCGGACGAATAATTGTTTTCATAAGATTCCCTCCCTATGAGAAATCATAAAATGTTCGATGTACTTTTCCAGCAGCTCCGGGACCGTTCGCTTCTCCTCCGCCCCGTCATAAACGCTATACAACAGGAACATGGGTCCGTAGAATTCCAGAGCAAGCTGCATGGCCCTATCATCGGAATCCGTCGTTTTTCGGAAAATCGCTGCCATATATTCTGTGGGGCCGGTGGCAAGATAATCGTGATAGAGCCTGGCGAACTTCGGGTCCCGGTATTGCTCTAGGGTCAGCATTTTTCGGAAGTTGGCGGAAAATGGCTCCTCCGTCCAGTAACGGAACTGGGCCATGCTGTAGGCCCGAATGCTTGCCATAGGCGTATCCCCGTCGGCTTCCGGCAGGGTTTCCGGCATTTCGTATTCCCCTGCCCGTTCATAGTCCAGCCTGCGCATTCGATCTACGATGCTGTCCAGAATCTCCTGCTTGCCGGCGTAGTGCTTATACAGCGCCCCTTTGGTGATTCCAAGCTGCGACGCAATATCGCTCATGGAAGTACCCAGAAATCCGTTCCGGGCAAACAATTCCAGGGCTGCTTCCAGAATGCGCATCTTTGTGTCTGCGGCCATGGTATCCCTCCTTTTCAAAAGTAACCGTTCGGTTGCTTATAGTATAGCAACCGAACGGTTACCTGTCAAGGCCTCCGGCAAAAATTTTCCTGCCGGGGAAAATCGTATTTTAAATGCGTCGCAAAAACCTCCCACCGGCAGCCGGTGGGAGGTTTGTTCCTATAAACTCAGGCTTCCTGGGAAGAAGAGGAGGAAGAGGCGTTCTGCACGTAGGCAATGATCTGCAGCACCCGGTAGACGAGCTCCAGCAGGGCGATGACCATGTTGTTGACGTACTCGATGTTGTAGAGCTTAAAGAGCTTCTTGCACATTTCCAGCTCCTCGTCGGTGGCCATGCCCTGCTCTCTTAGAATGGCATAGGCCCGCTCCTGGGCCTTCTTCTCGGTCTTCAGAACCTTAATGGACATGATGAAGGCGAACAGGTAGAAGAGAAAACCGATGGAGGTAAAGAGGATGGTATAGAAGCCGTTGCTGCTATGGAAAACGTACAGGTCCAGCACCGCGCCGATGATCACCAGGGGCACACAGGCCAGGGGGCCCAGGTTCATAATGGGAGTCAGGCGGATGCGGGCCTTCATATCCGGGTCGTTTTCCTTATCCAGAATGGCCAGAGCAGACTTCTGGGCGGCCATGGCCAGAGAGGTAATGCTCTCCTTCTGCCAGGTGAGCCGTCTTAACCGGACCTTTTTGAAGAAGTGGCTGTAGCTGTTGCCAAAGAGAATGGAGCCGGACTTGGTGACCTTGATCTTCTGCAGATCGTTTTTGTCCAGAATGGTCCTGGCTACCTGCTCGCCGGTCATGCCGCAGCTATTCTTTTTCCGGTTGTACTTGATGTACCGGATGGAAAGATAAGCGGATACGAAGAACGCGAAAATGGATACGATCACCAGTAACCCGCAGACCACCGCCATGGCCAGAATAACTCCATCCGAGACCCCGTTCAGGCTCCCATCCGAAGCCAGGCGGATGGCATTCAAAAATTCAGACATATGATTGCCTCCTGTATTTTATCTATGCTTGTATTATACCGGACGGAGTATAACAAGAGTGTGACAAATGGGGATTTGTAGATTTCATCTGTCGTTGCGAGCCAGTGCGCGCACTGGCGTGGCAATCCCCCAAGGTTTTAGGCTGCCAAAGGCAAGCATCCCCTTCCCCTCACCAAGCCTGGAGAGGGTGGCCCGCAGGCCGGTGTGGTTGGGGACACGGTAGGATAACAGATCGTTTTGTTAAGAAAATACAGCTAAACGGACATATCTCATTCATCCAACGGCTCAAAATATCGTACCTTTTCAACCACACCCGCCTCTGTGGAGGCACCCTCTCCATGCTTGGAGAGGGAAAGGGGCTGCACGCCGCAACGGCTACCATTCATCCGGGGGATTGCCACGACAGTCTGCGGACTGTCTCGCAATGACAGAGACTCCGTCAAATCCCCATCTGTCTGTCTCTTCACTCCTCCCACGTGGCTCCGACCTGGCCGTTTCGCTCTTCCAGGAACGCATCCTTCAGCCTTTGCAGATAGGCAAAGGGCTCTTCAGGGTAGATAGGGGAGAAGTGCATCTTTTTGTCATGCTTGGGCTTTACGGCAAACTGAATTTTGCCCTCTCCCAAAAGCTTGGATGGCCGCCGGGTGGTCAGGCCAAAACCGCCGTCCATGGGCACCAGAACGCCCAGATCTATCTGCTTTTCCCCGCAGGAAGCCAATAAATGCCACACAGTCTCTCCGGATAGCTGGCACCGGCAGGTAAATACATAGTATAGCCCCTGCTGCTGGACCTGGGCCCGTCCGATGGGTTTTTCGCCCCAGAATACATCCCGTTCCACGCGCATAAAAATTCCCCCCTCCCGCTATGTGTATGCGGAAGGGGGGACGGTTTTTCCTGTGTGGAATTATCTCAGGGTGGCGTTCAGCTTTTCTTCCAGAGCAGCCAGGACCTTCTTGGTGACGCCTTCGGAATCGGCATCGGTCAGGGTCCGGTCGTCGGCACGGAGCTCCAGGGAGAAGGCCATGCTCTTCTTGCCCATGGGCACGCCGACGCCCCGGTAGATATCAAAGAGCTTCACGTCCCGCAGCAGCTTTCCGGCAGCCTCGGCAATGACCTTTTCCGCCTGGGCAACGGTAACGGCCTCGTCGCAGACAATGGCCAGGTCCCGGCTGACGGCGGGGTACTTGGGCAGGGGCACATAGGTGGGCTCCGGCAGCATCAGGTCAAGCATCTTGGTGAAGTTCAGCTCGGCGCAGTAGACTTCGGAATCGATGCCGTAGTTCTTGCAGACCAGAGGATGGACCTGGCCCATCACACCGATGTCCACGCCCTCTACGCTGAGCTTGGCGCAGCGGCCGGGGTGGTAGCTGGGGTTATTCTTTTCGGCGGTGTACTCTACCTTCTTCATCCGCAGCCCCTGGAAGATGCCTTCTAGCTCGCCCTTCAGAGTGAAGAAGGTCTCTCCGGCGCCGTAGGTGCCCAGCATCAGCATCTTGGGCTCCTGGGGAAGCTTCTGGCCTTCCTGGGGCAGATATACCTTGGCCACCTCGTAGAGCTTGGCGGCCTTGTTGTGGTAGGCGTTGTTCCGGCTCAGAATTTCCAGCATGGAGGGCAGGGCGATGGTCCGCATAATGGAGGTATCCTCGCCCAGGGGGTTCTGAATTTTCAGCACGTTCCGCAAGGGGCTGTCTGCCGGAATGCGGATCTGGTCGAAGACCGTGGGGGAGACGAAGGAGTAGGTGATGATCTCACTGTAGCCCATGGCCCGGCACAGAACGCCTGCCTTGGCTTCCAGCTTCATTTCGTCGGAGTAGCCGCCCTGGGTAGAGGTCTTGAACTCGGTAACGGGGATCTTATTGTAGCCGTAGGAACGGCCCACCTCTTCGGCGATGTCTGCCATGCGAATCAGGTCCGGCCGGAAGGAGGGCACCAGGATGTCGTCGCCCTCCACGGGGATCTCCAGCAGGTCCAGGTACTTTACCATATCCTCCCGGGAAATATCGGTGCCCAGCAGGTGGTTGATTTTCTCCGGCTCCAGCTTCACCGTCCGGGGCTGGGGCACGTAGTTGATGACGTCGATCATGCCGTCCAGCACGTCGCCGCAGTTCAGCATTTCCACCAGCTCGCAGGCTCGCTCCACGGCGGGGACCGTCAGCATGGGGTCCAGGTGCTTTTCAAACTTGCCGGAGGCCTCGGTCCGCATACCCAGAGCCAAAGCGGTCTGGCGGATGGAGGTGCCATCGAAGTTGGCGGACTCAAAGACCACCATGGTGGTGTCGTCCCGGATTTCGGAATTCAGGCCGCCCATGATACCGGCAAGGCCGATGGGCTTATTTTCATCGGCGATGACCAGCATACCGGGCTTCAGGGCCCGCTGGGTGCCTTCCAGGGTGGTCATGGATTCGCCCTCCTGGGCTTCCCGGACCACGATCTTGCCGGAGGAAACATAGCGGTAATCAAAGGCGTGCATGGGCTGGCCGTACTCCAGCATGACGTAGTTGGTGATATCCACAATGTTGTTGATGGGCCGAACGCCGTTGGCGCGAAGTCTCTGGCGCATCCACTTGGGGGAGGGGCCGATCTTCACATTGGCCACCATCCGGGAGGTGTAGCGGTTGCACAGCTTCTCGGCGGGGACCTCTACATCCAGATGGTCGAAGATGGAACCGGCATCGGAGCCGTGGACCACCGGGTCATGATGACGCATGTGCTGGCCGAAAGCGGCGGCAGTTTCCCGGGCCAGGCCGATGATGGAGTAGCAGTCAGGCCGGTTGTTGGTGATCTCAAAGTCCACCACGGTATCGTCGTTGCCGATGACCTTATTGATATCGTCACCGGGCTTGCCCGCATCGGGCTCCAAGATCCAGATGCCGTCGGCAAACACCCCGGGCAGGTCGTTCTGGGTCAGGCCCAGCTCAGCAAAGGAGCACAGCATACCGTTGGAAATCTCGCCTCTCAGCTTGCCCTTGGTGATGTGAACGCCGCCGGGCAGATAGGAGTTGTGCAGGGCGGCGGGTACCAGGTCGCCCTCGTGGACGTTCTGAGCGCCGGTGACGATCTGTACGGGCTCTTCCTGGCCCACGTCCACCTGGCAGATGAACATATGGTCGGAGTTGGGGTGGCGGACGATGGAAAGGACCTT
>JBNMHR010000034.1:0-20975 GCA_050872865.1 Faecousia sp. | reverse complement strand
CCCCCGCCCACTGCGGTGGGCACCCCCTCCATGCAGGAGGGGGAAGGGATTTTTCCCGCCGGTGAGCTGATACCACTCAACCGGGGGACTGCCACACCAGGAAAGCGAACTGGTTCGCAGCGACATCCGTTTTTTAGTCCGTCAACTCCCCATTTGTAGATTTTCTTATCCAAAATCTTACCCATGCTATTATCTGAATTCAGCCGGTTCCTTTCATGCGTACCCACTGGGCATTCCAGCTTAGAACAAGAAAAAGACAGGCACACTACAAAAAAGCAGTGTGCCTGTCCTTTTATTCTTTCCCGTGCCCAAGCACGACTTTAAAAACCGTCCCGGTTTGGGGCCCGCTTTCCACGGTGATCTTTCCGCCTATTTTTTCCGTCATTTCCTTGGTGATGGCCAGCCCCAACCCAAAGCTGCCGGTTTCATTCTGGCGGCTCTTGTCTCCCCGGTAAAACCGTTCAAATACATGGGGCAGGTTTTCTTCCGGGATCCGGCTGCCGAAATTCTGGACCTGCAAAACGGCCTTTCGCTTTTCCTGCTTCAGCGTCAGCTGCACCCGGCCCCCGCTGGGCTCGTATTTGAGGGCATTTTCCAGGAGGCTGCTGACGATCCGCAGGAGATAGTCCTCGTTTCCCCGAACCAGGCAGCTGTCCGGCAAATCGGAATCCAGGGTCACATTTTTTTCATAGGCCAGGGATTCTATTTCCAGCTCCGCTTTCATGCAGAGATTTGCCAGATCCACCGTTTCCATGGTCACGTCTTTCTCCGGCCGCTCCACCTCCGCCAGGGTCAGCATCTGGCCGATGAGCTGCTGCATCCGCTTGGCGGCAGCCTGGGTGCTGTCCAGCCACCGGTCCAGGGTCCCCACCTGGGCCTCCGGGTTCTCCCGCAGAATGGCCGTATTGGCCAAAATCACAGACAAGGGCGTTTTTAGGTCGTGGGAGGCATCCGCCACAAACTGCTTTTCCCGGCCCATGGCCTCTTCCATGGGCCTTGCCGCAATGGCCGAAAGCTTTAAGCTGATAAAGAAAAAGATCAGCATGGCCCCCGCCCAGATGCCCAGTAGCACCAATGTCAGGCTCAGAACGGAATGGGTGATGTAATCCGTAGAGGCCACGGCAATTTTATAGGGATCCGAGCCGCTGCGGTAATAGATGGCGTGGCGCTGATATAAGGTCCCAAAATCCTGGTCCTGGGTGATCACCGCCTGGACCAGATCAGGGATCTCTTCCTCCGAAAAGCTTTCGCTGGCAGAGAGCACATTCACGCTGTCCTCCTCCGGGGAATAAAACAGAGTCAGAATGTCCTTCTCCGCCCCCGGGTCCCGGCGGTCCGGCTTCTGGCTGGGCTTTTGCTGCCTTCCCTCCGGCATCTGGGAAAAGGCCCGCAGGGGGGCCAGCACCTGCTCCATGGTCACCCGCAGGCCGGAATAGTAGTCCCGGACCATGTAGCCTTCCACGATGCCCACCATCACCGTCAGGACCATGCCAATGAGCAGCATATTAAACTGTACAAAGCGCTTCCGATACGGGCTCATGGCTGGACCTCCAACCGATAGCCGATCTTCTGAATGTTCTTGATACCGACTCTGGAGCCCAAATACCGCAGTTTCTTCCGCAAAAAGGAAATATAGGCCTCTACATTGTTGTCTGAGGCCTCGGAGTCCAGGCCCCAGCCCCTGGTGATCAGCAGTTCCTTGGAAAAAGTCATCTGTGGGTCCGACAGCAGCAGCCTTGCGATCTGGAATTCCTTGGGGCTCAGCTGTACGTCCTTTTTCCCGCAGCGCAGCGTCACCGTGTTCAGATCCAGGATCAGGTCCTCATAGGTCAGCCGGTCTAACACCACCGTCCCCTTCCGCCGGGTCATGGCCCCCACTCTGGCCAGCAGCTCCTCCGGGTCAAAGGGCTTGGTCAGATAGTCATCGGCCCCGGCGTTCAGCCCTGTTACCTTGTCCGGTACCGTAGCCCGGGCCGTCAGCATTAAAACCGGGGTACCGATGCCCTCGCTTCGGATCTGCCGCAGAACGCTGAGCCCGTCCAGCCTGGGCAGCATAATGTCCAGCAGCACCAGGTCGTAGGAAAAGCCCCGGATATAGTCCAGCGCCGTCTGCCCGTCGGCCACCCAGTCGGTGGTGTGGCCTGCCTTCTGCAAAATATGCTCCAGGGCCCCGGCCAGGGCGGTCTCGTCTTCTACAATTAAAATGTTCATACCTGCGCACCTCCTTTTATACTATACCATTCTACACGGAATTCTGAAAGCGTTCTGAAAAAATTCTTTTCCGGCTTTCAGTTATTTTTCAGAACGCCGTGGATAATAAGAGCCATCCAAACCACAGGAGGAAACAAATATGGATACCTTTCAAGCGGTTTTCAAACGCAAAGAAATCAAATATCTGCTCTCCGACCGGCAGCTGGAAAGCCTGATGCCCATTTTAAAGGCCCACATGGAACCGGATGCCTTTCCCCACAGCAGCATTCTGAACCTGTACTACGATACCCCGGACTACTACATGATCCGTCGTTCTCTGGAAAAGCCCCAGTATAAGGAAAAGCTGCGGCTGCGGAGCTACGGCATCCCCGGGGATACAAGCATGGTCTTTCCGGAGATCAAGAAAAAAGCCCGGGGCGTTGTGTATAAGCGGAGAGTCAGCCTTCCCTACTGCCAGGCCGTTGATTACCTGAATGGGGACTCCCCCGCCCAGTCCGGCCAGATCTTTCAGGAGCTTGACTGGATGCTTTCCGCTTATCCCGATCTGGCCCCCAGAGTATTTTTAAGCTACGAGCGGGACTCCTGGGCAGGGACCCAGGACCCGGGCCTGCGGCTGACCCTGGACCGGGATATTCTCTGGCGCAATACCGGCCTGGACCTGCGGCAAGGCCCTTGGGGGCTGCCCCTTTTAAGCCCCAGCCAGACCCTGATGGAGGTCAAGGTCCTGGGGGCCACCCCCCTATGGCTGTGCGATGCCTTTTCCCGGCTGGGCATCTTCCCGGTGTCCTTCTCTAAATACGGCCGGGCCTATCAGAATATGTGCTTTGAAACAAACAATAAGGAGTTTAAAGTTTATGCTTGACGGAATCTTCTCTTCCCTGTATGCTACATCTGTAACGGTGCCTGCCTTTCTCGGCTGCTGTGTTCTTTCCCTGCTATTGGGCCTGGGCATCTCCCTGGTCTACCAAAAGGTGGGCGGCAAAGGCACCATGGGGGCTTCCCTGGCGGTGCTGCCCTTTCTGGTCCAGCTGGTGATCCTGCTGGTCAACGGCAACCTGGGGGCCGGTGTGGCCGTAGCCGGGACCTTCAGCCTGGTCCGGTTCCGGTCCGCCCCCGGTACCGCCCGGGACATCTGCGCCATCTTTCTGGCCATGACCGTGGGGCTTTGCTGCGGCATGGGCTATGTAGTCCTGGCCCTGCTGGCCGCCCTGGTGACCTGCGCCATGTTCCTTGCGCAAAAGGCCCCCGCCCCGGACCCCGGGGACCGGGAGATCCGGGTCACCGTTCCGGAAAACCTGAACTATTCTGACCTTTTTGATGACCTGTTTGCGGAGTTTACCCAATCTTCCCAGCTGGTGCAGGTAAAAACCGTCAACATGGGCTCTCTCTACAGCCTGCATTACCGGGTCAAATTAAAAGACATTACCCAGGAAAAAACACTGCTGGACGCCATGCGCTGCCGGAACGGCAACCTGGAAATTTCCAGCGGCCTGCCTGAACAAAAGGGGGATCTACTATGAAACGATTCATTTCCATACTCACCGGCGCCGCCGTCCTGGCAACGCTTTTTACCGGCTGCGTCAGTGCCGAAACACCTGTTTTGGCGGCTGCCACCACCGCCGCCACGGCTTCCACGGCAGCTGCCCAAACCACAGACCCCAGCAAGGGCGTCCAAGTCACCTTTACGGATGACCATATCTCCGCCGCCTCCTCAAACGGCCTGGACATTGACGGCACCGCCCTGAGCATCACCGCCTCCGGCACCTACACCCTGTCCGGAAAATGCCAAAACGGCAGCGTCAAAGTGAAAAAAGGTGTCACCGGGGTAACTTTGATCCTGAACGGCCTGGACCTGACATCTGAGGATACCGCCCCCATCGTCTGTGCCAAGAGCTCCCAGGTGACCATCGAGGTGGCCGCCGGAACGGAAAACACCCTGACCGATACGGAAAATAACAACGATGAGACCGGAAATGAGGATGCCGAAAACGCTGTCATCAAGTGTAAGGACGGCTCTCAGGTCCTTCTTTGCGGCACCGGCACCCTGAATATTCAAGCAAACGGCAAAAACGGCATCAAGTCCGGGACCTCTACCCAGGAAGAGGGGGACGCCAGCCTGACCCTCCGGGACCTGACCCTGAACATTTCTGCCCCCAATAACGACGCCATCAACGCGGAAGCTACCCTGAACATAGAAAGCGGCAGCCTGACCATCTCCGCCGGGGACGACGCCATTCATTCCGACAACACCCTGAACATCGGCGCCAATGGCAGCCAGGGCCCCACCATCCGTATTGACAGCTGCTACGAGGGCCTGGAAGGGGCCACCGTCAACATCTGTTCCGGCGACGTGACCATTCTTTCCACCGACGACTGCATCAACGCCGCCAATCCGGATCTGGAAGGTTTTGACTACAGCCTGAATATCTCCGGCGGCAATATCACGGCCTACGCGTCCACCGGCGACGGCTTTGATTCCAACGGCAGTATCACCATTTCCGGCGGTACCGTGGCCGTATACACCGCCAACCGGGCGGACAACTCCCCCCTGGACGCCGACGGCACCGTCACCATTTCCGGCGGTACCGTCCTGGCCGCGGGAGGCAGCAGCGGCATGGGGATGAGCCTGAATGCCCAGCAGACCTGCGTGATCTTCAGCGGCTCCTCCGATTCGGATCCGGGGCAGCAAGGCAAAGGCTTTGGCGGCGGTTCCGCCATCTTTGCTGAAAACAGCAGCTTTACCGTTGCAAATGCCCAGGGCACCGTGCTCTATTCCGGCGACAGCAAATGTGAGGTCAGCTACCTACTGTTCTCCTCCTCCGACCTGACGGATGGCGAAACCTATACCCTCGCTTCTGGCAGCAGCTCCACCACAGCCCAGGCCCAGTCCGGCACCGTTTCCACCGGCAGAGGCGGCATGGGCGGCGGCATGGGCCGTCCCGGCGGAGAGCGTCCGGACAACGATGGGCAAGGCCCCAAAGATTTTGACCGGGGAGAAAAACCTGACGATCAAAACTTCGACCCCAGCCAGAAGCCGGACCGGCAAGGCAAGGAGCGTGGAACCAATGAAACCGTTTCGTAAATTTCTGGCAGCAGTGCTTACCATAGCACTGCTGCTATGCGGCTGTTCGGCAAATACCGACCAACTGACCGTCCTGATCCCCAAAATTGGGAAAGCGGATTGCAGCATCCTGAAGCAGGGCAGCAATACGTTGATGATCGACTGCGGAGAGGCGGAAAACGTGGATACCATCCTGGCCGCCCTGAAGCAAAACGGCATTACTTCCCTGGACACCCTGATCATCACCCACTTTGACAAGGACCATGTCGGCGGCGCCGCCCAGATCCTGCGTACCCTGACCGTGGGCCGGGTCCTGGAACCGGACTACACCCCGGAGAACCCGGAATCGGAAAGCTATACTTCCTACCGCCAGGCCCTGGAGGAAACCGGTGTCCCTGTCACCGCCGTCCGGGATTCCCTGGATCTGACCCTGGGCACCGCCGCCCTGACTGTCACCGGAGACCACGGCACCGTCTATACCAAGAACATCGACAACAACCATTCCCTCCTGGTCACCGTCAGCCACGGGGGAAACAAGCTGCTCTTTGCCGGAGACATCGAAAAGCAGCGGATCCGGGACGTGCTGGAGGAAGGCCCGGAGACCTGCGATTTTCTAAAGGTCCCCCACCACGGCAGATACAACGATGCACTTCCAGCGCTCTTTGAGGCCCTGAAAATGCAATATGCCGTCATCACCTGCTCTAATAAAAACCCGGCGGATGCGGAAACCCTGGACGCCCTGGACAGCCTGGGGGTAACGACCTACCAGACCGTAAACGGAACGGTCAAGGTCATCAGCAATTCCGCAGGCATCCGCATCACCCAGTAAGTACAAAAAAGCCGCTGCAACCCATCGCAGCGGCTTTTTTCGTTATCCCACAGCGTCTTCCAGCCCGTCCTCGGTGCCGGTCCAGCTGGCGGCCTCGCAGGAAAGATTCCTGCCGTCGGAAAGCTGGACATTTACCTGGAGCTGCAGGGTGCTCCCCTCTTCCAGCTCCGGGCAGGACTGGGTGAGCCCATGGATACTTCCTACATAGCTTCCTTCCGTTTCCCCGTCGGTGATCTCCAGAGGCACCTCGTTCAGCAGGCTGCCATCCAGTACCCATTGCAGGCTGGCCTGGCTGACGCTTACCTTGTTTCCGTCCGCCGTCAGCAGGGGCAGCTGGATCGATGCGGTCAGATCTACCGTGACCTGCCCCTTGTCCATTCTCTGGTCCGACACATAGGCGCTGACAAAGCTCTGCAGGCTGCTCTTCAGGTATACCAGCTTGGGCAGCACCGGCCGGTCCGGCGTGGTCAGGTCCACCTGCTCTGCGGTCCCCTCCTGGGTGGTCAGGACGCAGTAGTAGCTGTAGCCGTCCTGGGGCTCCAGGGTAACGGTGCCCTCAAAGGCCTCTCCGTCCCAGCTGCAGGGGGTGCGGACCACCGTGCTTCCCTCTAACGTCACCATGAGCTCTGCCTGCAGTCCCTCTTCGTAGGCCTCCGGCCTGGCGGAAAAGGTCACCTCTGCTGTTTCCTCCTCCCCGGTCCCCCGGGCATCCAATGTCCAGCTTTCCAGGCGGGTATACTGCATCTGCTCCAGCTGGGCCTGCAGGGCTTCCACCTGCTGCGTAAGGGCGTTATTCTCCTCCCGCAGCTGCCGGATCTCCGCTTCGTATTCCTTGGTGTTCCCGCCGCAGCCGCCGAGCAGCAGCCCGATGGCCAAAAACAGCGGGATCATTCTGTTTTTCCGCATTCTGTGATCGCTCCTTTTGGTTTTTGCTTTAGGATACCCCAAAGGACGGTTTTCACCCGATCTCTACGCCGATCATCAGGCTGCCCTTTTCCGCATAGTAGCTGCATAGCCCGCCTGCCGGGGCAAAGGTGATGTCCGCCTCCGGGTAGGCCGTGCGCAGGTGCTCGCAAAGGGACCGGGCCACCGCCTCATTCTGCACATGGGTGATCCGGACCTTGCCGCCCTTCCAGCCGGCTTTTACCATCTGGTCCAGCAGCTCCGCCGCGGCTTTTCGGTCGCCTCTGGCCTTGCCGATGGTGGCCAGGGTCCCTTCCGGGGAAGCGGTACCGATGATGCGGATATTCATGACCCCTACCGCCACGGCCGCCACCTTACTGATCCGGCCGTTCTGGGCCAGGTTGTGGAGGTTGTGCAGGCTGAAAAACAGCCGGGTCTTCTCCTTGTAGCCTTCCGCCTGGGCCACCACCTCATCAAATCCCAGCCCCCGGGCCACCAGCTCCCGCAGCTTTTCCAACAGCAGCAGCTCCTCCGGGCCGGTGGACAGGCTGTCGAACACATGTACACTGGCCTCAGGCTTGGCCTGCTGATACAGGTCCGCCGCCACCCTGGCCGAATTGTAAGAGCCGGACAGGCCGCTGGTAATGGTCACAGCGTAAATCGTATCCGCCCCCTCAAAGGCCTCCAGCCAGGCCGCCACACTGGGGCAGGCGGTATAAGACCGGCCCCTATGCCCATGCAGCTTCTGTACCATTTCCCCCACGTCCAGATGGCTGTCATCCAAAAAGCTTTGCCCATCGTCGGTAGAAATGGTCAGCGGCACCGCCCGAAAATCCACATCCTTGAACGTATATACATCGCAGGAAGAATCCGCAACCAATCGAATCATAATTGCCTCCATTATTTGTTTCATATCTTTATTTCTACGGACCCATGGTACCATTGTTTTCGTGGACTGTCAATCGTATTTCCGGAATTTAATCATTCGGAAACAAATGAAAACCGCTGTCCGGACAAAAAACGGAACAGCGGTTTTCTTAAATTCAAAAATATGAAAATGCCTCTACGCTTTTTCTACTTGTGCCGCAGCAGCTGAAGCCGTGCCCGTTTTGTCCTTCTCCTGTGATCCGGGGCCGTGTCCAGAAAATAATCCGCCGACACATTGTACAGTCGGCACAAAGCAACCAGGTGCCGGATCGGGATCTCGTTGCACCCACGCTCATACCGGGGAGTACATGGTTTGGGAAGTTCCAAGATATTCGGCCAGCTGGCCCTGCGTCAGCTCGTTGTCCTCCCGCAATCCCCGAATGCGGCTTAAAAAGGCCTGCATAAACTCAACTCCTATGACGCTCATTGTTTTTGCCTTGCAACAACAACAAAACGTCCGTTGTCTGTGTGATAGGCGCAGGTTACCAAAGTGATCAGCCGGTCCCCATACTCCGCGGTGACTCCGGTATCGTAGGCAGAGTGGGCGGCATAGTAATCCATGGCCTCCTGAAACCGTTCCTGGGAATCCGCATTGATGAATTGATAGAACTTAAAGCAGGTTTCGGTTTTATAATACACCCTGTCCCGGAAGGCGGCCATGACCTCATATTCCCGCTCCTCGTCGATCAGGTCAAAGGAGATGGTGGGATGGGCCTGCCAATAGGTCTTTTCCTCGTATTTCATCAGGGAACGGAACATGGAGCCGTCCAGCATATTGTGGGCATAGATGATCAGGTTGTCGCTCTCCGGGTCCAGGGAGCAGTTGGCATCGATAAAGGGCAGCCCCGCAAAGCTGTAGTTCTGGTCAAAGCCCAGGTGCAGGTACTTTTCCGGGTCATCCGGGGTATACATCACCGGATAATCGATTTTGGTTCCCTCAATGGTGATCCATCCCACCAGGTCCTGGTTTTCTTCCCGCTTTTCCTGAAGCTCCGGCAGATAGGTCCGCTCCTTGGGCGTCGGTGCAGTTTCGGAAGGCTCGGTTTCCTCCTCTTCCGTTGTGGTGGGGACGGCGGTTTGCCACGGTTCTGCGCTTGGCTCCCGGGCCAATGTAGGCTGGGAGGATAGGGTGGGTACCGGCTCCGCTTTCTCCGGAAGAGTAAACACCAGAAAAAGGACCACCACCAGATTTACGCAAAGCACCGCCAGCAATACCATGAGCAAAACCACCTCGGGGCCCGGGCCGTTTTTCCGGGTGTGCTTGTATTGTTTGATAGAAAACACTCCTTCCGAAGTATCGGAATTGTTCCGTTACCGAAAACAGCGGTGGATGACCGGGCATCCACCGCTGAAAGGGGAAAAGCTTACTTTGCCAGGCGGAACCGGCGAACCAGAAGGGCCGCGATACCCAGCAGCATCACAATGCCGTAGGCATATACAGGGGTCACATCGCCGGTCTTGGGCACATTGTCCAGGCCTGCGGAGGAACCGCTGCTGTGGCTTCCGGAGGAAGAACCGCCGCCGGAAGTGGACTTTCTGTAGCCGCAATCGCCGCACTTGCCGTCCACAAAGCTGTGGCTTTCTTCCGCGCCGCACTTGCTGCACTTGTGGGTGCTGCCGTCGACCTTTTTCCAGTCGTGGCCGGTGGCGGGCAGCGTCCGTACAGTTTCTTCTACGCCGCAGCGCTTGCAGGTGTGGGTCACCTTGCCGTCGCTGGTGCAGGTGGCTTCTACGGTCACCTCATTGTCCCAGTCGTGGTTCAGCGCCGGGATCTCGGTAACGCCCTTGGTGGCGTCGCAGTTGGCGCACTGCCAGCCGCCGGTGGTGCCTGCCTCGGTACAGGTGGCGGGGACCTCGTTGATGGCTACGGTAAACTCGTGCTCCTTCTTAGGGATCACGGTGCTTTCAATAAAGACCTCGCCGCAGGCGGAGCAGCTCAGGCCTCTGGTGTGGCCTTCCTTGGTGCAGGTGGCATCCTCGGCGGTCACACGGACATAAACGTGCTTGCCGTCCTCGGTAGCGGGGCAGATGTTGCTGGCGTAGAAGGCAGCGGAATCGTCCACTTCCCCGGCTTCATCCGCCATGGCCGCCATAGGCAGGGCCATCACCATCAGGCTCAGCGCTACCAATGCGGAAGCGATCAAACCATGTTTTTTCATACCTTACTCCTTAATGCTGGTGGATCTCTCCGCCAGCCCAAGTGAGCTCCGCATTACCGGCCTTTGCCAGGGACTCCATAGCGACCACATCCAGGACGGATTCGCCGTTGTCATCCGCGGCGACCACGCCGACCACATGGATCCAGGCGCCGTTGCCCACATCCTTATCGGCATACCGCAGGGGCAGGGACAGCACCGTCTTTTCGCTGCCGTTTACCAGGGTCCGGGAAAGGGTCTGGCTGTCGCCGTCCACACCGAAAACGCCTTCCAGCTCGTAGACCTTGCCGGTCTCGTCGGCGGTGTGGTACAGGATCTCAGCCACCTGAGAGATGAAAGTATCATCGGTGACGGTGGTGGTATCCTCCTTCAGGGCTTCAACCAGTTCCTTTTCCTCGTCCGTCATGGCCACGGGACCCTTGGGGCCCTCTGCGGAAGCGGCGGGGGCAGTGGTGGCATCGGTCTTGCTCTGGCCGCAGGCAAAAAGGCCAAGGCAGAGCACCATGCAGAGCAAAATCGCAATCAAACGTTTCATAGATGTTTCCTTTTCTAAGGTTTGGGAATTGCCCAAGCTGCCCGCCGGAAGGGAATTGGACGGGCAGCCCGGGCGAATGGAGCTTAATTAGTTTTCGACCTTCTCCACGCCGCAGCGGGTGCATCTGTAGAGGACGCCCTCTTCGGTATCATCTACAAACTCAAAGTCGTGATCCAGAGCGGGGATCTCTTCGTTGCCGGAGAGGATCTTGCCGCAGTCGGCGCACTTGGTACCGGCGGTATGGCCGGCCTCGGTGCAGGTAGCTTCTTTACCCTCGAAATCAACGGGAGTGTGGCCCTTGGCGGCGATCTCTTCCTGAGCCTTCAGGACTTCGCCGCAGCGGCTGCACTTCACGCCGGCGGTCAGGCCGGTGCCTTCGCAGGTGGGAGCCACGGGCTCCAGAACAGCTTCCTCATGGCCCAGAGCCTTCACAGTCTCCTGTTCCTTCAGGACCTTACCGCAGACGGAGCACTTGCTGCCTTCGGTCAGGCCGTCCTCGGTGCAGGTAGCAGCCTTGGCGGCAACGACTTCGGCGGTGTGCTCTACCATGGGAACCTCTTCCTGCTCGACCAGGACCTTGCCGCAGACGGCACACTTGCTGCCCTCGGTCAGGCCGGTGGCGGTGCAGGTGGCTTCCACAGCAGCTACGACTTCAGCGGTGTGCTCGGTCATGGGAACCTCTTCCTGAGCCACCAGGATCTTGCCGCAGTCGGCGCACTTCTTGCCCTCGGTCAGGCCGGTGGCGGTGCAGGTAGCAGCCTTGGCTTCCAGAGTCTCGGTGTTCTTGTGCTCACACTTCTCGACAGGCTCGACCAAAATCTTGCCGCAGACTTCGCACTTGTAACCGGCGGTCATGGTATCGGTCTCGGGGATCTCAACAGGCTTATGCTCGATGCCATCGTTGGGGATGGTGTCAACCACGCTGACCTTACCGCAAACGGTGCAGGTATTGCTGACTTCGCCAGCCTCGGCACAGGTGGGCTCCTTGGTCATCTTGGCGTTCTTGGGATCGTAGGTATGGGCCAGCTTCTCGGCGACCACATACTCGGACTTGCCGCAGTCGGCGCACACTCTCCGGTCGATGCCGGTGGCGGTGCAGGTAGCGTCCTTCAGGTGGGTCACGTTCCAGGTGTGGTTATTGGCGTCCACAGGGGTCTTGTCGGTGATCTCGTTGTAATCGCAGCGAGAGCAGGTAACGGTGGTGTAGCCTTCCTTGGCGCAGGTAGCGGGGGTAACGGCCTTCTTCAGGTCGTGGCCCAGCGCCTTCTGGCCAATGCCTTCGGGATAAGCTTCGGTCTTGGTTGCCTTGCAAACGGTGCAGGTGAAGAGCAGGTGCTCGTCTTCCGTGCAGGTCGCGGGAACATTGACACCCTCGTCCCACTTGTGGGCACCCTCAGCCTTGATAACTTCAGTAGTGGTGTAGTCACAGTTCTTGCACTTCAGGGTAGCCAGACCGTCTTCCTCGCAGGTAGCGGGCTTGTAATCCTTGTTGGTCTCGTCCAGAACCAGATCGTGACCAGTGGCGGTGTTCTCCAGAACGGTGGTCTTGCCCTCAGCGCCGCAAACGGTGCAGACTTCAATGACCTTTGCGTCCTCGGTGCAGGTGGCATCTACAGTCTTCACGTTATCCTCGGTGAAGGAGTGCTCGCCGGTAGCGGGCAGGACCTCTTCCTTGGTTTCGCCGCAAACAGAGCAGAAGTACTCGGCCTTGCCGTCCTTGCCGCAGGTAGCGGGAACAACATTCAGCTCTTCCCACTTATGCTCAGCCTTCAGGACCTTGTAGCCCAGATTCTTGCCGCACAGGGTGCAGGTATATCTGGCAATACCGGTGGTGGTGCAGGTAGCTTCCTTCAGAGTGGTCGCTACACCCTCCACATGAGCGTTTTCATCAACAGGGGTCTCCTCCTGCTTGACCAGGATCTCACCGCAGACGGAGCACTTGCTTCCCTCGGTCAGGCCGGTGGACTTGCAGGTAGCCGCAACAGCGGGGATCACTTCGGGCTTGTGGCCCAGAGCAGGCTGGCCGATCTCGGCAGGATACTCCTCGAACTTCGTTGCGCCGCACTTGGTGCAGGTGTACTTAGCGCCGGAAGCATGGGTGCAATCGGCATCCACGTTCTCACCCTTGTTCCAGGTGTGCTTGCCGGTAGCCTTTACGACCTTCTCCTCCGTCTCGCCGCAGCGGCTGCACTTAAAGGTATCCAGTCCGTCTTCCTCGCAGGTAACAGGCTTATAGTTCTCGTTTTCGGTATCCAGCACCATATCATGACCCAGAGCAGTGCCCTCCACTTCGCCGTAGTCTTCATCTTCCAGACCACAGACAGCGCAGACATGACCGGCCTTGGCGTTCTCGGTACAGGTGGCTTCTACGTACTTCTCCTGGAAATCGTGCTTGCCGGTAGCGGGCAGCTCGACAACCTTGATGGCGGTCTCATCGTCGCACTTGGAGCAGCGGTAGGTCTCGGAACCGGCCTTTCCGCAGGTAGGCTCTACCCGGGACACCAGCTCGTCGTAAACGTGCTCGGCCTTCAGGACCTGGTAGCCCAGATTCTTATGGCAGTCGGCGCACTCCATCCGGGCAATGCCGGTGGTGGTGCAGGTAGCTTCCTTCAAAACGGCAGCCTCGGTGGGCACATGCTTGGTCTCATCCACAGGAGTCTCCTCCTGCTTGACCAGGATCTCACCGCAGACGGAGCACTTGCTTCCCTCGGTCAGGCCGGGCTTGGAGCAGGTAGCGTCAACAGCGGGAACGGTCTCGGGGGTGTGGCCCTTGGCAGGCTGTGCCAGCTCGCCCTCAAATGCAACCACCTTGGTGTGGGCCGCATCATTGGCGCAGACAAACTTCTCACCGGCGGCGTTGGTGCAGTCGGCTTCCTGCATACCGGCGGAAACCCAGTTATGGCCCAGAGCGGGAACTTCCTTGGTTTCGGTGTAGTCGCAGTTAGCGCACTTCTTGGCTTCTACGCCAGCCTCTTCGCAGGCTGCGGCCTTGGAGTTTTCCTTGTCCACAACCAGCTCATGCTCCAGCATGGTATCGGGAATTTCCTCAACGTCCTTCTCAGCCTTGCAGACCTTGCAGATGTAGCCAGCCTTGGCGTTGGAGGTGCAGGTAGCATCCACAAAGGTCTCTTCCCAGTCATGCTCACCGGTAGCCTTCAGGACCTCTTCCTTGGTCTTATCGCACTTGGAGCACTGATAGATAACCTTGCCATCCTTGCCGCAGGTAGCGTCCTCCTTCTCCAGTACTACGGAGAAGTCGTGACCATCGGCGATCACCTTGTAGCCCAGGTTCTTACCGCAATCTGCGCACTCCATCCGGGCGATACCGGTGGTGGTACAGGTTGCTTCTTTCAGAACCGCAGCCTGAACGGGAGTGTGCTTGTCGGGATCTACAGGGGTTTCCTCCTGCTTGACCAGGATCTCACCGCAGACAGAGCAACGGCTTCCTTCGGTCAGGCCCTTGGAAGAGCAGGTAGCGGCAACGGCGGGAACGACCTCAGGCTTATGGCCCTTGGCGGGCACTGCCAGGTCACCGGTAAAGGCTTCTACCTTCTCATGGGAAGGATCGTTTTCACAAACGAACTTCTCACCGGCGGCATGGGTGCAATCCGCTTCCTGCAGACCGGCGGATACCCACTGGTGGCCCAGAGCCGGGATCTCCTTGGTTTCGGTCTTGTCGCAGCGGGAGCACTTGGTAGCCTCTACGCCAGCCTTCTCACAGGTAGCGGCTACGGAGTTCTCAGTATCGGCGACCATGTCGTGGCCCAGAGCAGAGTCGGGGACCTCGACAGTCTCACCGGCAGCGCCGCAGACGGAGCAAACCTGGCCGACCTTGGCATTCTCGGTACAGGTAGGATCGATCGTAGCACCCTCTACCCAGATGTGCTTGCCGGTAGCGGGCAGGACCTCTTCCTTGGTCTCGTCGCAGTTGGCGCACTCGTAGGTGACTTTGCCGTCCTTGCCGCAGGTAGCTTCCTCACGGAAAGTCTCAACCCACTTATGTCCGGCAGGGATGATCTTGTAGCCGCCGCTCTTGCCACAGACAGAGCACACATAGCGGCCAATGCCGGTGGTGGTGCAGGTGGCTTCCTTTAAAGCGGGCTCCTGCAGCACAAAGTTGTGTGCGTTCTCATCCGCAGAGACCACATTCTTCTTCTCAGAGAACTTGCAGCCTTCCCGCTTGCAGGTCACCAGGGTGTAGCCCTCGTCCTTGCAGGTAGGCGCTACCACGGTCTCCACCAGGTCATGGCCCAGAGCGGGCTCGGCGGCGGCGCCTTCGATGACCTTGGGCTCGGTGTGATCGCACCGAGTGCAGGCGTAAACCTCACCGGCACCCTTGGTGCAGGTAGGCTCTACGAATTTGCCGGTGGGCTGCAGATCGTGGCCCAGAGCGGGAATTTCCTTCTCCTCCAGGTCGGTCTCGCAGTCGTGGCAGTGCAGGACCTGCTTACCAGGCTCTGTACAGGTTGCTTCTTCTACTGTCTCCCAATGGGCATCCTCATGCTTACACTGCGCAGGAGCTTCCGCTTCTTCAGCAAAAGCAGCAGTGGGCAGCATGGAGATGACCATCATAACAGACAGAAAAGCCGCAAAGATTTTCCTCTTCATGATATTACCTCCATATCAAATAAAATACGGGATGATCACGGCTTTCGCCGTGCTGCCGGTGATCCGGCCGGGGATCGTCGGCGTTCGGATCAGCTGTAAAATGGAAAGAACGGACTCAAGAAGGATTCGCGCTTGCCCTGAGGAGGTTTCCGCCGCCTCACATGCCGGTTCCTGCGGCACCGGGGGGCACTGTGAAAGCCACACTTGTATCTTTGCTTTCCGATGGACTTCTAACATCTGCCTCCTTTCCTTCGAATTTTACAGAAGATCCCTGGCTCGCCGAGGACCGCGCGCATCACACGGCCCCCGGCATGCCTATATTTCAGCGGAACGGAAGACCCGCCCCGGAGAAACCTGGTTTTTTCCCATTTACAACATAATTCGTATTATGTTGTAAATATCGGGCCTGTTTCGGGAGGTAATGCAAAACACAGCCAAATTATAGTTGACAAATATAAACTATCATTCGTAAAAAAAGCCGGAAACGGGGCAAAACCACGCTTCCGGCCAATATTTTTTTGCGGAACAGCTACTTGATTTTTCCAGTAGCCTGTTGTATAATTTGTAAACGAATAGATATAGGCGAATTTATGCCATTATATGCCTTGTTTACCACATAATACGAATTATGTGGTTCTTTTTTGTCTTTTTTTCAAATCATTTGCGAAATAGTGTCGCTTTGTGAACTTTTTTATCTGGATGCGCCATCCATAAGCAGGCCCATATGCTCGATCTGTTTTCGGTGCTCCTCTCCGGTGGTCATAATATAGATGCGGGTAGTATCGATGCTGCTGTGGCCCAGAATATCCGCCAGCTTGGCAATGTCTTTATCCATTCCGTAAAAGGTCCGGGCGAAGAGCTTGCGCAGGTTGTGGGGATAGACCTTTTGGGGGTCTACCCTGGCCTCCTGACACAGCCGCTTCATTTTGGCCCAGATATTGCTCCTGTCCAGGCAGGTCCCTGTTCGGGTCACAAAAATCGGACCGGAGCGGATTTTCCTTTTCCTGGCATACCGTAGCAGGTCCCCGCACAGACGGCTGGGGACAAAAATGGTCCGGCTTTTATTCTTGCAGCTGACTTCGATCTTCCCGTTTTGCAGGGCCTCTACCGTAAAATACCGCAGCTCCGACACCCGGATGCCGGTGGCGCAAAGGGTTTGGAGCAGCAGGTTCATCTGTGCGTCTCCCCGGGAAGCCTCCAGGAGCCTGCGGTAGTCCCCCTTTGTCAGTTCCCGGCCCTCCGGCACGTAGGCCTTGCGCTGGACCCTCAGGGTCTTTACCCGGCAATCCTGCCTGCCGCAGTACTCCAGAAAATGATTCACGCTGGACAGCATGGAATTTACAGAGCTGGGGGCATACCCCTCCCCCACCAGATGCTGCTTAAAGGCAATGGTCTCTTCCTTTCCCAGGGCCCCGCTGCCCAAAAACAGGCGGAACCGGCCCAGATCCCGCAGATACTTTTCTACGGTCACCGGGCTCTTTTCCTGATCCCGCAGCCATTCCCGGTAATCCTCTGCCATATTTTCTGTAATATACTTTACCATATCATCATACCTCCTGAACGCTCCGCCCGATTGATTGGTTTGGCGGAGCGATTGAATTTCAGGATAGCCCCCGATGGTTACGGATTTGAGAACGACGCAAAAACACCGCCCGGCCTGAAAAAAGCTGGGCGGTGTTTTGTAAAAGGTTTATCTGGTCCCCTTATCGTAGGGAATGCCCTCTGCCTTGGGGGCCCGGGACTTCTTGGAGGTGAAGGCCAGGACGATCAGGGTCACCAGGTAGGGCAGCATCCGGTACAGGTGGGAGGAGATGCCGATCTCCGCCAGCCAGTACACGCCGTCGCCGTTGATATCGATGCTGGAGTAAGCCGCGGCGATGCACTTAAAGAGGCCGAAGAGCAGGGATGCACCGGCGATGTTCAGGGGCTTCCAGTTGCCGAAGATCATAACGGCCAGGGCCAGGAAGCCGAAGCCCGCTACGTCGCCGTTGGAGGTGCAGTTGGTGGTGGTCAGAGCGTACACAAAGCCGCCCATGCCTGCCAGGGCGCCGGAAATGGTAGTACCGGCGTAGCGCATCTTGTAGACGTTGATGCCCAGGCTGTCCGCCGCCTGGGGATTTTCACCGCAGGAACGGAGCCGCAGACCGAAGCGGGTCTTGTACAGGAGGATGGACATGACGATAAACAGGATGATGCAGATATAGGTCGCCAGGTACACCTTATTTAGGAAGGTCTCTCCCAAAAAGCCAATGTTCTGGCTCTTGGGGATGCCGAAGGTGGACTTTTTCAGCATGAACCAGGTAGCGGAGTCGCCGGTCTTCAGGTCCAGGATGTTCTGGCCGTCGATGATCCGGATGAGGAACAGCACCAGGGCCGGGGCCATCAGGTTCAGGGCGGTGCCGCCGATGGTCTGGTCTGCCTTCAGGTTGATGGAGGCAAAGCTGAGAAGCAGGCTGAACAGGGCGCCCATAGCGGCGGATACCAGCATAGCCATAATTTCCAGCCCCTGCAGCGTCAGCCAGTTGCCCTGACGGGCGGCGTTGGCGAACACCGGCAGGTCCTGCATGGAACGAACGAAGAGGACGCCGATAAAAGCGCCGAAGATCATAATGCCTTCGAGAGCCAGGTTGATGATACCGCTGCGCTCGGCGAATACACCGGCCAGGGCCACGATCATCAGAGGAACTGCGTAAAGCAGGGTCTGCTGAATGATGAATGTCATTTCTTGGCCCCTCCTTTCTTGGATTTTGCTTCTTTCGGAGCCTTTTTCATCTTGCCCTCCAGCCACATACGGATGACCAGGGAGAAGGCGCTGAGGTACACGATGACGCCGATGATCACATCGGTGATGTACTCGTTGTAGGCGGTGTAGCCCGTCAGGTTCTGGCCTACGATCTTCAGCATGGCCATAAAGATGCCGGTGAAGATAACGCCGATGGGGTTGTTGATAGCAAGCAATGCCACGGGAATGCCGTTAAAGCCCTCGGCGGGCAGGCTCTGGTAGGTGGACCAGTAGAACTCCGTGTTGCCGGAGAGCCAGTACAGGGCCGCGCCCGCACCGGCCAGGCCGCCGGCAATGGCCATGGACAGGACGATGTTCCGCTTGTCGTTGATACCGGCGTAGCGGGCGGCGTGACGGCTGGAGCCGCAGGCCTTCAGTTCAAAGCCCAGGGTAGTCTTGTTGATGAAGATGTACATCAGGATGGCGATGACGATGGCCACCAGGATGCCGCCGTTGACCTGGGAATTGGGGAAGATCTTGTCCAGACCCATCTTGGCGGTAGCCACGCCGTTGAAGCTGGACTTGTAGACGTAAGCGGTCTTGGTGCCTTCCACGGTGTTCTTGAAGTTGGACATGTCAAAGGCCCAGGTGACGATGTTGGCCGCCAGCCAGTTGGTCATGATGCAGGCCAGAACCTCATTGATGTTCAAAAAGGCTTTCAGGGCACCGGGGATGGCGCCCCAGATGGCGCCTGCCAGGATGCCGCCCAAGAAAGCCAGCACCCAGATGAGCCCCGCGGGGACGCTGCTGCTGGGGATGCCCAGGGCGATCATCAAAGAGGCCATGGTGCCCATCAGGTACTGCCCGGGGGCGCCGATGTTGAAAAGGCCGGTTTTATAGGCAATGGCCACGGACAGGCCGGTCATAATAATGGGGGTGGCACGGAAGAGCATATTGCCCACGGTCCGGCCGTTGAAGCCCCATTCCAGGGCGCCTGCCGCATCACGGCCCTTGCAGAAGATACCTACGAAGACGATCCGGATACCGTCCCACATACCGGACAGGCCGATGGTCTTCTTGGTCAGGCCTACGATGGCAACGACGACCGCGCCCACCGTCAGGCCAATGAGAATAGAAATGAGAGAGGCAAGCACTTTTTTGAAGGCTTCCTTTTCATAGAGGTTTGACAGACTGTTTTTCATGCCTGCACGCCTCCTTTCGTATTGCGTTTTGCGCCGGACATATAAAGGCCCAGCTCCTGGACGTTGGTCTGCTTGGGATCCAGTTCCCCCACGATCTCGCCTTCGTACATAACGAGGATCCGGTCTGCCAGATTCATGACTTCGTCCAGCTCCAGAGATACCAGCAGCACGGCCTTTCCGGCGTCCCGCTGGGCGACGATCTGCTTGTGGATATACTCGATGGCACCTACGTCCAGGCCACGGGTGGGCTGGACGGCAATGAGGAAGGGATTATCCCGGTCCACTTCCCGGCCGATGATGGCCTTCTGCTGGTTGCCGCCGGACATGCTCCGGGCGATGGTCACGGGACCCTGGCCGGAACGGACATCGTACTGCTCGATGATCTTTTCCGCATAGGCCCGCACGGCGTCCTTTTTGATAAAGCCCCCATGCTGGAACTGGGGCTCCCGATAGCGCTGCAGGACGATGTTATTTTCCAGGGTATCGTCCAGCACCAGGCCGTGCTTGTGCCGGTCCTCGGGGATGTGGCTCATACCGGCCTCGCTGCGCTTGCGGATGGAAAGCCGGGTAATGTCCTTGCCGCAGAGGGTGATCTTGCCGCCGGTGGTCTTTTCGAGGCCGGACAGGCCGTAAATGAGCTCCGTCTGGCCGTTGCCGTCGATACCGGCCACGCAGACGATCCCCCCGGAGCGCACCTGGAAGGACACGCCCTTCACGGCGTTGTTCTTATGGAGCTTGGAGGGCACCACCATATCCTGCACATCCAGCACCACTTCCCCGGGATGGGCCGGGCCCTTCTGGACCTGCAGCTGCACCGGGCGGCCTACCATCATGTTGGACAGTTCCTGCTTGTTGGTGTCCTTGATGTTGACGGTGCCGATATACTTGCCCTTCCGCAGAACGGTACACCGGTCTGCCACGGCCATGATCTCGTTGAGCTTATGGGTGATAAAGAGGATGGACTTGCCTTCCTTGGCAAAGCCCCGCATGATCTCCATCAGCTCGTCGATCTCCTGGGGGGTCAGCACGGCGGTGGGCTCGTCGAAGATGAGGATCTCGTTGTCCCGGTAGAGCATTTTCAGAATTTCGGTACGCTGCTGCATACCAACCGTAATATCCTCTACCTTGGCATCCAGATCTACCTGGAGCTTGTACTTGTCGGACAGCTCCTGGACCTTCCGGCGGGCCTCCTTCTTTTGCAGGAAGCCCATTTTGGTGTCTTCGGCGCCCAGAATGATGTTGTCCAGAACCGTAAACACATCCACCAGCTTAAAGTGCTGATGGACCATGCCGATGTTCAGAGCGGTGGCATCATTGGGGTTGTTGATCTGTACAACTTCGCCGTTCTTTTTGATGACGCCCTTTTCCGGCTGATAGAGGCCGAACAGGACACTCATAAGGGTGGATTTACCGGCGCCGTTTTCACCGAGCAGGGCGTGGATCTCTCCCCGGCGCAGCTGCAAGGTGATATCATCGTTGGCAACGATGCCGGGAAACTCCTTTCTGATGTTGAGCATTTCGATTATGTATTCCGACTGCATAATCTTTTGCCCTCCTTCCTGTGTGGTTACACAAATGTCACAACTATTGTAGCATCCCAAGCGCCAAATTACAACATCATTTTTTAACAGTTTGTTTTCATCTGTCATTGCGAGGCAGCGCGCACGCTGGCGTGGCAATCCCCCGGTTGAATGGGACGGGCCAACGGGCGGAAATCCCCAGCCTTCCCCTGGGAGGGGAAGGTGGCCCGCAGGCCGGATGAGGTTGTAAGGCCGAAGCGATAGATAGCTAAAAGTAAAACGGAATTATGTGTTTCACGTT
>JBNMHR010000033.1:0-20982 GCA_050872865.1 Faecousia sp. | reverse complement strand
GCGACCTCATCCGCCGCGACACGCGGCACCTTCCCCTCCCAGGGGAAGGCTAAGATGCGCCCCTACGGGGCGCTAGGGTTGCCTCCACAACTCCCCATTTGTTGATGCATCCACAGAAACGCCCCCCCACAAATGCCAAATGCAATTCCCATCTTGAAGAGCCCATCTTCCTATGCTAGAATTTCCCTAAAAATATTTTCCTTCTCATGCAATATTTCCCGCCTTTTTGCGCCTATATAAGTGAAGACAAACATAGGAGGTGGTCCCTTGGAGGATCAGGGAATTGTGGCGCTGTTTTTTGAGCGATCGGAACAGGCCATTGTGGAAACGGACAGAAAGTATGGCGGGTACTGCTACAGCATTGCCTACAACATTCTGTCTTCTATCGAGGATTCGGAGGAAAGCGTCAGTGATACCTATTTGACGGCTTCCGCAA
The DNA here is from genome assembly GCA_050872865.1 of Faecousia sp. GTDB lineage: Bacteria > Bacillota > Clostridia > Oscillospirales > Oscillospiraceae > Faecousia. The sequence goes on along the minus strand of JBNMHR010000033.1, from coordinate 20,546 downwards.
TCCTGTTATACTGTGCCATAGCTGTTACAGTCGATCCCAGCTTTTGCGCAATATAGCTGTAAATCTCCTCCATATCCAGAAGAGCCTGATGGGAAATCTTTACCTTGTATTTTTTCATAGGTGTTCTTTCCGAAACTGCGCAAAGGCCGCTTTGGCGTCCTGTACATTTCCGGCCGCTGCATCCTCCAGCCCTGCTTGGATGGCAGCTCGGAGCTGCGGAGCCGTCATTTTATCCGCGTTCAGGTGCTCCGGCGCCTTTGGCAATGCAATGGCAAAGGGAATGCTTCCGGTCAGTGCAATTTGCCGCAGAAACATATCTACGGCTGTCGCCATAGGGACGCCCAACTGCTTTAATACATCCTCCGCCTCCTGCTTTACAACAGGGTTTACGCGGAGATTCATGGTTGTTGTTTTTTCCATAACAGTTACCTCTTGATATATTGTAACGCATTTGACGTTACGAGTCAATGCCGAGATTGTGATGTATGTGCTTTTGGAAGATTTGTGATTTCCCAGGGCCCTGTGGAATCCTTCTTTACAAAACGCCCATCTCCCACTATAATTGAGAAAAAAGCAAAGGACGATGGTTACATGAAAAAATTCCGGCCGGACCGGGGGCAGGTTTGTATTGGGGCTGTATGGGCGTTTCTTTGCCTCCTTTCCGCCATTTTGCTGCGGGCGATCCTATGGGGGGCGGAACCGGGCAGCATTCTGGGGCACCTGAAATATGGCATTGCCTATCTTCTTTCCGGCGGAAAGCGGACCCTTTTGGAGCTGGTGATCCTGTGCGGGGCAGTGGGCTGTGCCGCGGCGGCGGCCTGGAATAGCCCAAAAAGGCTGTTTGTGCCGGGGGTTCTTCTGGCGCTGTTTTTCGGGGGCAATACCCTGATCGACCAGTCTCCCACGGGGATGATGCAAAGCCTGATGGGGTTTCCCGGGGCGTCTCTCATAGAAAATATCTTGTTCTGGCTGACCCAGGTTGGGAGCTGGTATGTGCTGATTTTGCTGTTCTGCCGGTGGATGCGTCGGCCTGTGGAAAAAAGGCAGAACCTGTGTAGATCTTTCCGGCGGCAGCTTATATGGGCGATGGTTATCCTCCTTTGCTGGCTGCCCATTCTGATTTTGCGGTCCCCCGGGTCTATTTTTCGGGATACAGATGCCCAGATCTTGCAGTTCCAGGGGCAGCTGCCCTTTGAGGCCTCCAACCCTCTGATTTTGAGCTTTGTATATGGCCCCATTTTTTCCCTGGGCCAAAGCCTGGGCGGGGACAATGTGGGCATTTTCCTGTGTGTTATTTTCCAGCTGATTCTGACCCTGTACGCCTTTTCCTTTGCCTGCGAAGAGGTGGCGACGGCCCGGGGGAGCGTGCGTTCCGGGGCGCTGCTGTGCCTGTTCTTTGGGATAGGACCCAACTACGGCTCTCTGGTGGCGGCGGTTTTGAAGGATTCTATCCATGCGCCGCTGTATCTTCTGTTCTTCCTGTACTATAGAAGGGTGACGGTATCCAATGAAAAAAAGGACTGGGTCTGGCTTGCGGTCCTGGCGGCCCTGGTTTCCCTGACCCGGAAGGGGGCGGTGTATCTGGCGGCCCTGTGTTTGCTGGGGCTGATGTTGGTGCGGTCCGACAAAAAGAAGGTCCTTACCCTGGGAACCTGCGTATTGCTTGCCGTGCACTTCTGCCTGAATGGGGTCCTGTATCCCATCCTGGGAGTGGAAAAGCCTATGGAGAAGGAGAACTACAGCTTCTTCTATCCCATTACCGGCTACTACTGCGCAAAGCACCAGGAGGAGCTGACCCAGCAGGAGAAGGACATCATCGGCGCAGTGCTGGACTATGATACGGTATGCACCGGGTTTTCCACAAGGGGTGTGGATACCATCAAGAGCACCTACCACGCCGAAAGCAAGCAGGCGGTATCCGATTATCTGTCCCTCCACATCCAGTGGTTTTTCCGGCACCCGGTGACCTGCCTGGAGGCCCTGGTCTATTCCCGCAGCTACTATTTTACCCCCTGGAGCGTCAAGGGGGAGCGGATCACCGTTTCCATGTCCCCCTTCAGCGAGGTGAAGGAAGGGGCGGAAAGCAATTTCTCCCATTGGCTCCCGGAGGATACCCGAAAAGGGATCGAAGACCGTCTGTGGTCCCTGACGGATGCGCCGGTGGTCAAAGAGCTGGCCAGCCCCGGTACCTACACCTGGCTATGTCTGACCCTTTTGGTGGCGGCGATCTACGGCCACGACCGGCGGAAAAAGGTTCTGCTGCTGCCCCTGGTGCTTCTGACGGCAGGGTTACTGTTGACCCATTTGAACGGGGCCATCCGGTACGCAAGCCCGCTATTGTACTGCGTTCCGGTGGCGGTGGGGTTGTTCCGGTGTGAGGAAAAATAATAGGGTCCCTCCTTCCAATGCGAAGGGGGGATTTTTAACGGATGTGCTCCCAATTTGTACAATTGTCGTTTTCCGGTGCATTTCCCTCTTGAAAAGGGAACTTGCGGGAAGTATAATAATACAGTAGCATGTTGGGTTTGTATCCCTTTTATCAAAGAATGGGGAAGGACATAGATGCCATGAGAAAGAGAAAGCAGGTTTCGATATTGCTTGGGTGCCTGATCCTGTTGCTGGGGGTGTTTCAGGTACCGGCGTATGCAAATGGGCTTGGGTACAAGACCGTAAAGGTAGGGTACTACAGGGCCAAAAACTTCCAGGAGGGGGACGGAGATACGACCCTGCGGAGCGGCTTTGGGTATGAGTACCTGCAGAAGATCGCCAGCTATACGGGCTGGAAGTATGCCTATGTGTCCGGCACCTGGCAGGAGCTCTTTGACAAGCTGAAGGCAGGGGAGATCGACCTGATGGCGGGCATTGCCTACGAAGAGGACAGAAGCCAAGAGATTCTATATTCCGACTATGAAATGCTGAAGGAGACCTTTTATATTTACAAGGACTCCAAAGACAGCTCCATGCAAAGCGGCCGGTTCGATACCTATGCCGGGAAGCGCATCGGTGTGGTGGCGGAGGAGAAAATGACCCGGTGCCTGGAAAACTGGATAGAAGAGAATCGTGTGGCTGCGGAGACGGTGACGTATCCCAACCTGCAGGCCTGCGCGGAGGCGTTCAATGCCCACAAGATCGACGGATTTGTAAGCGCGGACAATATCGTATCCGGCATTTCCGGCATCTCCCCGGTGGAGATGATCGGAAAGGTGCCTTACTACCTGTGCGTGGCCAAAGGGGAAACGGACACGCTGGCAGAGCTGAATGCAGCCATGTCCCTGATCAACGGCCAGGATCTGGAATATCTGGCCCATCTGAAAAACAAATATTCCGCGGATACCACCATCAGCATTTTCCTATCCAAGCAGGAAAAGGATTGGCTGGACAACCATACCCAGCTCCGGGTAGGGTATCTGGACAATTATCTGCCCTACAGTGACATTTCCGAGGACGGCACCGTCAACGGCTTTTTGAAGGATGAGATCGAGGACATTTTCAAAAGCCTGCCTGGGGACTACAGAATCGAGCCCGTATACACCGGCTACGAAAGCCAGGCGGAGATGATCCATGCGTTGAAAGAAAACGCGGTGGACGTGATCTTCCCGGTGGGCGGGGAGATGCCTTACGCAGAGCAGCAGGGCTATCAGCAAAGCTCCGTGGTGCTGCATGCGGCGGTGGATATGGTATTTTTGGACAGCAATATCGATGAGATATCCTCCATTGCGGTGAATCAGAATAACCTTTTGCAGTACTATTATACCCTTTCCCACTATCCGGATGCCCACATCGTCTATTGCGACAGTGCAGAATCCTGCCTGCAGGCGGTAAAACAAGGAAAAGCGGATAGCACCATGATCGAAGCCCTGCGGGCGGTAAAGCTGCTGGAAGACAAAAACATGAAAATGCTTCCGGCGGCGGACACCTGCGGGATCTGCTTTGGCGTGGCCTACGGAAATCAGGACCTGCTGTGCGTTCTGAACCATGGCCTGAGCATCCTGGGGGAGGAATATGGCCTGTCCCGTGCCTATCACTATGTGGGGGACATTGTCCAGAACAACATCACGGATTCCATTCGGGCCCATATATGGCTTGTGCACCTGTTTGTACTGCTGCTTATTATATGGGGCACGTATGTGGTTTGGACGCGCTTCCGGAGGATGAAGCGGGGATCAAAGCAGCACGATCAGGCACATGATTAACAAATATCGGGCACTCCCATTTTCCGCGGTGCGGAAGGGGAGTGCCCGATCAAAATAATGGGGATATTTTTTGAAAAAGCGGCTTATTCCCCGAACAGCGCTGCCGCCTTTTCCATTCTCTGGGCGATCTTCACGCCGAAGGGGCAGCGGGCTTCACAGCTCTGGCAGCCGACGCATTCGGAGGCGTGGTGCTCCAGAACGGAATAATGGGAACGGATGGAATCGGGGACGGTGGGCTGCATGGTGGCCAGGTCGTAGAACTTGTTGACCATGGCAATGTCGATGTCCATGGGGCAGGGCTTGCAGTGGCCGCAGTAGGTGCACTGGCCTTTGTAGGAATGCAGGGGGGCGGCGGCGATGACGGAGCCGTAGTCCTTTTCTTCGTCGGAGGCGGCTTCGTAGGCAACAGCCGCGTCTACCTGCTCTTTGGTATCGTAGCCGCACATAACGGCCGCGGCGGCGGGGCGGGTCAGGGCGTAGTGGATGCACTGCACCGGGGTCATGGCCGTGCCGAAGGGGGAACGCTTGGCGTCAAAAAGCCGGCCGCCGGCAAAGCCCTTCATAACGGTGATGCCCACATTGTTCTCTTCGCAGGCCTTGTAAAAGAGCGCCCGGTCCGGGTCGATGCCTTTTAGGTTTTCGGCATAGCTTTCGGAGAACATATCGTTGATGATGTTCTCGTTGGCGGGCAGCATATCAAAGGCGGGGTTGACGCTGAACAGGATCATCTCCACATAGCCGGACTGGGCGGCCTTCAAAGCCACCTTGGGATTGTGGGAGCTCATGCCGATGTGGCGGATGATGCCCTTTTCCTTCAGGTCGAACACATACTGCAGGTATTCCGAATGCTGGATGCTTTCCCATTCCTCTTCGGAGTCCACATAGTGGATCATGCCCAGGTCGATGTAGTCCGTCTGCAGCCGCTGTAAAAGGTCTTCAAAGGCAGGGCGGACATATTCCATTTCCCGGGTCCGGTAGTACTGCCCATCCTTCCAGGTGGAGCCGATGTGGCCCTGGATGTACCAGCCGGAACGATTGGCTTTGATGCCCTGGCCGATGATGTCCCGGGATTTGGGGTCTGCCATCCAGCAGTCCAGAATGTTGATGCCCTTGGAGGCGGCGTAGTGGATGAGCTCCACGCCCTCCTCTACGGGATGCCGTTCCAGCCACTCTCCGCCGAAGCCGATTTCGGATACCATCAGGCCGGTTTTACCAAGTTTGCGCAGTTTCATGTGGGGGTTCTCCTTCCTTTCTTTCGCCGCAGGCGGATTTCACCCCGAAGGGATTTCACCCACTTTAGTGGATTTCACCCGTCCAACGGACGGATTTCGTAGAAAAAAGCACTTGCTCTCGCAAGTGCTTTTTTGCATGGTGCCGGTGACCGGACTCGAACCGGTACGCTGTCGCCAGCGGTGGATTTTGAGTCCACTACGTCTACCATTCCATCACACCGGCAGGTTGGTTTCTATATACTATCACACGAAAGCAAAAAAAGCAAGAAAAATCTTTTCACGGGACTCGCCAGAATTTGCTTGACAGGGAATGGAATATACGTCATAATGGATGACATAATATTCCTTTCGGAGAAGGGAAGCGGTTTTATGGTGAAGCGCAAGCGGTATACGGCGCTGGCGGCACTGATCACGGTGATGGTGCTGATCGTAGGCGGGGTGCTCTACGGATACGACCTGCAGAATTATGTCCGGATCGGGGGCGTAAAGTATGACCGGTATGCGGAAAGCCTGGACCTATCCAATGTGCAGGGGATCGATTTTCACAAGCTGACCCGGTTTTACAACCTGAAGGAGCTGGACCTGCGGGGGACCGGGCTGACGGTGGAAGACTTTGAAATGCTCCATGAAGCCATGGACTGCAGGATCCTTTGGCAGGTGCCCTTTCAGGGGCAGTACCTGGACCGGGAGACCACCGCGGCTTTGAAGATCGACCACCTGTCCCAAGAAGACGTGAAGGCCCTCAAATACCTGCCAAAGCTCCGGCAGGTGGATGCCACGGCGTGTACAGATCTGGAAAATATCCTTCTGCTGAAAGAGGAAAAGAAGGGGCTGCGTATCGATTACCGGGTAGATTTGGGCGGCACCCAATGGACAGCAGATACCACCCGGCTGGTCCTTCCGGAGCTGGACCTTTCGGAGCTGGAAGAAAAGCGCAGCTACCTGCCCAAGGTGGAGGAAATTTTATTCACCGGGGCGGCGCCGGATTTGCAGGATGTATTGGCCCTGGAAGAAACGGGCCTGCGGCTAAAGTGGCAGGTGGCGGACGTGGAAGCGCCCATCGGGAAAGGCTGTTCGGAGATCCCCCTATGGCAGGGTGTGACGATGGAACAGGCCCAGGCGCTCCTGAACCTTTTGCCGGAAGCAAAACAGGTGGATCTGGAGGAAAGCAGCCTGGAGGCGGAAGAAATCATGGCCCTGTGCCGGGAATTTCCGGATAGGTTTTTCCTGTGGAACGTGCCCTTTGAGGACCGGAGCTTCCCCAGCGACGCGGAGGAGATCGACCTTTCCGGCCTGCAGGTGGAAAGTATTCCATGGGTAGAGGACCGGATCGCCTATCTGCCAAGGCTTCAAAAGGTCATTATGAGTAACTGCGGCATTGGCAATGAGGATATGGACGCTCTGGACCGGAAATACGAAAACATCCGCTTTGTATGGACGGTGTACATTGGAAAGATCCCGGTACGGACGGATGCGGACTTCTTTGCTCCGGTGGTGACAGGTTCCTTTGTATATGAGGGAGAGCTGGAACCCCTGAAGTATTGCCGGGATATTGTGGCCATCGATCTGGGCCATATGGCCATCCGCAGCTGCACCTGGGCAGAGTACATGCCGAATCTGCAATATCTTATTTTGGCGGACACCGGGGTAACGGATATCTCCCCCTTGGCCAGCTGCAAGAACCTGATCTTCCTGGAGCTTTTTATGACGGCGGTACGGGACTATTCCCCCTTGCTGGAATGCGCCAAGCTGGAGGACCTGAACCTGTGCTATACCTATGGCAGCGCAGAGCCGATCAAGAAAATGACCTGGCTGAAGCGGCTGTGGTGGGACGGAAATCCCTATGAGACCAAGGGGCTGGAGGAATACCTTCCGGTGACCGAGTGCAACTTCCACTCCGGCTCCTCCACCGGCGATACCTGGCGGCTGGGAGACCATTACAAGGAGCAAAGGGATATTTTGGGAATGCCGTATTTTGTGGGGTAAATATAAAATGCCGCTGCGAACCAATGTTACCGGTTGCAGCGACATTTTTTAAAAAGGAAAATCTTACAAAGACCCGTAAATGGTTTCCCTTTGGCCGTAGACGATGGACTTATTAAAGGCCAGAATGGCGTAAAAGATCGTGGGCAGCAGCCACAGCCCCAGGCCAAAGAAACCGGACTGATTGAAGGCGGCAGCCATTTTGAAGGGGACGGTGATCCGGATGACGGTGACAGCGATGAGCAGGGCAAGGCCGACGAAAAACATAATAAGGCCGATGCTTTCCCCACTGCCAAAGGCAATGACCAGACCAAGGAAGATCAGAGGTGAACTGACCACAGGCAGGAAGAGGTTTGCCCAAAAACGACCGGCACAGTGGGCAATTTTAAAGCGGATGTAGTCGCCGTAGATGGGGATCAGCAGCTTCCAGCCGCCCTGGTTGGCTTTCCGGTACACGATCCACATGGATACAAAGGTGAAAATGGCAATGGCCAGCTGGATGAGCTTTGCAAGCATGCTCATATTTGCAAAGAAATCCACCAGCGGCCGGAGGGCTTCCGTAAATTGCGCTTGATATTCCATAGGTTCTCTCTCCTTTGGGAAGTAGGATATTTCCATTATAAAAGGGGGGAGAGGGCCTGTCAAGAATGAAAGACGGCATCTGCGCGCTCTGGGCCCCGAAGTTTGGGAATAAAACTGGTTAAGAAATTATAAAGTACACCAGATACGGCTTGACATATGGAAATAGATGGGTTATAATCTGGTTACAGATAGTTACAGAATTTTGCTAAAATATGTCAAGCAATTACAGGAGGAATCGCTATGAAAAAGAAAGGCATTTACATAGCCATTGTGGCTGTGCTGGCCATCGCCCTGGTGGGAAGCGCCATTTATCTCTTCTCCTACTTTTGGTCTTCCAAGAAGAACGAGGAGCTGAACGACCAGCTACGGGAGGACACCATGACCACCGTGGCCACTACGGAGGCTACCACAGCCGCTACGGAAACCACAGCGGAAACCACCGAGGATACCGTGCCGGAGGAGACCTATGCCCAGGGCCGGGATTATAAGGCCTTCTACGAGAAGAACCCCAACGAAGATTTTGTGGGCTGGCTGCGCATCGAGGGTACCGTGGTGGATTACCCCGTGATGCAGACCTCTACCGACAACGCAAACTATTACCTGTACCGGGACTACAACAAGAACAATTCCGCCCAGGGCACCATCTACGCCCGGGAGGAGTGCGATGTGTATAAGCCCAGCGACAACGTGACGCTGTACGGACACACCATGAAGGATGGCTCCATGTTCTACAGCCTGCACAATTATACCGCTAAGGCCACCTGGGACAAGAACAGCCTGATCTTCTTCGATACCTTCGACCCTAAGACCGAGAAGGTAGAGTACCACACCTACAAGATTTTCGCCGTCTTTAAGACCTCCGCCAATATCGGCGAGGGCTTCTCCTACCACAAGTTCGAGAACGCCGCCAACCAGAAGGAGTTTGACGAGTTCGTTTCCACTTGCAAGAGCCTGGCCTTCTACGACACCGGCGTGACCCCCCAGTACGGGGATAAGTTGCTGTGCCTGAGCACCTGCGAGTATACCCTGGACAATGGCCGACTGGTCGTCGCCGCCGTCCGCATCAGCTAAGTTCCTTCGGGCCGCCGTAAGGCGGCCCGTGTTGTTTTTCATCTGTTCATATTCCGTCTATTTACAACCCCCGGGAAAAATGCTATAATGATTTGAAATTTCCGGAAGGAGCTGATTTCTTGAACCAATATCTGGAAGAACTGAAGGATTTTCCCAAGAAAGGCGACTGGGTCCTTTTGATTTTGTGTATGGTCACCGCCGGTGCGGGCTGTATCATTATCGCCAGCGCTACCAATGCAGAGAAGTTTGGCAGCAATACCAAGTATATCGTCATTCAGCTGGCGGCCATTATGATCGGCATCGTGGCCTACGCCATGGTCTCCTCCATCGATGTGGACTATATTTCCGAACACCGGGTGGCCCTGACCGTTTTTAACGTGGTCCTGCTTCTGATGCTGATCCCCTTCGGCACCGATAACAACACCGGTAACCGAAGCTGGCTGGATTTTAAGATTTTGCCCTTTAACATTCAGCCTGCCGAGATCTGTAAGATCACCTTTATCCTGGTTATGGCCTCGGTGATGGCCTCCCACCAGAACAACATATCCAGCTTCTCTTCGGTCATGCACATGGTGTTCCATCTGGGCCTGATCGTGGGCCTGAACATGGTTTTGTCCGGCGACGCAGGCGTATCTTTGATCTTCGTCTTTATCTTCATCGGTATGGCCTTTGCCGGAGGCGTGAGCCTGTGGTGGTTCTTGCTGGCCTTTGCCGGGATCGGCGTGATGATCCCTGTTGCCTGGCCGCTGCTGGGTGCCTATCAGCAGGAACGGATATTGGTCCTGATCGACCCCACCTACGATGCCCAGGGCATCGGCGCCCGGTACCACAGTAAGATCAACCTTCAGTCCCTGACCGGCGGCGGCCTGACGGGCCAGGGCCTGTTCAACGGCAACCGTACCCAGGGCGGCAACCTGTTTGCCCAGCATACGGACTACATTTTCTCCTCCATCGGCGAGGAGCTGGGCTTTGTAGGCTGCTGCGCCGTGATCATCATGGAGCTGCTGATCATTGCCCGGTGCATCTATGTAGGCTCCCGGTGCCCGGACTATATGCGGCGGCTGGTGGCCTATGGCGCTGCCTCCGCTCTGATGTTCCAGCTGATGATCAACATCGGTATGTGCATCGGCGTCATGCCCGTTATCGGCCTGACCCTGCCCTTTTTCAGCTACGGCGGCTCCTCCGTGGTGACCATTTTCGCCATGCTGGGCCTGGTCTCCGGCTCCTATGCCCGACCGCAGGCCCAAAGCCACGAACGATATATCCAGCCGATCCGTTCTTATGGAATGAACAGATGATCCTTATCCACCCTGCCCCAAAAGGGCAGGGTGGTTTTATAATGTACCAAAATCACCACCAAATTAGCCAACAAACAATAATTTACAGATAATTCACAATTGAAGAAAAAACTATTTGTATTTTTTGACAATGTGATATATAATCCTTATGAAACGTATAAGGGAGGACCTGGCCCTGTGGGGCGCACAGGCTTCCACTTATGGCCCATGTTCTGGATGGGCCAAAGGAGGGTTTGCCATGGACACTTCTATTCATGTGACCATGCTGGGAAAATTTACGATTTACGGCCCCGGGCTGGTGCGGCCTCGGGTCATTAGTTTGACGGGACGGTCCAAGCGGCTGTGGACGCTGGTGGCGTACCTCATCCTGCACCGGGACCGGGGCGTTCCGGCGGAAGAACTGATCGAAACATTTTGGCATGACAGTGAGGGCTTAAACCCCATGTCTACCTTGCAGAATAACATCAGCCGGGCCAGAAATGCCCTGGAGGAGCTGGGGCTGGAGGACGGCAAGCGTCTGATCCACAATAACTCCGGTACATACTTCTGGGCCCCCAACCGGAAGACCACGCTGGACTGCGAAGAATTTATGGCAGCGGTGGAAGAGGCGAAAAACTGCCCGGATCGGGAGCAGGCCGTAGAGCTGGCCCTGGCGGCGGCAAAGCTGTATCCTGCGGATTTCCTGCCGGAAAGCAGCGGGGAAGGCTGGTGCATGGGCCTGGCCCCCAAGTACCGCGAGAAGTATATGGACCTGTGCCGCAACGCCGCCGAATGGCTGATGGGTGCCGGGCGCTACCGGGAAGCCGCTTCCCTGAGCGCCGATGTGATCGCCCTGGAGCCGGTGGCCGAGGATTTCAGCATCCTGTATATGCACGCCCTGACCCTCAGCGGCCAGCCTCAGAAGGCGCTGGAATACTATAAGACCTGTACCCAGAAGCTGGAGGCGGACTTTGGGGTAGCCCCCACCGCCCAGCTGGAAGCCGAGCGGCTGCTGGCGCTGGAAAAGCAGAACGGCGGCGTTCAGCAGGAGCAGGTAGCAGACTTTTTGAAATCCGAGAACCCCCAGGAGGGCGCCTTCCAGTGTGACAGCAACGTGTTCCGGGAGATCGTCAACCGACATCTGCGGGATATGCGCCGCAGCGGTACTCCGGCTCAGATTTTGGTGTTCCGTCTGGAAAGCGCCGGTGTGGATACGGAAAAACGGGCCATTTACATGCGCCAGATGGAAGAGACGCTGCTTGTCTCCCTCCGGGCAGGGGACCCCTTTACCCGGGGCGGCATGGAGCTGCTGCTGGCACTGCTGCCCGGCGCGGCGGGGGAGAACGGTCCGGCCATTACGGAGCGGATCATGAACCGGTTCCACAGGGATTATCCCCAGAGCGGCGCACAGTTTGATATTCAGGTTTTGGACCTGGGGACCATGGGCAAGACCTGGGAAGAAAAGGGAAGAGGGTAAACATTTATGCGGGAAGTAAGACCAGTGCCCCAGGGGAAAGCACTGTTTGCATTGTATCTTCAAAAGGAAGCCGGCGGTAATATTTGCGGCAGCTTCCTGCAGGAAAACGGCGGCAAAATGGTGCCCTTTTCCAGCCTTTCCCGGATGGTTCTTCTGATGGAGGAAGCCATGGATGTACCCCAGGAAAGCGAAGAGCGGATCATCGCCCAGACGCCGGATCTGGAAGTGGAAGTCCTCTTCCGCCAGAACAGCACCTGGCAGGGGCTCCTCCGCCGCCCTGGCACCCGGGAGGGTCAGAGCTTCCGCAGCGTTCTGGAATTGCTGACGCTGCTGGAAAACGCCATGGCAGAATAAATTTTGTCCACCCCCAAAGGGGTGGATTTTTTGTTGGTTTCTGGTATACTAGTTGGTAAATAAGGAGTTGCAGAACCGTCATTGCGAAGAGTAGCGCACACTGGTGTGGCAATCCCCCGGATGAATGGGACAAGCCGACGGGCTTGAGAAAATCCCCTTGCCCCCTCCTGCATGGAGGGGGTGGCCCGCAGGCCGGGGGTGGAGGGGACCCACTTCGAAAACAGATTGGTTTGTTTAGAAAACAAGGGTAAATCAAAGAGATCCCATTCATCTTGGCGAGAAAATATTACGTACCTGGTCCCCTCCACCCCCGCCCACTGCGGTGGGCACCCCCTCCATGCAGGAGGGGGAAGGGATTTTCCTGCCGGTGGGCTGGTACCATTCAACTGGTTCGCAGCGACATTCTGAACCCCACAACTCCCCATTTCCAAGAGAGGGGACATTCTCTCATGAACGAACTATTTTTACACGACACCCAGTCAACGCCGGTGGTTTCCTCCCGGAGAATTCTATATACCCCCACCGCCTTTGCCAAGTCCGCCCTGCTTTATCTGCAGGAGGTGGGCTCCCTGAAGGCGGAGCAGCCCCATACCTCCTCCCGGACGCTGCTGCCATCCTATCTGTTCTTTTATGTAAACTCCGGAGAGGGCGTTCTGGAATACGATGGAAAAAGCTGCCGCCTGGGCCCCGGAGACTGCGTGTTTTTGGATTGCCGCCAGCCCTATGCCCACAGCACCAGGGAAAACCTATGGTCCTTAAGCTGGATCCATTTTTCCGGCGTGACCATGCAGGCTATTTACGAAAAGTACCGGGAGCGGGGCGGGCGGCCGGTGTTCCATCCTACGGACTCGGCCCCCTTTGAAAAGCTCCATCAAGAAATTTTTGCCTTGGCCTCTTCTGATGATTACATCCGGGATATGCGGATCAACAGCTGCCTGAATGAACTGCTGGTGCTGCTCATGCAGGAATCCTGGAATCCCACGGAGCAGGCAGGGCGCAAGCGCCAGAATCTGCTGCCCATCCGGGACTATCTGGACGAGCATTTTACGGAAAAAATCTCCCTGGATGCTTTGGCGGAACGGTTTTTTATCAGCAAGTTCTACCTGACCCGGGTCTTCAAGGAACAGTTCGGGGTCAGCATCAATACCTATCTTCTGAATAAGCGCATCACCAAGGCCAAGCAGCTTCTGCGGTTTTCCAATGAAAAGCTGGAGGACATTGGCTACCGGTGCGGCCTGGGGGCGCCCCACTATTTCAGCCGGGTGTTCAAGCAGGTGGAGGGCATCACCCCTTCGGAGTTCCGGGAAAAATGGTAGCAGAGCAATATTGTGTAAGTGCCGCCCTTGGAAGAGCAAGATTGGGGATTCCTTTTTTCTGCGTTTCGGGATAAAATAGGGCCATCGTAGAAAATTATTCTCTGAAAGTTGAGGTTATCTTATGTCTAAAGTTGCACTCATTACCGGTATCACCGGTCAGGACGGAAGCTATCTGGCAGAGTTCCTGTTGGAAAAGGGCTACGAGGTCCACGGCATTACCCGCCGGGCTTCCATTTCCAATACCGCAAGAATTGACCATCTGATGGGAAAGATCCATCTCCACGATGGGGACCTGTCCGATTCCTCTTCCCTCATCCGCATCATCGGCCTGGTACAGCCGGATGAAATCTACAATCTGGCAGCCCAGAGCCATGTGCAGGTGTCCTTCGATGTGCCGGAATACTCCGGAGACGTGGACGCCCTGGGGGTTCTGCGGATTTTGGAGGCCTGCCGCATTCTGGGCCTGACCAAGAAGACCAAGGTCTACCAGGCTTCTACCTCCGAGCTCTTCGGCAAGGTGGAGGAGGTGCCCCAGCGGGAGACCACCCCCTTCCATCCTTATTCCCCCTACGCCGTGGCCAAGCAGTACGGCTTCTGGATCGTAAAGGAGTACCGGGAGGCCTACGGTATGTTCGCCGTCAACGGCATCCTCTTCAACCATGAGTCCGAGCGCCGGGGCGAAAACTTCGTTACCCGGAAGATCACTCTGGCCGCCGGCCGCATCGCCGAGGGCCTGCAGGACCACCTGGAGCTGGGCAACATGGATTCCCTCCGGGACTGGGGCTATGCCAAGGACTATGTGGAGTGCATGTGGCTGATCTTGCAGCAGGACAAGCCCGATGATTTCGTCATTGCCACCGGCGAGCAGCACACCGTCCGGGACTTTACGGAAAAGGCCTTTGCCGCCAACGGCATGACCATCCGCTGGGAGGGAACGGGCATCGACGAAAAGGGCTACGATGCGAAGAGCGGCAAGCTCCTGGTATCCGTCAATCCTCAGTGGTTCCGTCCCACCGATGTGGATAACCTGTGGGGCGACCCCACCAAGGCAAAGACCGTGCTGGGCTGGAACCCCCAGAAGACCAGCTACGCCCAATTGGTAGAAATTATGGCAAAGCACGACCGTGCCCTGGCCAAGCAGGAAAAAGCAATGCAGGAGGCAGTAAAATGATGGAAAAGAACGCAAAGATCTATGTGGCGGGCCACCGGGGCATGGTGGGCTCCGCCATTGTGAGAGAACTGAACCGGCAGGGCTATACCAATATCATCACCCGGACCCACAAGGAGCTGGACCTGACCCGTCAGGACGACGTGGAGGCCTTCTTCGCCGCGGAAAAGCCGGAGTATGTGTTCCTGGCCGCCGCCAAGGTAGGCGGCATCGTGGCCAACCAGAACGCTCTGGCGGACTTTATGTATGACAACATGATCCTGGAAATGAACGTCATCCACTCCGCTTGGAAAAACGGCTGCAAGAAGCTGGAGTTTTTGGGCTCCTCCTGCATCTATCCCCGGATGGCTCCCCAGCCCATGAAGGAAAGTTGCCTGCTGACCTCCGAGCTGGAAAAGACCAACGAGGCCTATGCCCTGGCCAAAATTTCCGGCCTGAAGTACTGCGAGTTCCTGAACCGGCAGTACGGCACCGATTACATTTCCGTCATGCCCACCAACCTCTATGGGCCCAACGACAACTACCATCCCACCCATTCCCATGTACTGCCCGCCCTCATCCGCCGGTTCCACGAGGCCAAGGTGGAAGGAAAGACCGAGGTCACCTGCTGGGGTGACGGCAGCCCCCTGCGGGAATTTTTGTACGTAGACGACCTGGCCAACCTGTGCGTATTCCTGATGAACCACTATTCCGGCAACGAGACCGTCAACGCCGGTACCGGCAAGGAGCTGACCATCAAGGAGCTCACCGAACTGGTGGCCAAGGTGGTAGGCTTTACCGGCGAAATCAAGTGGGACCCCTCCAAGCCCAACGGCACCCCCAGAAAGCTGCTGGATGTTTCCAAGGCCACGGCTCTGGGCTGGACCTACAAGACCGAACTGGAGGACGGCATCCGTCTGGCCTACGAAGACTTCCTGAATAACCCCATGCGGGCGGAGCGGTAAGGAGAAGCTATGAATTTAGTATTGCTGTCCGGCGGCTCCGGCAAGCGGCTGTGGCCCCTGAGCAACGACATCCGGTCCAAGCAGTTTTTGAAGATCTTCAAAAAGGAAGACGGGGAATACGAGTCCATGGTCCAGCGGGTCTACCGCCAGATCAAGGCCGTGGACAAGGATGCCAAGGTGACCATCGCCACCTCCAAGACCCAGGTATCCCTCATCCACAACCAGCTGGGGGAGAATGTGGGCATTTCCGTAGAGCCCTGCCGGAGAGATACCTTCCCGGCCATCGCCCTGGCAACGGCCTATCTCGTAGACGTGATGGGGGTAGACCCTCAGGAATCCGTGGTGGTGTGCCCTGTGGACCCCTATGTGGACGAGGACTATTTTGAAGCCCTGAAGGGCCTTTCTCAGCAGGCCGACAAGGGGGAGGCCAACCTGGTGCTGATGGGCATCGAGCCCACCTACCCCAGCGAAAAGTACGGCTATATCATCCCCAAAACCGGGGAAGAGGTCTCCTTCGTGGAGACGTTTAAAGAAAAGCCCACCGCCAAGGTGGCGGAGGACTATATTTCCCGGGGCGCCCTGTGGAACGGCGGGGTCTTTGCCTATCGGCTCCAATACGTGCTGGACCGGGCCCATACTCTCATCGACTTTACGGACTACCAGGATCTCTTCGACAAGTACGAGACCCTGAAAAAGATCTCCTTCGACTACGCCGTGGTGGAGCATGAGCCCAATATCCAGGTCATGCGCTTCCGGGGCCGCTGGATGGACCTGGGTACCTGGAATACCCTGACGGAGGCCATGGAGGAAGCGGTCATCGGCAAGGGCACCATGAATGAGACCTGCCAGGGCGTGAACATCATCAATGAGACCGACGTGCCGGTGCTGGCCATGGGCCTTCACGATGTGGTGATCTCCGCCTCCGCCAACGGCATTCTGGTTTCCGATAAGGAACAAAGCAGCTACATCAAGCCCTTTGTGGATGCCATGGACCAGCAGGTCATGTTTGCGGAAAAGAGCTGGGGCTCCTTCCGGGTGTTGGACGTGGAAAGCGAAAGCATGACCATTAAGGTGACGCTGAACGCCGGACACAGTATGAACTACCACAGCCACAGCCACCGGGACGAGGTATGGGTGGTGATCTCCGGCAAGGGCAGGACCGTTGTAGACGGTATGGAAAACCCCGTATCCGCCGGGGACGTCA
This sequence comes from Faecousia sp., assembly GCA_050872865.1. Classification (GTDB taxonomy): domain Bacteria; phylum Bacillota; class Clostridia; order Oscillospirales; family Oscillospiraceae; genus Faecousia. The sequence goes on along the minus strand of JBNMHR010000033.1, from coordinate 3,745 downwards.
TCACCATGGCCGCCGGCTGCCGCCATACGGTATTTGCCGACACGGAGCTGAAGCTCATGGAGGTTCAGCTGGGCAAGGATATCAGCGTGGCGGACAAGCAGAAGTTCCCGCTGGAACAAAATGCCTATGAGGCCTGAACCCTTTCTCCTTTCCCCGGCGGGGAAGGACTACCTCTGGGGGGGCAATCGGCTGAAAACGGACTTTGCCAAGGAGCTGGATCTGACCCCCTTGGCGGAGACCTGGGAATGCTCCACCCACCCGGCGGGGGAAAGCAAAGCGGCCTCCGGGCCCTTTGCCGGGGAGACCCTGACCAAAATTCTGGAAGCCCACCCGGAATATCTGGGTACCCATCCGGAAAAGGGCAGGGGACTGCCGGTGCTCATCAAGCTCATTGACGCGGACCGGGACCTGTCCATTCAGGTCCACCCCAGCGACGAATATGCCTTTGCGCACGAAAACGGCCAGCGGGGCAAGACGGAAATGTGGTACGTGCTGGACGCGGCCAAGGACGCCAGCCTCATCTACGGCCTGACCCGGAGCGTGAGCAAGGAAACGGTCCGCCGGGCGGCGGAAAACGGGACCCTGACAAAGTACCTGCAGCGGGTACCGGTGCACCGGGACGATGTGTTCTATGTGGAGCCTGGCACCATCCACGCTTTGGGGGCGGGGACCTTGGTTGCCGAGGTCCAGCAGTGCAGCGACCTGACCTATCGGCTTTACGACTACGACCGGGTAGATAAGAGCGGGAACAAGCGCCCCTTGCACCTGGACAAGGCCCTGGAGGTGGCGGACCTGCACGCCGCGCCGGAGCCCCGGCAGCCCATGCGGGTGCTGCGGTACAGCCGCGGCATGGCCAGAGAGCTCTTGTGCCGGTGCCGCTACTTTGAGGTATACCGGATGATCGTCAATACGGAGCGCCGCCAGAAGGTGCTCTACGGGGCGGACAGCAGCTCCTTCCGGGTGCTGCTGTGCGTCAAGGGCTGCGGCGTGGCCAGGTTCGGGTCGGAATACCTGGACCTGTGCCGGGGGGACTGCCTGTTCGTCCCCGCCCGGTCGGAAGAAATTCAGCTTAGCGGGCTGATGACATTTTTGGATATTCGGGGGTAATACGATGGACTATCAAGAATCTTACCGTAGGTGGCTGGCTCATCCCGATATGGACGGGGAGCTTCTTGCGGAACTGCAGGCTATGGATGAAAAACAGCAGGAGGATGCCTTCTACCGGAACCTGGCCTTCGGCACCGGGGGCTTGCGGGGCGTCATTGGGGCCGGAACCAATCGGATGAACATCTATACCGTGGCCAAGGCCACCCAGGGCCTGAGCAACTATCTGAAAAAGCATTTTGAAGCGCCTTCCGTGGTCATCGGCTTCGACAGCCGGATCAAAAGTGACGTGTTTGCAAAAGTAGCCGCCGGTGTGTTCGCGGCCAATGGGGTCAAGGTCCATATCTGGCCCGTACTGATGCCGGTGCCTACCGTGTCCTTTGCCACCCGGTATCTGCACGCCTCCGCCGGTGTGATGGTCACGGCCTCCCATAACCCCAGCAAGTACAACGGCTACAAGGTCTACGGCGCCGACGGCTGCCAGATCACCACCCAGGGGGCCAAGGAAGTTTTGGCCGAAATCGAAGCCCTGGATATCTTTGCAGATGTGCAGCGGGGCGATTTTGAAACCCTGAAAAAGTCCGGCATGATCTCCTACATTCCGGAAGAGGTTTACACAGCCTTTGTGGAAAACGTAAAAGCCCAGTCCGTGCTGTACGGGGAAGAAGTCAGCAAGGATGTGGCCATCGTCTACAGCCCCCTGAACGGTGCCGGGCGGAAGCCGGTGCTGCGGACGCTATCGGAGATGGGCTATACCAATATCACCGTGGTGAAGGAGCAGGAGGCGCCCGACGGCCATTTCCCCACCTGCCCCTATCCCAACCCGGAAATTCGGGAGGCCATGGAGCTGGGGCTCCGATACGCCAAGGAAAAGAATGCAGACCTGTTGCTGGCCACCGACCCGGACTGTGACCGGGTGGGCATCGCCGTGAAGAATGCCCAGGGGGAATATGTGCTCCTGTCCGGCAACGAGGTGGGGCTTCTTCTGCTGGATTACATCTGCAGCCAGAAGCAGAAGCACGGCAAGCTGCCGAAAGATCCGGTACTGGTAAAGACCATCGTTACCGTGGACCTGGCGGAGAAAATCGCCGCCCACTACGGGGTGGAGACCAGAAACGTTTTAACGGGCTTTAAGTACATCGGCGAGCAGATTGGATTCCTGGAAGCCGAGGGCCGGGAGAATCGGTACCTCTTTGGCTTCGAAGAAAGCTACGGCTATTTGACCGGTACCTATGTCCGGGACAAGGACGGGGTAGACGGGGCCTATATGATCTGCGAAATGTTCAGCTACTACGCAAGCCGAGGTATCCGTCTGACAGACAAGCTCCAGTCTCTCTACGATGCCTTTGGATTCTGCTGCAATACCCTCCACAGCTTCCAGTTTGAGGGAAGCGCCGGTTTTGCCAGGATGCAGAACATCATGGCTTCTTTCCGGAAGGGCGTTTCCACATTCGGCGGAAAGACTGTGGAAAAAACCCTGGATTACAGTGCGGGACTGGACGGCCTTCCCAAGGCGGACGTGCTGAAATTCTACCTGTCCGGCGACACCACCCTGGTGGTTCGTCCCTCCGGCACGGAGCCGAAGCTGAAGCTGTACCTGTCCGTCACCGCCAAGGACGCCGCCGAGGCAGCCAAAATCGAAGCAGCCATTTTGAAGGACGCGGAAGTGTATTTCCGGTAAGCGTAACACCCTGTAGGGGCCGATGCCCACATCGGCCCGCAAGGTTTTTGTACATTGGCGAAAAGGAGAGAAAACCATGGGAAGAGCATCCGTAAGGCAGAATAAAAACCGCTACCAGCTGGCCCGGGAGGAATTGGGCCTTTCCCGGGAAAAGGCGGAGGAGCTGCTGGGCACCGTCAGTGCGGAGCGCATCGAGAAGATCGAAAGCGAAAAGTGCCGCCCCTACCCGGACGAGGTGCTGACCATGGCCCAGAAGTACGGCCGCCCGGGGCTTATTAACTACTACTGCTCCAACCAGTGCCCCATCGGCAGGCAGTACGTACCGGAGGTCCAGATCAAAGAGCTGTCTTCCATCGTCCTGGAAATGCTGGCCAGTCTGAACGCCGCCAGCAAGAAGAAGGACCGGCTCATTGAGATCACCGCCGACGGCAAGATCGACGGGGACGAGATCGAGGACTTCATCCGCATCCAGCAGGCGCTGGAACGAATTTCCGTCACTGTGGAGACCCTGCAGCTCTGGTCCGAAAAAATGCTCCTCAGCGGCCAGATTGATAAGGAACGGTACGAAACAAAGCTGCGGGAGATGGAAATTTAGGCTGTCATTGCGAGCCAGCGCGCACGCTGGCGTGGCAATCCCCCGGATGGATGGGACCAGCCTACCGGCGGGAAAAATCCCTTCCCCCTCCTGCATGGAGGGGGTGCCCATCGCAGTGGGCGAGGGTGGAGGGGACCAGGTGCGTAATATTACCCCGCCAAGATAAATGGTATTTCTTTAATTTACCCTTGTTTTCTCAACGAACCAGTATATTTTCAAAGCGGGTCCCCTCCACCCCCGGCCTGCGGGCCACCCCCTCCATGCAGGAGGGGGCAAGGGGATTTCCTCCCATCAGACTATACCATTCCTCCGGGGGATTGCCACACCAGTCTGCGGACTGGTTCGCAATGACAACGGCCCTCCTC
>JBNMHR010000032.1:0-21003 GCA_050872865.1 Faecousia sp. | reverse complement strand
TGATATTTATTACTCTTTCGTTGGCAAGGTAGACCTGCCCGAATGACCGCCCGACCTATCCGGCGCAATGCGCAAACGCCGGATAGGAACGGCAAAATTTTTTACACTTCTACTACTTCTTTATCACACATCAGCAAAATCACAAGGAATGAAACAACTTATGGCGGGAGGTGGGGTGGCCCTCATCGGCACCACCCTTGTTCCCCTGCTGACCGGTTTGTTCGGATAAGCCGCTGAAAGCGTGATTCGCTTATGGGCGGTATTCTTGACAAACTGGACCAGTGGCTCCGGGAGCTTTTGATACAGGGCATCCAGGGAAATCTGACAGGAATGTTCGATTCCGTCAACACCAAAGTAGGCGAGATTGCGGGAGAAGTGGGAAAGACGCCCCAGGGCTGGAATGGCGGTGTCTTTTCCATGATCCAGAATCTGTCCGAAACGGTTATTGTCCCCATTGCCGGGGTGATTCTTACCTTTGTGATGTGCATTGAGCTCATTCAAATGGTCACGGAACGAAACAATCTCCATGACATTGACACCTGGATGTTCTTCAAATGGGTATTCAAGACCTTCTGCGCCGTGCTGATCGTCACCAACACATGGAACATCGTCATGGGGATTTTCGACGCGGCGCAGAGTGTGGTCAACAGCAGCGCCGGGGTGATTATTGGAAACACCTCGGTGGATATCAGCGGTGTGCTTGGGAACCTGGATGCGCAAATGGAAGCCCTGGAAACGGGAAAACTGTTCGGATTGTGGTTTCAATCCATCTTTGTGGGGCTGACCATGAACATTCTCTCCATCTGCATTATGCTGGTGATTTACGGCAGGATGATTGAGGTCTATTTGACGGCTTCCGTTGGGCCGATTCCCCTCGCCACCATGACCAACCGGGACTGGGGACACACGGGGCAGAACTACCTGCGCTCCCTGTTTGCCCTGGGATTCCAGGCGTTTCTCATTATGGTGTGCGTGGGCATATCTACTCTGTGCTGGTGCAGAATATTGGGGTGGGAAGCAATGTTTCCGCTGCCATCTGGGCCTGTATGGGCTATACGGCACTGCTGTGCTTCGCTCTGTTCAAAACCGGCAGTCTCTCAAAATCCCTGTTTGGGGCGCACTAAGGCTTGCATTTCATGTATTATTCTGCTAGAATTATCGTAGAATAATCAAGGAGGTGCAGATTGCATGATTATCAAATCTTCCACGACCCTGCGCAATGACTACGGTGTGATTTCCGATCTGGCCCACAGCGAAGCGGAGCCCATCTATATCACCAAGAACGGCGAAGGCGATCTTGTGGTGATGAGTATCGAAGCCTTTGAGGAGCGGGAGGAAGTCCTGCGGCTGCGGGCGCGCTTGGAGGCTGCAGAAAACCTTCGGCTGGCGGGAGCGCCAACCTACACGATAGAAGAATCCCGCAAACGGTTGGAGGCGATTCTAAAGCGTGGCTAAGCTGATGATTCTGGAAGCAGCCCAGCAGGAGCTTGAAGAAATCGCCCAGCTGCATTTGAATCTGGTAGGGCCGGAATCTGCGGCAAAAACGGTAAACGAGATTCTGGATACCCTGCAAAGGTTGGAGCAGTTTCCCCTATCCGGGCATGTTCCAAGAGATCGTTTTCTTCGGCAGAGCGGCTACCGGCTGGTGATTGCCGGAAAGTATATCTGTATCTACCGCTATGCGGGTGACGAGGTTCTGATCTATCACATTGCCCACGGCGCAAGGGACTATCCCCGTCTTTTCAAATCAACACTGAACGAAAACTAAACTGTGAATCCAAACGCCTTTCCATCTTCGGAAGGGCGTTTTTCCATTCTGGGAGGTGTATGTTTATTGCCTATGTAACCATTCCAAAGGACTTGACCAAGGTGAAATCCAAGGTACTGTTGGGGCTCACTCGGCGGCAGCTGGTTTGCTTCGGGGCGGCAGTGCTGGTAGGCGTGCCGCTTTTCTTTTTGCTCAAAAACAGGGTGGCTTCCAGTGCGGCCACCCTCTGCATGGTCCTCATTATGCTGCCCTTTTTCCTGCTGGCTATGTACGAAAAACACGGCCAGCCGCTGGAAGTGATCCTGGGGCAGATGGTGCAGACCATGTTTGTAAGGCCCAAGCTGCGGCCCTACGCAACCAATAATTTTTACGCTGCCATCATGCGGCAAATTCAAGTAGAACAGGAGGTACGCGCCGTTGTCCAAAAGAGAAGAAAATCCCGCAAAAAAACGAAAGCTGACCACTGCTGAAAAGAAAGAGATCCGTGCCATTATGGAGCGGGCCCGGGGAGACGGGAAGCCCCATTCCGCCCAGGATACCCTGCCCTTCCGGCAGATGTACCCGGACGGTCTGTGCAAGCTGGATGACACCCATTGGTCAAAATGCATCGAATTTGAAGATGTGAATTATCAGCTTGCCCAGCCGGATCAGCAGACGGCCATCTTTGAAGGCCTCTGCGATTTGTACAACTCCCACGATAGCTCCATCGGCATGGAGATCAGCCTGCCCTGTCGGCACATGAATCAGACAGATTTTCTGAAACGCATTGAAATTGCCGCCCAGGGAGACACCTTTGACGGCATCCGACAGCTCTATACCCAGATGCTCCAGCGGCAGCTGGAAAAAGGCAACAACGGCATTGTAAAAACCAAGCTGCTGATACTGACCATCGAGGAAGCGGATATCCGGGCGGCACGGGCCAGGTTTTCCAGAATCACCTTGGATGCGCTCAATCATTTCAAAGTGATGGGTGCTCTTGCAAAGGTGCTGGATGGCCGGGAATGGCTGGAGCTGCTGCACGGCATCCTGCACCAGGACGGAGAACGGTTCGCCTTCGACTGGGACTGGCTGGCCCCCTCCGGCCTGCACGTCAAGGACTTTATTGCGCCCTCTGCCTTCCGCTTTGCCTCTGCCCGGCAGTTCCAGATGGGCACCAAGTTCTGCGCAGCCTCTTTTCTGCAAATCACCGCCCCGGAAATGGATGACCGGATTTTGGCGGAGCTTCTAAACACAGAAAGCGACCTGCTTTTGAGCATCCACATTCGCAGTATGGATCAGGCCGAGGCCATTAAAACCGTCAAGCGAAAAATCACAGACATAGACGGTATGAAAATCGATGCCCAGAAGCGGGCCGTCCGGGAAGGGTTTGACATGGACATCGTCCCCACGGACATTGCCACCTATGCGGTGGAGGCAAAGAACATTCTCCGGGATCTGCAAAGCCGGAATGAGCGAATGTTCCTGGTGACCTTCCTGGTGGTAAATATGGCGGACAGCAAGCGCAAGCTGGACAATGACATTGCCCGTGCAGCCAGCGTTGCCCAGCAGTACAACTGCCAGTTCACACGGCTGGATTTTCAGCAGGAGCAGGGCTTTGTGTCGGCGCTGCCGATGGGGGTAAATCAGATTCATATACAGCGGGGGCTTACCACCTCCGCTGTTTCCATTCTCATGCCCTTTACCACCCAGGAGATTTTTCAGGGCGGGGATGCCCTGTACTACGGGATCAACGCCAGCTCCGGCAACATGATCCTGGCAGACCGGAAGCAAAACAAAACACCCAACGGTCTGATTCTGGGCACCACCGGCAGCGGAAAGTCCTTCTCTGCCAAGCGGGAAATCCTGAATGTTTTCCTGGTCACCAAGGACGATATTCTCATCTGTGACCCGGAATCGGAGTATTTTCCCCTGGTGGAGCGGCTGGGCGGTCAGGTGATCCGGCTGACCCCTTCCGGCAGTGGAGGCGGCAGAAGCTATTATCTGAATCCGCTGGATATCAACCTGAATTATTCCGAGGATGACAACCCACTGGCGCTGAAATCCGACTTTATTCTGTCCTTTTGCGAGGTAGCGGCGGGCGATAAGTTTGGACTAAGCCCGGTGGAGAAAACCATCATTGACCGCTCTCTGCGGAAGGTGTACCGGGAGTATCTGGCAGACCCAGGGTCTGAGAATATGCCGATTCTGGAAGACCTGTGGAACGAAATACGCGCCCAGCCGGAGCCGGAAGCCCAGCGGGTCAGCTCTGCCCTGGAGCTGTATGTCCACGGCAGCCTGAATGTTTTTAACCACCGAACCAATGTGGATATCAACAATCGGCTGGTATGCTTCGATATCAAATCCCTGGGAAAGCAGCTGAAAAATCTGGGAATGCTGGTCATTCAGGATCAGGTGTGGAACCGTGTTACGGTAAACCGAAGTGAAGGCAAAGCCACCCGGTACTATGTGGACGAATTTCATCTTCTGCTCCACGGGGAAGTTGCTTCCTGGAGTGTGGAAATCTGGAAGCGTTTCCGAAAATGGGGCGGGATTCCCACGGGTATTACTCAGAATGTAAAAGACCTGCTGAGTTCCCCAGAAATCGAGAACATTCTGGAAAACAGCGATTTTATCTATCTGCTGAACCAGGCCAGCGGCGACAGGGCGATTCTCTGCGATCGGCTGAACATCTCTGCCAAGCAGGCAGCCCACATCAGCAATGCCCCGCCGGGAGAAGGGCTGCTGTTCTTTGACAACGTGATTCTTCCCTTTGTGGATCACTTTCCAAAGGATAACGAACTGTACAATATTATGACAACCAAACCCAGTGAGGTTGCAAACTATCAGAATGTGCAGGAAGGAGGAAATCCATGCGATTGATGAAGCGGATGCTATGCCTGCTTTTGGCACTGCTGCTGGTTTTTAGCATTCCCCTGGCGGCAATGGCAGAAGCACCGCCAGAGGAGACAGAAGCGCCGGAGACTACCGAAACTGTGGAGACAACAGAGGAGCAACAGAAGTTGCAGAAGAAGCTACGGAGCCTGCCACAGAGGCACCTACAGAAGAAACAGAAAACCCGTCAGAAGATGTTCCGTTTGAATCAGAAGATGACCGCATTCTGGATGCCGATACCTACGCCTCCACCCAGAACAGCATCATGTTATTCGACTATGCGGACAACGGCGACTACACCACTCGGCTGAATTACCAGGTGTCCTGCACCTATCAACCCAACGGCAGCGGCACGGCACGGACGGCTTATATTAAAAATATGGGCTGGCACTTTGCGCGGTATGGCGGAGTAGCCCATGCGGATGAGCCGCTGTACTGCATTGAGCCCTGGCGGAACTACGGGGCCAGCACCTCCGGCAATTCTGTTGACCGGGATGTAACCCTGTATGGCAGCGGCAGCTCCACCGGCAGCAATGTCTGGTATGCGCTGCCCTCGGCACGGCGGGAGGCCATTGGCCTGATCCTGCACTACAGCAACCAGCAGTGGAACCATTCCGTCAGCGTCACCACCACCAAGCGGGACAGCAATCCCAATGTACCCCTGCGGGTGGCAACTCAGATGCTGATTTATGAAATCGTCTGCGGCCTGCGGGACCCCTACAGCTTCAACCGCAACAGCACCAACGAATGCGGCACCGCCGGGGATGTGTTCTACAACGCCGGGGCGGCCTCGCTGTCCGGCTTCACTACCTGCTATAACAATCTGGTCTGGGCCATTCAGGCGGCGAAAACCATCCCCAGCTTCTGCGGCAGCTCCAGCGGCAGTGCTCCCACCATCCAGCTCTCCGGGGATTCCGGCAGCGCCTACGATTCCAACGGGGTACTGTCCAATTTCTGCTTCTCCAACGGAAACGGGGCCAGCTTCAGCAAAAGCGGCAACACCCTGTACATCACAAAAACCGGCAATATTTCCGAGTCCACGGTATTCACCGCAACTCGGTACATCCCCTCTGCCTCCAATTCCAGTTACAACATCTGGTATATGTCCGGCTCCAGTTATCAGACAACCATTTCTCTGTACAATGTGGGAAGCGGCAGCCTGAATGGCTATTTCAAAATCAAGACTCCCTCTCGGGGCAATGTCACCCTGGTCAAACAAACCAACACCGGCGCAAATCTCTCCGGCTGGAAAATCGGGCTGTATTATGACGCTGCCTGCACCAAGCCTGTGTCTGGCTCTCCTTTCACAACGGGGGCGGATGGCACCGTGACCGTCAGCGGCTTGCAGCCTGGGACACTGTATTCCAAGGAAATTCCCACCGGCGATTCCTACTGGAGCTTTGATACGGCAGTCAAAACCGTAACGATTCAGGCGAACCAGACTTCCAGCGTAACCTTCACCAACACCCACTATGGGCGCATCCAGTTCCAGAAAACCACCAATACCGGCAATCATCTGGGTGGATGAACATTCCGGGTCAAGGATTCCACCGGGAAAACCGTTGGGGATTACACCACAGATGACAGCGGCAACGCCATCACTGGCAACCTTTCCCTGGGCCGTTATACCGTTGTGGAGCTTCCCACGGAGGACACCTATTGGGCCGGGGAGCTGGGATTTCACGATGTCACCGTCCGGGGTGGTCAGAATACGGTGGACACCTGGCTGAACCGGGAACAGGGCCTCGTCTGGGTCTACAAGAAGACCAACACCGGGCAGTCCGTGGAGGGTTTGCACATCACCATCTATTCGGATGCGGATTGCACCCAGGAGGTGGGCACCCTCGTGACCAACGCCGAAGGAAAGGCTGGGCACTATTTCAGCCCCGGCACCTACTACGCCAGGGAAACCGGCGACGACCAGGGCCGCTTCCAAGATGAGTATTGGATGGTGGACGAGACGGTTCAGAAAATTGAAATTCTGCCCCACCAGGATACGAAGATCACCTTCACCAATGTCCAGTGCGGCAAGCTGAAAATCCAGAAAACCGTGGATGGCGATGGCAGTCTCGCCGGTTGGCAGTTCCGGGTGACGGACGCCCATGGAGCGGAAATAGAGGGTTCGCCCTTTACTTCCGGGGATGACGGAACAATTCTCACCGCCAATCTGCTGCCCGGGGAATACACGGTGGAAGAACTCTTGCCGGAGGGCAGTTTGTATCAGTGCAAAAGCGACAATCCCCAGACGGTTGCGGTCATTCAAGGGCAGACGGCAGAGGTTTCCATTGTCAACGCCATCCGCACCGGTGCAATCGCAATCGAGAAGGTTGATTTGGAGGAAAACCGTCTTGCCGGAGCAACGTTTCTTCTGGAATGGAGCGAGGACGGAGCCCTTTGGCAGCCGGTTTCTTTCTCGGAAACCGCTGTGCGTGGGGGCTGTTCCAGCACCGGATTGGCAGACGGGCAATTGACTACCGACGAAAACGGCAGCCTCGTCTTTTCCAACCTCTATCCCGGACTGCACTATCGGCTCACCGAAATCAAAGCCTCCGAAGGATTCAGCCTGTTGCAAAGCGCAGCCTTTGAAGGTGTCCTGGGGATTGACAATTTGGAGCGTACACTTCGTGTTGTCAATGTCAGAAGCTACATGCTTCCCAAAACCGGTTCTATGGGATTGCGGCTTTATCCCTTCTTTGCGGCGCTCCCCACGGCTGTCTGCTCCATCGGCATTGTGCTGTCTTTACGGCGCAAAAAGTATTAAAAAGCCGGAAGCACATCATGCCTCCGGCCAAAGTTATATCTCCTTATAGTGATCGCAGGCATCTTCCAACTTTGAAAAGTCACAATACATAGCATGAACTTTCCCGGTTTCCTTTTGCTCCCTGTAAATCTGCATCACTTTCGAGAGAATTCCATCCTGAATTTTCTGGCAAAACCGATATTCTTTTTCCAGTAAATCCGCATATTTTCTATCTTCAAGCTCAGAAAACTTAATTCTCCTATACATCCCGTTACAGACAGGAATCATTTTCTTCAAATCCAGAGCGGCAAATATCCGAAGTGCATCCGTCTCAGAAATAGACTTGTATATGTCACGCTTGTGAAGCTTTTCCTTGGACACCTGCTCGTAAATTAAATAATGCGCTGTGCCAACATTCTTCCATTTTGCGTGCTTTGGTTTTCCGGAAGTTAGAGGAATGAAGTAAGTGTATGTATCAATCACAACCAGAATACCCAGAAACGGTTTTTGCGTATAGTCCTTTTCCTGCGTAAACTGCACTTCTGGTTCAATAGCGTTTAGATACTGCAAATACTTTGTATCAACATTGTAGAACCCTAAATTCTCAAATCTAACGGTCATCTCTCTGTTTCCTCTCAAAAAAACGGAGGGACGCAAATCCCTCCGTATCATTAACGCTCCGCACTTGGGATATAGGTGGCGGAACACCTGCTGTAAAGCCTCGCACTTGGGATATGGGTGGCGAAACACCCGCTGTGAACCTCTCGGTTCATACTTATTATACGCAATCTTCTGGAAAAATGCAATCATTATTTTCAGAAAATCAGTGAACAAAATGTGGAAACGAGGTAAATCATGGCCTTCTTTTACGCCAGGGATCAGCCCTGGTTTTTTCATGCCAAAATTCAAAAATCTACCATACTTTGACGAAAGGAAACTGCTCTATGAAAAACATCACGAAAATTCTTTCCCTGTTTCTGGCGCTGACCCTGTTGCTATCTTTCCCCGTTGCCGCCTCTGCCGCCGCATTGCCGGATGCAGCAACCATTGACGAATCCCGCACCGGCTCTCTGACCATCTATAAATACGATTTGACGGATGCCGAAAAGGACGGCGTATGGGACAGCTCCTATGTTTCCACCGGTGTTTACGATGAAAACGGCGTAAATAATGTCTTGGGCGGCAACGCTTCCACCCTGGGCAACGGCGAAACCGGCTACGGGTATGCCATTAAGGGCGTGGAGTTCAGCTTCGTAAAGGTTGCCGACATCGTGCAGTTCAGCGAATCCGAAGCCGACAACCGCACGGATGGTCATGTGGAGGTGCTGTATGCCGTGGACAAGGCCAAGGGAGCGGATTTTCTGAAAGCTCTGGGCCTGACGGATGGAAAGAGCCGGTATGAGAATGCGGATACCCTGGACGAATCCAAGTATTTCTATCAGTCCGATGTGCTGATCTCCGCTCTCTCCACCGGCCTGACCGCCAATTCCACCACCGTCAAGAACGCCATGGAACGCTACGCCGCCGCCAACGGAAGCGCCATGGCGCTGACAGATTCCTACGGCAAAACCAAAGCGGAAAATCTGCCCCTGGGCCTCTATCTGGTGGCAGAGACCAAAGTTCCTGAGATGGTCGTTTCCACCACAGACCCCTTCCTGGTGTCCGTCCCCATGACCTCTGTCAACGGCGCCAACGCAACTGACGGCGGCACCCGCTGGATCTATGACATCACCCTGTACCCCAAGAACCTGACCGGCATTCCCTCCCTGGAAAAGACGCTGCGGGAGGCCAAGGCCGACACCGGCAAGACGGATGCCTACGCTCACACCGGCACCGCTTCCGCTGGGGACACCATCGACTACCAGATCATTTCCACCCTGCCCAGCATTACCTCTGAGGCAACCTATCTTTCCTGCTACACCTTCATTGATACTCTGTCCAAGGGGTTGACCTACACCAAGGGCGATGTAGCTCTGGAAATCTTCTCCGATGCCGCCTGCAAGAATGCCGTGACCAGCTGGAAGGAAGCGGACGGCTATTTCTCTGTTTCCTATAACGACGCCCATGATGGCAAGACCGCTATGACCGTAGAAATGACTGCCAAGGGTCTGGCGGTAATCAACAAATCCAAGGCTGTTTATTCTGATGCCAATATGGTAAACTCCGGCTTCTCCGACTGCACCGTGCGCCTGACCTACACCGCCAGAGCGGACAGCGACAATTCTCTGGTGGTGGGCGACAAGGGCAACGACAACAAGGTGGTGCTGACCTGGAAGCGCAGCAGCGAAACCTTCTATGATACCCTGGTGGACGATGCACATGTCTACACCTACGGCATCGACCTTGCCAAGCTGTTCTCCGACGGCAAGGGCAACTTCTCCAAGGTGGAATTCCTGGTGGAAAACAAGACCGACAACTACTATGTAAAGGCGGAGCTGCACAAGGACGAAGGCGTTTACTATGTGACCGGTCACACCACCGACAAGGCCGAGGCCACCCATTTTGTCCCCGTGAAAACCGGCGACACCAAGGGCAGAATCCTCATTAAGGGTCTGGAGGACGGCACCTATTCCATGACGGAAGTCCGCACCGACAGCGGCTATGTGCTGCTGAAGCAGGACATTGAGGTGGTCATTTCTCAGAAGGAAGGTGCCGAAAGCTGCACCGTCTACGCCTCCGATGCCCTGGGCCTGATTCAGAATGACCCCCGGTATGCCAAGGTCATCCAGAGCGACGCTGACCTCAAGAACATTCCCCAGAAGCACCTGGGACACAAGCTCCTGACCGCCTCTGCCACCGTCAGCGGCAAGAAGGTCAACATGGCCGAGGACAACGGCAGCGCCAATGCAGAGGCTCCTCTCACCGTAGTCAACACCCGCGGCTTTGACCTGCCTAAGACCGGCGATAACGGAACCATGATATTCACCATCGTGGGCATTCTGTTGATGGTTGGGGCGGCGGTTGTGCTGTATGCGGTATCCAGCAAGAAGTCCGCTTGATCTTGTTTCCCACCCGGAGTTTTCCGCTCCGGGTGGGAAAATGGAGGATGTATTGAAGAAGAAAATCATCACCTTTTGCGCCGCGGTGCTGTTCCTCACAGCATTGGGGCTGACACTGTACCCGCTCATTTCGAATTATGTCAACCAAACGTATGCCTCTGAAATCCAGACGGCCTACCAGGAGCTTATCCAGCAGACAGATGATTCCATTTTGCAGGAGGCAAAGCAGCGGGCCATTGCCTATAATCTGGCAATTATCCCTGGCACAGCAGATGCTTACAGTGAGGAAGCACTACTGTCTGCCGCCAAGAATTACGATGACCAGCTGGACATTGCCGGAAACGGGATTATGGGTTATGTAGAAATTTCCAAAATCCAAGTAAATTTACCCATCTATCACGGCACGGATGCGGAGGTGCTGGACCGTGGCGTGGGGCATTTGCCGGGAAGCTCCCTGCCGGTGGGCGGCGAAAATACCCACACCATTCTCTCCGGTCACAGCGGCATGGCAAGTCAGAAGATGTTCACCGATCTGGAACAGTTAACCCAGGGAGATGTGTTCTATCTGAACGTGCTGAACGAAACCCTGGCGTACCAGGTAACAGAAATCAACACCGTTCTGCCCTATGAAACAGACCTTCTGGGGATTGTCCCCGGTGAGGATCTGTGTACCCTCGTCACCTGCACTCCATACGGCATCAACACTCACAGACTTTTGGTTCGTGGCTCTCGGATTCCATATGAGGAGACAGCGGCGCTGAAAGAAGAAACTGCCAGCACCGAACCGACTGCATCCACCTGGGAAGTCAAGTATCTGCAAGGTGTTCTTTGGGGCATTGCCGTCGCCCTGGGCGCAGGCATAATCATTTTAACAGGCACACGGATTTACCGAAAAGCAAGGAAAGGAGGCGGCAGATATGTCAAGAAATAAGTGGAGTTCATTTTCCCTTATGGTGCTGCTCATGCTTTTTCTGGCTGGCCTCTTTCTGGTACTCTATCCGTCCATTCAAGGTGCTGTGATGGATCGAAGGATGGGATGGGAAGCGGATAGCTTTCTGTCCCGTTTGGAGGACGACCCGGATAAAGATATTCCAACCGTCATTGTCCCATCAACGGAACCGGAAGAATCCCGGCCATACCCGGAGCTGTGGGATTCTATGGCAGTCTACAATCAGCAGATTTACGCAGATGGACAGTCCACGCTTTCGGAAGCTGGTGCATACCGGGCCGCTCTATTCACCCTGACAGACTATGGACTGCCGGATGAAACCTTTGGTGTTATTTCCATTCCAAAGCTGAATCTGGAAATGCCCATGTACCTGGGTGCTACGGATGAAAACATGGCGAAGGGCACCGCCATTCTCTCCGGCGCAAGTATCCCTATTGGCGGTACCAACACCAACGCCGTCATAGCGGGCCACCGGGGCTGGGGCGGCGCGGCCTATTTTCGCTACATAACGGAACTGTCCATTGGGGACGAGGTGGTCATCACCAACCTGTGGGAGCGGCTGCGGTATCGGGTGGTGGAGACGAAGATCATTGCGCCCCACGAGATCGAAAATATTCTTATTCAGCCGGGGCGGGATCTGGTGACGCTGCTCACCTGTCATCCTTACGCTTCCGGCGGCAAGCAGCGATTTCTTGTTTATTGCGAAAGATGTTAGCGTTCTTAGAATTATCAGAATTAACAAATATTTCTTGATATTTCGTTGGATATATGGTAATATTATCTATGCAAAGGAGGTAGTATTATGACAACAGAAGAACGCATTGCTAAACTGGAGTTTCAAACTGAATTGCTGTTTAGCAACACAGAGTGTGATCGATTTATTTATGAGTCAGGCATTACCCGCACAGAGTACAGAGATATTATGGATCTGATGGATACATACCGCTCAAGAATCGACAGACACGAAGAAGTCAGCAGTGCTGAATTTGAGAGTAACATATATGAAATTGTACCCTCTAAGTATGGTGACTATCATTTTTGTGAAGGCATCTGCAAGGCTTTTGCTGACAGTGGTAGATGGTGCGAAGTTTTCCAAGCACTTTATGGCAATCTACCCAAATACGGCGGACACATAGAATAAAAATTAGCTTGCAAAAGGCGTCGCTAAGAAGCGGCGCCTTTTGCATTTAATTGGGAGTCGATAGATTATTTTAACGACAGATACCTTAACCCATGTCAGCCTATTCTCCGGCATTGGCGGGCTGGACCTGGCGGCGGAGGCTGCCGGGTTTGAAACTGTCTGCCAATGCGAATGGGCGGACTTTCCCTATTCTGTCCTGGAAGCCAGGTGGCCCAATGTGCCTCGGTTCCGGGACATTACTACGTTTACGAAGGAGGCGTTCTTTGAACGAACTGGACTTGAAACCGTTACCGTTATCTCCGGGGGCTTTCCCTGCCAGCCCTTTTCCACAGCCGGACGGCGAAAGGGCTTTGCGGATACCCGCTACCTGTGGCCGGAAATGTGCCGGGTCATTGCCGAACTGCGGCCCCATTGGGTGCTTGGGGAAAATGTTGCTGGCTTCCTCAATATGGGCCTCGACAAGACGATCTTTGACCTGGCAAAAGCGGGATACACTGTTCTCCCATTCGTATTTCCGGCTTGCGGTGTCGGCGCATGGCATGAGCGCCAACGAACTTTTATCCTCGCGGCTGATGTTTCCCACACCCCTTGCCTCCGATTCGGCAACCAACCGGGATGCGCAAAACCTGGATGTGTTCCTGTCGGAGGGTGGGATATTCCGCAAGCGGAACCGGAGCGGGGCCATCTGGAGCTTGAGCCTGTCAGCGGCGGTGTACTATCTGACCCCAAATGCGGAGTTGAATTATGCTCTGAACCCGGACTGGGTGGAATGGCTCATGGGATTCCCAATCGGATGGACGGACGTACCCTCTGGGCAAAAGAGCCGGAGGGAATCCCCCGTATGACTGATCGCATGGAGAACCGGGTACTGCGGCTGAAAACCCTGGGCAACGCTGTCTGCCCACCCCAGGCGTATCCCATTTTCCACTACATTTCCAAAATCGAGCAAGGGCTGTGCGGCAACGAGTGCCCTTACGGGAAGGCAGGTGAACAGATATAGAGCAGCGAAAAGCCCGGGCGAAAGTGGTCCAGAAGATGACCAAGGACGGCGCGGTAGCGGAAAATCTATCCACAGGAGAAGTAGAGCATATCAGCGGCAGGCCAAAGGAAACGGACGTTGGCAGCGAAAAAAAACAGTCCTCTCGGCTTCAATTTTCCCAAGAGGATTTGGAGAATCCGGCGCTGGCGGATGCCATTCACCGCTCTAATGCCGCGGCGGACAGACTGGACGCTGCCAAGGAGGACATCCCGAAGCAGCGGAAAAAGGTACGGCAGCGAATTTATGATGAGGCCACCGGAAGGGCGAAAACTGTGTCTGTTTATCAGGAGGTGGACAGGCCGCCCAATGCCAAGCTGCGCCATGACCCGCTCCGTATGCCCTTGCAGCGGTTGGAGCAGGAAATCCACAACGAAGTTCACAAGGTCGAACAGAAAAACGTGGGTGTGGAGGCCGGACATAAGGGCGAGGAAATGGCGGAGCGTGGGCTGCGATTGGGAGAACGTGGTATGCGGCAGGCGATAGAACACCAGCGTCAAAAGCCCTGGTGGGATGTGGAGAAAGCCCAGCGAGCCTTTGACCGTGCCAATGCGGAATTTACCTATCAGAAAGCGGTGCAGGAAAATCCCAACATTGCCAGCTCCAATCCGCTTTCCCGGTATTTGCAGAAAAAACGTATCCAGCGCCAGTATGTCCAACAGATGCGGCAGGTGCGGAGGACAGCGGAATCTACGGGAAAAGGCTTTGGCAGCATAAAAAGTTCCCTACGGGAATTTGCCCAGAAAGTCAGGCAATCCAAAGGGTATTTGGCGGTTATTCTGGGTATCGGGGTACTGCTCCTGTTCCTGATTGGCGGTGTCTCCTCGTGTTCCGTAATGGCTGGCTCCGGCATCAGCAGCTTTGTAAGCACGTCCTACCTGTCAGAGGACAAGGATATGCTGGACGCTGAAAGCGCCTACTGCGCCATGGAGGCGGACTTGCGAAACAGATTACAGAATTACGAAAGCACCCACAGCTATGATGAATACCATTTTGAGCTGGATACCATCGAGCATGACCCCTATGTGCTGATCTCCCTTCTCTCCGCGCTCCACGATGGACTCTTTACCATAGACCAGGTGAAGGACGACCTGAACCGCCTGTTCGGGCTGCAATACGTCCTGACGGAAACCGTGAAAACCGAAACCCGCTACCGCGCAGAAACGGAGATTGAGCAGCGGCCCATGCGTGACCCGAAAACCGGAAAGGTGCTGCTGGATAAGAAGGGCCAACCCATTATGGAGGATTACGAGGTGGAGGTTGACGTGCCCTACACCTACACCATCTGCACCGTGACCCTGAAAAACCGGAATCTCTCCCATATCCCTGTGGAGATCCTAGGCGAGGATGGGTTGAGCATGTACGCCGCCTATATGGCGACCCTGGGCAATCGGGAAGATTTATTTCCAAACTCGTCCTATGTGGGCAAGTATTCGGAAACGCCGCCCAAGTACGAAATTCCCGGCGAAGTGCTGGCGGACGAAACTTTTTCCGCACTCATTACGGAGGCGGAAAAGTATATCGGGATGCCCTATGTCTGGGGCGGCAGCAATCCCAATACGTCCTTTGACTGTTCCGGCTTCATCTGCTGGTCCATGCGAAACAGCGGCGTATGGAACGTGGGGCGCACCAGCGCCCAGGGACTATACAATCTTTGTACGCCGGTATCCAAGGCCAACGCCCAGCCCGGCGACCTTATCTTTTTCAAGGGCACCTACGATACCCCCGGCATCTCTCATGTGGGGCTGTATGTGGGTGCCGGGAAGATGCTGCACTGCGGAGATCCCATCCGCTATGTGGATATCAACACAACATACTGGCAGGCGCATTTTTATGCTTTTGCAAAACCACCTTATCAATAAAAATGGAGGATATTTTATGGCAACAACTGACAAGATCCGAAAGGATATCAAGAAGACGAAGGAAAAGATTTCCCAGCTTCAGGCAAAGCTCCGCACCCTGGAAACCCAACTGACCGAGGAAGAAAACTTAGAAATCGTCCGTATGGTAAAGGCAGTGAAAATGGATAATCGGGAGCTGACGGCATTCCTGCGGGCCTATGCCAGTGGGCAGATCGCCCTGCCGGAAGAAATGCGGGCTGAACTGGAGAAAGAGGATGACGCTGAAATGGAGGCGGATACCAATGAAATCTAAGGTTTATCGACTTTTCACCCTGTTCCTGCTCATGGTACTTCTGGTAACAAGCCTTTCTGTAACGGCCTTCGCCACAGGAGACGACCCCAGCGGCGATTCGGAAATTACCGAGCCGGAACACAATGACAATGTTCTAACCCCCGAGGGCAATATGACCATTGTAGACGACATCCACGGGGATGCGGACAAGCAGTTTATCACCGTCAAATCCAAGGGCGGCCACTATTTCTACATCATCATTGACCGGGCAGCCAGCGGAGAAAACACCGTCCATTTCCTAAATCAGGTGGATGAGGCAGACCTGCTGGATCTGATTGACGAGGAACAGCTGCCCACAACGCCCATTGTCTGCTCCTGCACCGAGAAATGCACGGCTGGGAATATCAATACATCCTGTGAGCTGTGCATGACCAGTATGTCAAAGTGCGTTGGCAAGGAGACAAAACCGGCTGCCACTGAACCTGTTCCGCAGAAAGACAATTCGGCTGGAAGTGCCTTGCTCCTGCTGGTGTTGCTTTTGGCAATGGGCGGCGGTGCCGGTTACTATTTTGTGGTGGTAAAGCCCAAGCAGAAAAAGAATGTCCCTTCTGATTTGGACGATTTTGATCTGGAGGACGAAGAATATTTGAATGAGGACGAGGTATGAAACTAATTATCGCTGAAAAAAGAAGCGTCGCCGCTTCTATTGCGTCAGCCCTGGGTGCTACATCCAGGGCTGACGGCTTTTATGAAGGAAACGACCTGCTGGTTTCCTGGTGTGTCGGCCACCTGGTATCTCCCATGGATGCCGCCGGGTATGATCCCCGTTTCCGAAAATGGCACTTTGAGGACCTGCCAATCCTGCCGGAGCCATTCCGCTATGTGCTGGCCCCCGGCAAGGAGGCGGCCTTTGAAAATCTCCGCACCCTTATGGGCCGCTCCGATGTGGACACCATCGTCAACGCCTGCGACGCTGGCCGGGAGGGGGAGCTTATCTTCCGACTGGTGTATGAAATGGCCAGGTGCCGCAAGCCGGTGCGGCGACTTTGGATCTCCTCCATGGCGGACAGCACCATCCGGGAGGGCTTTTCAGACCTGCGCCCCGGTACGGACTATGAAGCCCTGTATCAGAGTGCCCTTTGCCGCCAGAAAGCGGATTGGTTAGTGGGCATCAACGCCACCCGGCTTTTCTCTGTCCTTTACCACCGCACCTTGAACGTGGGCCGGGTACAGACACCCACTTTGGCAATGCTGGTAGAGCGGGAACGGAAAATCTCCCAGTTTCAGAGGGAGAAATACTATGTCCTGCGGCTGAAAGTGAACGGAGCCGAAGCGGTGTCGGAGAAGTTCACCGATTCTACGGAAGCAGAGCTGGCAGCGGCGGCCTGCAAGGGGGCCGCCGCTGTCTGTACCTCCGTCATACGAGAACAGAAGAAGGAACAGCCACCGAAGCTCTATGACCTTACCACCTTGCAGCGGGAGGCGAACCGTCTGCTGGGATACACCGCAAAGCAGACGTTGGACTACGCCCAGAGCCTCTATGAGAAGAAACTGCTGACCTATCCCCGGACAGACAGCCGATATCTGACCTCCGATATGGCGGAAACGGCGTCCTGTATTCTGCATCTGGCGGCCAGTGTGCCGCCATTCGATGGCTGCAAAGACTTCTTCCCAGATGTATTGTCGCTTGTTTCTGACAAAGATGTGTCTGACCACCACGCCATCATCCCCACGATGGAACTGGAAAAGGCTGATTTTCACGCCCTGCCTGTGGGAGAACGGAATCTTCTGCTTCTGGTCTGCTGTAAACTATTGTGTGCGGCAGCGGAGTCCTATGTGTATGAGGCAGTTACAGCTACCTTTGCCTGCGGCGGGCAATCCTTTACCGCAAAGGGTAAGCGGGTTCTTTCCGATGGCTGGCGAGATGTTGACCAGGCTTTCCGCACCTTCTTGAATGAAGCCCCGGAGGGAGCAACGGCATTCCCTGGCTTTGTGGAAGGAAGCACCTACGAAGTAGCTGCCCCAACTGTAGTAGAGCGCTTCACACAGCCGCCGAAACCCTACACCGAAGATACTCTCCTATCGGCCATGGAGAACGCCGGAAAGGACAACGTCCCGGAGGATGCCGAACGGAAGGGCCTGGGCACTCCTGCTACCAGGGCAGCCATTATTGAAAAACTGGTGGCCGCTGGGTTTGTGAATCGCAAGGGCAAGAGTTTGGTTCCCACTCAGGACGGTATCAACCTGATCTCCATTCTCCCGGAGCCCCTGACCTCTCCCATGATCACCGCTGAATGGGAGCAGCAGCTTGTGGAGATCGCCAAGGGTGCCGCCTCCCCGGATACCTTCCTGGATGGCATCCGGGATATGGTGCGGGTGCTTGTTTCTGACCATTCCCAGGTATCCGAGGAAGGCCGGGCACTGTTTGCCCCGGAGCGGGAAAGCATTGGTATTTGCCCCTGCTGCGGAAAGCCCGTCTATGAGGGGAAAAAGAACTTTGCCTGTTCGGACCGCAGCTGCGGCTTTGTTCTCTGGAAGGATGACCGGTTCTGGACTTCCCGGAAAAAGGTGCTGACTGCCAAAATGGCGGCTGACCTTCTGAAAAAAGGGCGGATTCTCGTCAAGGGTATGTGGTCTGAAAAGAAGGGCGTCACCTACGATGCCGCGGTGCTGCTGGATGACACCGGCGAAAAATATGTTCACTACAAGCTGGAATTTCAAAAGAAAACATAAGGAGGTCACGATTTGGAAAAACGGTATGATGGGTCTCTTTTCCCTATTTCTGTCCGCGTTGTCAACAAGGTGGAGCCGGAGCGGGAGCAGTGGTTGGAGCTGCCCACCACACAGCAGGCACTCCGGGAGCTGCTGCAAAATATCGGCGGGGACCGGCAGGGCTGGTATCTGGGTGAGGTGGACTGCCACCTTTACAACGCCGCCGCTGTGGAGGACTGTACAGATATCAACGAACTAAACTACCTGGCCGCTGCCCTGGAAGCCCTGACGGATGGGGAGTTTGGCTCTTACCAGGCCATTGTGGATACAGGGCGTCACTGTGACACCATCCAGGATTTTATCAACCTGACGGAAAATCTGGATTGCTACGATATTGAACCGAACATCCGAGACTATGAGGATCTGGCCCAGTATGTCCTCCATGAGCGGGACACCTACGACTATTCCACCCTGCGGGCCTTGGAGGACTACATTGACTATGAGGCCTTTGGGCGGGATGTTGCGGAATCTGAGGGCGGTTCCATTGAGGACAATTGCTATATCTCTCCCACCAGCTCCCCCTTTGCGGAGTTTTACGACGGCGACCCGGACACCATCCCGGCAGACTACATCGTGTTCACGCCGGAGCTGCTTTTGCTGACCGCTGAGGAAAAGAAAGATTGGGCGGAGGACCTGGCGGTTCAGTTTGACAGTTTCTTTCGGGATTTTGACAGGGGGTATGCCGAAAAATACCCGGAGAAACGGTCTCAGGTGGCAGCCTTCTATGACTGGCTGACGGATGGCAAGGTTGCTTTTCTGGAATCCAGGCTGAAGGACCTGGGCCAGACGGAACAGGACGTACTCTATTCTGACCTGCAGGACTACAAAAAGCTCACCGCCTATGACCCTGCCCTGGATGACCAGCCCAAGGCTATGCAAATTCTTGTGGTGGAGCCACGGAAAGCCCCCTGCCTGCGGGAGGTGGAAGAAAGCGATTTCCATAGCATCCTGGGCGGCGACTACTCCGTCACTAACCCCTTCGGGCCAGAGGTGGCCGTGCTTTGCCGGGAGGACGGCAGAGAATCCGGTCTGGAATGGAACCGGGCCCTCTACAATGGCCGGGGCCAGGTCTATGATGTGATTGCCGGCACCTTCCTGGTCGTCGGCATGGATGGGGACAAAATTGCTTCGCTGCCTGACGATCTGGCGAATAAATACAATCGCCGGTTCCAGACCATTGAGGTCTACGCCCAGGTTGGGGAGCGTATCGTCATGTTCCAGGTGCCCCAGGACAACCTCTCGGACCTTTCTGACCGGGATCTGGACAGCATCCTTCGGGCAAAGCTGGAAAAACGCCCCTCCCTCCGGGATCGTCTGAACGCCGCCAAGGAGGAATGCGCTGCCCAGACGGCCACGGAGCGGGACCTCAGCCACACCGGGCCGGAGCGGTAAGGAGGCGGCAGGATGCCTACATATGAATATAACCGGGATTATCCCTTCGCCGCTTTCATTACGAACCTCGGCAAATACAACGAGGGCGAACTGATAGGCGAATGGGTAAAATTCCCCACCACAGCGGAAGAAATAAAGGCCACCCTGGACAGTATCGGCATCGGCCAGAAGGACGATTTTGGATACACCTATGAGGAATGGTTCATTACAGACTATGACTGCTATGTGGACGGCCTGTATGACAAGCTGGGAGAATATGTCAATCTGGACGAGCTGAATTATCTTGCTTCCAAATTGGATGAATTTAGCCAGAGTGAATATGAGCAGTTCCAGGCGGCTATGTCAGTGGGCGACCACGGCGGCAGCCTGCAGGACATGATAAACCTGACGGAGAATCTGGATTGCTATGAGGTGAATCCTAATATCACCGACTATGACGACCTGGGCCGGTACTATATCTATGAGCTGGAAGCCATGCAGGTGCCGGACTATTTGGAAAACTACATTGATTATGAAGCCTACGGACGGGATGTGGCGTTGGATGAAGATGGTCAGTTCACCGACTACGGCTATGTCCGGGATACCGGAGATTCCTTCGTGGAGGTTTACGATGGCAACCCGGAGAATATCCCGGAGGAGTACCGGGTCATGTCTGTTCCCGAAGAAAATCTTTCCAAGGAAGAAATTGCGGAGTGGGCCGCTGACATTGCCCATGATATGGACGCTCTTTTCCGGCAGGAAGATCCCCGGTACGCCGCTGCTTTCCCCAACGCGCAAAAAGCGTGGGCGGATATCCAGGAAAAACTTCTGGCGGGACGAATCGCGGATTACAGTGAGAAGCTGGAAGCTCTGGGTCAGAAAGCCACAGACTACCTTCCCGCCGAATTGGAGAAATTCAAGGAGGCTACCGGCTATGAGGAATGGCTGGATTTTGACCCGGAAGCTGTCCGGGAAGGACTTGAAAACCCGGACAAATCCCGCATTGATGAAATGCTAGCCTTTGCGGAAAAGGCGGAGCGGGAATATGCCGCAGAGGCGGCGGCCTATGAGCGGACCCCGGTGGATATTGTGGAACAGGCCCGGGCCGTCTACGGGGAGCCGGAGAAAATGGCTGTCCTAGTGGTGGAGCCGCTGAAGGAACCCTATGTAAAGAAAATCGCCTCTGGCTACAAATCCATGCAGGCGGAAGTAAATGGAACATT
>JBNMHR010000031.1:0-21224 GCA_050872865.1 Faecousia sp. | reverse complement strand
TTACTCACCCGTTCGCCACTAAAACAAAAACCGAAATCTTTGTTTCCGTTCGACTTGCATGTGTTAGGCACGCCGCCAGCGTTCGTCCTGAGCCAGGATCAAACTCTCAAAAAATTGTATCTAAAGCCCGAAGGCTTCAAATCAAGTTTTTGAATAATCTGCTTCTAGCATTAATTACTCAAGAATTTTCGTTGGCTGTTTTTCGCTTACGCTTAAACAATTCCATTAATTGTCCAAGGTGTTAATAGTTCGTCTTAACGTTATTCAATTTACAAGGTACAGACGGTTCGGCGCTGAGCTCTCGCTCATTCGAACTCGTTTATTTTATCACAGCTTTTTCCTTTTGTCAAGAACTTTTTTCAAGTTTTTCAAAGGATTTTCACTGTTTTTTGCGTCCTCCCGGCTGTTTTGGGGCCGTTCATCAGACAGCTTGCATATGATACCACCGGGAAGTCCTTTTGTCAAGCACTTTTTGACAAATTACGACCGTTATTTTTGGATATTTTTACCAAGGACAGGTGTGCGTTATATGCGGACCACTTGTATTTCCGGCTTATAGCTGATATAATGTTTTCACCATACAGATAAGGAAGTGCCCCCATGTACCAAGATCTGACCCAAGGGAACATCTCCCTTGGACTCATGAAGTTCGCCCTGCCCATGATTGCCGGAAACCTGCTGCAGCAGCTATACAACATCGCCGACACCCTGATCGTCGGTCAGGCCTTAGGCCGTAACGCTCTGGCCTCTGTGGGTTCTGCCTTTACCCTGATGACCTTTTTGACCTCCATCTTCCTGGGGCTATCCCTGGGCGCCGGAGCCCTCTTTTCCATCTATTTGGGAAAGGGTGACCGGGAGCAGCTTCGCAGGGCAGTGTTCCAGGGCTTCTGCCTGATCGGTTCTGTAACCGTAGTCATTACCGCCTTGGTATTTCTCTTCGCCGACGGAATTCTTCGGTTCCTGCAAATTCCCGACGAGCTCTACAGCTCTATGCGGGTATACCTGCTGATCATCTTCATTGGGCTCCCAGCCACATTCCTCTATAATTTTTTTGCGAATCTTCTTCGCTCCGTGGGAAACTCCGTGACCCCTCTGTGGTTTCTGGGAATCAGTGCCCTGCTCAACGTGGTTCTGGACCTGTATTTTGTATTGGTGCTCCACTGGGGCGTAGCCGGGGCGGCGGTTGCCACTGTGATTGCCCAGTATGTATCGGGTATTGGCATTACCGCCTATGTCTTCCTCCGCTGCCGGGATCTGCTGCCAGCGAAGCGGCATTGCGGTTTTGACCGCAAAACCCTTTCGGAGCTTCTGGACCTGTCCCTTATGACCTGCGTCCAGCAGTCCACCATGAATTTTGGCATCCTCATGGTTCAGCGGCTGGTAGATAGTTTCGGCCCAGTTACCATGGCCGCCTTCGCCGCGGCAGTGAAAATTGACGCCTTTGCCTATCTCCCTGTTCAGGACTTTGGAAACGCCTTCTCCACCTTTATCGCTCAGAACTTTGGCGCCGGCAAGAAGGACCGGCTGAAGCAGGGCTTTCGCACCGCCACCGTCATCAGCGCTCTGTTCTCCCTGATGATCTCCTGTCTGGTGTTTGTCTTCGCCAGGCAGCTCATGGGGCTGTTCATTCAGAAAGAGGAGGTGGATGTGATCCGCTGCGGCATTCGTTACCTGCGAATTGAGGGTGCCTTCTACCCTGGCATCGGGCTGCTGTTCCTGCTGTATGGCTTCTACCGGGCGGTAAAGAAGCCGGGCATGAGCGTAGTCCTCACAGTCATCTCCCTGGGCACCCGGGTGCTGCTGGCCTATGCCCTGGCGGGGCCCATCGGGGAGATCGGCATCTGGATGGCCATTCCCATCGGCTGGTTCCTGGCAGACGTAACAGGGTACGGCTACTACTGGAAATATCGAAAACCCATTCTGGAATCGAAATAAACACCGTTTCAGTTTAACAGCCCCTGTGGAGTTTTCCACAGGGGCTGTTGACATTTTTCAGGTTCTTCTCAAAGCATCGATGGGGTTCAGATTTGCCGCCTGGGTTGCGGGCAGCAGGCCGAACACCACGCCGATGAGGGTGGAGAACACCACCGCGATCAGGATCGCAGGAATGCTGATCGCCACCGGGATCTGCATGATGGTGGAGATCAGCTCTGCCAGTCCAACGCCGGTGAGTACGCCGATGATGCCGCCGATGCTGGTCAGCACCGCCGCTTCCGTCAGGAACTGCAGCAGGATCCGCTTCTTCTTGGCGCCGATGGCCTTCTTCAGGCCGATCTCACTGGTCCGCTCGGTAACGGACACCAGCATGATGTTCATAACGCCGATGCCGCCTACCAGCAGGGAAATGCTTGCGATCCAGATCAGCTGGGTGTTGGTGGATTTACTCATATTCTGCAGCTGTTGGGCCTGCTCCAGCATGCCGGCGCTGCGGTAGTCAAAGCCCGTATCCGTGCCGGTGATCTGGGTCTGGGTCAAAATGTCCGCCGCCTTCTTGCCCACGGTGGCCATGACATCCGTGTTTTTCACCTTGATAGCCGCGCTCTGGGGCTCGTCAAAGGCATAGATGTTGTTCCAGGCACTGCTGGGAATATAAACACTGCCGCCGCTGTCGTTGACATACAGATTGTAGTCGCTTATGGAGTTGATGGTGGGCGTAAACTCCTTTCGGGCTCCCACCACGCCAACCACAGTAAACACCTGCTGCCCATATTCCAGGCACTGGCCCACCGGGTCCACACCGTTGAACAGGGACTCGGCGGCGGTGCTGTCCACCAGAGCCACCATCCGATAGTTCTGGTAGTCCTTCTCCGTAAAGCCTCGGCCGGACCGGACCTGGTAGCCATAGACGCTCATATAGTACTCGTCCACGCCGATCAGGCTGCCGTTAAAAGCGGTATCCTGATAATAAAAGCCGTCTACATACTGACGGGAGGTGTACAGGGAGACCTCCTCCGCCCCGGAGAGCTTCTTCAGCTCCTGCCGGGTCTCCTCAGAAATCGTGCGGACGCAGTCCGGCACCTGGTTCCAGCCCAGGTCGTACTGGTTGCCGTTCTGGTTCAGCTGGACCGAGACCACGTTGTTGCCCGCGCCAATGAGGTTCTGCTTGATCTGCTCGTTGGTACCCTTGATGGTGGAGACAATGGTGATGATGGCCGCAATGCCGATAATGATGCCCAGCATGGTCAGGACGGAGCGGAGCTTGTGGCTCCAGATGCCCTCAAAGGCAAGATGTATATTTTCTACCATGAAGGCACCTCCTTATTCTCCGTAAAGGGTACTGTAGTCCCCGATTTCCGTGGCCGCGCCCACTTTGACATTCTTTCCGTAGGGGAAGGCAACCTTATCCTCGGCGGTAATGCCGGAAAGGATCTCTTTGTTGCTGCCCCAGATGGTTTTACCGGTAGTGACCACCCGTTTTTCCAGCTTGCCGTTCTTTCCTTGGACGTAAACTACATTCTGGCCGTCCTCCTTGCGGATAAAAGCACTGGCCAGGTAGATGCCGCCGCCGTCCTCATCCGACAGGGAATAGTTGATGTTTACATAGCTCCCGCCCACCAGGTCCGCGGACTCCTCCACAAACACATTGAAGGGATAGTAGCTGACGTTGGTATTGCCGTTGCCATAGCCGCCGCTCTGGGTGGGATAGTCGCCAATGGACACCACTGTGCCGGTGCAGAAGTTGCCATTGCGGTAGTCATTGATCGTCACTTCGCTGCCGATGGCCAGCTTGTCCCGGCTCAGTTCGCTGATGGAACCCACCACGTAGTAGCCGCCGCCACCGGAGACCTTGATGATGGGCTGCTTTTTCTCCTTGGCCTCTTCCTCTGTCAGCACAGATACCACTTTGCCGTCCACCTCGGAGCGGACATTGCCGTCCTTGGTCTCCCGCTGGGCAATGCTGTACTCCGCCTCGGCAACCTTAATCTTGTATTCCACATCCAGAATGGTTTTCTGCTGGTCCTGCCGCATTTTGACGATTTCCGCCAGGGTGTAAACGGTGCCTTCCGGCTCGTCGTCGGTGGAGGTATCGCCGTAATCAATGGGGTCCTTCGTGTAATCGGAACTATCGGAAGCGTCAAAGGGGACAAAATAGTAGCCGCCTTCCGTCAGATAGACATGCATGCCGAAATAGACATAGGCGTAGCCCTTGGTCTGGTCGCCGTAGGCCTGCTTCAGAATCATGTAAAAGTCCGAAATATCTTCCCGCTTTGGTTCTTCCACAGGCTCCGTTGTTTCCTCCTCCGGATTTGTTTCCCCGGAACCGGTACTCTCCCACGCATGATAGGCATTCCAATAGCGGGCCTCTTTCAAAAAGTCCGCCGCATCTGCCATCATGTCTGCAGTAGCTCCGCCTCCGTGCTTTACCCAGAGGATCAACGGATCCGATTCACTTGTGCCAAGATTGCCGGTCCACTTCTCCGGATCGCAGTACCAGTCATTGTCCGCATTCCGGTATTTCAGCGTGGGACGATAAGGCTCTCCCCCCTGGAACGCATCTTCCCCCTCGAAAGAAGGGGTGAATTTCTTCGTTTCTTTAGGCGTATAGGGCTGGAGATTATTGATCTCCGCCAGCCGGTCCTTCTCCTGCTGGAGCTGGAGCTTCAGCTGCTCCACATTCAGCCGCTTCTTTTCCAGCGCCAGCTCCGAAAGAGTGGAGTCGTAGGACATGAGAATATCGTCTTTTTTAACGGTGTCTCCCACCTTGACGTTGATGCTGGTCACAGTCTGCGTGTCAGAGAGCATGACGGTCTGGATATTGTCGGACCGAACGGGACCATAGGTCTCCTGGTTGTCTCCCCAGTAGTTGGTAGTGCCCGCAATGTCGAAAGAATAGACATACACCGGTTTCTGACCGGAATTGGCCACACCGGCAAAGATGCCCACGCCAATGGCCAGGGCCCCGGCCACAGAGCCGCCGATGATCAGGGCACGTTTCGGGATCTTGGGGATTTTAAGCTTCATGGCCGATCCCTCCCTGCTCGGTGGTAAAGAGCTCGCCGTCCAGAATGTGGTAGGTCTTCTTGGCCCATTTCGCCACATCGGAGTCGTGGGTGATCATCAGAATGGTCATACCCTTGGCGCTTAAATCGTCAAAAATTTCCATGACCTGTTTACCGGACTTGCTGTCCAGAGCGCCGGTAGGCTCGTCTGCCAGCAGCAAAGCAGGATTGGTGACTATGGCCCGAGCAATGGCCACCCGCTGGCACTGGCCGCCAGACATCTGGTTGGGTAGAAAATGGATCCGGTCCTCCAGGCCAACCATCTTCAAGGCCTCTTCTGCCCGCTCCCGGCGCTCCTTCAATGGCACATCGGCATACAGCAGGGGCAGTGCCACATTATCCACAGCTTCCATTTTGGGCATCAGGTAATAGCTCTGGAACACGAAGCCCAAATATTTATTGCGGATCTCCGCCAGGTTATCGTCGTTCATGTTTTTCAGGTTTTTGCCATCCATCTCGTAGCTTCCGGAGGTAGGCACATCCAGGCAGCCGATGATGTTCATCAAAGTAGACTTGCCGGAACCGGAGGGGCCCATAATGGCGATGTAGTCCCCCTTCTGGACCTCCAGATTCACGTTTTTCAGCACCCGCACCGGCTCCTTGCCCTGCATATAGTCCTTGCAGATGTCTGTCAGTTTCAGAATGCTCAAGATGTCACCCCGCTTCTACAGAGGACTCCACCACGGATTCCGGATCCGCCTGAAGTTCTTCGGCGCTGTCCGTGGTCTCCAGGGCCTCAACAGTCTGCTCCGGATCCATCTGGGTCTCCTCAAAGTTCATGGCATCCCCGGTACCGGCGTCTACCAGGCCCTCATCCATCACGCCTTCATCCACCATGCCGCCGTCGGACATGCCCTCGTCTCCTTCGGAAGCGACGGGGGTATGGGACACCGGTGCACCGGGCTTGCAGAGCTCCTCATCCGGGAAAGCAATGTAGTCCGTTTCGCTGAGGCCCTGGGTCACATCGTAAAAGTCCGTTTCCTCATTATAGGTACCAAGGGTAACGGCCCGCTTTTCCAGCTTGCCGTGACTGTTTTCTGCCCAGACATAGGCACTTCCGTCGTCCTCAAAGCAGATATAGGCGCTTTGCACCGGCACACCGGAGACCGCGCCGTCGCCGCTGTCCCGCTGTAGGTAGAGATGCTGACCCATGATGAGCCCGTCGATGCTGTCCAGCTCCACATAGAAGTAATACTTGCTGGACTGATTCACCGAATCGGTGCTGTTCATGGAATAGCTGTTATTGTCGCTCTTTACCGGGTTTTCGTAGTCGATCTGGCTGACGGTGCCGGTCCAGGTCTTGGTGCTGTCCACCCGGGAGGTCATGAGGACCTTGTCCCCCTGGCGCAGAGCACTCTGCTGGAGCTCTCCGATGATTCCCTTGACCCGGTAGGAGCCCGCCTGCTGGATGGTGATATAAGCCGCCGCGTTGCCCTGGCTGTCGGTGCCGTTTTCGTTGATTGCCTGAATACGTCCGGTGACAGGAGACATAATGGTGGCATTGTCCAGCAGCTTCTGGGCCTTTTCCAGCTCTGCCTTCTTGGTCTTCATATTCAGTTCCGCTTCTTTTTTGCTGACCTGCAGGGACTGGATCTGAATGGTATACTGGAGCTTCCGGTCTGCGCTGGCCTTATCCCGGTCCCGCTCCAGCTCGCCAATCTGGGTGTCGTAGTCCGACATGCTGGAGCTCAGCTGTTCCCGCTCCAGGTCCAGCTTATCCGCTGCCAGCTGCAGCTGATCTGTATCGTAGGTAAAGAGGGGATCCCCCTTCTTCACGTCCTGGCCCTCCTTCACATGGAGCTCAGAAACACTCTTATCGGAATCCTTTTTGATCTCCGTAATATTATCCGAGACCACCATGGCAGAGAATCGGTCCGTAGAAGACACCCCGGACAGGGCGCTGACCTGCTGAACATATACCGCTGTTTTGTCGCTTCCGCAGCCAACGAGAGACGCCGCCAGGCAGGCAGCAGCGCCGAGGGCCGCCAAACGTTTGAATTTCATGTATTCATCCTCCTATGGAGCGTTGGGGAGCATCCGTTTTATCCTTCCGGGAAGCCCCCTTTATAACTGGTGCTATCATACGAAACTCCCGTCAAAAAGTCAACCGTACCCAGGTTTAATCCTTTCTTAAGTTTTTTGAGGCCTTCTATTCCTTATCCACCGCATATCTTAAAAGCCCATCAAAATCCAAAATACAATAGGCACGATGCTGCCTCTCAATGATTCCGCCACTCACAAGTTGGTTTACCACACGGAGCAAATGCCGGTAACTTGTCCCAATGGAGTTGGCAAGCGTAGTTAAATTCAATGTAAAGAATCCATTCTTCTCAACCGATAATATATAGGTTGCAAGGCGTTCCTTTACGGAATAAATGAGATTGACTGAATTGTTCAAATCCAGTTGATAAATATTATCCGCAAGGCTATGGGCGACTGCATATAAAAAGCGCGCATCCGCTAAGAGTTCTTTTTGAGGGCCTGGGGCAGGTAAATACAGAAGCAGCGATTTCTTTTGTGTAACAACAGAAGAAATCACCGGCTTTTCAAGTAAAAACTCTATTTCACCGATAGGGCAAGGCGTTTCATACGTATTCAGGATCAGCTCTTTTCCATTGCCGAGTATCCGTATGATTTTTATTTCCCCTGTAAGGAGAAAATAGAGCCCTTCCAGATATTGTCCCTGCCGACAAACCGTTTCGGAAGGGGCATACTCCAACAGTTCGAAAGAATCAAAATATTTCTCCGAAAAATACTGTTTTACGTCATCCTGATATTGTCTGATATAAGATTGGATCACATCTCTGTCATGTATTCTTTTCATGAATTTTTCTCCCTATATGACAAATGTCATAGCATTATTTTCCCGCATCCATTATAATTCAGGTAAAGCAAAAACACAATTGCAAAGAAAGAAGGAATATCAAAGATGAAACACAGAAGCATTATTATCGACACAGACCCGGGAATCGATGACGCCGCCGCTATCACCCTTGCCCTTCAAAATGACTATTTTGATGTAAAGTTATTAAGCACCGTCGCGGCAAATGTTGATGTGGAAAAAACGACACAGAATGCGCTGAAATTGGTGGAATTTCTGGGGGCCGATGTTCCGGTAGCAAAAGGTGCAGCACAGCCGATCCTGCGCAAACTGAGAAACAGTGCAGATATTCACGGAGAGAGCGGAATGGACGGCTACGAATTTCCACCGGTCACAAGAAAGCCGCTGCCAGTCCACGCCGTAGAAGCGATGCGAAAAATCATCCTGGAAAGCCCGGAAAAAATCACGCTCGTGCCAATCGGCGCATTGACGAATATCGCCTTGCTGTTCTTAATGTATCCAGAGGTAAAGAACAACATTGATGAGCTTGTCATGATGGGCGGCGGAATATACAGGGGAAACATGAACTCCATCAGTGAATTCAATATTTATATCGATCCTCACGCGGCGGCCGTCGTTTTCCAGTCCGGTGTAAAAATACATATGCTCGGCCTGGATGTTACGGAAAAGGCACTGCTGCACAAGGATGCCGCCGTAAAGGTAAAAAACAGCGGCAAAGCCGGCGAAATGCTTTATTCCCTCTTTAAAAAATATCGCGGCGGCAGTATGGAAACCGGTCTGATGATCCATGATGCCTGCACCATCGCATATATGCTGCATCCGGAATTATTCACGGAAGAAGAAAAGTACATAGAAGTCGCTCTGGAAGGTCCGGCTGCCGGCGCATTGGTAACAGATACGGTATTCCATGCGCAGGGAGGAAAAACGCCAAATGTAAGTGTTTGTATGGACGTCGATGCTGAAAAATTTGAGGAATGGTTCGTACAGGAATTCTATAAATAAAAAGCAATTGCAAAAACCGGGCCGTCCTGAGGCAGGATGGCCCGGTCGCTATTTGGAATAAATCAGTACGCCACGCCCCAGTAGATCATCTTGCTGGCGGGCTTGCCGCAGCAGGCGCAGGTATCGCCCAGGTGTTCCTGCTTGAAGGGGATGCAGCGGGAGGACATTCCGGCCACTTCCTTCATCTTCAGCTCGCACTCCAGGCTGCCGCACCACATGGTCTTGATGAAGCCGCCGTTTTTCTCCTGGAGCTCCTTGGCCTCTTCCACGGAATGGGCCTCGTAGATGTGGTCCTCCAGGTTTTTCTTGGCCCGGTCGTACATGCCCTGATGGACCAGCGCCAGCTGCTCCGCCACGGCCTTCTCCAGATCTTCCAGCTTCACGACAGTCTTTTCCCGGTCGGTCCGGCGGACCAGAACGCACTGGTCGTTCTCCAGATCCCGGGGGCCGCACTCTACCCGCAGAGGCACACCCTTCATCTCGTACTCGGCACACTTCCAGCCCATGGAATTGTCGGAGTCATCCACCTTCACCCGGAAGCCGGCCTGCTCCAGCCGAGCCTGCAGCTTTGCCGCAGCCTCCAGGACGCCGGGCTTATGCTGGGCCACAGGCAGGATCACCACCTGGATGGGGGCAACCTTGGGAGGCAGCACCAGACCATTGTTGTCTCCGTGGGTCATGATGATGCCGCCGATAAGGCGGGTGGACGCACCCCAAGAGGTCTGGAAGGGGCTGACCCGCTGGTTGTTCTGGTCAGTAAAGGTAATGTTGAAGGCCTTGGCAAAGCCATCACCGAAGTAATGGGAAGTACCGGCCTGGAGAGCCTTCCGGTCGTGCATCATGCACTCAATGGTGTAGGTAGCTTCCGCTCCGTTGAACTTCTCCTTGTCGGTCTTCTGGCCCCGGGTCACAGGCATGGCCAGGATATCCTCGCAGAAATCAGCGTAGACATTCAGCATCTGCTCCGTGAAAGCCTTGGCCTCCTCAGCGGTGGCGTGCATGGTGTGGCCCTCCTGCCACAGGAACTCCCGATGGCGCAGGAAGGGACGGCTTGTCTTCTCCCAGCGGAGCACACTGCACCACTGGTTGTACTTCAGAGGCAGGTCCCGGTGGGACTGAATGATCTGGGCGAAGTGGTCGCAGAACAGGGTCTCGGAAGTGGGACGGATACACAGCCGTTCCTCCAGCTTTTCATTGCCGCCCATGGTGACCCAGGCGCACTCGGGAGCAAAGCCCTCTACATGGTCCTTCTCCTTCTGCAGCAGGCTCTCGGGGATCAGCATGGGCATGTACACGTTCTGCACGCCCACCTTTTTAAACTCCGCGTCCATGATCCGCTGAATGTTCTCCCAAATGGCATAGCCATAGGGCCGGTAAATGAAGATGCCCTTTACGGAAGAGTAATCGATGAGCTGGGCCTTTTTGCACACATCGGTGTACCACTGGGCGAAGTCCACCTCCATGTCGGTGATCTGCTCAACTTTTTTATCCTTTGCCATGTTTGTATATCATCCTCTCAGGTGTATTTCTTATGGAATCAGTCAATTTATTATACCACATCTGTCAAGCCTTTTCTTTGATGTATGCCATTGTTTTTTAACGGATTTTCTGGTATAGTAATTTTAATAAACGTTGGAGGTCACACCATGAAATCCATTCGAGAAATATACAAAATCGGCAAAGGTCCCTCTTCCTCTCACACCATGGGTCCCGAGCGGGCAGCCAGACTTTTTCGGGGAGAAAATCCCCAGGCAGACGCCTTCCGGGTGATCCTCTATGGGTCCCTGAGCAAAACCGGCGTGGGCCACGGAACGGACCGGGTCCTGCGGGAAACCCTGGCCCCCCTGCCCACCAAGATCATCTTCTCCGACGAGGAACTGCCGGACTCCCACCCCAACACGCTGGACTTCATTGCCCTGAAGGACGGAGTTGAAATCAATCGTTTGCGGGTGGAATCCATCGGCGGCGGAGATATCCGCATCCCTGGCCGGCCGGTAGACGACAGCGAAGAAGTCTATATTGAGCACTCCTTCGCTGAAATCGCCGATTTCTGCAAGTGGCGCTATATCACGACCCTGAGTGACTATGTGGAACTCAACGAGGGCCCGGACATCTGGGACTTTCTGCTGACAGTGTGGAAAACCATGAAGCAGTCTATCGAGGACGGCCTCAATGCCACCGGCACTCTGCCGGGAGGGCTGAATGTCCAACGGAAAGCCAGCTACCTCTATAATAAAACCGGCGGCTGCGACGCCCCCGCCCTGCGGGAGTTTCAGGAGATCGCCGCCTATGCCTACGCCGTGGCCGAGCAGAACGCAGACAACGGCACCATCGTCACCGCCCCCACCTGCGGTGCCTGCGGTGTCCTCCCCGCAGTGCTTAAATACATCCAGGACACCAAGGGCTACTCCGACGAAACCATCTGCAGAGGTCTCGCCACTGCCGGTATCATCGGCAACCTGACCAAGAGCAATGCCTCCATCTCTGGCGCCGAATGCGGCTGCCAGGCGGAGATCGGCACCGCCTGCTCCATGGCCGCCGCCGCCTTGGCAGAGCTCTACGGCCAGGACCTGGACCAGGTGGAGTACGCCGCCGAAGTGGCCATGGAGCACCATTTGGGCCTGACCTGCGATCCCATCTGCGGCCTGGTCCAAATTCCCTGCATCGAGCGCAACGCCGTGGCTGCCATGCGCGCCATGAACGCCTGCAACCTGAGTTACTTCCTCACCGGCTCCCGGAACATCAGCTACGACATGGTCTGCCGGGCCATGCACGAAACCGGCATCAATCTGAACCGCCGCTTCCGGGAGACCAGCGAAGGCGGGCTGGCAAAGATCTATGAGCGGCGGGGGCGGAGATAAGAACTTCTCATCGCTCTGCTATTTTGACCGAGTTTTCGAAAGTTTTTGGATGCCGGATGCAAAAACTTTTGAATTTAGGGTAGTTTTTGGATTATCAGTGCAGCGCCCTCTCCTGCTAAGGAAAGGGCGCTGCTTTTCATCCCCCTCGCAAAATTTACACCCCCTGTTGTAGGGCTCACAGCGGGCTACTACCAAACAGGGGGTAATTTTATGGACCCAAGAAACAAGCACACGGCCGCCCCGGCTGGCAAATCCATCCTCCGTTCCCCAGGTACAGCTATTGAAGCGTTCTCCGGGAACGCTCTATACTCGTCCCGAGGGATGCAGAGTATGAAAGAGTATAAAACGGTCAAGGAAGTGTGCGCTCTTACCGGGCTCACACGAAAGCATTTGTATTATTTCCATCACGAAAATGTGGTTCAGGCCGTGGCATACGCCAATTACTCGGTAGAGGGAAACGACGGCTACAAGCTCTATGATGATGCCGCCGTAGAAAAGCTGCAGGAGATTGCCCTATACTACCAACTGGGGCTGAAGCGGAATGAGATACGGGATATCATGCTGGACCCTGGGTACGATGTCAACCGTGTTCTGGAAAAACTGCTGTCCCAAAAGATAACGGAAAAAGAGAAAATCGAGGGTCAGATCCGCATTCTCAACTATCTGAAGCTTGTGGGTGTCCCAAAGGGGCTTGCAGACGTTCTCGAAGGGTATACACCAGACGCATTGGAATTCGGCCCCCGGGTGGGGGTGTAAATACAGGACACATATAAGGAGGAAAACAAATATGAAGAAACTGGTATGCCTTACTTTTGCGATGCTCACAGCGCTGTCCCTAGCCGCATGCGGAAAAGCAGAACGGGAAACGACCGCCCCAAGCACGACCCTGGAAAATATTTCCGCCGAAACAGTGCCAGGCGCCACTGAGACGGAGCCTCTTCCGGAAACCGAACCCCACGACTTTGTTGAAATCAACATTTCACCGGATAAGTACACATGGTACATGAAGGATTACTACGGAAAGAATCTGGCCTCCTTTGGATACACCGCCATGGGAGGATTCCGTGCCGATCATTACGGAGACGGCTATATGCACTTTGCGTTTCTCACGCCCAACGGGGAATATGTGGACATCCAGGATCAGGACGATATGAGCAAGTGGCGTGTGGTTGGACAAAGCATCGCGCCGAATACAGAAATCAAATATATCTACGGATCAGAAATGGACGGAACCGAATCCGAAAGCTGGGTCCAATATCAAACAATTGACGAATTGGTTTTGGCACTCGCTCCTGTTGGGAAGTCCGCGGAAGCGCCCGTGCTGACCCCCATCCTTTCCTCACCGGGCCCACATACCGAGTACGTCCGTGATTATGTTGGCAGGAACCTGTCGCAGTGCGGCTATGTATCCATGGGCGGCAACCTGACGCAGCAGTATGGTACGGCTTACATAAGATTGATTGTGAACACTAGCGACGGAAGTCTCGTAGATCCTCAGGATAAAGAATCCCTGAAAAACTTTGTCGTGGTCCGTCAAAGTGTCGCACCCAACAGCGAAATAAAGCTCAGCTTTGAAAAAGGCAGTAGCGGTCAGGAATTGCTGGATGCAGTCCATGACCAAAACATTGAAGAAATCGACCTGTACGTTGTTCCGCTGGATCAATATGACGGGCAAAGCAAACAAACCGGCGGCGCTATCCCAGCGCCTACCGAAAGCAATGCCACATCTCCCGCTACCACCGAAGCCGCAACCGAAGCTGCAACCGAAACTACCGTCCCCTCCACCACCGCAGAGGTCCCCACCCCCACCGAAGCCCTGGTCGACGGCATGCGCCCTGCCTTCAAAGAGGCCATGGACGCCTACGAAGCCTTCTACAATGAATACTGCGATTTCCTGAGCAAATACGCCCAGAATCCCACGGATTTCTCCCTCCTGGGGCAATACGCTGGGATGCTGTCGAAGGCAGGCGAAATGGACAAGGCCTTCGAAGAATGGGACGAGGACGATCTGAACGGTAAGGAGCTTCAGTATTATCTGGAGGTGAACAGCCGGGTTTTGCAGAAGCTGGCTGGGGTGATGAATAAGTAGCGTTTTAACCAATCTTCTCCAAGCAAGGGCTCTGGCGGAAAATATCAACAATTTCCGCTAGAGCCCCTTGTGCAAATGGGCAAAAAAAATTCTAGCTAATTCTAATGGCTTGCATTGATATAATCGGCACTGTAATATAAAGAAAAAGGGGAGTCCCGTGATACCCATCAGATAAAAGAGGGCAATACCAGAAAGGGGAAAGATTATGGAACAGGCTAGAAACGAAACAACCTCCATAGCACTGGAAACCATCATCACCAATGCAGTCAAAATACCCGGAGTAAAGGTAAACCGCAGCAAATTTCTTGCAGAGACTTTTGCAAACGACAGTATCGATTTACAAGCCATCATTGATATGGGGCCGGTCAGCGCCGGAGTCTCCCAAGAGCACATTGAAAAAGCCGCCACAAAACTGATTTTCATTCGTACCAGCCAGTCTTCGGTAGCGTCTTTTGTCGCCGGTATCCCCGGCGGATTTGCAATGGCCGCAACCGTTCCGGCGGATGTAGCACAGTTTTTTGGCATGGCTCTGCGCCTTGCTCAGGAATTGTCCTATCTATATGGTGCATCAGATCTATGGACTGAGGACCAACTTGATGATGAGTTGGTCAGAAATCAGTTAATTCTATATTGTGGTGTGATGTTCGGCGTATCCGGCGCTGTGTCAGGTGTTCGCGTTCTCTCCACGCAGATCGCAAAAACAACACTGAAGAAGCTGCCACAGAAAGCGTTGACCAAAACCTTCTGGTATCCGATCATTAAACAGATTGGTAAAGCAATTGGCGTAAAGGTAACAAAAACCACAGTAGCGCAGGGAATTTCCAAAGCTGTTCCCATTGTGGGTGGCGTCATTTCAGGGAGCCTGAATTATGTATCCATGATGCCGATGGCCAACCGCCTCAATGCAGCACTGGATAAGGCTTGCTTCAATTATTCCGATGAGGAAATGGCTGCGGATATTGAGACAATTGAAAGCATCGATGCAGAAGCCTCCGAAAATGCGCAGTCAAGCAAGTTCTCCCGATTCACAAATGCTGCCAAAGGCAGCATCCAGGAGGGTTGGAAAAAGGCAGCATCCGGCGCCACTTCCCTGCTTGGCAAGATCAAGAATGAAAAGCCCGCAAAAAATGCACAGGGTGCGTTGATTTCTTATGATGAAAAAATCGAAACGTTGCGCAAATTAAAACAACTTGTCGATGAGGGCATTCTATCTCAGGATGAGTTTGATGCCAAGAAAAAGGAAATCCTTGAGCTGTGACACGGATGCACTCATTTTCGAGGCCCTTCTTGGCCTTGATGTGATAGAATTGACAGAAAGAAGAGAAAAAAATGATTACATCGCCCCCCGAAGTGCCTACCAAAGCCACCATTCTAAAAAAGCTTCTTATTTTAACCGTATTGTTCGTAGTAATTCTCATAAGCATATTCCTGATTCGTCAGTTTCCATCCAAAAAGAGCACGTTTAGCGATGAAGTCGCCAACCAAATTGAAGAAGAAATGGCTGACAACCGAATTGTCCTTTCCTCTAAAAACGGTCGGAGAACCGTTGCGGAATTTAAAGATCCCATCATTCTCACCCACGGAAAAGACTCCCGGCTGATTGTCCACACTGCACATCTAACTGAAACCATTTCTATTGCCAATGAGGGGCTGGGCGGCTGGAGTTGGACTTCTGCCTATCAGGACATTTCTTATGTGGGCGATGCTCAATATACGGTAGATTTAAGTCATCTTTCCGAAGCAGATTTTGCTGTTAACAATGAGTTGAAAACACTGACAGTGAGAATTCCATATGCAGTTTTATCCCCAATCAACATTCCCCAGGACCAAATCAAATTTGGAAGTGTAAAGAAAGGATTTGCAGCGCCAAAGGAGATCAAATTGACTGCCGAAGAAAACGCACAGTTGGCAGTTCAGGTCAATAATATTATGAAAGCGAAACTGATTGATGAAAATATCATCGCTGTTGCAAATGAAAACGCAAAAACCGTTGTGGCCGCCCTTCTTTCGGCTACAGTGAAGTCTGTTGACCCGGAGTTCACTATTATAGTAGTACAATAAGGGAGGATACACCAGTGGCAAAATACTTACGCATTGCAGCCGTCATCATTCTTTCTCTTACCATCATTCTGTCCTGTACCTTTGCCGCAAACAAGTTGACTGATCCGGCTACCTATTCTCATACAATAGAAGTTCTGGACAAAAACCGTGCAACCGTGTTGACGCTTTCCGCCGCGTCCGCCGGTGCGTCTGCCGCTGTTTCTGCCTTGCCATCCGATATTTGCTCGCCTCTTGCAGAACAGCTGTCTCGGTTTACGACCTGGTTTTTAATGATTCTCAGTGTTATCTATCTTGAAAAATATCTTCTCACTATTTTCGGCGCTGCGGCCTGCTATTTCCTGATTCCAATTGGGTGCGGTTCTCTTTTAGTAAACTGCTTTTTCCCGAATACTTCTTTGCGAGGAATCGGGGCAAAACTATTGGCGCTCGGCGCTTCTTTACTTCTTGTCATCCCCACCAGCATTTGGATTTCTGACCAGATCAATGCCATCTATTCCAAATCCATTGAAATTACTATTCAATCTGCCGATGCTGTCAGCGAAAATCTTGTAGGTGAAATGTCCGACGATGAGGAAGGAAATACAACCGTAATAGATCAAGCAAAGGCCATTCTGGATGATCTATCTGGTTCCGTTGCCGGAGTTGTTGAACAATTCCGGAATGTTCTGAACCGTTTTATCGAAGCAACTGCTGTCATGATCGTAACTTCCTGCCTGATCCCTATTCTCGTTATCATGTTCTTTGCATGGATCGTGAAAACAATGTTCAATGTACAAGTCGTTCTCCCGATGCAGTTTGGGAAAAAAGCAAAGAAGCTCACTCCACACGAATCAGAAACCAAAACAGCGCCATAACACAGCAGAGGCGGTCCCCAAAATCCCAGGGACCGCCTCTCCTATTTACAGCGACGAAATCAATTTCTCAATGCTATTCTGCGCATCAAACAAGGCCGCAAACCGGATCCGGACATGATTGCCATCTTCGGGCTGAAACCTCACTTCTTCCAGGCATCTTTTCCGTTCGTTTGTATTCACATAACTACACGTCATGAACCTTTATTCTCCGGTGTCCTCGCCGGTGTTTTCCCCGGTGTCCTCGCCGGCAGCCTTACCAGGATCCTCACCGGTGGAATCCGTAGGATTCTCCCCGGTACTCTCTCCAGTAGTCTCGGCGTTCTCCCGGGTTTCTGTTTTCCCGCAGCGGCTGCAGGTGCGGATTTCCCGAGTGTCGTCATCCTCGTCGGTTTCCCAGTCGCCCCAGTCGTGACCCAATGGGTCCACCTTGCGGGATATACCTTTCTTGTGGCAGGTGGTACAAACCTCCTCTTCGGTCCCGTTTCCTTCGCAGGTAGGCTCCTGGGTGATTTTCCAGGTGAATGTGTGACCGTTGGCTGGCACCTTATTGGTTTTCTCCTCTATCTTACAACGAGAACATTTCCTCAATGTGTAGCCGCCATTCACACAGGTAGGTTTCACAACCTCCTTTGTCTTCCACTTATGGCCCAGAGCTGGGATGGTCACACGGGCGTCCGGGTTGCTGTAACCGCAGACGCTGCACAACTCTCCCTCTGCTCCCGCTTTGGTACAGGTGGCCTCGTTTTTGAATTTATAATACTTGTGGCTATGCTCTTTGAAAGAGGGTGTCTCCTCTTCCTCCCGCTCCTTGCAGCTCTCACAGATCCGAACCTTCAGGCCCCTGGCCGTCTCGGTAGGGATCTTAGTGAATTTCCAGTCCCCCCACTTGTGGCCGGTGGCCTTCAGGGGCACCTCGTACCAATCCCCGCAGGTGCAGTAGTAGTAGGCCCAGCCGTCCTCCAGGCAGGTGGCAGTGGATTTTTCTACCTTATATTTGTGGGTATGGTTGGTGGTCTTGGGCAGGGTGGGCTCGATCTCCACATCCTCTTCCCCGCAGACCACGCAGGTGCGGACCCGCTTGCCCTCGGTGGTGGTGGAGGGCTTTTCCCACCGGACCCACTCGCCCCAGGTGTGCTCCGCACAGGGGGCTACGGTAGCCTCGGTCTCCTCGGTGGTCTCTTCGGTGGTCTCCTCCGTGGTTTCCTCCGCAGTCTCTTCCGCGGTTTCTTCAGTGGTTTCGCTCTCCAGGGTAGTCTGAGAGACCTCCAGCTGGTCCTCTGTGTCTTTCTTGCAGCCAGCAAGGCCAAACAGCAATGTAAACGCCAGCAGGGCGCTGATCATTCGTTTCATTGGAACACTTCCTTCTCTTTTTCGGCGGAACGAAGCTCCGCAAATCACTACACTAACTTTACGGAAAAACCGGGCAGAAGTCAAGAGGTCCAGGAAAATTTAATAAACGCAGCCCCCGCCTACACGGTAAAGAACCGGGAAAAAACCACCTCCCCGGCGGACAGCACCCCCACATTGGGGTTCTCCGCCACGGGTGCGATCTGAACATCCATTTTGTCCCGGTACAGGGCCTTGGCCCCGATTTCCCTCTGGAGCCGCTGGGCCAGCAGCTCGTAGCGGTAGCATATGTCCCCCGCCAGAAAAATACTGTCGAAGGGGATCAGATTCAGCAGATTCACCAGGCCCGCGGACAGATACACCGCCTCCTGGTCCAGGAGCCTGCGGGCCTCCGGAT
Source organism: Faecousia sp. (assembly GCA_050872865.1). Classification (GTDB taxonomy): domain Bacteria; phylum Bacillota; class Clostridia; order Oscillospirales; family Oscillospiraceae; genus Faecousia. Next base: position 2,771 of record JBNMHR010000031.1, on the reverse strand, counting down.
CCTTTTCTACATGGTCGATGAAATCAAACCAGCTGCGGTAGGGCGAGCCCTCCAGCAGCGCCGGGATGGAGGCGTAGGTCTCCAGGCAGCCCCGGTTGCCGCACTCGCACTGGCGTCCGTCGAAGCGGATGGAGGTATGGCCCAGCTCTCCCGTAAAATACTCGGAGTTTCCCAGCAGTTTTCCGCCGGACATGACCGCTGCGCCGATACCGATGTCAATAAACAGCAGCATAAAGTTCCGGCTCTGGCCCAGCTCCAGCTGGTGCAGCGCCATGGCGCAGACATCGTGCTCCAGGTAGGCGGGCATGCCCAGCGCCTCGGACAAGAGCTTGACGATCTCCACCCCATGCCAGCGCTCAAACCGGGGCGGGTTCAGGATCCTGCCGTGGGCGCAGTCCAGAGGGCCGGGGGAGCTGATGCCGATGCCCAGAATCTTGTCCCGTTCTACGGTTTCCGAAAGGGCCTCCAGGGCCTGGACAATGGCCGCCACCATATTGTCCTGGTCCGGCAGGGTCCGGCACTGCAGGAGCTTGCCCGCCATGTCGCACAGGCCCACGGTGCAGCCCTTTCTGGCCAGGTCCACCGCCAGGGCGTAAAAACTGTCGGCACGCAGAGCCAAGGGGGTGGCGCTGCGGCCCCGGCCCACAGACTGGGGAGCCAGCTCCGTGACGATGTCCCGTTTCAGCAGCTCCTCTACGATCAGGGAGGTCCCCGCCCGGGTCAGGCCCGTGGCTCGGGCCAGCTCTGCCCGGCTCATGGCCTGACGGCGCAGATGGCGCAGGACGGCTTTTTGGTTGTATTCTTTTGTATAATCCGCATTTCGGGCTTTTTGTGGCATTTTCTTTTACCGCTTTCCATTCATCTGGCACCATTATAGGGGCTTGGGGAACACTTGTCAATCGACTTGCGAAAAATACGGACCGACAGTCTTCACTGTCGGTCCGATTGGCTTTTCATGAGATGGCTTTCAACACCGTGAGATGGCTTTCAGCACCGTCTCCCGGTCCTGGATGCTGGGAATCCCCCCGGGATGCTCCGTAGACAGGCTGGCCGCGGCGGCCGCAAAGACGCCGATGTATTCCAGGTCCTTTCCTGTCAGCTCGTCGATGGGCTTATTCAGCTCCAGGAGCCTTGCCATGGCGCTGCCGCCGAAGATGTCCCCGGCTCCGGTGGTATCCACGGGATGGACGTTGACGCACCCTACCCGGGCAATATCCTTCTTCGTTTTCAGCAGACAGCCGTTGGGTCCCAGAGTCACCATGGCGAGAGACACACCGAACTCCTTCAGCAGCTTCTTTGCCCCCTCCTCCGGGGTGCAGCCCCACAGGAACTCCACCTCGTTGTCGCTGATCTTCACCACGTCCGCCTGACGAAGGCTCCAGAGCATCTGCTCCTTAGCAGCTTCCTCGGTTTTCCACAGGGGCAGCCGCAGATTGGGGTCGCAGCTGATGAGCTTGCCCTTTTCTTTGGCGTAGGCCACCGCCTTTTGGGTGGCGGTCCGGGCGGGCTCGTCCGTCAGACTCAGGGTGCCAAAATGGAAGACCTTGGCCTCGTCAATGAGGCTCTTGTCGATCTCCTCCCACCTTAGCTGGGTGTCTGCCCCGGGCTTCCGGGCGAAGGCGAAGGACCGGTCCCCAGTCTCGTCGAAGGTCACAAAAGCCAGGGTCGTGAAAAAGTGATCATCCACCAGGATGCCCTTTGTCTCGATCCCCGCCTCCTTCAGGGTACCCAGCAGGAGATGGCCGAAGGTGTCGTCGCCCACCTTTCCCAGGAAGGCCGTCTTCCGGCCATAGGCGTTCAGGGCCGCCAGAAAGTTGCCGGGAGCGCCGCCGGGGTTGGCGGCCATGGTGGGATATCCGGCATCATCCGTGGATTTGGCCGCGAAATCAATGAGCAGTTCGCCCAGGGCTACTACGTCGATCATGGTCTGGTTCTCCTTTTAGTCTTTGGCTTTGGGGTACTCGGTGCACAGCAGGCGGTAGGGCGGCTCGTCCTCCTCGATGGCGGGGAACCGGCCCATGGGGGGATTAAACCGATTGTCGTGGGCATCATCGTTGCACTGGCTGACCTCGCCCAGGAGCACAGGCCCGGTGCCGGGCTCCACCTCAAAGTCGTGGTACAGGTACTGGGTGACAAAGATGCTCTCGCCGGGAGTCAGCCGGATCTGGGTGCCGGCGGGGACGGTGTAGGTCCGGCCGTCGGTATGGACGGTCACATCGCTTTCGTAGTCGATGGACTCATCCGGCTTGGAATTGTACACCCGGATCAGCACGTTTCCGCCGCCCCGGTTGATGATGTCTTCGGTCTTATACCAGTGGAAGTGGTTGGGGGAATACTGGCCCTCCTTCAGGTACAGCAGCTTCTCAGCATAGACCTTGGGGTACTTGTCCTTCATGGTTTGGCTGCCGTTACGGATGGTAATCAGGGAAAAGCCCAGTTTGTCGAAATTGCCCTGACCGTAGTCCGTAATGTCCCAGCCCAGGCAGCAGTCCCGGACCTCGTCGTATTCGTGACCCTTGGTTTGCCATTCCTCCGGGGTGAAGTTGCAGAAGGGAGGCAGATAGCAGCAGTATTTCTGGCACATGGCTTCCAGCTCACGAAGAGCCTTGTTGACTTCGGAACGTTTCATAGGTTGTCTCTCCTTTATGAGATCAAGTGGGTCGTCCGGCAGATGCCGAACTTCTTCTTTCTATATAGTATAGCACACTTTGTCGAATTTGGCAAAAGCGCCGGGAGGGCCCGGCGCTTTTATTTTTTTGACTTACTTTGTC
>JBNMHR010000030.1:0-21704 GCA_050872865.1 Faecousia sp. | reverse complement strand
TGTTATCTTATTCATAGCGGATAGGATGGCACCTGCCTTTCGGTTTTGTCTGAGCAACTCAACCATAGCACATGCCATTCCTATTCGCTACCTTTTTTATTTCCTTTTCATCTGTTACACATCATTGTAACACCTACACTGTTTTTTCCGAAAACCCTTTCAACCCCATTGACATAACGTACAGAAATATGGTATGTTTATAAGAACTTTGAATGCAGGTGAAACCCCATGGAACAAGCCATTTGCCTACTGAATGATTCCTTTCCCCCGGTCATCGACGGGGTGGCCAATGCCGTTATGAATTATGCCGGGTGCCTCCACGATTGCGGAAAGACCGGCATCGTCATTACGCCGGACTGCCCGGACAATGAAGACAGCCGGTTCCCCTACCCTATTTTCCGCTACCCCAGCCTGGATCTGCGGAAAGCCACCGGCTATATGGCCGGGATCCCCTTTGCCCCGGACCTGCTGCGCCAATTGGAGGGGTACCGGGTGGAGCTGCTGCACGCCCATTGCCCCATCGTTTCTACCATGGTGGCCCGGGAGCTGCGGCAGGTACTGGACGTGCCACTGGTCCTGACCTATCACACCAAGTTCGACATCGACATTGCCAATATCATTCGCTCCAAAGCCCTGCAGGAGGGCAGCAAGCGGGCGCTGCTGGAAAACATCAACGCCTGCGATGAAGTGTGGGCCGTCAGCAAGGGAGCGGCGGAAAACCTGCGGTCCCTGGGCTACGAGGGCGAATGCATCGTCATGCACAACGGCGTGGACCTGCCCCGGGGCCGGGTCAGTGAAGAACAGATCAGGGCCGTTACCGGAAACTTCGATCTGCCGGAAAACGTTCCCTGCTACCTGTTCGTGGGCCGGATCATGTGGTACAAGGGCCTGAAGATCATTCTGGATGCCCTGGCAAAGCTCCAGGCAGAAGGAAAGGACTTCCGCATGGTATTTGTAGGCGGCGGCGGAGATTTTGAGGAGGTCCAGGCCTATTCCGAAGAGGCTGGGCTCCACAAGAAAGTCTTCTTTGCCGGACCTGTCCACGACCGGGAGGCCCTGCGGGCCTGGTACTGCCGGGCAGATCTCTTCCTGTTCCCCTCCACCTTCGATACCAATGGACTGGTGGTCCGGGAGGCGGCGGCCTGCGGCCTGGGAAGCGTGCTCATTCAAGGCTCCTGCGCCGCGGAGGACGTGACGGCGGACCGGAACGGCCTGCTCATTGAAGAAAACCCGGATTCCATGGTCCGGTGCCTCCGAGAGCTGTCCATTGATACCATGCGCAGCATCGGCAAGCATGCGCAAGAAGAGCTGTATCTCAGCTGGGCAGAGGCGGTGGGCATTGCCCAGGAGCGCTACCAGATCGTCATCGACCGCTACAAGAGCGGCTTCTATGCCCCCCACCGCAAACATCTGGAGCCCGTATTCAAGGCCAACGGCGAACTGATGGAGGACCTGGCGAAGCTGGAAGACCAACGGGCTGCCTTCCGGAGCAAGATCGCCGAGATTTTGGCCGAATCCAAAGAACACTTAAAGGATATCCTCTGATGCTGAAAACCGTACTGTTTGACCTGGATGGGACCCTGCTTCCCATGGACCAGGAAACCTTTGTAAAATATTACCTGAAGCTTCTTTCCCAGAAAATGGCAGACCGATACGACCCCAAAAAGCTGGTGGCCGCCGTCTGGAAGGGCACCGAGGCCATGTACCGGAACCCCGGGGAGAAAACCAACGAGGCCCTTTTCTGGGAAGTTTTCTCCCAGGCCTTTGGTCCGGAGGTCCTGGAAGACATCCCCCTGTTCGACGAATTCTACCGGGTCGAATTTCAGGCCGCCCGTAATAGCTGCGGATTCGACCCCCGGGCCAAGGAAGCGATCAGGGCCATCCACAATATGGGCCTTTCTACCGCCCTGGCCACCAATCCCCTGTTTCCCCCGCTGGCTACCTGCAGCCGGGTCCGGTGGGCAGGACTGGAGCCGGAGGACTTTACCCTCATTACCACCTACGACAATTCCCGGCACTGTAAGCCGAACCCTGCCTACTATCAGGACATTCTGGATGCCTTAAATCTGCAGCCCCAGGAATGCGTCATGGTGGGCAACGACGCCAGCGAGGACCTGGCGGCAGCAAAACTGGGCATTCCCGTGTTTCTGCTCACCGACTGTCTGATCAACAAAGAAAACAAGGACCTGACAGTCATCTCCAAGGGCAGCTACCCGGAGCTGATACAATATCTACATACTCTCATTGAAGGCGGCGATTGATCATGCGCACCATTACCATCCCCGAAAACTACACCCCCAAGCTGGACGCCTACGACACCCAGCGGGCCATTGCTTACATCAAGCAGACCTTCCAGCAGGAATTTTCCAACGCCCTGAACCTGAAGCGGGTCTCCGCTCCCCTGTTCGTGACCGAGGACTCCGGCCTGAACGACAACCTGAACGGCTACGAGCGGCCTGTCTCTTTTGACATTCCCGCCGTAGGCAAAGAGGCCCAGGTGGTCCATTCCCTGGCGAAATGGAAGCGTCTGGCCCTGAAGCGCTACGGCTTTACCGTAGGCAACGGCCTGTATACCGATATGAACGCCATCCGCCGGGACGAGGAACTGGACAATGTCCACTCCATCTACGTAGACCAGTGGGACTGGGAAAAGGTCATTACCCGGGAAAACCGGAACCTGGACTTTTTAAAGCTCATTGTGGAGGCCATCGTCCGGGCCATCTGTGATACCAACGACCGGCTCCATGTCCGCTTCCCCCAGCTGGACCTGCAGCTGAGCCGGGAGGTCAGCTTCATCACCACCCAGGAGCTGGAGGACCTGTACCCGGACCTGACCCCCTCCCAGCGGGAAAACGCCTATGTAAAGGAGCACAACACCGCCTGCATCATGCAGATCGGCGGCAAGCTCCGCTCCGGCAAGCCCCACGACGGCCGGGCCCCGGACTATGACGACTGGAACCTGAACTGCGATATCTTCTTCTGGGATCCGGTGCTGAACCGGGCCCTGGAGCTGTCCTCCATGGGCATCCGGGTAGACGCGGAGTCCCTGGACCGTCAGCTGACTCTGGCAAACTGCGACGACCGGCGGAAGCTGCCCTTCCACCGGATGCTTCTGCGTGGCGAGCTGCCCCTGACCATCGGCGGCGGCGTCGGCCAGTCCCGGCTTGCCATGCTTTTGATGGGCTGCGCCCACATCGGCGAGGTCCAGTCCAGCATCTGGGACGGAGAGACCGTAGACGCCTGCGCCAAGGCCGGCATCCCCCTGCTGTAATGAAGCGGTTCCGGAAAATCTATGTAGAGATCTCCAACAAATGCAATTTAAGCTGCGCTTTTTGCCCCGGCACCCGCCGGGGCAATTGCAGTATGGAGGAAGGGCAATTTTCTTCCCTCCTGCCAAAATTGCAGCCCTATACGGACTATCTCTACTTTCACATCCTGGGGGAACCTCTGTGCCACCCGAAGCTAGATAGGTTCCTGGAAATCAGCCGGGAATACGGCTTTCAGGTCATTTTAACCACCAACGGCACCTTACTCCCCCAGCGCCAAAAACTGCTGCTCTGCGCCCCTGCCCTGCACAAAGTTCATATTTCTCTCCACGCCTTTGAGGCCAACGACCTGGAAACACCCTTTGAAGACTATTTAAGGGGCTGTATCGACTTTGGCAACGCTGCGGAAGGGAAAAAGATCGTCGTATACCGGCTTTGGAACGAAGGCGGCCAAGACGCCAAGAACCTCGAAATTTTGGATGCGCTCCACCAGGCCTTCCCCGGCACCTGGATCCCCGGCAAACGGGGCACCGCTCTGGGAAACCGGATCTTTTTGGAGCCCGGAGAAAAATTCGACTGGCCGGATCTGTCGGCTCCCAGTCGGCCCGGACCCTTCTTCTGCTACGGGCTGCGGGACCAGCTGGGCATTTTGGCAGATGGCACGGTAGTCCCCTGCTGCCTGGACCACGACGGGGACATTGCCCTTGGAAACGCCTTTGAAGAGGATCTGGGAGATATCTTATCTTCTTCCCGGGCAAAGGCCATTTACGATGGCTTTTCCTGCGGAAACGCCGCAGAAGAGCTATGCAAACGCTGCGGATACGCAGAACGGTTTGTAAAATAGGCGCAAAAAATCGCTGTAAAACCTTCTGTCATTGCGAACCAGTGACCGACGTCACTGGTGTGGCAATCCCCCGGTTGAATGGAATCAGGGAGATTCCCACGCCAGTGTGCGCACTGGCTCGGAATGACAAAGCGTCTTACAGCGATCTTTTATTCCTTTACAGCCTTCAAAATCTCTTTCACCAGGTCGTCCCGTCCGTCGCCCTTTTCGGCGGAGAAGGGGATCACGGGGCAGCCCTCCGGCAGCTCCAGATCCCGGCGGATGGTTTCTAGGTTGGGTTCAAGCTCGCTTTTTTTCAGCTTGTCCTTCTTATTGGCCACCACCACAAAGGGGCAGCCAGAATCCAGGAACCATTTGGCCATGGTGATATCGTTGTTCGTAGGCGGGTGCCGGTAGTCAACGATCAAAACGCCCAGGGTGATGCGGCCCGCTGCGAAGTAATCCTCCATGAGCTTGCTCCAGCGGTCCTTTTCCGCCTGGGAGACCTTGGCAAAGCCATAGCCGGGCAGGTCCACCAGATAGCACTTCTTATCCAGTACAAAATAATTGACATGGACGGTCTTGCCGGGCTTGTCCCCTACCTTGGCCATGCTTTTCCGCTGCAGGAGCCGGTTGATCACCGAGGATTTGCCCACGTTGGACTTGCCCGCAAAGGCGATCTCCGGCAATCTGTTTTTCGGAAAATCCTTGGGAGCGGCGGCGGAGATCAGGAACTCCACATTTTGAAAATTCATATTGTTCTCTCCTTACTGCCGGATCTCCTGGCGGCGGGCCTTGGCGGACACCTCTTCCGGGATGGTCCCCAAAATGGTGGGGCTGACCTCTCCCGGCCGGTTCAGGGCCACATCCAGCACCGTATCCACGGTAGCGGCGCTGACAAAATTCAGCTGCTTGCGGACGGTCTGGTCGATCTCCTCCAGGTCCCGCTCGTTGTCCTGGGGGATGATGACGGTACGGACCCCGTGCCGCAGGGCCGCCATGGTCTTCTCCTTCAGGCCGCCGATGCGCATGACCCGGCCCCGGAGGGAAATTTCGCCGGTCATGGCCACATCCCGCCGGACGGAAATGCCGGTAAGGGCGGACACAATGGCGGTGCACACGGTGACACCGGCAGAGGGACCGTCCTTGGGCACAGCGCCTTCGGGGAAGTGGACATGGATGTCCTTGGTCTTATAAAAGTCCGGGGCGATGCCCAGCTTGCCGGAGTTGGCCCGGATATAGCTCAGGGCCGCATGGGCAGACTCCTTCATCACGTCCCCCAGGTTGCCGGTAAGCTCCAGCTTGCCGGAGCCATCCATGACGTTGACTTCCACTTCCAGGGTCTCGCCACCCACGCTGGTCCAGGCCAGGCCGGTGACCAGGCCCACCTGGTCGGTACCGGGGATCCGGTCCGGCAGGAACTTCCGGATGCCCAGGTAGCTTTCCAGATTGCCGCCGGTGACGGTGATTTTCTTGGTGTCCTCCTGGGTCAAAAGCTGCATATCCGCCTTCCGGCACAGCTCCGCCAGGTATCGCTCCAGGTTCCGGACGCCAGATTCCCGGGTGTAGCAGCAGATGATCTCCCGGATGGCGTCGTCGGTGATCTTCAGCTGGCTTTTCTTCAGGCCATGCTTTTTGAGCTGCTTGGGCACCAGATGATTCTTGGCGATCATCAGCTTTTCTTCGTCGGAATAGCTGCCCAGCTCAATGATCTCCATCCGGTCCAGCAGGGGCCTCGGCACCGTATCCAGGGTATTGGCGGTGGTAATGAACATCACGTCGGACAGATCAAAGGGAATTTCCACATAGTGGTCCCGATAGGTGCTGTTCTGCTCCCCGTCCAGCACCTCCAAAAGGGCGGCACTGGGGTCTCCCCGGTAGTCGGAGCCCATTTTATCGATCTCGTCCAGCAGCAGCACCGGGTTAGAGGTGCCTGCCTGGGTCATGGCCGCCATGATTCGGCCGGGCATAGCGCCTACATAGGTCTTCCGGTGGCCCCGGATATCGGCCTCGTCATGAACGCCGCCCAGGGAGATCCGGACCATTTTCCGGTTCAGGCACCGGGCAATGGAGTAGGCGATGGAGGTCTTGCCCACGCCGGGAGGGCCCACCAGGCATAAGATCTGGTGGCCGCTTTCCGGAGCCATTTCCCGGACGGCCATAGCTTCCAAGATCCGCTCCTTTACCTTTTCCATACCAAAGTGGTCCCGGTCCAGAATCTTCCGGGCCGCTTCCACATCCACCCGCTCTTTAGTTTTCACGTTCCAGGGCAGGTCGTATACCGTATCCAGGTAATTCCGCAGGACGGAAGCCTCGGAGGAGCCGTAGGGCTGCTTTTTCAGCTTGTTGGCATCCTTGATGAGCTTCTTCTCCTGCTCTTCCGGCAGGTGCAGCGCTTTGATATGGGCCAGGTCCTCGCTGAGCTCATCGTCCTCGTCCTCTTCTCCCAGCTCCTCCCGGATGGCCTTCATCTGCTCCCGCAGGTAGTAATCCCGCTGGTTCTGGTCCATGCTGGCCCGGGTCTTATCCTGGATCTCCCCTTCCAGCTTCAAGACCTCGATCTCGTGGCGAAGCATGGAAACGGCCATTTCCAGGCGTTTGAAGGGATTCAGCTGGCACAAAAGCGACGCCTTGTCCCGGTAGTCCAGGCCGGAATTCTGGCCGATGGAGTCCGCCAGGAAGCCGGAATCCTCGGTATCGATCATCTTCAGCTGAATGAGCTGGGTGGGATGCTCGGTCATCTCCGTATAGTCGGCGTACAGGCTGTTGGCCTCCCGCCGCAGGGCCTGGTTCCGGGGGGTATTGGCGCTCTCCTGGCTGGGGACAGACTCCACGTAGCCGGTGAGATAGGGGTTCGTCTGGCTCAGCTCCGTGATTCGGCCCCGGCTAAGGCCCGTGACCAAAATTCTCAGATTTTCGTCCTGGGCTTTGAGGACCTGCTTCACCATAACGATGGTGCCGATGGCATACAGGTCCTTGAGGCAGGGATCATCCACCAGGATGTCCTTCTGGGGCACCAGGAACAGGACCTGGTTGTCCTTCATTGCCGCTTCCAGTGCCAGCACGGACTTTAAGCGGCCTACGTCAAAATGAACCGTTTGTTCCGGGAATACCGTCAGTCCCCGCAGGGCCAGCACCGGCATTTTCCCGGCATAAATGGTTTCGCTCATAGGTAAAACCTCCTTTAAATGGAGTACAGAAACAAAGGGGGGCAGGATAAGCTGCCCCCCTTTGCTTTACTTATTTCTTCCCGTTCAGGGGCTGTCTGGGATGCTGCGGATCCCGGATGATGGTGGCCTCTCCCCCATCGATGCACTCCGGGGTCAGGATCACCTTCTGGATGGTCAGGTCGGAGGGGATACGGAACATGATGCCCGTCATCACCTTTTCCATAATGGCCCGCAGGCCTCTGGCGCCGATCTGCCGGTCGATGGCCTTTTGCGCAATGGCGTTCAAAGCCTCGTCGGTGACCTCCAGGGCCACGCCGTCCATTTCCAGCAGCTTCTGATACTGCCGGACCAGGGCGTTCTTGGGCTCCACCATGATCCGCTTCAGGTCGTCCTTGGTCAGGCTTTCCAGGCAGGAGATCATGGGCATACGGCCAATGAGCTCCGGAATGATGCCGAACTTCATCAGGTCGTGGGGCTCTACCTGGGCCAGGAGTTTGCCCACATCCCGGCTCTTCCGGCTCTCCACGGGCGCGTCGAAGCCGATGGTGCTTCTGTCCGTCCGGGCCTCGATGATCTTATCCAGGCCGTCGAAGGCGCCGCCGCAGATAAAGAGGATGTTGGTGGTATCCACCTGGATCATCTCCTGCTGGGGGTGCTTTCTGCCGCCCTGGGGAGGCACATTGGCCACGGTGCCTTCCAGGATCTTCAGCAGCGCCTGCTGAACGCCCTCGCCGGACACGTCCCGGGTGATGGAGGTATTCTCGCTCTTCCGGGCGATCTTATCCATCTCGTCGATGTAGATGATGCCCCGCTGGGCCAGCTCCACGTCGAAGTCCGCCGCCTGCAGCAGCCGCAGGAGGATGTTCTCCACGTCGTCGCCGACATAGCCGGCCTCCGTCAGGGTGGTGGCATCGGCAATGGCAAAGGGCACATTCAAGATCTTTGCCAGGGTCTGGGCAAACAGGGTCTTGCCGCTGCCGGTGGGACCGATCAGAAGGATGTTGCTCTTCTGCAGGTCCACATCGGACTGGTCGCCGCTGTTGATGCGCTTATAGTGGTTATAAACCGCAACAGACAGGGCAATCTTGGCCTCTTCCTGACCAATGATGTAATGGTCCATGAAGGCCTTCATCTCCATGGGGGTGGGCAGGTCGCTCATCTTGGGGATATCGGTCTCCAGCTCCTCGGCCAATAGCTGGCTGCAAGCCTTTACGCAGTCGCTGCAGATGTATACGCCGGGGCCGGCGATCAGCCGGGCGGCCTGAGATTCCCGTTTCCCGCAGAAGCTGCACCGAACCGGGGGTTCACTCGTTCTTGCCATGCAGGCAGGTACCTCGTTTCTATAGAATCAGTGGTGCTCCAGCACCCGGTCGATGAGCCCGAAGGCCTTGGCCTCCTCGGCGCTCATAAAGTTGTCCCGCTCGCAGGCGGCGGTGACCTCTTCGATGGGCTTGCCGGTGTTCTCGGACAAAATCCGGTTCATCCGGGCCTTGATGGTCTCCAAACGCTTCAGGTGGATGGCCATATCCGTGATCTGACCCTGGGTACCGGCGGAGGGCTGGTGGATCATGATCTCGGAATTGGGCAGGGCCATCCGCTTGCCCTTGGTGCCGGCGCTCAGAAGGAACGCACCCATAGAGGCGGCCATGCCGACACAGATGGTAGCCACATCGCACTTGATGTACTGCATGGTGTCGTAAATGGCCATACCGGCGGTAACGCTTCCTCCGGGGGAATTGATATAGAACTGAATATCCTTATCCGGGTCCTGGGCTTCCAGATACAGAAGCTGGGCCACTACCAGGCTGGCGGTGGTATCGTTGACCTCTTCGGACAGGAAAATGATACGGTCGTTCAGCAGGCGGGAGAAAATATCGTAGCTACGCTCTCCGCGGCTGGTCTGCTCAACAACATAGGGTACTAAACTCATGGTGATGTCTCCTTTCAATGGGCGTAAGATATGCCGTGAAACATTCTAACCACTCTAAAGGATGCTTATTCCTCGGTCTTCTCTTCTGCCTTGGGGGCGACGGCAACGGCGTTGTCCACGATCAGCTTGACGGCCTTGCGGGTCTTCAGGCTCTCGGTCAGCTCGTCGATGGGGACCATCTCCTTGATCTTGTCCTCTTCCATCTCATACTGCTTGGCCATGGACTGGAACTCTTCCTCGATGTCCTCTTCGGTAACGGTCAGGTTCTCCACCTCGGCGATCTTCTCCAGGGTCACGGAGATCTTGGCCTGCTTCTCGGCGGTGGGCCGGAAGGCGTTGCGCATGGTGTTCACGTCGCCGCCCATCATCTTGGCGTACTGCTCCATGGAGTAGCCGCTCATCTGCAGCTGGTAGCCGAAGCGCTCCATCTGGATGTCCAGCTCCTTCTCCACCAGGGCGTTGGGCATATCCACGGTGGTGTTCTCCGCAGCCTTCTCCACAGCGGCGTTCTCGAAAGCGGAATCGGCCTGCTTCTGAGCCTTCTCCAGAGCCTTGGCGCGGATGTCGGCCTTCAGGGCCTCCAGGGTGTCGAACTCGGAAACATCCTTGGCAAACTCATCGTCCTGCTCGGGCACGATGGTGATGGTGACCTTGTTGACCTTCACATGGAACACAACAGCCTTACCGGCCAGCTCCTTGTGGTAGTCCTGGGGGAAGGTGATGTCGATGTCCTTCTCCTCACCGGCGGACATGCCTACGATCTGCTCCTCGAAGCCGGGGACGAAGGAACCGCTGCCCAGCTTCAGGTCGAAGTTCTCGCCCTTGCCGCCGTCGAAGGGAACGCCGTTGTCGAAGCCCTCGAAGTCGATGTTGGCGGTGTCGCCCATCTGCGCGGGACGGTCCACGTTCTCGGTGGAAGCCACGTTCTTGGCCATGTTGTCCAGCTCGGCCTGGACCTGCTCATCGGTGACGGTGGGCTCGGTCTTCTCTACTTCCACGCCCTTGTACTGGCCCAGGGTGACCTCGGGGTACACGTCGGTGGTGATGGTCAGGGTGACGATGTTGTCGTCGGAGATCTGCATATCGGTGAGGCTGGGACGGCCAATGGCCTTGAAGCCTTCCTGCTTGGCAACGGCGAAGTCGTAAACCTCGGGGAAGATCTCCTCCAGGCCGTCTTCATAGAACACGTGAGCGCCGTACATGGCCTCGATCATCTTCCGGGGAGCCTTGCCCTTCCGGAAGCCGGGGATCATGATGCTCTTGCGGGCCTTGGTATAAGCCTTGTTGACGCCGGTCTCCATCAGTTCCTTGTCGATCTCCACAACGATGGTGGCCTGATTGCCCTTCTTCTCAACGTTCTTTACTTGCATTTTTGTATTCCTCCTGAATAAGTGCGCCGGAGCGCACCCTTTGTTTTTTTACATAGCCGATATATTCTATCAAAGAATGTGGAAAATGTCCACACTTTTTCGAAAAAATTTTTATTTTCTTACCAGGTATGGCCGAAAGCCCAGGTAATCGGCAGACAGAAGCCGGTATTCGATCCCGTCCCAGGTCCCTTCCATGGCCAGCTTGTGACTTCCGCCGTGAAGATGGCCGTAAAAGCACTGGCGCACCTCATATTTTTCCAAAAGGTCCAAAATCTCCCGGCAGGTATAGCCCTTGTACCGGGGCGGATAATGGAGAAACACCAGCTTCTGCTTCTCCCCTGCCGTTTTTAAAGAGGCTTCCAGCCGCATGAGCTCCCGGCGGAACACCTTTTCATCGTGCTGGCCGGACTTTTCCTCCTCAAAAAACCAGCCCCGGGTGCCGCAGATGGCCGCTTCCTCGTATTCGTAGCAATTGTTGTTCAGCAGATACAGGTCCTGAAAGCCGTTTTCCTGGCAGAACTTGGTAAATTTGGCCTGGGTGCTCCACCAATAATCGTGGTTTCCCTTTAAAATGATCTTTTTGCCGGGGATGGCATTGATCCAGGCAAAATCCGCCTGTGAAGAGGCCAGGTCCAAGGCCCAGCTCAGGTCCCCCATGAGGACCAGAGTATCCTCCGGGGTCAGGACCTTCAGCCCTTCTTTCAGCTTTTCCATATACCCCACCCAGGCGCCGCCAAAAATATCCATGGGCTTAGGGGCCCCCAGGCACAGGTGCAGGTCTCCCATTGCGTATAGTGCCAAACCTTCACCTCCTCAAAATCGACTGTATCTCCCGGAGCTCCTTGTGCAGGGCCTCGGAAAGAAGCTGCTCGTCCAGCCGGGGGCTTTTCTCCGACAGCATCACGCACATCCGGTTTTCGCCCCCCTTGGCCCGATAGTCCTGGACCCCCGCATAGGTAAGGGCCTCGTAGGGGGACAGCAGGCATCCGGAATCCTTTAAAACGCCCTTCAGCGTAAAGGCCATCCGGCTGTCGCTGACCACGCTGACATACAAAAGCCTTCGGATGGCCTTCAGCAGCTCCTCTCCCGGCACAAAATCCGCCCCCATATAGGCGCACTTGGCGTACTCCATGGCAGCTTCGTTTCCCCCAAGCAGGGACAGCACCGCCTCCAGGCCCATTGGCAGCCAGATATCCGCCTCCGGGGTCTGGGTCTTTACCGTCACGCCGTCCGTCCGCAGTTCTCCCAAATATACCAGCTCCCAGGGGCTGTTGTTTTCGTTGCAGCAAACGATCGTTTTTCCAACAGGAAATCCCATGGCCTTCAGACAGAGTCCGGCCAGGACCCCGGAAAAGTCTCCGCCTACCATGGCCAGGTCCACCGGCTCCTCCCCTTCTTCCGAAAGGTTTTTGGCCAGGCCCATCCCCAAGACAGCGATCCGCACCGCCGTCCTTCCCCAAAAGCCAAGGGGGATCTGGAAACGGGCAGACAGGTATTCCGTCATGGCTTCCATCCGGCCCTCCGCCGTGTACCAGCACCGGAGGAGCTTTCCCTTCCGTTCCAGATTCTGGAGGCGGGCCCATCTTCGGCCTACGGAAAAATCCAGGTCCCAGCCGGTCAGGTTCCAGTCCCCGAATCGGTTCAGTAGGTCGGCAATGGCCGTGTTCTCCGGCAGACCGCCTAAGCTTTGGATCTCCTTCAGACTGAGCCTTGGCAGCCGCTCCGGCAGGTACAGGCCCCCGTCCGGGCTTCGGTTCTCCCGGAAGGCCTGCAAATGATCATAAAAGGTCTCGTTATCCCTTGTGGTCGTGTAACGCAGTTGACATCACTCCCAAAGCATTGTTCCAGTAGAGATCCATCACGTTCTTCTCGCTAAGGCCCCGCTCCAAAAGCCGCCGGGAAAGGGGCTCGTAGCCCTGCAAGCCCCCGAAGCCCTCCGGCAGGGTGTCGCAGCCGTCCAGGTCACCGCCCAGAGCAATGTGCTTGCAGTCCGGATCCAGCTCCATAAAATGCAGGATGTGGTCGCAAACCGTGTCCAGGTTGGCATTTTCCCCCAGAAAGGCGGCATACTGGTTGATGCCCACTACGCCGCCGGTATCCCGGATGGCCCGGAACATATCGTCCGTCAGGTTCCGGCTGTGGGGGCACACCGCCCGGCTGTTGGAATGGGAAGCGATCACCGGGCCCTGGGTGATCTTCATGATATCCCAAAAGCCCTCGTCGCTGATGTGGCTCACGTCCACCAGCATTCCCAGAGACTGGGCATTGCGGACGTAGGTCTTCCCCAGCTCCGTCAGTCCGCCGCCGGTCAGGTGGGAGCCGGTCAAGAGATTGCGTTCGTTCCAGCCCAGGGTCGTAATGCGGAACCCCGCCAAAAACAGGCTTTCCAGCAGCTCCGGATCAAATCCAAAGCCGGCAGGGCCCTCGATGGTCAGAACAGCCGACATCTTCCCCTTTTCTCTGTTTGCTTCGATTTCCTCCGGGGTGTAGGCCAGGGCGATCTTCTTTTTGTTTTTGTCCACCTCCCGCTGGATGGTGGCGATCTCCCGCTCAAAGATCACAATGGGCGACAGATGATATTCTTCCTCCAGCAAGGGCGATGTAAAGCAGGCAAAGCACTGGGCATAGCCCGGGAAGGCCTGGGCCCGCTTTAAATCGATATGTCCGTCGCTATTATCCAGGCTCCCCGCCTGGTTCAGGTCCTCCCCCAAAAGGTGCAGGGCCGTATCGCAGTGCAGGTCAAATACAGGGAATTTCATGCAAACGCATCCTCCAGATGGTTGATTTCCGGGCGCCTTGTCTCCAGCCCCTCCGGGGCGTAAATTTCGATCACATCGAATCTGGGCTGCAGCTCGGTGGGATGGCACATCAGATAGTATTCCGCCGTAGAGCGGAGGCGGCGCTGCTTTCGCCAGTCCACATACTCCCGTGCCTGGGCAAAGTCGGCGTTTTTCCGCAGCTTTACCTCTACAAATACCAGGTACCCCCCGCTTACCGCCACCAGGTCGATTTCCCCGAAGCGGCTGTGAAAATTGGTAGTCAAAATCCGATAGCGCTTCTTTTTCAGGTATTCCGCTGCCAGCTGTTCTCCCCAGCGGCCAAGGTCGTTATTTCTGCCCATAGAACTTTTTCAGAAAGCTCTTCCGGTGGATAGGGCTGGGGCCCAGGGCTTCCAGGGCTGCATAGTGGGCCTTGGTGCCGTAGCCCTTGTGGATCTCAAAGCCATAGCCCGGGTATTGCTCCGCCATTTGGAGCATCACGTCGTCCCGGCTGACCTTTGCCAGAACGGAGGCCGCCGCAATGCTGGCGCTGAGACTGTCCCCTTTGATGACGGTCTTGCAGGGCAGGCCAAAATCCGTCTGCCGGTTGCCGTCAATGAGGGCCAGGTCCGGCCTCACTTGCAGCTGGTCCAGGGCACGGCGCATTGCCAGGAAGGTAGCCTGTAAAATGTTTATTTCGTCGATCTCTTCCTGGGAGGCAAAGCCGATGCCATAGGCCAGGGCCTGCTCCCGGATGATTGGAAACAGCTCTCTTCTGCGCTTATCGGATAGCTTTTTGCTGTCGTTGAGGCCAGGAATTTCCAGGTGCTCCGGCAGGATCACCGCCGCGGCGCACACCGGCCCTGCCAAGGGGCCTCGGCCTGCCTCGTCTACGCCGCAGATGACGGAGAAGCCTTCTTCCCGGCAGGCGTCCTCAATGGCCCACAGATTTTCTTCGCTCATAGCATTTCCTCCTTGGGCTGCTCCAGGGTGAATTTCCCCAATTTTCCGCTGCGGAATTCGTCCAGCAGCACCTTCGCCATCCGCTCCGTGTGAATTTCGCCCCGGGCCAGCAGATAGCCCCGGTTCTTTCCCGCCATTTCCAAAAGCTCATAGCCCGGGGTCCCGGCGGGGGCTTCTACTTTGTAGCGGTCCTTCAGGGTCTCCGGATAGTACTGCAGCAGCAGCTCCAGAAGACGGCAGGCCAGCTCCTCGACATCGATGACCCCTTCTTTCACAGCCCCGGTAAAGGCCAGCATCATGCCCACCTCCGGGTCCTCGAACTTGGGCCAGAGGATGCCCGGGGTATCCAATAGCTGCAGTCCCGCATCCACGGTGACCCACTGCTTGCCCCGGGTAACGCCGGGCCGGTTTTCCGCCTTGGCACCCTTCCGCCCGGAGATCTGATTGATAAGCGTAGACTTTCCCACATTGGGGATGCCCACAACCATGACCCTCAGGGGCCGGTTCATGCCCTTGGCCGCATCCCCGGCCAGCTTTTCGGCGCAGGCCTGCCGGGCCGCCGGGGTAAACAGGTTGATCCCCCGCTTGGTTTTGCAGTCGGTGGCCAATACCGCCATGCCCTTCTTTTTAAAGTAGGCCTGCCAGCGCTGGGTGGCCGCCGGGTCTGCCAGGTCCATCCGGTTCAACACGATCATTCTGGGCTTTTTGCCGCAGATGGCATCGATATCCGGATTCCGGCTGGAAATGGGGATCCGGGCGTCTACGATCTCGCAGACCGCGTCTACCTGCTTCAGGTCCGCCTCGATCTGCCGCCGGGTCTTGGTCATGTGCCCGGGGTACCACTGAATATTCATATTGCTTTCCATTATTTCACCGTCCCGATCCTTGTATAGTCTCTTTCTTCCGTGCCGCCGTCGGTGCCGGGCAGCAGGAGCAGGGCCACCTTGCCCAAAATCTCCCGCTTGTCCACCTGGCCGATCTCCAAAGAGCGGCTGTCCTTGGAATGATTGCGGTTGTCCCCCATGACGAATACGCAGTTCTCCTCTACGATCTGGGGAAACACTGCCCCCTCGTCCAGATTGGTGGGGGTATTGATGTAGCTTTCCTCCAAAGGCAGGCCGTCTACGTACACGATGCCGTTTTCAAAGTCCATATCCACGATCTGGCCTTCCGTAGCAATGACCCGCTTGACAATGGGCTTGCCGTCATCGTAGGTGTGCTTGCTGACCACCACCACATCCCCCTTTCGGGGCTCCCCGGAAAGGAGATTGCCGTAAAGCAGCAGATAGTCCCCGTCCAGCAGCGTCCGCTTCATGGACGGGCCGGAGACGACGATGATCCGGAAGAACACCAGAAACAGCACCATGACGGCTCCCAGCATCCAGCACAGGTCATGCAGGTACAAAACCGCACTCTTTCTGCCGTCCGGTTCCTCTTCTTTTTTCTCTTTCTTCTTAAAAAAAGCCATAGCGCCTTTCCTCCACTGTAAACTAAGGCTCATTATAGCATGGAGATCCATTCTTTTCCATAGGGAAACCAGGAATTTCCGGCTCCAGGGTATAAAAAAAGAGGGCCAAGCCCTCTTTTTCTATGAAAAGTTCTGTTAGACCTTCTCCTTGATCTTGGCAGCCTTGCCCACGCGGTCGCGCAGGTAGTACAGCTTGGCACGACGGACCTGGCCCTTGCGGACGGTCTCGATCATGGCCACGTTGGGAGAATGCAGGGGGAAGACCTTCTCGCAGCCGACGCCGTAGGATACACGACGAACGGTGATGGTCTCGCCGATGCCGCCATGCTTGCGGGCGATGACGATGCCTTCGAACACCTGGATACGCTCACGGGCGCCTTCCTTGATGCGAACGTGCACACGAACGGTGTCGCCTACCCGAACCTCGGGCAGCTCTTCCTTCATGTACTGGCTGTTCAGAGCTTTTACCAAATCCATAATAAATGTCCTCCTTAAATATTAGGCGTTCATGCCGTCAAACCTGCGGCAGAGGACTCACCTTGATTTCAGACCGGTTGATTTTATCATATCCGTTTCCAAAATGCAAGTACTTTTTTCGAAAAATTACGCATTTTTGAAAAAATGGCAGCGACCGGAGTTCGATCGCTGCCATTTACGGTATTTATCTTTCCCAAGGCCCGGTGTGTCACAAGTCCGCCGTCGGCTTATCCGCGAATATTTCCGCGGCATCGGCTTTCTTCACCGCCCTCGCCTTTGTGTTTATAGTATAGCATTGGGGCGGAGGCGATTGGTGAAGAAATCTTAAACGTTCAAAGAAAATTTTATGCCGGATAGACGTTGCTGATGAGCAGCAAAATGGGCAGGGCCAGCGTAAACACGCTGACGGCCCAGGCATACATAGCCTTTCTGGACAAAAACATCATGGCAAGGCACCCGCCGGTCAGGGCCAGAGGGCCCACCACCGCCACGTACCGGGAAATATGGATGGCAAATTCTCCGGTGGACTGCAAATTGAGGCCTACGGATTCCGGCAGATGGCTGGCATTATAGGCCGCGAACCGCAGCGCGTAGTACACCACCGGCGCTGCCATAATGGGCTTGCGCAGGTGATAGATCCAGGTGACAATGATACCAATGACGCGCTTGACCTGGTTGTAGCCCTTTATAAATCCATTTTGGTCCTGGGTCTGGACCGTTTCGTTTGTATTTTCCATACAGCCTCCTATTTACGTCCGTACATTTTCCCGATAGATCGCCGCCAGGCCCTGGAGCACCAGGTCCCGCTCGTAGCGAATTGGCGTTTTGCACAGGGGCACCACATACTGCCCGATACGCCCCGTGGCGATGACGGAAGCGGGAGCGCCCAGCTCCTCCTCCATTCTTTGGACAAGCCCATCGATCATGGCGGCGGAGCCCATCATAATGCCGCTGCGCATACATTCAACGGTGTTGTGCCCAATGGCCCGCTTGGGCTGATCCAGCTGCAAGCCGGGCAGCAGTGCCGCCCGCTCCGTTAAAGCCTCCATGGAAATGCGGATGCCCGGGCAGATGCAGCCGCCGATCATGGCACCGTTACCGTCGATGGCCATCAAGGTAGTAGCCGTACCCATGTTGACCACGATGATCGGGGGCTTTTCCAGCTTCAGGGCCGCTACGCAGCCTACCACCAGGTCTGCCCCGGTCTGGGCCGGGTTGTCGATGCGGATGTTGAGGCCCGTCCGGACCCCGGGACCCACCACCAGAATGTTCTTGGAGAAGAGCTTCCGCAGGGCCGTCTTCATGGCGTTCAGCACCTGGGGCACCACCGAGGACACAATGGCCCCCTCGATCTGAGACGTGGGAATGTCCCGGATGGACAGGAGCATTTTTAAATCAATGGCGTACTCATCGGAGGTTTTGGTCACATCCGTCCGCAGCCGGGCCTGAAAGACAATGGTCTGCCCCTGGATAGCGCCGATGGTAATATTGGTATTGCCGATGTTCAGTGCCAGGATCATGCCAGTGCCTCCAAATCCTGCTCTTCCAAAATCCGGAAGGTGGTCACCTTCCCCTTTTCGATCTCGATCAGCCCCGCCGTCTCTCCGTAACCGGCGCTGCCGGGGTTCATGACCCAAAGCCCGTCCTCTTCCTGATAGCACTCCGGGATATGGGTGTGGCCGTAGAGTACAATGTCTGCCTTGCTTGACCTGGCATCCCGCAGAAGCAGGGCCGTGGTCAGCTTGACATTGTGCCTGTGCCCATGGGTCATATAGATGTTGAGGCCGCCAAGCTTTGGCATGAGGATCAGCGGGAACTCCGGTGAGCAGGTATAGGCATCGCAATTCCCCGGCACCTGGTAAAAATCCGCCTGGGGAAAGGCCTGTTTTAAGTCAAACCCGTCGGGATAATAGTCCCCCAGGTGCAAAATGCAATCCGGCTCCAACCGGGCGGCGCACTCCTCCATAAAACGCATGGCGTGGTGAGAATCTGACAAAACCAAAATACGCATTAGGCTATCCTCTCTTCTTCTCCCTCTATTTTTTCATCCTGTGATTATAGCATACCTTTTTGAAGAATTCTACCGCAGGAAAATTTTTTCTTTTTGGGCAACTTTTACGTTCGTGCCGCATATCCTTATGAAAACGGGCAAGGAGGTACACCCTATGGACAATCCCATCATCAATCCCGAACAAATGCAGAAGGCGCAGCGCATCGGCTCCTCCCCGGAGGCAGCGCAGCTAAAGGCCCTGCTGCAGCAAAGCAACGCCCAGGGTCTGCGGCAGGCCATGGAGCAGGCCGCCAAAGGGGATTACGCCGGAGCCAGGGAGACCATCAACGCCTTTCTCGCAACAAAGGACGCCAAAGAGCTATTGGACCAGCTCCGGAAAAATCCATGAGTGAAATGGAAGATCAGCTGGGCGCCATCCTCGGCAATCCCAAAATGATGGCGGATATTATGGCCCTGGCAAACTCCATGAACCAGGAGGCACCGCCGCCCCCAAAAACGGAAGCCAAGCCGCTCTCCGGACCGCCTCCCGGGCCACCACCAGGACCGCCACCAGGAGACCTTGGCATGGATATGGCCATGGTAAAAGCTTTGACCGGCTTTGCACGAAACAGCTGCATTGATAAGGACCAGCAGGCCCTTTTAAAGGCACTGTGCCCCTTCGTCAGTAAGGAAAAGCTCAAAAAGCTCGAAAAGGCCATGCGGGCGGCCAAAATGGCGGGGCAGGCCTCTTGTCTATTGGAATCCGGGGCCCTGAAGCTGCCGTAAGGAGGAAGGCCCATGTATAATCGCTACATCCCCGCCCCGGATGGGTCTTACAAAAAGCAGAGCATTCCCGACGCGCCGCCCCCAAAGCCCATGCCGCCGCCCAAGCCGGAACCGCCAAAAAAGCCCCCGGAGTGCCCCAAGCAGATCGGCCCTTTTCTTTCCGGGCTCCTGCCGGAGGGGCTGGATACGGAGGACCTGATCGTAGTATTGCTGCTGCTCCTCATGTCCGGGGACCAAAAGGGCGGAAGCAATACGGCCATGACCACACTGCTTATTTATTTGTTCCTCTAAAGCCGCTGACCAGGGCTTCCTTTTGGGCTCTAGTCAGCTTTTTGATCTCCAGCTCCCGCCGCAGGGCCTGGGAATGGTCCAGCCCAGTTTCCCGGTAGACCATTTGCAATGGCATTCTTCCCCGGGTGTATTTGGCCCCTTTGCCGCTTCTGTGCATTTCCAAACGCTTTTCCGCATCCCGGGCAATACCGGTATAAAGCGTGCCGTCCCCGCAGCGAAGAATGTACAGCTCCCAACTATTTTCCATAGCGGCCCAGCCTTTGGAAAAAGGGTTTGCTTAGCCGATTATCCAGCAGAAAAAAGGTGAAATTGCCAAGGATCAGCAGCAGGGCTATGAAAAAGGTCCCCAGCTCCTTCCATTCCCGGGTCAGGTCCTCCAGGCCGAAAATGCGCAGCAAAAGCCAGTACATCACCAGAATGCTACCGTTGAACAGCAGGCCCTTCCAAAGAATGGACAGCTTTTTCTTATCTAAATTGGGCTTTACAATGGGATAATAGCCCAGAAATACGAACATCCAGGCCGCCTCCCGGTCCGTCACCAGCAGCAGGGACAGCACCGCCACGGCCCCATACCAGGCCCAGGCGATCTGCTTCCCACCAACATTCAAAACCGCCTGCAATAGCAGCAGGCAGATCATAGGCGAAACATAGGTGGCAATGCCAGTCATGCTCCCCAGGCACATGATGCTGACCCCCAGCGCTGCCAGCACGCCCCCCAGAGCCACCGCCCGGGTAGATCGATTTGAATTCATTTGGGATACTCCCTTCTTTTCTGTAGCCCTCCCATTATAGAAAAAAACTTGGGGTTTCGCAAGCCCTTTTCAATTGACAAGGCCGCCGCTTTGCGCTATATTGAAAGAAAAAAGGAAAGAGGAAATCCCCATGGAGATCACTGTTGGTTTAAAAGGCGAAGCCGCCACCCAGGTAGAAAAAGAGGACACCGCCCTGGAGGTAGGCTCCGGCGAGCTGCTGGTATATGCTACCCCCTCTATGGCCGCCCTGATGGAAGGGGCCGCCTGTGAGGCCATCGCCGCCTGCATCCCCGAAGGGCAGACCACCGTAGGCACCGAGCTGAACATCGCCCACACCAGCGCCACCCCCGTTGGCCTGGAGGTCCGGGCCGAGGCAGAAGTCACCGCCGTAGAGGGCAAGAAGATCTCTTTCAAGCTCACGGTCTTTGACGAAGCCGGGGAGATCGGCCACGGCACCCACACCCGCGTCATCGTAAACAGCCAGAAATTTCTGGACAAAACCTATCAAAAGCTATAAGGAGGCATTACTATGGAAGACTACGGTGCAATGATCCGCAGTACCTTTGAGCAGGGCAGCGTGCGGGATGCGGAGCTTTTGTTTGAGGCTTGCATCCAGAACGCCTTCCCCACCTTCCACTTCCGCAAGCTGGAGCTGATCCGCTTCACCCGGGAGACCCCCTATATGGAGGGCCGCAGCTGGAACCACGTTTTCGAGATCAAGTCCACTACCCTGGAGGGCTCCCCCGTATGGGAGGTCAACTGCCACCGGGTGACCATGGGAAAGACCCCGGATAAGCAGGTGTACCTGGACTATATGACGCTGGGATTTGTATCCTACGTGGAAGAAAAGTAAATATTTTAGGGGACTGCCTGGGCAGTCCCCCTTTTGTTATTCCGGCTTACACATTTTACAGGGTACATATCCCTGTTTCAGCAGGTCCTCCATGGTTCCCGTGTATTCCTTTTTATTGCTGGGCTTCATCTTCTGGACGCTTTCGCAGGTTGGGTAGTGGATCTTCTTGGAGTTGATGTTCAAAACATAGGGCTTTTCCGTCTTCTCCCCTGCTGTGGAAGATTCGGTGGTTTCCGACGGTGCTTCTGTTGTTTGCTCGGGTGCCTCCGTCATCGGTACGGATGCTTCTGTGGTGGAGGTCGTTTCTTCCGTTTCGGGAGCCTCGGTGGTCTCTTCTTCCATTTCCGTGACGGATGCCGTTTCCAGCTCCGCCAGGTTTACCGTGGTACGCTTGTCGCAGGCCGTCAGGGCCAATAGCAGCGCTACCAAAAGAATTGCCATTCTCTGTATCCGTTTCATATCCCGCATCTCTTCCCTGCCGTAATTCTTTGCAGAATTGCGGTTTTTCTTTTTATTGTACAACAGGTTCCCGGAAAAATCCAGTCCATCAGAAATAATTTAGGACAATTGCATGAGTTACAAATGTATGAACACTTTGACAGATGAGACTTGACGGTGTGAAATGGTTCAGCCAGTTTTTTATTTGAAATAAGGCTGGCAGCACTCTGAGACGTTCTCCCTGCGGGAGATTCTTTCTTGTCCCGGCAAGAAAGAATGAAAGAATCCGGCTTAGGGGGGAGCGCTGAAGTTTCGCTCCCACTCAAAGCCGCCTCCCCCCTAAGGACCCCCTACCGACGTACCATTCA
>JBNMHR010000029.1:0-22442 GCA_050872865.1 Faecousia sp. | reverse complement strand
CTCCAAAACAAGAATATCATCTTGATTTTTGAAGAAAATTTGAGTTTGTCAATGGGCATTACTACCAAATTATTGCTTTGCTTTTTGACACTTTGAAAGGGAAAACTTAAGTTGATGACATTGCCAAGCCTGGAGAGGGTGGTGCGCCGCGCAGCGAATCAAAATAACAAATGATTGCCGGTGGCAATCATACCATGATTCTGTGGCCCGCAGGCCGGGTGTGGTTGGGAACACGGTGTGGTAATAGATAGGTTTGTTGAGAAAATACGGGTATATTTAGGGAATATCATTCATCCAACCGTTCAAAGTATCGCAGCGTTTCAACCACCCCCGCCCACTGCGGTGGGCACCCCCTCCATTCTTGTAGAGGGGAAGGGCTGCTCGCTGCAACGGCTACCATTTAACCGGGGGGTTGCCACGCCAGTTTGCGAACTGGCTCGCAACGACATGTGTTTCTTTTACCCCTACAAATCCTTACTCAGCTGCTCTCCTTCTCCACCAACGTCCAGGGAATCCGCTGGGACTGGGCGGGCTTGCCCTCAAACAGGCGCATGAGGGTTTCGGCGGCGGCCCGGCCTACGTTGTGCTCCCCGTGGGACAGGGACGTGATGCGGGGGTTGGCCAGCCCCGAAAAATAGCTGTTGTCGAAGCTGACCACCGCCATCTGATCCGGCACGGAAATGTTTCGGGAGTTCAGGAATTCGATCAGCGGATAGGCGATCTGGTCGTTGTAGCACACCACGGCGGTGCAGCCCCGGAGGGCGGGGAGGATCAGACTGTCCAGGGCGGCGGAGGGGGCCCCTACCAGCTCCCGGTTTTCCGTGGAGTACCAGGCGATGTGCTTGTCGTTGATGGGCAGCTTCAGGTCCCGGAGAGCGTCAATGAACCCGGCGTAGCGCTGGTGGCCCTGAATATCATCGTTCTTAAAAAGCCCCGCAATTTGGGTGTGCCCCTTGCTTGCCAGATATTCCACCAGCTGGCGGCCCCCGGTGTAGTTGTCGTCCGTAATGCGGATGCTGTCCTCCAGGTTTACATAATATCCGTGGAAGAAGACCAGGGGAATGTTCCGGCTCATGAACTTCCGGTACAGGTCCAGGTTGGGGTTGGGCAGGGCGGTTTTGGTGCCTTCTACCAGGAGCCCGTCAATGTGCTTGGCCCCCAGCAGGTCCAATAGGATCCGCCGCTCCTGGGCTACCTGGTTGGAGGTGGCGTAGAGCATGGTGGCGCAGTTGTTGGCGGACAGCACCGCCTGCATCTCCCGGAGGACGGAGGGGAAGATGTATTCCGTAATGTTGGTGGTGATGATGGCAATGGTCCGCTGGGGCTGCGCCGGGGCCCCTTCCGGGTCCAGCACCTTGGAGCCGCTGCCCTGGCGGCGGGCGATGAGCCCTTCCCGGGTCAGCTTTTCCAGGGCGGCCCGGACGGTCTGGCGGCTGACGCCGTAGCTTTCGCACAGCTTCTGCTCCGTGGGCAGCATGGTGCCTACGGGAAAGGTGCCGTCCAGGATCCCGGTGCGCAGGTCGGCGGCGAGTTTTTCGTATTTCATAGGGGCCTCCTTTAAGAAACATTGGAATTATAAAAAAAGAGAAGAATTATATAAAGAAAGTTGAATGGCGTCTCACAATTTGTATTGTCGAATTTATGGGCATTATAGCATATTTGTATTATTTTTGCAAGTACAACAGGGTGGAGGCCCGTGAATTTTTCATTTGGAAACAAAAAATTACAGGTGAAATACACAGAGCAAGCCCACCAATTTCCTAGGCTTTGTGCAGTTTGACAAGGAATCATAAAGAAGCTCATAAATTGTTCGATTGATTTAACGAGACAGAAAAATGGTGTAAATCACATAAAATCCGATATATTTTGAACTTTTAAGACTGGAATTCATTTTTTGTCCATTTCTTAATACTTTCTTCAAAAAATTTGTATTGTCTATCCATACGAAAAGCACTTTTTAACAAGAACAAATCTTGACAATCCATTCGAAATGACTTATACTCAGCATAGGTCGAAACGAAACGACCGAAACAAAATTTAAGGAGAAAGTACTATGAAGAAGACTCTCGCACTGATTCTGGCACTGGCCATGGCCCTCGCTCTGGTCGCCTGCGGCGGCTCCTCCGCTCCCGCATCCACCCAGGCTCCTGCCGCTACCGAAGCTACCCAGGCTGCCGCTCCCGCCGAGACCACCGGCTCCGGCAAGACCGTCGGCATCGCAATGCCCACCCAGTCCTCCGAGCGCTGGATCAAGGACGGCGCCAACATGAAGGCCCAGCTGGAAGCCAAGGGCTACACCGTTCAGCTGCAGTACGCTGAAGACGACGTGCAGGCTCAGGTCTCCCAGATCGAGAACATGATCGCTTCCGGCGTTGACTGCCTGGTCATCGCTTCCATCGACTCCGGCGCTCTGACCGGCGTTGAGGCTCAGGCCAAGCAGGCCGGCATCCCCATCATCGCTTACGACCGTCTGCTGATGGACACCGACGCTGTTTCCTACTACGCTTCCTTCGATAACGAAGGCGTGGGCCGGGCTATCGGCGAGTACATCGAGAAGGCCAAGGATCTGGCCAACACCACCGAGACCTACACCATCGAGTTCTTCATGGGCTCCCCCGACGATAACAACGCCGTTCTGCTGCACAGAGGCCTGATGAAGGTCCTGCAGCCCTACCTGGACAAGGGCACCCTGGTCTGCAAGACCGGCCGTACCTCCTTCGAAGACACCTGCATCCTGCGTTGGTCCCAGGAGACCGCTCAGCAGTGGTGTGAGAACTACCTGGCCGGCTTCTACGCCGACGAGGACCTGGACATCTGCGCTACCGCTTTCGACGGCTTTGCTTATGGCTGCCGCTCCGCTCTGGAAGCTGCCGGTTACACCCTGGAGAACTGGCCTCTGATCACCGGCCAGGACGCCGAGCTGATGGCCTCCAAGAACATCATCGCCGGTTACCAGACCATGTCCATCTACAAGGACACCCGTCTGCTGGCTGAGAAGTGCGTTACCATGGTCGATGCCGTTCTGACCGGCTCCGAGCCCGAGATCAACGACACCACTACCTACAACAACAACGTCATCACCGTTCCTTCCTACCTGTGCACTCCCGTGGCTGTTGACCAGAGCAACTATCAGGAGCTGCTGATCGACGGCGGCTACTACACCGCTGAGCAGCTGGCTGGCTAATTAAGCTACCTGACAATTTAACCTCTTGAGGCGGCGGCATTGCCGCCGCCTCTTCAATTAAGCGTATGGAACATACGCGAAAGAAAGCAACCGATCTGCGGGAAGCAAATCGAGATAATTTTAGATACCGGTTTATTTCCCGCAGACCGGTTATCCGATGCGAAGGAGATGAAACAATGTCAGAATACATCCTGGAAATGAACCACATCACCAAGGAATTCTCCGGTGTGAAAGCACTGGACGACGTCAACCTGAAGGTTCGCAAGGGTGAGATCATGGCTATCTGCGGCGAAAACGGCGCCGGTAAGTCCACCCTGATGAATGTCCTGTCTGGCGTTTATCCCTACGGTGAGTACACGGGCGACATCGTGTACAATGGGGAAGTCTGCAAGTTCCATAACATCCGTCAGTCCGAGGAAAAGGGCATCGTTATCATCCACCAGGAGCTGGCTTTGAGCCCCTTCCTTTCCGTGGCTGAAAACGTGTTCATCGGCAACGAGCGTCAGAAAAACGGTGTCATCGACTGGACCGCTACCCGGAAGGGCGCCAAAGAGCTCCTGGAGCGTGTGGGCCTGGGCGATGAGAATGTCAATGTGCCCGTCAATTCCCTGGGCGTCGGCAAGCAGCAGCTGATCGAAATTGCCAAGGCTCTGGGCAAGAAGGCCGACCTGCTGATTCTGGACGAGCCCACCGCCGCCCTGAACGATCAGGAATCCGCCCAGCTGCTGGAACTGATGCTGCAGCTGAAGAAGGAGGGCCTGACCTCCATCATCATTTCCCACAAGCTGAACGAGATCAGCTACGTGGCCGACTCCATTACCATCATCCGTGACGGCCACACCATCGAGACCCTGCAAAAGGGCGTAGACGACTTCTCCGAAGAGCGGATCATCAAGGGCATGGTCGGCCGGGAACTGACCAACCGGTATCCCAAGCGGGAGAACTGCCCCATCGGCGATGTGATCTTTGAGGTCAAGAACTGGAACGTATATCACCCCGACGACTCCGAGCGTCAGGTGCTGAAGAACGTCAATATCAAGGTCCGGGCAGGCGAGGTCGTTGGCCTGGCAGGTCTGATGGGTGCCGGCCGTACGGAGCTGGCCATGTCCATCTTCGGCCAGAGCTATGGCCAGAACATTTCCGGTGAGGTTTACATCAACGGTAAGGAAGTCCACCTGAAGACCGTGAAGGACGCCATCAACAACAAGCTGGCCTACGTGTCCGAAGACCGGAAGACCTACGGCCTGGTGCTCATCGACAGCATCAAGTTCAATATGACTTTGTCCGCCCTGCGGAACTTCTTCTCCAAGAAGGGTGTCGTTGACCAGGCAGAGGAGAACGTAAAGTCCGAGGAGTACCGGAAGCGTATCAACGTAAAGACCACCTCCGTAGACCAGACCGTTGGTTCTCTGTCCGGCGGCAACCAGCAGAAGGTCGTCTTGGCCAAGTGGATGCTGACCGAGCCGGATGTGCTGATCCTGGACGAGCCTACCCGTGGTATCGACGTAGGCGCCAAGTACGAAATTTACTGCGTCATCAATGAACTGGCAAAATCCGGCAAGGCCGTGATCGTCATTTCCTCCGAAATGCCCGAGATCATCGGTACCTGCGACCGGACCTATGTCATCAACGAAGGCGAGATCGCAGGCGAGCTCAGCGGCGATCAGATCACCCAGGAGGCCATTATGTCCTGCATCATGGCCCACAACAGAAAGGAAGAGGTTGAAGCGTAATGGCACAGAATAAGACTCTTAAAAAAGCCGGTTCCGGCCTGAAGCAGTACGGCATGATGATCATGCTGGTCGTTGTGTACCTGCTGTTTGCCGTCATCACCAAAGGCAAGAACCTGACCCCCATGAACATCAACAACCTGATCATGCAGAACGGCTACGTGGTCATCCTGGCCGTCGGTATGCTGCTGTGTGTTCTGACCGGTAACGTGGACCTGGGCGTCGGCTCCGTGGTCGCCTCCTGCGGCGCTGTAGCCGGTACCCTGATCGTCGATTTCGGTTGGTCCTCCCCCATGGCTATGCTGGCCGCTCTGGCTGTCGGCGCTGCCTTCGGTGTCTTCGTCGGCTTCTTCGTAGCCTATGTGGACATCCCCCCCTTCATCGTCACCCTGGCTACCATGCTGATGGGCCGTGGCCTTTGCTACGTCATCCTGAAGGCCCAGACCAAGGGCCCCCTGCCCGCCGATTACAACTGGATCGGCACCGGCTTCCTGCCCACCGTTAAGGTCGGCTCCGGTGTGGACCTCATCTGCCTGATCGTGGCTGCTGTCATCAGTGTCCTGCTGATCCTCAACGAGCTGAAGACCCGCAAGACCGCTCAGAAGCACAACCTGCCCGTGGATCCCATCGCCCTGACCGTTGTCAAGCTGGCTGTGATCCTCACCGTGGTCATCTTCTTCTTCTACAAGCTGGCCTGCTACAACGGCATCCCCGTTGTCCTGGTGCTGATGGCCATCATCGTTGCTATTTACCACTTCCTGACCACCAAGACCGTTGCCGGCCGTCAGATCTACGCCATGGGCGGCAACGCCAAGGCTGCCCGGCTGTCCGGTATCGATACCAAGAAGGTCTTCTTCTGGGTCTACGCCAACATGGGCCTGCTGGCCGCCGTTGCCGGTATCGTCCTGTCTGCCCGTAACCAGTCCGCTACCCCCAAGGCAGGCGACGGCTTCGAAATGGATGCCATTGCTTCCTGCTACATCGGCGGTGCCGCTACCTCCGGCGGCGTGGGCACCATCATCGGTGCCGTGGTCGGCGCCTTCGTCATGGGCATCCTGAACAACGGTATGTCCCTGGCCGGTTACGATACCAACGTACAGAAGATCGTCAAGGGCTGTGTCCTGCTGGGCGCCGTTACCTTCGACCTGGTCTCCAAGCGTAAGAAGAAGTAAAATTGATGTCATTGCGAACCATCCCGCAGGATGGTGTGGCAATCCCCCGGTATTTCGGAAAACCTGGATGATTGGGGGCTGCCAGGCAACACAACTTCGCTCATATCTTTTTCCCTCCTATCCCCCCTCCCGAAACGGGAGGGGGACTTGAAAGGAATCTTTTCCTATGAAAGACGCACCCAAGCCCCCACAGGCCTCCCTTCTGCTTCGGATCCTCGGCGGCGGATACCTACTGTATCTTGCCTGGGATCTTCGATCCACTGTCGGGGAGAGCCTGCTTTTTTTAGCCGCCGTGGTGGTGTTTGCCCTGGTGGGGGCGGCACTGGTGTATACCAGCCTGAAAGAGCTGATCACCAGCGGCTACTTCCGGAAAAACCCGGAACCCCAAAATGAAGAAAGTGAGGATGAGACCTATGCCGAATAAAACCATGCTGGGCCTGGAGCTGGGCTCTACCAGAATCAAGGCCGTTGCCATTGATGAAAATCATGTTCCCGTGTCCTCCGGTGATTACACCTGGAAAAGTAGCTTTGAAAACGGCGTTTGGACCTACTCCCTGGACGAAGTGTGGAAGGGCCTGAAGGCGGCCATTTCCGGTGTTCAGAATCGGGAGTCTGTAGCTGCCATGGGCGTATCCGCCATGATGCACGGCTATCTGGCCTTTGATAAGGACTGGAATCTGCTGGTGCCCTTCCGTACCTGGCAGAACACCATCACTGCCCAGGCCGCCGCGGAGCTGACGGAGGCCTTCCATTTCAACATCCCCCAGCGCTGGTCCATTGCCCACCTGTACCAGGCAGTGCTGAACGGGGAAGAGCATGTTCCCCAGATCGCCCACATCACCACTCTGGCAGGCTACGTCCACTATATGCTCACCGGCGTGAATGCCATCGGCGTGGGCGAGGCCTCCGGTATGTTCCCCATCGACAGCACCACCAATGACTACGATGCTGCCATGATGGCCAAATTCCATGAGATCCTGGCCCCCCGGAATCTTCCCTGGACCCTGTCCGACATCCTGCCCAAGGTGCTGGTGGCCGGTGAAAAGGCCGGTGCGCTGACCGAGGCAGGCGCCGCCAAGCTGGATGGTCTCCTGGCCCCTGGCATTCCCTTTGCTCCCGCCGAGGGCGACGCCGGTACCGGCATGACCGCGACCAACGCCGTGGCCCCCAGAACCGGCAACGTTTCCGCCGGTACCTCCATCTTCTCCATGGTGGTTTTGGAAAAGCCCCTGGAAAAGGTCTACGAGGAGATCGACCTGGTGACCACCCCCACCGGCAAGCCGGTGGCTATGGTCCACTGCAACAACTGCACCAACGATACCAACGCCTGGGTTTCCGTCCTGGGTGAGACCGCCAAGCTCTTTGGCGCTGCTCCCTCCACCGGGGACCTGTACACCAAACTCTACGAAAAGAGCCTGGAGGGCGACCCGGACTGCGGCGGCCTGCTGGTATGCAACTACATGGCTGGCGAAGGCGTGACCCATATGGACGCCGGCCGGCCCATGGTGGTCCGGAAACCGGAAAGCAAGTTCACCCTGGCAAACTTCTTCCGGGCCCAGCTGTATTCCACCATGTCCACCCTGAAGATCGGCATGGACATCCTGGCAAAGGAGCACGTGGCCATCGATTCCCTGACCGGTCACGGCGGCCTGTTCAAGACCCCTGTGGTAGGCCAGAAGTACATGGCAGCCGCCTGCAACGCCCCCGTCACCTGCATGGAGACCGCCGGGGAAGGCGGGCCCTACGGCATGGCTCTGTTGGCAGCTTATATGCTTAACAAGGCGGAAGGGGAGACCCTGGAAAGCTACCTGAACGCCCACGTCTTTGCAGGCGCCAAGGGCACCACCCTGGCCCCGGAGCAGGCCGACGTAGACGGCTTCAACGATTACATCGCCCGCTACACCGCCATGTTGGACGTAGAGCGGAAAGCGGTAGAGGTGCTGTAAACCCCTTGCCACCCATTGTAGGGGGCGATGCCCACATCGCCCCGGAATCCGATGTGTGGAATTTGTAAAACAAACGGGGCGGTTCGTCAACGTACATTCGGGCCGATGTAGGCATCGGCCCCTACGGTGAAAGAAAAGTCCCCCCAATGAATGATTAGGAGGAAACATAAAATGGCTTATCAATTTTGGTTTGTAGTAGGCTCCCAGGCGCTGTACGGTCCCGAGGTTCTGGAGACCGTGGCCAAGCGGGCCGAGGAAATGGCTCAGGAAATGAGCAAGCACCTGCCTTATCCCCTGGTATATAAGGTCACCGCTATGTCCAATGCCCAGATCGCGGACATCGTAAAGGAAGCCAACCACGATGATTCCTGCGCCGGTATCATCACCTGGTGCCATACCTTCTCCCCCTCCAAGATGTGGATCAACGGCCTGGTGAACCTGCAGAAGCCCTACTGCCACTTTGCCACCCAGTACAACCTGGAGATCCCCAACGAAGAGATCGACATGGACTTTATGAACCTGAACCAGGCTGCCCACGGCGACCGGGAGCACGGCTTTATCGCCGCCCGCCTGCGGATGCCCCGAAAGGTCATTGCCGGTTACTGGAAGGATGAGAAGTGCCTGAAGCGCCTGGGCGACTGGATGAAGGCTGCCGTTGGTGTGGCGTTCTCCAAGACCCTGAAGGTCATGCGTTTCGGCGACAACATGCGGGAAGTGGCCGTTACCGAAGGCGACAAGGTGGAGGTCCAGATCAAGCTGGGCTGGCAGGTAAACACCTGGGCCACCGGCGACCTGGTAAAGGAAATGAACGCCGTCACCGAGGAAGAGATCGATGCCCTGATGGAAACCTACAAGGCCTCCTATGACATCGCCACCGATGACATCGGCGCCATCCGCTACCAGGCCAGAGAAGAGATCGCCATGAAGAAGATGATGGACCGGGAGGGCTGCAAGGCCTTCGCCAACACCTTCCAGGATCTGTACGGCATGGAGCAGCTGCCCGGCCTGGCTTCTCAGCACCTGATGGCGTTAGGCTATGGCTACGGCGGCGAGGGCGACTGGAAGGTCTCCGCCATGACCGCCATCCTGAAGGCCATGGGTGAAAACGGCAACGGCGCTTCCGCCTTTATGGAGGACTACACCTATCACCTGGTGGAAGGCCACCAGTATTCCCTGGGCGCCCATATGCTGGAGGTCTGCCCCAGTGTGGCGGATCCCACCGTCCGGCCCCGCATCGAGACCCATCACCTGGGCATCGGCATGAACGAGAAGGATCCCGCCCGTCTGGTCTTCGAGGGCAAGCCCGGTGACGCCATTGTGGTGTCCCTCATCGATATGGGCGGCCGCCTGCGGCTGATCGTCCAGGATATCCATCCCGTGAAGCCCATTATGCCCATGCCCAACCTGCCCGTAGCCCGGGTCATGTGGCAGGCCGAGCCCAACCTGACCACCGGCGTAGAGTGCTGGATCACCGCCGGCGGCGCTCACCACACTGTCCTGAGCTATGACGTCACCGCCGAGCAGATGAAGGACTGGGCCAACATGATGGGCATCGAGTATGTCCACATCGGCAAGGATACCACTGTGGAAAGCCTGGAAAAGGACCTGTTCCTCAGCGACCTGGCCTGGAAACTGAAGTAAATAGTTTTCCCCCCGGACTTTCGTCCGGGGGGTTCTGACTGTATTCCGGAGATCACTGCAAAGATCTGCCGAAGGGACCCAAGCAGTGGAAAAGCCCTTTTCCCCAAGCAGAGCCCGTGGAATTGCGGGGCAGCTGGCAGGGAAGAGGGCTTGTTTTCTGTACGGAATTCTGGGGCCTTTACGGCTGAGGCACGTATACTACGGCGGTCCGGCGGAAGGCGGAGACGATCCGGCCTGCTGCAGACAAAAACAGCCCCAGGCAGTATACTGCCACCATGGTCTTTATGGAATTGATCTGGACCATGCACAAAATTGCCAGGGCAATGTCTACGGCGCTGGAAAGAAACTTAAACCGCCAGGAGCCCATTTTCTTTTCCCGGATCTCCATGGCCCGCAGGAGCCCCACCAGGCCGTAAAACAGGTGGCCCAGCAGCAAGTAAACCATAATATACTGCCCCGGAACGGTGGCAAAGCCAATGGTAAACAGGCCAAAGTCCAGAATGATGACGCCCTGGTACAAAATGTTTTTTCCGCCCACCATATGCCGGGCCATGGAAAAGTAATAAATGAGCATCTGCAGTCCCTTTAAAGAGGCGGAAACGCCCAGGATCAGGGCGATCAGCACGCAGCCCAGCTCCGGGTCCAGCATCAGAAAGGGAATGGCAGCGATCGCCGCCAGGCCGCCGAGAACACTTTTTACCCGCTGCCACTTGGTCATAGCTTCATCCCCTCCTTTACCCGCTCTACCAGCTTTTTGAAGTCCTTCTGGCCCCGGAAGCCGGATCTCAGATAATCTACGGAGATCCCGGCCAATAAGCTGCCGGAATCGAAGATCCGGTTGGTGACCATGCTCTTCTGGGCCAGGGCGGCATAGATGTATTTCCCCGGGGCCGTAAGGTCCTTACTTTCCTTCGGAGCGCCCAAATAGCTTTCCTCGTAGTCCGTCTCCCGGAAATCGGGGATGGTTTCTCCGGAAAGCATTTCCCCAAAAGCTTTCCAATCCGCGCAGGCGGACAGCTGCCGTTTGGAGAGAATGGCTTCGATCCGGTCTTGCACCGGGGCAACGGCATCCCAGTCGTAGGTATCCAGCTGAAATTCCTGCGCTGGCGCCTTCAGCCACTTCAGGGCATATACCATCTGGGCAAAGGCATACAGGTATTCCTTGGGGTTATCCTTCACGACCTCTTTGTAGTCCCCCCAGGCGGGCAGATACCGGTAGCGCATAAAGCTGTAGTCCGGCAGGTGCCCCACCCGGCCGTGGCCCAGGTTCATGACGGACCACTCGTTGAACTGCATCAGGGTATTGGTATACTTTCCGGCCTCCAGGTCGTCTTCGCCGCCCACCTTGTGCCGGAACTCTACTTTTTTCGAAATCTCCTCCCCGTTTACGGTCCGGAGCTCGTAGAATTCCGAGGTGATGTTGTTGATGACCATAGAGGGGGTCCCCGCAAAATTCCGGTGGGCCCAGGTGTCGCACAAAATATGCATGGCCAGCCCCGCCGCCTGGAGGGTGCCGATCTTTTTCGCCTGCTCCAGGGTCTGCTTTAACAGGGCGCTGTTGGGCTGGCAGATCAGGCGGTACTTATTTAAGTAGCTTCTGGAACAGTGGGGCCTTTTCGCCGTCAGGTCCCCGGGAAGAAAATGGAAGGAGGCCCAGATCCTTGTAATGTCCTGCAGGGTCAGAAGATCCGGCTTCGCGTCCATCATTTCCATCTGGGTCTGAGTGGTGGCCGCGGACAAAGGGGCTTTCATCTTTTTTAAAGCCGTTTTGGTGCAGCAGTCTGTATACTGGTCCGCGGTGCAGATTTCCAGGCTTTCTTCATGGCTGTAGCCCGCCAGAATGGCGGCACAGTAGGCGGCATAGTAGTGAAAATCAATCTGCATGACCTGCCGCCTCCTTATTGTTTGTCAGCCTCCGGAGCCGCAGGGTGGAGGCAGACAAGGACCACAGGGCGCTGACGGTACCGGCCCCCAATAAAAGCTGGCTTAAAAGCTCCATAAATTCCATTCTGCCCTGAACAAAGGCCACCACGCCGGTGACCATCGTATATCCACCGGACCAAATTCCCATGACCGCCAAAAACCGGTAGCCCCGCCGCCGCAGCTTCCCGCTTCTTCCCTCCCGGAAGGCGCAAAAGCCCACGTAGAGATACAGCAGCATGGAAACAAAGGCGGAAAACATCCAAATCGCTTCCACAAAGATCCGCCACTCCGGTTCCAGCTCGCTTACCTCCAGCAGCTGGTCCACCCGGTCCCCGGCAAACAGGCAGTACAGGAGCATTTTTACAAAATCCCAGATCCCAAAGAGCATCAGCCCCACGCCGCTGAGCATCAGATCACTGCGAACTCTCCGCAGCTCCTCTTCCATAGCGTGCCCTCCTTTTGTTTCTTTTTGGGAGTATTATAGCACTTTTGGCAGAAAATGTATATTGGCAAATGGGCAAGTGTGAACTCCCGCCGGTTGTTCTGCATCAACGCCTCATAAGTTTCCCATTTCCATAAAAAATAATTTTCTTAAAGGATTTCGGTTGAAAAAATCTTCAGATTTGATTATAATAGGAAAATAATATTCAAAAAAGGAGGACCCCAAAAATGAGCAGCGCGGAAAAAAGAAATTTTCGTCGGATCGTCATCGATGGACTGCTGCTGATCAGCGTGATTTTTGGTATTCTTCTCTTTTCCAGATGGCGCAACCAAAACCGGGAAATGGCCCAGATCGAATCCTATACCCAGGAGCTGGCCCAGCGGACGGCCCAGCACGTAGGGGACGTATTCGAATCCAAGCGGTTCGCCGTAGAATCTCTGGCCTATCTCTACGGAAAGGGACTTTCCTCCCCCCAGGTGGACCAGGTCCAGCTGAAGGAGCTGGAAAGCTACCCCGGCTTCGACCGGATACGTTATGTAAACCAAAAAGGAGACAGCTACACCGGCGATAAGCTGGTTGCCGACGTTTCCGACCGGGACTATTGTATCCGGGGCCTGGCGGGAGAAACCGGCTATACCTTTGTGGCTTCCTCCCGGTTTGACGGCGTTCCCCTGATCGGCTTCTACGCACCCGTGTATTATGGCGGCGGCATCTGCGGCGTTATGGTCGGCTATCTGGAGGAGGCCAGCATTACAGAGCTCCTGTCCAGCCAATTCCGGGGCTATACCGCCAATACCATGCTGGCCAGCTGGGACGGGCGGCTTTTGGGTATGGCCGCGGATGTGGACCCGGGAGAAGAGGGCATCGACTCTCTGGACGGACTGGCTCAGCACACCGAGGACCCCCAGGATATGTGGCACGGCTTGGAACAGAGCCAGGAGACCCGCATCCTTTTGAAGGGGAACAAGGGGGATACCGTCGCCTACCTGGTCCCCGTAAAGGGCACCCAGTGGAGCCTGCTCCAGGCCTTCCCCCCGGAGGCGGCAGCGGAAGCCATTGCGGAGGTAAACAACGGGGAGCAGCTGGTTTTGGGCCTGTTTCTTCTCGTTGTAGGCCTGTTTTCCGCCCGGGTCATTTTCCACCTGCGCAAACGCAGCGCTTTGGAGCGCCAGCGGGTGGAGGCGGACCGGATCTCCGGGCTTCTGGGCAATGTGGCCGATGACTATATCTGCCTGATCGATGTAAACCTGGTCAGCGAAAAAGAGGAACAGTTCCGGATGCGCAACGGCCAGGCCCTCACCGACTGGCAGGCCGGAAACGCGGACTACAGCGCCAGCATTCAAAGCTTTGCGGAAAAGATCGTCAGCCCCCAGGACCGGGAGCGTTTTCTGGAAACGGCCAATCTATCCCACCTGCGGCAGGTCTTCGCCACGGAAAAGGACTGCTACACCGAATACAACGCCATTGTAGACGGGCAGACCCGGCGGTTCCAGGGCAAATTCACCCTGTGTGCCGACCAGTTCCCGGAGCCCCATATGCTGGTAGGCATTCGGGACATTACCGCCCTGACCCGGGAAAAGCTGAAAACCAGGACCACTCTGGACCTGATCGTCTCCGCCGCCAGCCGGGTATATCCTGTGATCATCGAAGAAAACCTGACCAAGGACAGAGCCAGCACCGTATACAACCAGGGCCTTGTGAATCACGGCTGGGTAGAGCAGAAGTACTCCATAGAGGATATGCTTATAGGCCTTCAGCGGACCGTCCCGGGGAAAGAGGACTACAGGGCCCTGCAAAAAACCATGAGCCGCACCGCCCTTCTGGATGACTATGCCAAGGGCACCAAGGAAAAGTCCCTCCGCCTCCGGCAGACCGGCGACGATGGAGCCTTGCACTGGATGGAAATGCGGACCATCCTCATGGAAAACGGCATTCGGGAGGTCTGCGCCATTACCCTGGTCCGCTGCATCGATGAAGACATCCGCATGACGGAGGACCTGCGCCAGGCCAAGGAGGCGGCGGAAAGCGCTTCCCGGGCCAAGAGCACTTTCCTCTTTAACATGTCCCACGACATCCGGACCCCCATGAACGCCATTATGGGCTTTTCCGCCATGGCTGAAAAGCATATGGACGACCCCCAGAAGGTCCTGGACTGCCTGGAAAAGATCAACCTTTCCGGCGAGCACCTGCTAAAGCTCATTAACAGCATCCTGGATATGGCCCGGATCGAAAGCGGACGCATGGAGCTGAAGGCGGCCCCCCATCGGCTTTCCGATACCATGAACGCCATGCAGTGCATGTTCCAGGCGGATGCCGCCAAGCGGGCCCAAAGCCTGGCGTTCCACACCAACATTCAGCACGACTGCGTGTGTTTTGACGAACTGCGGCTGAACCAGATCCAGCTGAACCTCATCGGCAACGCCATCAAGTACACCCCCAACGGCGGCACCGTTACCGTCACCCTGGAAGAAACGGGCCTGGGGCTGGAAACCGCCTCCTACAGGTTTGTGGTCCGGGACACCGGCATCGGCATGAGCGAGGAGTTCCAGAAGAATGTATTTACCGCCTTTGAGCGGGATCAGCAGGCCGTAGCCCAGGGCATTGAGGGCAGCGGCCTGGGCCTTTCCATCACCAAGCGCCTGGTGGAGGAAATGGGCGGCAAAATCACCTGCACCAGCCGCCAGGGTCAGGGCTCCGAATTTGTATGCACCTTCCGCTTCCCCCTGAGCAGCCCCGAAGCCCTGCAAAAGACCCAGGCCCCCGATGCCCCCGCCCCGGAGGCAAAGGGCCGCCGGATCCTTTTGGTAGAGGACAACGCCCTGAACCGGGAGATCTCCCGGGAGCTCCTGTGCGCCGAAGGCTTTGCCGTAGAGGAAGCCGAGGATGGGGACATTGCCGTAGAAAAAGTCCGCAGCAGCACCCCGGGGTACTACGCTTTGGTGCTCATGGACATCCAGATGCCCAAAATGAACGGCTACGAGGCCACAAAAGCCATCCGAGCCCTGGAAAATAAGGACCTGGCCAATATCCCCATCATCGCCGTCACCGCCAACGCCTTCGAAGAAGACCGCCAGGCCGCTTTGGCCGCCGGCATGAACGGACATATCGCCAAGCCCATCGACGGAAACGCACTGATGGGGGAGATCGGGAAGTTTTTGTAAGGGTTGGACCCTGTAAATGGGGAGTTGTACGATTAAGGATGTCGTTGCGAGGCAGTGCGCACACTGCCGTGGCAACCCCCCGGATGAATGGGACGGGCTACCGGGCGGCATCTTGTTCGCCTCCAGCTGGAGGAGATGTCACGCAGTGACAGAGGTGGAAGGGACCCGGTACGATAACAGATTGCTTTGTTGAGAAAATACGGCCAAATGGAACATATTCCGTTCATCCGACCGCTCAAAATATCGAAGCCTTTCAACCACCCCCGGTCTCCTACGTCGCCCGCCCCCTCCATGCTTGGAGGGGGACAAGGACTCTGAACGTTGTAGCCTGTCCCATTCAACCGGGGGATTGCCACACCAGTCTGCGGACTGGTTCGCAATGACAGATTGTCTCCATAAATCCTCATTCACCGACCATCTCAAAAAACCTCCAAAAACAAAATGCCGCAGAAAATTTCTGCGGCATCTATGTTTTTGGAGGAGAAAAATGAAAAAGATACAAGCACTTGTCTGTGAACTTGTATCTACAGTATACCCTATGAATATTAAGATTCAAAGGGGGTAGATATTAAGTTCCTATGAAGTTCGTTCATTTTTCCAGGCTGGCCTTTACAAAGGCCACAAACAGGGGATGGGGCTTGTTGGGGCGGCTCTTGAATTCCGGGTGGAACTGGACGCCTACGTAGAAGGGGGCGGCGTTCAGCTCTACCGTTTCTACAATGTAGCCGTCCGGAGAGGTGCCGCTGACGATGAGGCCCGCGTCCTGCAAGGTCTGGCGGAAATCGTTGTTGAATTCGTAGCGGTGACGGTGGCGCTCGTAGATGTGGCTGGTGCCGTAGGCCTTTTCCATCTGGGTATCCGGCAGGATCCGGCAGGGGTAGGCCCCCAGGCGCAGGGTGCCGCCCTTGGCTACCTGGTCGTTCTGGTCCGGCAGGAAGTCGATGACCTTGTGGGTGCTGTCCGGGTCAAATTCGCCGGAGTTGGCATCCTGCATCCCCGCCACGCTCCGGGCAAAGGCAATGACGGAGGTCTGCATTCCCAGGCAGATACCAAAGTAGGGCACGTGGTTTTCCCGGCAGTAGTCCGCCGCCGCGATCATACCCTCGATGCCTCTGGAGCCAAAGCCACCGGGGACGATGATCCCGGCGCAGCCGCCCAAAATTTCCTGGACGTTTTCCCTGGTAATGGTCTCCGAGTCGATCCATTCGATTTTCACATCCGCCCCCAGCTGGTAGCCTGCGTGGCGCAGGGCCTCGGCCACGCTCAGGTAGGCATCGTGGAGCTGGACATACTTGCCAACCAGACCGATGGTGACGGTCTTATCCCGGGTCTCGATGCGGTGGAGCATGGCGTTCCAGTCACTCAAATCAATATTGGGGGCATCCAGCTGCAGCTCCCGGCAGACGATGGAGGAGAAGTTCTGCTTTTCCAGCATAATGGGGGCCTCGTACAGGCTGGGCAGGGTGATGTTTTCAATAACGCAGTCCGGCTTCACGTTGCAGAACATGGCGATCTTCCGGAAGATGCTGTCTTCCAGGGGCTCATCGCAGCGCAGGACGATGATATCCGGCTTGACCCCCAGGCCCTGCAGCTCCTTGACGGAGTGCTGGGTGGGCTTACTCTTATGCTCGTCGGAACCCCGGAGGAAGGGAACCAGGGTCACATGGATAAACAGGCTGTTGGTGGGCCCCACCTCCAGGGAGATCTGCCGCACCGCCTCTACAAAGGGCTGGGACTCAATGTCGCCGATAGTGCCGCCGATCTCCGTAATGACCACGTCCGCGTCGGTCTGCTTGCCCACCCGGTATACAAATTCCTTAATTTCATTGGTGATGTGGGGAATCACCTGAACGGTGGACCCCAGATACTCCCCCTGGCGCTCCTTGTTTAGTACATTCCAGTACACCTTGCCGGTGGTCAGGTTGGAGTACTTGTTCAGGTCCTCGTCAATGAACCGCTCGTAGTGACCCAGGTCCAGGTCCGTTTCGGCCCCGTCCTCGGTAACGTAGACTTCTCCGTGCTGGTAGGGGCTCATGGTGCCCGGGTCCACATTGATATAGGGATCCAGCTTCTGGGCCGCCACCTTCAGCCCCCGGGCCTTCAGGAGCCGCCCTAAAGAGGCCGCAGTAATGCCCTTGCCCAGGCCGGAAACCACACCGCCGGTAACGAAAATATACTTGGTTTGTTTCATTGTTCTTTCCTCCACATAAAGTATGTCGCTGCGAACCAGCGCGCACGCTGGTGTGGCAGCCCCCCGGATTTTTAACCTGGTAGATTTTTGTGTGTCACTATCCCATTCCTTTTATGCATCGTAAGACCGGATAATATTTTCCGCCACCTCCCGGCGGGACAGGCGCATGTCCATGGCCTGTTTTTCAATGTAATAGTGGGCTTCGCTTTCCGTCATCCGCATCTGCTCGATGAGAAGCCATTTGGCCCGGTTGACGGTACGGATATCCTGCATTTTTTCCTGTAAAAGCTGGTTCTTTTTGTCCAGCTTCTGCAGCTTATACCGGAAGGCCGCCGCCAGCCGCACCGCCGTTAAAATACTCTGGCTGGACAGTGGCTTTCCCAAGGTCAGCACCCCTTCGTCCTCTACCTTGTAGCAGACCGCGTCATAGCTTTCCCCGGGGACCAGCAAAAGAACCGCCAGATTGTCCTCCGCCAGGTTCAATGCCAGCTGGGTGCCGAATTCATCCCGCAAAGGCGCATTGATGATCACAATGTCCGCCTCCGTATCCAATAGCATCCGCTTGGCCTCCCCGGCGGTGCCGCAGCGCAGGGGCGCTTCGAAGCTCTCCGGGGGCAGGAGCTGACTCAAAAGGGCAAAGGTCTTGTCGTTGGCCCCCACGATCAGCACCCGGCAGGTGTTTTTGTTCAGGCCCATGCAGTCAGCTCCTTTCTATCTTATTTCTTGATTGCCTTGTGAATAAGAATTTGTAGAATCAATGGCAGGCACCGAAGGTATGCTCTTCCCCCCTCCTGCGTGGAGGGGGTGCCCGCCGCAGCGGGCGGGGGTGGAGGGGACCCGGTATGATATCTCTTTGCACTTAGAGAAACGGTATTTTCTTCCACATACCCTTATCTTCTCAACGAACCAACTTATGATCGACAGGGGTCCCCGCCACCCCCCGCCGGCGGGCCACCCCCTCCACGCAGGAGGGGGCAAGGGGTTTTCTCCCGCCCGTCGGTGCCTATCTTTTATCCTTACCTATATCCCGTTTCCTTTAATAGCTCTCTCGCGCCCTTGGTTTCTCCCAGCAGGCCGTAGACCTTGGAGAAGTACATGCATTCTACCTGGATCCCCTCCCCGGCACGGTATTGGAGGTTCTTCTGAATACGCTGGGTCAACCGCCGCAGGACCCCGGGGCGCTTGTCTTCCGGCAAAAGGCGCAGCATTTCGTCGCAGCTGACGCAGTCCAACATTTGTTCTATGGTTTCCGGGGCCACGCCCTCACAGCCTGCCAGGGCGCACAGAATTTCTCCCCGGCAGTCGCCGTATTTGGAGTGGGTGTTCATCATGTTGCCTGCCAGCTTGACGAGCTTGCCGATGTGGCCGATGAGCAATATCCTTTGGAAGCCCAGCTCCTTGCAGATGTCCAGGGCATCGCCAATAAAGTTGCTGACCTGGACGGCCCTTTGGGGGTCCGCGCCTAACCCGTCTTTAATATAGTCGCTGCCGTAGTTGCCGGGGGTCAAAAGCACGGCGTCACTTTGGGTTTTCTTCTGCCGCAGCTCCACCCGGATGGTATCCACCAAGGCTTTCTCGCTCATGGGCTCTACGATGCCGGTAGTGCCCAGAATGGAAATGCCGCCGACTATCCCTAAGCGGGGGTTAAAGGTCTTTTTCGCCAGCTCCTGCCCCAGAGGCACGGAAATGATCACCGAGAAGCCGCCGTCGTAGTCCAGAGCTTTCGCCACCTCCCACAGGTTTTCTTCGATCATGCGCCTGGGGGTGGAGTTGATGGCCGCATTGCCTACGGGCTGATCCAGGCCGGGCTTGGTGACCCGGCCCACGCCGAAGCCGCCGTCGATGGTCACTTTTCGTTCCGGGATCAATTGGACCTTGGCATAGATATAGGCCCCGGCGGTAATGTCCGGGTCGTCGCCGCCGTCCTTTTCGATGGCGCAGGAGACGGCTTCTTTCTCTCGGGTGATGTCATGGACGGGCAAAGTTAAATCCAGCCCCTTGGGGGTGTGCAGGCCGATGGTCTGCTTTTGGCGGCCCGTTAAGAGCATCCACCCTGCCACCTTGGCCGCCGCGGCGGCGCAGGAGCCGGTGGTATAGCCCAGGCGGAGCTTTTTGCCGTCCTTTTCTACAAATTCTTCCATGGTTACCGGGTGATCTGATACAGCATGGCGTTGCAGATGGCCGCCGCCACGTTGCTGCCGCCCTTCCGGCCCCGGGCCACGATGCAGTCCGCGCCGGAATCAATGATGAGTTCCTTACTCTCTACCACGTTGACAAAGCCCACAGGCACGCCGATGATCAGGGCCGGATGGAGCTTGCCCGCCTCCATCAGCTCGTGGATGGCCACCAGAGCCGTGGGGGCGTTGCCGATGGCGAAGATCAGGGGCTTTTGCAGGGTAGCCGCCTTCTCCATGGATACCATGGCCCGGGTGACACCCCGCGCCTTGGCCTGGGCCGCCACATCCTCGTCGGACATAAAGCAGTGGACCTGGCCTCCCAGCTTGCCCAAAATGGTCTTATTGATGCCCGCTTTTGCCATCTGGGTATCGGTCACGATGTCGCAGCCGTTTTTCAGAGCCTCGATGCCCTTTTTCACAGCGTCTGTGGAAAAGTACAAATTTCTGGCATAGTCAAAATCCGCGGAGGTGTGGATCACCCGCTTGACCACCAGCTCGTTTTCCGGGTCGATAGGGGTATCTCCCAGGAGCTCCGTGATGATCTCAAAGCTCCGCTTTTCAATGTCCATGGGTTTTACGATTTCAAACATGGCGTATCTCCTTTCGGCAGGCGTTCAAAAACCGCTCTGCCATGGTTGGCTTGGCATAAAAATGGAAGTGGGGGAAGCCGGCGTACAGGGTATCCGACGCATAGCCGCACAGCCACCCCCGGCCGTCTGCCTTTTGGGCATGGAAGTCTTCCCCGTTGGCCGAGGTATCGAAATAATGGAATTCGTGGGCAGGGATCTTTTCTCCCGCTTTACACAATACATTATCCTTTTGGGCCGTCAGGGTCACGTAGCCAAACCTACTTAGCTTTCCCGTATTGTGCCCGGTTCCAGG
This sequence comes from Faecousia sp., assembly GCA_050872865.1. GTDB lineage: Bacteria > Bacillota > Clostridia > Oscillospirales > Oscillospiraceae > Faecousia. The sequence continues at coordinate 1,993 of JBNMHR010000029.1, read as the reverse complement.
GAGGAAGCCCACCATCCGGCGGCCTTCCAATTCTGTTTGCAGGTACAAAAAGCCGCCGCACTCGGCAATACAGGGCAGGCCCCGTTGCAGGACTTCCAGAATGCTTTGGCGCATGGATACATTTGCTTCCAGAGCATCCCCGTACAGCTCGGGATATCCGCCGCCTAAGTAAAGGCCCCGGATATTTTCCGGCAGGGCGGCATCTGTTAAGGGCGAAAAGGGCACGAGCTCCGCCCCCAGGTCCTTTAATAGATCCAGATTGTCCTGATAATAAAAGCAGAAGGCCTTGTCCATTGCCACCGCCACCCAGACAGGAGTCCCTTTTTGAGGAAGCGCCGGTATCTCGTAATGTAGGGGCGGGGCGGAATGGGCCAGGGCGAGGATGCCGGGAATGTCCAGGCTTTTTTCCAGGTGGTCGGCCAATAAATTCAATTTTTCCTGCAGGTCCGTCATTTCCTGGGCGGTGATGAGGCCCAAATGGCGGCTTTCCAGGGTGCATTCCGGTACCCTGGGCACGTAACCCAGGGGCTGCACCTCCCCATGGAACTGCTCCAAAATCGCCGCCTTCAGCTTGGGGTACAGCATGGGAGAACACCGGTTCAGGATGACCCCCCGGATGCCGCTATCCTCGTGCAGGCTCAAAAATCCGGCGATGACCGCCAGGATGGAATGGGCCGCCCCCCGGGCATCCACCGTTAAGATCACCGGGGTCTTGGTCACCTTTGCCACCTCGTAAGAGCTGGCCTTTGTGGTCAGGCCTACCCCGTCGTAAAAGCCCATAACGCCTTCCGTAACAGCCAAAGAAAAGCCATTGCTCCCCTCTGCCATCCGGTAGCACAGCATATTGGGGTCTAAAAATTGTAAATCCAGGTTCCGGCAAGGGGTATGGAGGGCGGAGGCATGAAACATGGGGTCGATATAGTCCGGCCCGCACTTAAAAGAGCACAGCTTCTCCCCCCGGCGGTGCAGCAGGGTGAGCAGGCCGGATACCAGAGTGGTTTTTCCGCAGCCGCTGTTGGTACCGGCAATGAGGATTCGATCGATGGTCTTTTCCATAAAAACACCTACAAAAATAGCCGCTGCAGGTTCCTGTGACCGCCGCGGCTGCATTTCATAAAAAAGAAGGGGAGGCGGACCACCTCCCCTTGGAAGTCACGCAGGAGAGGGCTTTTTGGAGGGCAATCTGTAGGAGGCGGGGTAAGGGGGAAACCACTTTGTACAGCACCAAAAAGCAAAACTGCGGCAGCCTTTGCCAGCTGCCGCAGCCGTATTTCTGCGTCAAAAGCCGCTGGGCAGCCCGTACTTGCAGGCGCCAAGCATAAGAACCGCTCCAGCAGGTATCCTGGCTTGCGCATCCTAAGCCCCAAGCCGGTCTTCTCAGGACGAACCCAATGACCCGCTTTCGCAATTGGCTGAGGCCTCCGCGCTTACAGTGGCGGTACCGCTCGGGATCTCCACCCGATTCCCTATTCTCCCCCAAAGCCTGACCGGCCCGGGAGCACTGAAGCTGTTATTTACTTTCGGGGATATTTTACCACAGGGGTCCGGGCTTGTCAATAAAGAATGCAGGGGCTTTGCGCAGATCGCTGCGGTTTCTTCTGTAACGTTACATGTAACGCTGCATGTAACGTTACGGTAACGCTATGTAACGCTGTAGAATAAGAAAGAGAAGAAGAATAAGATGTTTTCTTGTGTCACGTTGCTGTCACGTGACCGTCACGTGACATGTCACGCTATGTCACGCTGCAGAATAAGAAAGAGAAGAAGAGTAAGAAAAGAGTGTGTAGAGAAAAGATTTTTGCGGGCAGGCCGCCACACACAGGTTGTTTTTCTTCCACAGGAAGCTTTCCTTTCCCAGGACAATTGCACGAGTTAATAATCTGTGAATTGCGTTTCATTCCATGCTTGTCGGGAATCCGATTTATTACAAACAGGTATCATCTCTGACAGGAGTCCGCCTCCGGCGGTGGTTTTCTTGTTCCGGCAAGAAAAT
>JBNMHR010000028.1:0-22748 GCA_050872865.1 Faecousia sp. | reverse complement strand
GTATATGATTGCCGGTGGCAATCATACCACAATTTACCGGGCGACGCAGGAGACCGGGGGTGGTTGAAAGGGTTCGATATTTTGAGCGGTTGGATGAATGGAATATGTTCCATTTGGCCGTACTTTCTCAACAAAGCAATCGGTTATCGTACCGGGTTCCCTCCACCTCTGTCACTGCGTGACATCTCCTCCAGCAGGAGGCGAACAAGACGTTCCGCCCGTCAGCCTGCACCATTCATCCGGGGGGTTGCCACGCCAGTGTGCGCACTGGCTCGCAACGACAGCCTTAACCTTACAACTTCCCACTTGTCGAAGTATTTCCAAAAGCATACTGGATCCATTCAAAAAACACCAAGCATCCCCAAAGGAAAAGCCTGGTGTTTTTGCTCAATCCGCCCGTACCGCCTTTTTCGCCAGCTTCCGCTGGTACATCATCTGGTCGGCGGCCTCGGCGGCTTCGGCAGGGGAATTCAGGTCCGGATCGTAGAAGGCAAAGCCGGTGCTCAGGGTGGGGAGCAGCTCGTCTTCCCGGCGGGCGGTCTCCATGCGCGTTTCCAGCTCCCGGATCAGCTCCTCTACCCATTGGGTGTGGCTTGTGAGGATCACGCAGAATTCGTCGCCGCCGATGCGGTAGCTTCGGCCGTAGCGCAGGAAGGTGTCCCGCAGGATGGTGCCTACGGTCCGCAGGCACCGGTCTCCGGTCTGGTGGCCGTAGGTGTCGTTGATCCCCTTAAAACGGTCTACGTCTACAATGAGGATCACGCAGGCGTCCGTCATGTGGGCCAGCCGGTTTTCGTAGCCCCGGCGGTTGATGAGCCCCGTCAGTTCGTCGGTCTGCTGGATCATGTCCAGGGTGAACACGTAGAGCATGACGGCGGAAATGGCGGTGGTCAGGTAGTCCAGCCGGATGCTGTTGTACAGAATATGCAGCAGGAACCCGGCCAGGGTGAAAAGCAGGATCCCCATCAAAAAGGGAAAGCCCCCGTACTGGTATTTCCGCACGCTGCGCAGGACGGCGTAGACGCTGTAGAAAATGGCCCCAAAATAGACGGCCATATAAATGGGGTACAGGGGGCCGTGGGTATAAACGCTGTTGGCGTCAACCGCAATAATGCCGCCGGTAAAGGCCAGGACGATTTCCAGCAGGGTATGGATATGCAGCACCCAGGCCGCTGCCCGTTTTCCCGGAGCCTCCAGGATCAGGGCCATAAAGATCCCGATAAAGGGAGCCACGGTAAACTCTACCAACTTTACAAAAATATGCAATCCCCGGGTCTGCTCGCCGGTGCCGTCCAGAACGACGCCCAGCCACTCGCAGGTCACGGCCAAAATAATGGCCCCGAACTCAAAACGGAAGTGCCATTTTTCCCGTTTGGAAAGGGTGTTGCTGCTGCCGACGCATAGCTGCATGGTGATCATGGAGAGAACGCACAGCACCACGGTGGCTGTGTAGTAGGTCATCGGATGGCCCCTCCTTCGAAAAAAATATGCGTCATTGTACCATAAACCCTTTTTGATACGCAATCTTGAAAATGGCAAAAAACTGTAAATGTTTTGTAAACGAAAAAGGGACTGTAAAATTCGTAAAAGCGGGTGGAATGAGATCTATCCTCTCCGCCGCGGCGATTTCACATGGCGGAAAGCCATATTTCTTACCGTTCAGGCGGTATTTCACCCGTCCGAAGGGCGGATTTCATTTTATATGTTCAGCGCTGCGTCATACACCACGTTTTTGGGCAGCCCCAGCTGGGCGGCGGCCTGCTTGATGGCGTCCTTCCGGCTAAGGCCCTCTTCCATCAGTTTTTTGACCAGCTCCGCCGCATCCTCCGGGGAAGCGGTCTCTTTTTTCTGCTCCGGGGCACCGGCTAAGATCAGCACGAATTCTCCCTTGGGAGGCGTTTGCCGATACAGTTCCAGGGCACCGGATAAGGTTGTACGGATGACCTCCTCGTGGAGCTTGGTCAGCTCCCGGCAAAGGGAAATGGGCCGGTCTGCCCCAAAGGCTTCCGCCATGTCTTCCAAAGTGGAAAGCAGCTTGTGGGGGGCTTCGTAGAAGATCATGGTCCGGGTCTCTGTTTTCAGGCTGTCCAGATGCTCCCGGCGGCTTTTCTTGGCGGTGGACAAAAAGCCTTCAAAGCAGAATCTTCCCGTGGACTGGCCGGAGATGCTCAGGGCGGTGATGGCGGCGCAGGGGCCGGGAATGGCGCACACCGTGACCCCCGCCTGGGCGCACTGCTTTACCAGGTCCTCCCCGGGGTCGGAAATGGCGGGGCTGCCGGCGTCGGATACCAGGGCGCAGGTCTCTCCGGCTAAGATCCGGTCCAAAATCTTTTCGCCCTTAAAGGACTTGTTGTGCTCGTAGTAGCTGACCAGGGGCTTTTTCAGCTCCAGGTGGTTTAATAGCTTCAAAGTCACCCGGGTATCCTCGGCGGCGATAAAGTCCGCGCTTTCCAGGGTGGTCTTGGCTCTTGGAGAAATGTCCCCCAGATTGCCGATGGGCGTAGGGACCAGATAAAGCATACCTGCCATTTGGGCCTCCTATAGATGATAGATGGAACGGTACGCCTGGGTAGGGGTGCCGTCTTTTTCGAATAAGGTGATCTCTTCCCAGTTCAGTCCCGGTTTTCCGCCCTTGCGCAGCTGCAGAAGAATGATATTCGGGGCGTTTCCTTCCCGGTGCCGCAGGAGACACAGCCGCTTGGCTTCCAGGTGGACACCGGCGGCAAGACCTAAAATTTCCCCCAGCCGCTCCGGCTTGTGGACCAGAAACAGGTCCCCGCCGTATTTTAAAGCCCAGGCGGCGCTTTTTAGAAGGGAAGAAAGGTCGCAGCCCAGCTCTTGCCGGGCCAGGGGCGTTTTTTGGCTGGAGAACCCGCCGGAAAAATAGGGGGGATTGCTGACGCAGCAGGAAAAGGAGCCGGGGGCAATGCGTTCCGGAATGGAGCGAAGGTCCGCGCATATACTTTCCATACGGGCTTCCAGGTGGTTGGCCCGGATGTTTTCCAGGGCAGCCCCGTGAGAAAGCTTGGTGATCTCAAAGCCCACCACATGGCAGCCTGGGTCCTTAGCGCAGAGCAGCAGCCCCAGGGTGCCGCAGCCGGAGCCCAGGTCCAGCACCCGGGCGTTTTGGGGAAGGGTTATAAAATGGGACAGCACCATGGAGTCGGTGCTCAAAGGGAAAGCTCCATTGGGAATCTCCAGGGTGTATCCGCCAAACAGTGTTTCCAAAGAAATAAACTCCTAAAAAATCGGCCTGCGCCGAAAAAGCGCAGGCCGACAGGTGTGTGAAGGATCAGCCTTCCTCGATTGCTTCAGCGGGGCACTGATCGGCGCAGGAGCCGCAGCTGACGCAGACGTCGGGATTGATGACGTACTTGTCCTCACCCTCGGAGATAGCCTCGACGGGGCACTGCTCGGCGCAGGAACCGCACTTCACGCAAGCATCGGTGATATTGTAAGCCATGAAAACACCTCCTATAGTTTTTTCATAAGTGCATTTCGACGAATGCACCTTTATTCTAGCATGGAATCGGAAAAAAGCAATTCCTTTTTTTGAAAAATTTATGGCGCCTTTGTGTCGGCTGTATATTTGCTCCAAACCCTGTCCACAATCCGGTGGAAAAGGGGGGAAAGCCATGCACTGCGAGAAGACCACGGCCCAGATCATCCGCCGGGCGGGCAGCGTTGCCAGGGACATGGGCCACAGCTTTGTGGGGACGGTCCATTTGCTGCTGGCCCTTAGCGAGGCTCCCGGGGGGCCGGGGCAGCTGCTGAGAGGCATGGGCCTGGAATCGGAAAGCGCCCGGACCATGACGGCGCTCCTATACGGCCTGGGGGATGGGTCCCTGCCTCTGCCCCAGGGCTTTACCCGGGCGGCAAAGCGGCTTTTGCGGCAGGCAGCCCGGGAGGCCAGGCGCCAGGGCCGGCGCAGTGTATCCCCAATGGACCTGTTGCTGGCGGTGGCCCGGGCAGAAAACTGCGGCGCCGCAGGAATGCTCAAAACCTATGGGGTGGAGGCGGATATGCTGTTTACCCATACATTGGAATGGATGTGCCCTAGGCAAAAGAAGGAGGTTGTCCACTTGAAACTATTGGAGCAATTCAGCGAGGACCTGGTACAAAAGGCGGTGTCCATGGATCCCGTCATCGGAAGGGAGCGGGAGATCGATATGGTCATCGGCATCCTGTGCCGGAAGAACAAAAACAATCCCGCCCTCATCGGGGAACCCGGGGTGGGGAAAACCGCCATTGCCGAGGGCCTGGCCCAGCGGATGGCCCTGGGGAATGTACCGCCGCAGTTAAAAGAGAAGCGGCTCTACAGCCTGAACATGGCCAGCCTGGTGGCGGGCACCAAATACCGGGGGGAATTTGAAGAGCGGCTTCGGGATGTTTTGGCGGAGATCCGCAGAAGCGGAGACGTGATCCTCTTTGTAGACGAAATGCATACCATCGTCGGTGCCGGGGCGGCGGAGGGGGCCATTGATGCCGCCAACATCTTCAAGCCCGCTCTGGGCCGGGGGGAGCTGCAGATGGTAGGGGCCACCACCCGGGAGGAATACCGGAAATACATTGAAAAGGATGCGGCTTTGGAGCGGCGGTTCCGGCCGGTGGTTGTAGAAGAGCCGGATCCGGAGACGGCCCTGGGGATCCTGCGGGCCTTAAAACCCGGCTTAGAGCGGCACCACCGGACCCGGATCACCGAGGAGGCTATGAGCGAGGCGGTCCGGCTGTCCGTCCGGTATCTGCCGGACCTGTATTTACCGGACAAGGCAATTGACTTATTGGATGAAGGGGCCGCCCGGGCGAAAATGGAGGAGACCAGCCTGACCCGGGGCTCCTCCGCCCGGAAGGCCCTGGAAGAGGAGCTCCGGGAGGCGGTGCGGGACCGCCGGTTTGAAAAGGCGGCGGAACTCCGGGACCGGGTGCAGAATCTCATGGAGCGGCCTGCGGAGGGGCGGCGGCCCAGGGCGGTAACGGCTTCGGACATCGCCTGGGTGGTGTCCGCCCGGACCGGCATCCCCGTGGGCAGGCTCACCGCCCAGGAGCGGGAGCGGTTACTGGGTCTGGAAGGCCTCCTTGGCAGCCACGTAGTGGGGCAGCCAAACGCCGTCCGCGCCGTGGCGGAGGCGGTGCGCCGGGGCACCAGCGGCATCCGGGACCCGGGGCGGCCCATTGCAAGCCTTTTGTTTGCCGGTCCTACCGGGGTGGGCAAAACGGAGCTGTGCCGGGCCCTGGCGGAAGAGGTCTACGGAAGCCGGGACGCCATGCTGCGGCTGGACATGACGGAATATATGGAAAAGCACTCCGTCTCCCGTCTCCTGGGGGCCCCTCCCGGCTATGTGGGTTATGAAGAGGGAGGCAAGCTGACGGAGGCCGTGCGCCGCAGACCCTACAGCCTGGTCCTTTTTGATGAGCTGGAAAAGGCCCATCCGGAGGTGCTGGGCCTGCTGCTGCAGATCATGGAAGAGGGGGTCCTGACGGATTCCACCGGCCGGAAGGTCAGCTTTAAAAATACCATTGTGGTCATGACCTCCAATGCCGGGGGCGCCCTCCGGGGGGAGGGATTGGGCTTCTGCGCCGCCGGGAAAAAGGGCCAGGTGGAGGAGGCCCTGCGGGAAACCTTTACCCCGGAGTTCCTGGGGCGGCTGGACGGCCTGGTCTGCTTTGATCCCTTGACCTCCAGCGCCATGGAGGCCATTGCCCGAAAGTATCTGTGCCAATTGGAACAGCGGGCAGAGGCCCAGGACGTGATGCTCCAGTTCCCTCAGAATCTGGCCCGGGACCTGGCGGCCAGGTGCTCCGGCCCCAGCGGCGCAAGGCAGCTCCGGCGGCTGGTGCAGGACCAGGTGGAGGATAAGCTGGCCATCTATCTTCTGCGCAGCGGCCGGAAACCGGCAAGGGTTCGGCTGAGGATCGAGGAGGGGGAGGTCATCGTGGGGTGACGGACAGCCCCATTTCTGGAAAAGAACCCCAAAATCGATAAAACAAACGTTCGAATATTGGAAAAATAAGGGTTTTTGCCTGGGAAAACGACAAAAAAAGATTGATTTTTTTCGGGCGAGGAAGTATACTGTAGCAAAATGGAGTGAAATGGATGTAAAGTGGAGGAAAAGGGGAGGCGAGACGATGATTGGCAAATACCCGGCGAAGATGGACGACAAGGGCCGCCTCATCGTCCCGGCCAAGCTCCGGGAGGAACTGGGAAACGATTTTTACGTGACCCTGGGCGTCAACTGCGGCCACCGGTGCCTGACGGTGTACACCAAAGACGAGTGGGATGCCCTAAGCCGGAACTTCAACGCCCTGACCCTTTCCCAGCGCAGCGGCGCCACCAGCCTGATCTTTATGAACGCGGCCCAGTGCAGCCCGGACAAACAGTTCCGGTTTTCTCTGACCCCCTTCCTGGAAAAGTATGCGGGGATCGACCGGGAGGTCATGATCGTGGGCCGGGCCGGTCAGGCGGAGATCTGGGACAGTCAGGAGTTCCAGCGGTTCGAAGAAGAGAATCTCACCCCCGAAAAGCTGCTGGCATCCTTGGAGGCAATTGGACTATGAGTGAATTTCATCATGTATCCGTCCTGCTGGAGGAGTGCATCCAGGGGCTGAACATCAAACCCGACGGCATCTATGTAGACGGCACCTTGGGCGGCGCCGGCCATTCCAGCCGCATTGCGGCGGAGCTGACGACCGGCCGCCTCATCGGCATCGACCGGGACCCGGTGGCCCTGAAGGCAGCCGGGGAGCGGCTGGCCCCCTTTAAAGATCGGGTGACCCTGGTCCATTCCAACTTCTGCCAGATGGACAAGGTCTTGGAAGATCTGGGCATTTCCGGAGTGGACGGCATCCTGATGGATCTGGGTGTCTCCTCCCCCCAGCTGGACGACGGGGAGCGGGGCTTCAGCTATATGGCGGATGCCCCCCTGGATATGCGTATGGACAGCGGGGATGCTTTGACCGCCGATACGGTGGTAAACACCTGGTCCTATGAAGAGCTGAAGAAGATCCTCTATGATTACGGTGAGGAGCGATACGCCCCGGCCATCGCCGCGGCCATTGTCCGGCGCAGAGAGGCGGCCCCCATCCGCACCACTTTGGAGCTGGTAGATGTGATCCGTTCCGCCATGCCGGCGGCGGCCCTGCGGGAAAAGCAGCATCCGGCCAAACGGACCTTCCAGGCCATCCGCATTGCCGTCAACGATGAGCTGGGCTCCGTGGCCACGGCTATGGAAAAGGCCATCCCCTTATTGAATCCCGGCGGACGGCTGGCGGTCATCACCTTCCATTCTCTGGAGGACCGGATCGTGAAGAACGCCATGGCCTCTGCGGCCAAGGGCTGCATCTGCCCTCCGGAGTTCCCGGTGTGCGTCTGCGGCCGGAAGCCCCAGGTGGATATCATTACCCGCAAGCCCATTGTCTCCTCCCCGGAGGAGCTGGAAGAAAACCCCAGAGCCAGAAGCGCCAAGCTGCGCATCTGCCAGAAGCGATAATGGAAAGCACAAAGGAGTGAGCCCCTATGGATCAGAAACCGGTAATTCAATATGTGGGCCAGTTCTATGTGTACGGCAGCGAAGCTGCGGCCCCCAAGAAGAAAAAAGAAGAAAAAAAGCATGTACTGCCCAGCGCGCCGAAGCTAAAGAATGACCATTATATCTACATAGATCCGGTGGCGGTCTGCGGGATCCTTCTGGCGGCGGTGGTTCTGGTCATGCTGGCGGTGGGGGCGTTCCAGCTGAAAAATGCCATGGAGGATTACGATCAGCAGTCCCAGACCCTGACGGCGGTCCGGCGGCAGAACGCCGTTCTGGAGCACCAGTACCGGACGGGGCTGGACCTGGAATCCATCCAGACCCAGGCGGAAAAGCTGGGCATGGTCGCAAGTTCAGAGGTGGAAAGCCGCCGCATCTATGTAAATGTACCGGAGCACCCCCAGGAGGAGACCCTGCTGCAAAGGCTCTGGTGGCATATCCGGGGGCTTTTGTACGGCGTGGATGAAAGCAAGACCGAGGTATTTGAAAAAGACGACCTCCTGCATAATGGCACAGCAGAAAACATACAGTAAATCGGCAGCTGCGAATGGGCGGCGAGGGATCCCCTTGCCGCCCATTTTAAACACATGGCGGCCGAAAGGGTGGGGCTATGAAAAAGCACCGGGAAAACCGGTTTCAAAGAGTCCGGATGGATTCGGCCCAGCACCTGCGTTTGCTGCTGGGCGGCCTGGTGCTGGGGGTGCTGGCCTTTCTGCCGATTTTTGCCAGGCTCCTGCAGCTGATGGTGGTGGATTTTGGCTACTACAGCGCCAAGGCCCTGAATAACCAGACCCGGTCCACCGCGGTCCTTTCCGAACGGGGGACGGTGTACGACCGGAACATGAACATCCTGGCCCAGAGCCAGGGGGTGGAGCACCTATACTTAGACCCCCAGGAGCTCAGGCAGTCCCGGGCAGACTTAAATGCCCTTTCCCAATTTTTAGGTACCCTTCTGGGGAAAGACCCGGATTGGATCTATGCCCAGGGCAGCGATACCCGCCGCCGCTACAAGCAGGTGGGGAGCCTGCTGCTAAGAGACACCGCCGACCGGATCCGGGCCTATATTCAGGAGCACCAGATCGCCGGTGTCCACTTAGAGCCCTCCGCCAAAAGAAGCTACCCCTTCGGGGAGCTGGCCAGCCAGGTCATTGGCTTTACCAATTTATCCGGCCAGGGCAGCGAGGGAGTAGAGGCGGCCTACGATGCCTTCCTCTCCGGCCCTACGGCCAGAGTGATCACCACCAAGGGCAGCAACGAAATGGATATGCCCTTTTCCTACGAAAACCTGGAGGTGCCGAAAAAGGCCTGCAACGTGATCCTTACCCTGGATACCACGGTGCAAAGCTGCCTGGAAAACCGGCTCAAGGAGGCCATTGCCAAGTACGATGTGCAAAACGGCGCCTTCGGCCTGGTGATGAACTGCAAGACCGGGGAGATCCTGGCCATGGCCACCATTGGAGGCTTCGACCCCAACGACTATCAGCGCATTGCAGACGAAAAGACTGCCCAGGCTTTGGTAGAACTGGAAAACGCCTATAAGGCCTATCCCGAAAAGAGCCCGGAGTATACAGAAGGGAAGCAGGCCTACGAACAGGCCCTGACCGCTGCCCGCTTGAAGCAGTGGCGAAACCGGGTCCTGTCCGACGGCTACGAGCCCGGGTCCACCTTTAAGGTGCTCACTATGGCCGCGGCCCTGGACTGCGGGGCCATTGACCTCACCACCTCCTTTTACTGCCGGGGGGCGGAAAAGATCCCGGGCCGGTCCCAGCTGCTCCACTGCTGGCGCTCCGCCGGACACGGGGCGGAGCAGACCCCCCAGGCCCTGCAAAACTCCTGCAACCTGGCCTTTGCCCACATTGCCTTAAAGCTGGGAGGAGACCGGTTTTACGACTATGTACAGCGCTTCGGCATCCTGGAAAAAACCGGCATCGATCTGTCCGGCGAAAGCAAGGGGGTCTTCTTTGACAAGGCCCTTATTACCAACACGGACAAATGGGGCACCGCCTCTTTGACCTCCGGCTCCTTCGGCCAGACCTTTAAGATCACCCCCTTGCAGCTGGTAAGGGGCATCGCCTCGGTGGTCAACGGCGGAAAGCTCCTGGAGCCCTACATTGTATCTGAAATTCAGGATGAACAGGGGAATGTGGTATTTCGGCAGGAGCCAACGGTGGTAAGAAGGACCATTGGAGAGGAGACCTCCAAAACCATGCGGACCCTGATCCGGTCCGTGGTGACGGAGGGAACGGCGAAAAACGCCAATGTTCCCGGGTTTTCCATCGGCGGAAAGACCGGTACCAGCGAGAAAATTGACGTATTTGACGACAAGGGCCAGCGGGTGCTGGATAAAATTGTATCCTTTGTGGGGATTGCGCCCATGGAGGATCCGGAGTATATTGTATTGGCGGCTTTGGATACCCCCAGCCGCACCACCGGCATCTATATTTCCGGCGGCGTGATGGCAGCCCCGACTGTAGGGGCGATCCTGGCGGATATCCTGCCCTATCTGGGGGTGGCCAAAAGCCAGGCGCCGGAAACGGTACAGGTAGAAAATGTTGTTGGCCTGACCCAAAAGGAAGCGGAGAAAAGGCTGAAGGCCTTGGACCTGACCCCGGTATTTATAGGGGAAGGGGAAGCGGTCAAAGAACAGCTCCCCTTGCCGGGGGAGACCGTAGAAAAGAACAGCCAGGTACTGGTGTATCTGGGGGATGCTAAAAGTTTTGAGGGCTGAAACTCGTTGCAAGGTCCCTCCGGGGGCGGTTTTCTTGCTTCTGCAAGAAAATCGATAAGAAGCAGCCTTAGGGGGAGCGCTGAAGTCTCGCTCCCACTCGAAGCCGCCTCCCCCCTAAGGACCCCCTACCGGCGTACCATTCAACGTACAGCTCAGAACCAATTCTTAGACAATGCAGTAGTGTTTAGCTTGGAAATAGTGTTTCAACTATATAAGATCCTGAGAAGTAGCGTTTGTAGCTGCATTCAAAAAAGATAGATAAAGTATTGGAGGATCCCAATGAAACTGAAAGATTTGTTGCGGGATGTCCGCGTTCTAGAGATCCATGCGGATCCGGATACAGAAATCACTTCCGTGGCCTATGATTCCCGGAAGGTGGAAAAGGGCGGCCTGTTTGCGGCCATTTCCGGCTTTGCTTCCGACGGGAACCGGTTTATTCCCCAGGCCCTGGAAAAAGGGGCCAAGGTGGTGGTCACGGCCAGGAAGCCGGAAGGGGAAACGCCCTATGTACTGGTGGAATCTGACCGGCTGGCTTTGGCCCAAATCGCCGGGAACTTCTACGGCCGCCCGGCGGAAAAAATGTGCATCATCGGCGTGACGGGCACCAACGGAAAGACTTCTGTCACGTTACTGTTAAAAGCCCTGCTGGAAAAAACCGTCGGGGCCAAGGTGGGGCTCATCGGCACTATGGGGAACCTCATCGGTTACGAAGAGGTTCCCTCCGAGCGGACCACCCCGGAGAGCTTGGAGCTGCAGCAGCTCTTTGCCCGGATGTATGCCGCGGGCTGTACCCACGTGGTCATGGAGGTATCCAGCCACGCCATCGCATTGGATCGCATCGGCGGCATCCATTACAACGCCGCCGCCTTTACCAACCTGACGGAGGACCATCTGGATTTCCACAAGACCATGGAAGCCTACCGGGACACCAAGGCCCTGCTCTTCTCCCGGTGCGACCGGGCTGTGATCAATATGGATGATCCCTACGGCAAGGACATGCTGAATGCCTGCGCATGTCCGGCCCTGACCGTTTCCGCCCACGGAAATGGGGACCTGACGGCCAAGGACATTCAGCTCCACGCCGACGGCATTGAATATACGGCGGTGTGTGATGGGGAGGAGACAAAGGTCTACGTGCCCATCCCCGGCCGGTTTACGGTATACAACAGCCTGACGGTACTGGGGCTTGCCAAGGTACTGGGTATTTCCCTGGAAGCAGGGGCCAAGGCTTTGAAAGACGTAGCCGGGGTCAAGGGACGCATCGAGGTGGTGCCAACCCCGGGAATGCCTTATACCGTTCTCATCGACTATGCCCACACCCCGGATGGCCTGCTGAATGTTTTGACCTCCGTCAGGGACTTTTGCAAGGGGCGGCTTATTGCCGTCTTTGGCTGCGGCGGAGACCGGGATCCCATCAAGCGGCCCATTATGGGCAGAATCGGCGTGGAAAAATCCGACTTTGCCGTCATTACCTCCGATAACCCCCGGACGGAGGACCCCATGGCCATTATCGGGGACATCTTACAGGGGGTAGATGACTCCATGGGCGAATACACCGTCATCGAAGATCGCCGGAAGGCCATCAGATATGCTATGGACATTGGCCAAAAAAATGATATAATAGTATTGGCGGGAAAGGGCCATGAGACCTACCAGGACGTGGGGGGTGTGAAGCACCACCTGGACGAACGGGAAGAGGTACAGGCCCATCTGTCAGAATTGAGGGAACACCATGAGTAAAATCACCCTGCTGCAGGCGGCCCAATGGTGCGGCGGTCATGTGGAAAAGCAGTTTGAAAACGTAGAGTTCTTTGGGGCCAACAACGATACCCGGCTGATCCAGCCCGGCCAGCTGTTTGTAGCCCTGCAGGGCGCTCGGGACGGCAACGATTTTGTGGCGGATGCTATTGGCAAGGGAGCCGCGGCGGCCCTGTGCAGCCGGGAAATGCCTGGGGTTCCGGCCATTGTGGTAGAGGACACCCGCCTGGCCCTGGGCAGAATCGCTGCTGGAGAGCGGCAGCGGCTGGGGCTGAAGGTGGTTGGCATTACCGGCTCCGTAGGCAAGAGCACCACCAAGGAGATGGTGGCGGCGGTTTTGGAGAGCACCTACCGCACGGCCAAGACCCCGGTGAACCACAACAACGACATCGGTATGCCTATGGCCATTCTGGCCATCCCCGAGGGCACCGAGGTGGCCGTGCTGGAAATGGGCATGAACCACTTCCGGGAAATGGCCTACCTTTCTAACATTGCCAGGCCGGATATTGCGGTGATCGTCAATATCGGCACGGCCCACATTGAATTTTTGGGCACCGTGGCGGGGATCCGTCAGGCTAAGCTGGAGATCCTGGAGGGCATGGGCTGGGACGGAAAGCTCCTTCTGAACGGCGACGATGTGATGCTGCGGAATTTGGACATGAGACCCAAGCAGGAGATCATCTATTACGGCTCCGACGAGGGCTGCCAGGTGTGCTGCGGCGGTGTGCATAACCGGGACGGTTGCCTGCAATTTGAGGTGACGGCGGGGGAAGAGAAGTTCCCCATGGAAATGCACCTGGAGGGCCGGCATTTTGTGACGGACGCCATGGCTGCCATTGCGGTGGGCCTGGAATTAAAGGTGTCCCCGGAGAAAATTCAAAAGAGCCTGCTGGACTTTAAGAACCTGGCCGGCCGCCAGGAGATCCTGGAAGAATACGGCTTTACCTTCATCCGGGACTGCTACAACGCCGGCCCCGAATCCATGGAAGCGGCCCTCCACGTCCTGGGGGACCGGACGGGCCGAAAGATCGCGGTTCTGGGAGATATGCTGGAGCTGGGGGACCGGGCGGCGGCGGAGCACTACCGCATCGGCCGCATTGCCGCGGAGCGGATCGACTGGGTGCTGGCCTATGGGCCCAACGCCGAGCGAGTGGTGGGCGGCTGCGTTACCGGCGGTATGCCCGAAACCAGAGCCCTGGCCTTTTCCGACCAGACGGCGCTATTGTGCGAGCTGCAGCGCATCGCCCGGCCGGGAGACGTGATGCTCTTTAAGGGCAGCCACGGAATGCACATGGAAAATGTGCTGGATGGGTTTTTGAAGTATGAAAAAGATCTGAATGGAGGTTCTTCCACATGATACGTTTGCTTGTGACCGCCGTAGCCGGTGCCGTCATTTCTACCATTTTCGGGTATCTGCTCCTGCCGCTGCTGCGGGCACTGAAATCCGGCCAGTCCATCCATAAGGTGGGCCCCACCTGGCACAACGGCAAGGTGGGTACGCCCCTCATGATGGGTCTGATGTTCATTTTCGGAAGCCTGGTGTGCATCTGTGCGAACCTCCCCTGGATCGAGGAGTACAGTTCCTTCTTCGTCTTCGCCCTGGCGGCCTGCTTTGGCCTCATTGGCTTTATCGACGACTATTATAAGGTCCACAACCGCCGGGATATGGGCCTGACCGCTTTGCAGAAGTCCTTCCTGCAGGCGGCGGTAGCCGGTGTGTTCCTGTACGTGCTGTATATGAGCGGCATCCTGACCTGCGACCTGTATATTCCTTTCCTCAACAAGCGCTACTATATCCCCCCCATCATCTACGGGATCTTTGGTATGCTGGTGATCGTGGGCTGCGTAAACTCCGTAAACCTGACCGACGGCATCGACGGCCTCAGCTCTTCCGTCACCCTGCCCGTGATGATCTTCTTCACCGTGGCGGCAGTCAAAATGGACCGGATGGACGCGGCGGTGCTGCCCGCGGCCCTGATCGGCGGACTGCTGGCCTTTTTGCGGTTCAACTGGCACCCGGCCAAGGCCTTTATGGGCGATACCGGGTCCCTGTTCCTGGGCGGCGTGGTCTGCGGCCTGGCCTTTGCCCTGGACATTCCCCTGGTCCTGATTTTTGCGGGCTTTGTCTACATTGTGGAGACCCTGTCCGATATCCTGCAGGTGACCTACTTTAAGGCCACCCACGGCAAGCGGATCTTTAAGATGGCCCCCATCCACCACCATTTTGAAATGTGCGGCTGGAAGGAGGAGAAGATCGTTCTCAGCTTTACCGCCGTCTCCGCCATTATGTGCCTCATCGCCTGGTGGAGCATTTCCGGCATCACCGGCTAAGAAAGGAGCGCTTTATGGCAGCGGAGCCCCGTCTTCCTGCCAAAGAGGACCTCTGCAAAAGCAGAGTGGACATTCCGTTCTTGATTTTGGTTGTGGGCCTGCTGGTGCTGGGCCTGGCGGTGCTGTATTCCGCCAGTTCCGCCCAGAGCGCCTATGATACGGGCTACGCCATCACCACCCGCTATCTGCAGCGGCAGGCGGTGTGCGCCGGCCTGGGGCTTTTGGCATTGTTTGCCTTCAGCCGGGTACCGGTAAAGATCTGGTACCGGCTCAGCTGGCCACTGTATCTTCTTAGTATTCTGCTTCTTTTAAGCGTGCTGCTCTTCGGGCAGTCCGTCAATGGAGCCCGGCGGTGGATCAACATCGCGGGTCTCCAGTTTCAGCCTTCCGAGATCGCCAAGTTTACCCTCATCCTGGTATTTGCCCGGCTGAGCGCCGACTTTGGCGAAAAAAGCAAGGATTTTACCCACGGCGTTCTGGGCTTTTCCGGGGCGCTGCTGGGGATTTTGGTGCCATTGGCACTGGAAAAGCATTTAAGCGCCATTATGCTCATGGGCATGGTGGCCGTGGTGATGATGTACTACGCCGGGACCAGGCTGCGCTGGCTCTTTTTGGGAGCCGGTGGGGCGGTGGTGTTCCTGGTGGTGTATGTCAGCCTTATGGGCTACGCCGGGGACCGGATCACCGCCTGGCGGCACCCGGAGCTGGACCCCGGGGACACGGGGTACCAGATTTTGCAGTCCCTCTACGCCATCGGTTCCGGAGGCGTCTGGGGCCTGGGCTTTGGAAAGAGCCGGCAGAAATATCTGTATCTGCCCTTCCAGTATAACGACTATATCTTCGCCATCGCCTGCGAAGAATTGGGCCTTTTTGGAGCGGGCATTCTGATGCTTCTTTTCGGAATGCTGATCCTCAGAGGCTACCGGATCGCCCGGCAGGCCGGGGATCGGTTTTCCATGTTCCTGGCCGCGGGGCTTACGAGCCTCATTGCGGTGCAGACTTTACTAAATTTGTGTGTTGTCACGAACCTGTTGCCCTCTACCGGCATTGCCTTGCCTTTCTTTTCCTACGGCGGCACGGCATTGGCGGTGAACCTGGGGGAAATGGGCATCGTGTTGCATATATCCAGAAATCGAAGCGGCGCCCCCCGCCGCACATCAGGAGGATAAAAATTTGAATCTGGTATTTACCTGCGGCGGGACCGCCGGACATATCAATCCTGCCATTGCCGTTGCCAATGAGATGCGTCGGCGTCATCCGGACTGTAAGGTGCTGTTTATCGGCGCCCAGGGCCATATGGAAGAAAAACTGGTGCCCCAGGCGGGCTTCGAGCTGAAGACCCTTCCCGGCTCCGGCCTGAGCCGGAAGCTGAACGGCAAGGGCATCAAGCAGAATTTCCACGCCGCCAAGTGCGTATTGGATGCGGTGAAAAAGTGCAAGGAGATCTTCCGGGAGTTTCAGCCGGATGTGATCATCGGTACCGGCGGCTATACCAGCTTCCCGGCCCTGTACGCCGGCAGCAAGCTGGGCATTCCCACCTGCGTCCACGAGAGCAACGCAGTACCCGGCGTTACCACCAAAATGGTTGCCAAGCGGGCCTCCCGGGTTTTGGTGGCCTTTGAAGAGAGTGTGGGCTACTACACGGACCCCGGTAAGGTGGAGGTCGTCGGCATGCCCCTGCAGCAGGGCTTTATTTACGCCGATAAAAAAGAGGCCCGGAAGCAATTAGGGCTGGGGGAGGAGGACCTGGTGGTCCTGTCCGCCTTCGGCAGTCTGGGAGCCAAGCATATGAACGAAATGGTGGCGGAGCTGATGTGCATGGAGAAGGCGGAGGGCTTCCCCTTCCACCACATCCACGCCACCGGCGGCTTCGGCTGGGAATGGATGCCGGAGCTTCTGGAAAAGGACGGCTTGGACCTGCCCCATACCCCGGCCATCGATATGCGGGAATATATCTACGATATGCCTCTGGAAATGGCGGCGGCGGATGTGATCATCAGCCGGTCCGGCGCGGCCACCTGCAACGAGATCGCCGCCTCCGGTACCCCCAGCATTCTGATCCCGTCCCCCAATGTGACCAACAACCACCAGGAGCGAAACGCAAGAGTCCTGTCCGACCGGGATGCGGCCGTGACCATCCTGGAAAAGGACTGCACCGCCCAGAAGGTCATGGAGGAGCTGAAAGCCCTGTTGGAGGATAAAGACCGCCGGGAGAACATGAGCAAGACCCTGAAAAGCATGGTGCGGCTGGACTCCACCCAGCGGATCTGCGACATTGTAGAAGAGCTGGCAAAGCCCCAATAAACGAGGAACAAAGCAATGGATACGAACGATAAAACTACGGGCCCGGTCCCTCAGCCGGAAGGCCAGGGGCAGCAGTCCCCTCAGGCTGCGCCCCGCCCCCGGACAGCCAGACCTCACGCCCCCCAGATGGACGGGGTCAGCGCCGGAGGACGGCCCAGAAGACCGGAGGGCAGCCAGAGGGCGCCCCAGAGAACGGCAAAGGCAGGGGAGCCCGCCCGGAGACCGGTCCGGAGGCCGGAAGGAGCGGCCCAGCGTCCGGCCGACGGCCAGGACGGAGCGGTTCGCCGCCAGCCCCAAAATCAGAACGGCCAGCCCAGGCGTTCCACGGAAGGCCAGCCTGCCCGCAGACGGCCGCCGGAGGAAGCAGCCCGCCGCCCCAGGCAGCAGGCCCAGAAAAAGCCCCCTGCCAAGAAAAGCAGCAATACCGGGGACTCCGGCTATCAGCCCTACCGCCGGGCCAACCAGCGGAAAAAGGCCCAGCGGAGCAACCGGCTGAAGACCTTTTTCTCCAACCAGAATCCGGTGCTCCAGTGGTACGAGCGGATCCGGTACAACAAGGATAGCTTCGCCGAGGAATCGGACCTGGCCAAGCAGCGGCAGGCCAAGCGCCAGGCGGAGGCGGAAAAGCGCCGCCGGAAGCAAAATCCCTTCAATACTCCCGCCGTCATCTATACCCAGCCTGCCGCCTTCAACCGGGACAAGCTCATCGTGCAGTTGATCTCCGTTTTGTCCGTGGTCATTGCCATGATGCTGGGCCTGTCGGTGTTTTTCAAGGTGGATCGGATCACGGTGTCCGGTGCCCAGAGCTACCCGGCCTGGACCATTGTGGAAAACTCCGGCATTGAGAAGGGAGACAACCTGCTTACCTTCAGCCGGGCCAAGGCCGTCAGCCAGATCTTGGCAAACCTTCCCTATGTAAAAGATGTTAGAATTGGAATAAAACTCCCGGATACGGTTAATATTGAGGTAAAGGAGACGGATGTTTCCTATGCCATCAAGGATGACCAGGGCACCTGGTGGCTTATCAATTCCGATGCCCGGGTGGTGGAAATGATCAACAACAACCGGGCTTCCAGCTACACCCAGGTTTTGGGCGTGACATTGTCCAATCCCCAGGTGGGCAGCGACGGCATCGCAACGGAAATTCAGGAGGAGCAGACCGTTGCTGCTGACGAATCTACCGACGCCACCCAGGAGACCATGGAGACCATGGCCACGGTGCCCGTCAGCATCATTTCCGGTGCCCAGCGGCTGAATACCGCTAAGGAGATCCTGAAAGCTCTGGAAGACAACGCCATCGTCGGCGAGGCCGCCAGTGTGGACGTGACGGATGTGGATAACATCGAGCTATGGTACGGCTCCCGCTACCAGGTGGAGCTGGGAGACAGTACAAATCTACCCTACAAGATCGCCTGTATGTATGATGCAATTCTGCAGATGAGTGACTATGAGACTGGCGTTTTGGATGTGAGCTTCACCACCTGGGAGGATCAGGTGGCCCTGACGCCCTTCCAATAAGGTCGAATTTTAGGGAAAAGCCCTTTGCACCCAAAGAAAAATGCTTTTCCCTCTGAAAAAATCTAGATTTTCTATTGACCAATCCAAATTTTCAAGCTAAAATAGAAAGGTACGATCTACGAACTATGCAGAAGAGGAAGCAGAAGCAGTCTGGCTCCAACTGCGAAAAGATACATAGGAGGAACGAATGTATGTCTGAAACCATTCAGGATCGCGTTGTCAAGATCAAGGTGATCGGCGTTGGCGGCGCAGGCAATAATGTTATCAACCGGATGATCGAATCCGGAGTCAGCGGCGTGGAATTTGTGGCCGTGAATACAGATAAGCAGGATCTCAATAAGTCTGTGTGCAAGAACAAGGTCCAGATCGGCGAAAAGCTCACCGGCGGTATGGGCGCCGGTTCCAAGCCCGAAGTGGGCAAGAAGTCTGCCGAGGAAAGCCGCGCCACCCTGGCCCAGGCCCTGGAAGGTACAGACATGGTATTTATCACCGCCGGTATGGGCGGCGGCACTGGCACCGGTGCGGCTCCCGTTGTGGCGGAGCTGGCTCACGAGGCCGGGATCCTCACCGTGGGCGTGGTCACCAAGCCCTTTAAGTTTGAGGGCGCCAACCGGATGCGTCAGGCCGAGCAGGGCATTGCCGACCTGAAGGACAAGGTGGATTCCCTGATCATCATCCCCAACGACCGGCTGAAATACGTCACCGATCAGAAGATCACCTTTGCCAACGCCTTCGGCATTGCCGACGATGTGCTCAAGCAGGCCGTTACCTCCATTTCCGAGCTGGTTGGCTTCTCCAAGAACGTCATCATCAACCTGGACTTTGCGGACGTGTCCGCCGTTATGAAGTCCGCCGGCCGGGCCCATATGGGCGTCGGCACCGCTTCCGGCCGGGAGAAGGCCGAGCAGGCCGCTACCGCCGCCGTTTCCAGCCCCCTGCTGGAGACCTCCATCAACGGTGCTACCGGCGTGCTGATCAACATCACCGGCTCCGCCGAGATGACCCTGGACGACGTAGAGACCGCCGCCGGCATCGTCCAGGAGGCTGCCAACCCCGATGCCAACATCATCTTCGGCGCCACCTGCTCCGACTCCTGCCAGGATGAAATGCGGGTCACCGTCATTGCCACCGGCTTCGAGGGCAATAACGCAGGCTTCACTTCCGCCAAGGCTCCCGCCGGTGCGGTCACCCCTGCCGACGACATCGGCGCCCCTCTGCCCGGTACCCAGAAGCCCGTCAAGCCCGCCGACATCAGCGACATCGACGAGATCTTCAGCATCTTCAAGAGATAATTTTGCTTTACCGCATCCCGGCCCCCTGGGGTCGGGATGTTTTTATAGGAGGACAACATGGACGCCTACAAAGCTTTAGCAGCCAGCTATGACCGGTTGACCAATGATGTGGATTATAAGGCCGTGGTAGATTTTTACTGGACGCTTCTGGAAAAGGAAGGGGTCCACCCCCGGACGGCGGTGGATCTGGCCTGCGGTACCGGCTCCGTGACAGAGGAGCTGTGCAAACGGGGACTGAAGACCATCGGCGTGGACCTGTCGGAGGATATGCTGACCCAGGCCCAGATGAAAACCGCGGGACTGAAAAATGCCCCGATGTTCATCTGCCAGCCTCTGCAGGAGCTGCGCCTGTCCAGAGCTGTGGACCTGGCCGTGTGCGCCCTGGACAGCCTGGATTACATCACGGACCCAAAGGACTGCCGCCAGGCCATTTTCCGCATTTTTAAGGCCCTGAACCCCGGGGGCACCTTTATTTTCGATGTGAATACCCCGGAAAAGCTGAGAGCCATGGACGGCCAGGTGTTTTTGGACGAGGACGACGATGTGTACTGCGTCTGGCGGGGCGAGTTCGATAACGAAACCAACATCTGCTCCTACGGTATGGACCTGTTCCAGCGCCGGGGAAAACTTTGGGCCCGGTCCTTTGAAGAGCATCGGGAGTACGCCTATTCGGCGGAAGAACTGACACGCTGGCTCCGGGAGGCAGGCTTTACCCATATCGCCGTCTACGGGGACCGGAAGCTGGAAGCCCCCGCAGAAGGGGAGCAGCGGATCTATATCAAAGCGAGAAAGGGAATTGTAAAATGAAAGACTACTTAGTGCGCGGCATGAGCATGGATGGCTTTGTAAAGGTGGCTGCCGTCCGCTCCACCAACCTGGTGCAGCGGGGGGCGGAGATCCAGAAGACCAGCCCCAACGCCACTGCCGCCTTTGGCCGCTGCCTGACGGCAGCCTCTATGATGGGCAATATGCAGAAGGTGGAGAATGGCTCCATGACCCTGCAGGTCCGGGGCGGCGGGCCCATCGGCACCATTACCGTGGTATCCGACGCCGTGGGCAACGTCCGGGGTTGCGTGACGGAGCCTAATGTGCCCCTGGTTGAGAAATACCCCGGCAAGCTGGACGTAGGCGCCACTGTGGGCACTGACGGCACCCTGACGGTCATTCGGGACCTGCAGATGAAAGAGCCGTACATCGGCTCTGTGGCCCTGGTATCCGGGGAGATCGGCGACGACGTGACCGCTTACTTTGTCCAGAGCGAGCAGATCCCCACGGCCTGCGCCCTGGGCGTGCTGGTAGACCGGGACCACAGCGTCAAGGCTGCCGGAGGCTACCTGATCCAATTGCTGCCCGGGGCCCCGGACGAGATCATCGATAAGCTGGAGGCGGGGATCCGCAAGGCCGGTGCCGTCACCCCCATGCTGGAGGCCGGACTGACCCCGGAGGACATTCTGGGCCAGGTCTGCGGCGATCTGGGCGTGGTGTTTATGGAGACCGTAGATGTGGGCTATAAGTGCTACTGCTCCCGGGAGCGGGTGGAGCAGGCCCTTATCAGCCTGGGCAAGAAGGAGCTGGCAGAAATTCGGGACGAGGGAAAGCCCTTCCCCGTGGAGTGCCAGTTCTGTGACCACGTATACGAGTTCACCCCGGAGGATATTCAGAACCTGCTGGATAAATTGTAAAAATAAGGGGAAACAGGGGAAATCTCCCTTGTTTCCCTAAGAAAAAACTTTTTTCGAAAATAAAGAAAAAAGTGCTTGACAAAATGGGTACCTACGTGTATAATGTGTCATGTCGCTGATGTGCAAGACACAAACGAAACACAAGAGCGGCAGTCGGGAGCATAGCTCAGCTGGGAGAGCATCTGCCTTACACGCAGGAGGTCATAGGTTCGAGCCCTATTGTTCCCACCATATTTGGCCCGGTGGTGCAGTCGGTTAGCACGCCAGCCTGTCACGCTGGAGGTCGACGGTTCGAGTCCGTTCCGGGTCGCCAATTCTTTTTCTTCCATATCGCATCTGCACAAGCAATTGTGCCAGACGCCTCTGTAGCTCAGTAGGTAGAGCAGCGGACTGAAAATCCGCGTGTCGTTGGTTCGATTCCGACCGGAGGCACCAAGTTACCTGACCATTCAGGTCGGGTAACAGATGCGGGTGTAGCTCATCCGGTAGAGCGCCACCTTGCCAAGGTGGAGGTAGCGAGTTCGAGCCTCGTCACCCGCTCCAATTTCAAATGGTACCGTGGCCAAGTGGTAAGGCAAAGGTCTGCAAAACCTTCATTCCCCAGTTCAAATCTGGGCGGTACCTCCAAAAATCGGCAAGCTTCGAAAGAAGATTGCCGATTTTTACTTATTCACTTTTCACTATTCACTCTTCACTAATTCTGTGGGGCCGATTTTTGGTAGTGAATAAGTAATAGTGAATAGTGAATAGGTAAGGACGCGGGGAGGGAAACCTATGAAAGAACGCTTGCAAAAGCTGCTGTCTGCCCGGGGGGTGGCTTCCCGGAGGAAGGCAGAGGAGCTGATCATTGCCGGGCGGGTGACGGTCAACGGGAACGTTGCCGCCCTGGGGGAAACGGCGGACCCGGAAACGGATACCGTTTTGATAGACGGGAAGCCTTTGCCGGAGGTGAAGAAAAATGTATATATTCTTCTCCACAAGCCCAGAGGCTATGTGACTACCCTGTCCGATGAAAAGGGGAGGGACAACGTGACCCAGCTGGTTTCCTGCGGCAGCCGGGTGTATCCCGTTGGGCGGCTGGATATGGACTCCGAGGGATTGCTGCTGCTGACCAACGACGGGGCCTTTGCCAATGCGCTCATGCACCCAAGGGGAGAGGTAGAGAAGACCTATCTTGTTTGGGTCCAGGGCTACGAAGCGGGGAGGGAAGCCCTTTTGGCCAGGCCCATCGTGCTGGACGGCTACCAGATCCGCCCGCCCAAGGTCACCCTGCAAAGGGCTCAGGGGCATCGGGCCCTGATAGAAGTGACCATCCACGAGGGCCGGAACCGCCAGATCCGGAGAATGTGCCAGGAGGCGGGGCTAAAGGTAGACCGCCTGAAACGCATCCGGGAGGGAAGCCTGTCTTTGGGGGATCTGCCCTTGGGAAAGTGGCGGTATCTGACGGAAGAGGAGATAAAAGCGCTGTTGGAGGAGTAATGGCGGGATGTCCTGCAAGTGGGGATTTGACGGGGCGCATTTTAGCCTTCCCCTGGGAGGGGAAGGTGCCGCGTGTCGCGGCGGATGAGGTCGCTAGGGTTGGACGATGTATGCACTAAAAGTTGAAAGT
>JBNMHR010000027.1:0-23807 GCA_050872865.1 Faecousia sp. | reverse complement strand
GATATTTTGAGCCGTTGGATGAATGGAATATTCTCTATTTAGCTGTATTTTCTCAACAAACCAATCTATTATTGTAGCGCTTTTCCAACCACACCCGGCCTGCGGGCCACCCTCTCCAAGCTGGGAGAGGGGAAGGGGCTGCACGTCGCAATGGCTACCATTCATCCGGGGGATTGCCACACCAGTCTGCGGACTGGTTCGCAATGACAGATCCACAACTCCCCATTTATCGAGGAATTCAGAGTATTGGTTCTGATCATTGCTTTGGCAGTGTGATCGTCTCCGGCCCAACGGCGGTATCCTGGCCCAAATACCACAGCTCGGTGGTAATATCCGGAATATCGGAAAGGGAACCAAAGGTGGCTTCTCCGGCGATGGTCCGGGTGACGGTTTTGCTGTGGGCGGGAAGGTTCGTACCAAAGGGAAGGGTAATATCGAGGTTGCCGATTTTGCTGTTCTGGGTGTAAATGTACAGGTCGTCCTCTGTTTCGTTTTCGATGTACAGGTAGAATTCCGCCTCGGAAGGGGTATCCTCGTACAAAAGCTTGCACCCACGGTAGACGATTTTCAGGCCGTCCCTGTCAAAGAGCACCGGGCCGTCTGCGCAATTGCCCTGGACATAGCCCTGGGTAGGGGCCAGCGGGAAGGAGAGGGGGGATAGGGTTTCCAGAACCGCCCAGGTGGCGGGGTCCCGGAGTTCCAGCTCCAGGGTCATTGTTTGTACGGTTTGGATCTGGCAGAGGTCCAGACCGTTAGAGTCGATGTACAGGGTTGTGTCCAGGGCAATGTCTTCGGTAATATCCCCATCCATATAGCAGTAGTCGTTCATGCAGAAGCCGTTGATAGTCAGGTTTTTGACCGTTACCCGCACATCCCGGCTGCTGTAGAGACACATAGGAATTTCTTCCTGGAAGCTGCCGTCCCACTGGGCGGAGACGGAGAAGCTGCCGTCGTCATAAAGGCCTAAGAGGTTTTGAGGTACCGCCTGGGCCGTCTCCTGGATGGTATTTTGGGAGCCGAAGGTAAAGGCGGGCCGGTGCATGAAGGAAAATCTCGACAGGAAGTTCATGCCGACGGTGCCAAACAGGCACAGGGCGATGATCAAGCCGGGGGTAATGGATTTCTGCTTTTTCTTATTCGGCGGGCATCCGAAGGGGTCCTGGGCGGGGATGGGCTTGCGAGAGGTGTCCTTGATGACCAGGGGCTCCCCGTTGTGGGTGTGCAGCCGGTGGGCAATTTCCTCGTCAAAGGTCTCGTAGCCGCAGTTTTTGCACTTTTTCCCGTTAAAGGGCCGCCCGCAGCTGGGGCAATCGTATTTCATGGTCTTCGCCTCCTTTGCTTTTATTATACGGGATGGGGAGGAAAAGTAAAGGGGGAGATTCGTAGAACTCCGCGCATTTACGGAGCAGTCCCAAAAATAACCGCATTTTTTCCCCCAAACGTGAAACACTTTCCCTGATTTTTCCGTCTATATAGGTGAAGAGAAAAAGGAGGCATCCAAAATGGAGGATAGCCAGATCATCGACCTGTACTTTGCCCGGTCGGAGGACGCCATCAGCGAGACTGCGGGGAAATACGGGGATTACTGCCAGTGCATTGCCATGAATATCTTGGATAATCGGGAGGATGCGGAGGAAAGCGTCAGCGATACCTGGCTTTCGGCCTGGAACCATATTCCGCCGGATCGGCCCAATGTGCTGTCGGTGTTTTTGGGGCGGATCACCCGGAATCTGTCTATTGACCGCTGGCGGAGAAAACAGGCCTTCCGGCGGGGCGGCGGCAGCTTTTCTATGGCGCTGGAGGAGCTGGGCGACTGCGTCAGCGGGGAACTGGGTCCGGAGGATGCGGCCATCCGCCGGGAGACGCTGGATGCCATCCAGCGGTTTTTAAGGGGGTTGAGCCCCGTAGAGCGCAGCGTGTTCGTGTGCCGGTACTGGTACCTGGATACCTCCCGGGAGATCGCGGAGAAGAGCGGCTTCTCCCAGGGGAAGGTCCGCACCATGCTGCGCAGGATCCGGCTTCGGCTGGACGGGTTTTTGAAACAGGAGGGGCTGGCATGACAGAGCTGGAGCTGATGGAGCTGCTGGGGGACCTGGACACCCAGTACATATTGGAGGCCCAGGCCCTTCGCACGGGGCAATTGGCACTGCGGAAAAAGGACCGGCAGCGGAAAATCGCCGTCAGGTCCGGGGCTGTGGCGGCCCTGTTGGCGGTGACCCTCGGAGCCGGGGCCATCCTGAAGCCCTACCTGGAAAAAAGCTGGGTCCGGCCTGCCGAAGTGGAGGTAGAGCAGCTTCCCGGGGAGACGGAGGACAACGGCTTTTTCCAGTCGGAAAGTCTGCCGGAGGACTTTTTGGCCATTCTGGAAAACCGGGAGACCTTCCTGTTTACGGAAACGGATACGGACATGACCCTGTCCGACTATACGGAATACCTGCGGGAGGAATTCAAAAACCGGGACTGCGGGCCGGTGAGCTACGGCCTGGCAGACATTGACGGGGACGGAACGGAAGAACTGATCGTTCGGTATCACCTTTTGTGGGAGGACTGCGGCCTGCTGATTTTGGACCGGGGAGAGGATAAGATCACCGGCTGGGCGGAAAAATCGGACATTCTGCCGGATACCCAGTGGGAACTGCTGCCGGAAGGGTATCAGAGCGTGCTTGTTCGCCGACCGTCCGATATCACATTACCGGTCACCAAGTGGGAAAATGGCGCATG
This sequence comes from Faecousia sp., assembly GCA_050872865.1. Lineage (GTDB taxonomy): Bacteria > Bacillota > Clostridia > Oscillospirales > Oscillospiraceae > Faecousia. The sequence continues at coordinate 21,086 of JBNMHR010000027.1, read as the reverse complement.
GACGGAACAAACGGAGGATTTTTTAATAGCGTGCGCCCAAACAGACGAATGGTCTACCTATCGGCCCATGCCAAATAATGATGAATGGGTCATGCTGGTAAGATCCATGTCGGACCGGGAAGCAAGCATCTTCTACACAAAGGAACCGGGCATTAAGTTTGCTGTCCGGGATATGTGGGAGCGATCTTTGGATCAATGTGTACAATGGGCGGAGCGTACGTATGGGGAATACAACCCCTCGGAGGGCAAGGACGGCAGCATTTCCGGCGAATGGCAGGGAGTGATATTGTCCATTCGGTTTGTCCAATACCGGAGCGGCTTCTTTGCTCTGGTCGGCACCTACCCGGAGCGGGAAACGGATAGCCTTGGTGTTTATATCAAGATGATGTTTGATTATTTCCGGGTGGAAATGTATCCCCCAACCACCCTTTTGGGGACCTGGGAGCTGTATGGGGATGTGACCAAGAAAAACGAGACCCTGGAGGTTACGGGCTATACCTTCTATGCCAATATGACCGGCCAGGCAATACTATCCACCGGCGAAGTCCGGCCTTTTGCTTATGCGGTTTCCAACGACACTTTGGAGCTGCGGTTCTTTTCCGGAGAAATTCAGCGGCTCCCTTACCGCCGGGAGGAGGACAGGCTGGTGCTGACCCAGGGCTATCAGGAGGTCAGCTACTACTGGCAGACCCGGGGGAAGCTGGTGTATGATTGGATGGTGGAGTAGAAAGTGAGATCCGTCCTTTGACACGGATGTATGAACGGTTCGACAAATGGGGAGTTGACGGGGTGCCCTCAGCGCCCCGCAGGGGCGCATCCTAGCCTTCCCCTGGGAGGGGAAGGTGCCGCGTGTCGCGGCGGATGAGGTCGCTGGGGGTGGACGAAGTATGCACTTAAAGCCCCAAATGAACGTGAAATGGACTGCCTTTTCACTGCTACCTGGATGGAATCGTAGCCTTTAGCGACCTCATCCGGCCTGCGGGCCACCTTCCCCTCCCAGGGGAAGGCTAGGAGAGCGTGCCTTCGGTGCCTACCATTCAACCTAGCCATTTTCTTTCATTACCTTTCGGGACGATGTAGGCATCGTCCCCTACGTGAAAACGCAAAATGCCCCCTCGGAAATTTCCCGAGGGGGCTGTGCTGTTTATCTTATACCATTTCCGCAATTTCAAAAATCAGCCGTTCCGTTTTTTTCCAGCCCAGGCAGGCGTCGGTGATGGACTTGCCGTAGACGCCGCCGCCGATCTTCTGGTTGCCGTCTTCAATGTAGCTTTCCACCATGAAGCCCTTGACCAGGTCGTGGATGCCGGAGTCGAAGGCCCGGCTTTGCAGGACCTCCCGGATGATGCGGCCCTGCTGGAAGGGGTCCTTGCCGGAGTTGGCGTGGTTGGCGTCGATGATGGCGGCGGGGTTTTGTAAGCCCTGCTCCTCGTACAGCCGGTGCAGGAATCGCAGGTCCTCAAAGTGGTAGTTGGGCCGGGGGTCGCCGTGCTTGTTGGTATAGCCCCGGAGGATGGCGTGGGCGTAGGGGTTCCCGGCGGAGGTGGCCTCCCAGCCGCGATAGATAAAGGTGTGGCTGTGCTGGGCGGCGTTGATGGAGTTCATCATGACGGACAGGTCCCCGCCGGTGGGGTTCTTCATGCCCACGGGGACGGAAATGCCGGAGCTGGTGAGCCGGTGCTGCTGGTCCTCTACGGACCGGGCGCCTACCGCCACATAGGCCAGCACATCGTCCAGGTACTTATAGTTTTCCGGGTACAGCATTTCGTCGGCGCAGGAGAAGCCGGTCTCCCGCAGCACCCGCATATGCAGTTCCCGGATGGCGATGAGGCCCTTCAGCATATCCGGGGCGGCGTTGGGGTCCGGCTGGTGGAGCATGCCCTTATAGCCTGCGCCGGTGGTCCGGGGTTTGTTGGTATACACCCGGGGGATGATGAGGATTTGATCTTTTACCTGCTCCTGGACGGGGATCAGCCGGGAAATATAATCCAGCACACTGTCCTCCCGGTCGGCCGAGCAGGGCCCGATGATGAGGGCCAGGCGGCGGTCTTTCCCGGAGAGGATGGCCTTCAGCTCCTGGTCCCGGCGGTCGAAAATTTCTGCCATCTCCTTTGTAACAGGGTATTCCTGCTTTAAATCGCTGGGGATGGTGAGCTTGCGTTTGAAATCCATGTTCATAGCGGTTTCTCTTTTCTCTTTTTATAGTGTGGCAATCCCCAATGTTTTAGAACGCCGAAGGGGAGCACTCCTAGCCTTCCCCTGGGAGGGGAAGGTGGCCCGCAGGCCGGATGAGGTCGAAAAGTCAGAGTTTTAGACAGGTAAAACCAAACAAATCATAAGTTTTACGCATCTGTTTTAATATAAGCGCACATGTTGTCTGGCCCTCAACCTCATCCGCCGCCTGCGGGCGGCACCTTCCCCTCCCAGGGGAAGGCTAAGAGAGCGCAGCTTTTGCGCATACCATTCAACCGGGGCCTTTGGGCATCCCGATACGACAGAAGATTATTTATTCCGCCTCTAACAGCATCTTCGCCATGGCTTGCGTCACCTGGGCGCAGCGGTGGGCGGAGAGGGTTTCGAAGGTGGGGTAGTCCATTTCGGCGCTGTGGTCGGCCTTGTCGGAAATGGAGCGGAGGATCACGAAGGGAACTTTGTTCCGGTAGGCCGTCTGGGCAATGGCGGTGCCTTCCATTTCGGTGCACAGGGCCTGGGTCTTTTCGATGATGAAGGCCTTTTTGTCCCCGTCGGCAATGAACTGGTCGCCGCTGGCCACCCGGCCGATCTTTACGTGGCCTGGGTTCACCTTTTCCGCAGCGGAGAAGGCATAGGCCATCATCGTGTCGTCGGCAGGGAAGGCGACGGTGTCCATCCCCGGCACCTTGCCGTAGGGATAGCCAAAGTGGACGCAGTCAAAATCGTGATACATGGCATCCCGGCTGACCACCAGGTCCCCAATGTCTAAATCGGCGCACAGGGAACCGGCAATGCCGGTGTTTACCAGATGGGTGACGGAAAAGGCGGTGCACAGGATCTGGGCGCACAGGGCCGCGTTGACCTTGCCCACCCCGCACTGGACTACCACGGCGGGCAGGCCTTCCAAAGTGCCTTCGTAAAAGAGGCTCCCTGCGATATCTTTCGGGGCAGGGGTCCCCATGGCGGAAACCAGGGTCTCCACTTCCATGGACATGGCGCCGATGATGCCGAGCTTTTTATTCATATAAAATTCTCCTTTATTCCGGATATACCAGCCGGTCCGGAGTGATGGTTTCCAGCAGGGCGGTGTAGCGCTTGCCCCAGTAGTTGGCCATGGACAGGTTCATGTCCAGGTAGTTGCCGCAGTCCTTGGCGCTGGCACCGGGGACCTCGCCACGGTAATCCCGGATAAACCGGAAGCAGTCCGTCACCAGGGGCAGCACATCCCTGGGAGACAGGTTCCCCGCCAGCAGCAGGTAGAAGCCCGTGCGGCAGCCCATGGGGCCAAAGTAGAGGACCTTGTCCTTCCACTGAGGTTCGTTTCGCAGGTAGGTGGCGGCCAGATGCTCGATGGTATGGACCTCGGCGGTATTCATGACCGGCTCCTCGTTGGGCTTTGTGATCCGCAGGTCGAAGGTGGTAACGGTCTCCGCGCCGATCCTGTCCACCCGGGACACATAAAGCCCAGGCTGCAGGCGCAGATGGTCGATGGTAAAGCTGGTGATTTTCTCCATAGGGTGAGGCCTCCTGGTTTTTTTGTAATCTTATCACAGTCAGGGGGGAAAAGCAAGAAAAAGGGGACGCGATCCCGTCTACAGTCCCATCTCCCCCAGTTGTACAAAAGATTCATCAATTCTTAACCCTGTTTTATGTCAATTTGACTTGCATTTTTTAAATGGGGATGATAGAATAGATTCGATTATACCATAAGGTGGGATAAACCATGGATAAGAACGATTTCGATATGGAATTTGATTTTGATAAGGAATACGGCCTGGACGATATGGACCTGAACGACCAGGCTGAGGCAGATACCCCAAATGGGGACGAGGACCTGGACCTGAGTCAGTTTGAAGGAGATGCCGGGGACGACCAGTTCCAGGACTTCGACTTAGACGATGACGAGGAATTCCAGAAGCTGCTGAACGGAGACGGTGCCCCCCAGGCGGACCCGGGGCAGCAGGATCTGGACCAGGACTACAGCGAGAACGAGGATCCGGAGGAGGATCTGTTCTTCCCCCGCAAGGAGCGGCAGGAGGAGCCGGAGGACTTTGGTCCGGATTTTGACCCCCAGCAGTACGACCCGGCCTACGACCCCAGCCAGGAGGAGGACGAACCGCCCCTGCGCAGGTCTCGCCAGCCTCAGCAGCCCCAGGTAGACCCGGGGCAGCAGTACCAGGAAGGGGACTACGACCAGCAGTATGACCAGGGCTACGACCCTCAGCAGGGGGGCTATGACCCGAACTACGACCCGAATTACGAGGGCGGCGAGTACGACCCCAGCTACGACCCGGACTATAACGGGCAGCAGGACTACGAGGAACCGCCCAAGAAGGAAAAGAAGAAGCTGAACCTCCCCAAGCTCCCCAAACGGGAAAAGAAGGAGAAAAAGCCCCGTACTACACCCACTTTCTTTGAAAAGTTCATGGCCTGGTACATGGAGCCCATCAACCGGCGGAAGAACCCGGAGCCGGAGACCGTGGACGAAAACGGCCGCCGGAGAAGAAGAAAGCGCCCCACCAAGATGCAGATCATCAAGGAGGCCTATCTGCCGCCGCTGTTTGCCCTCGTTGCCATGATCCTCATCGTATCCTTTGTGGCCGGGTCTTTGACCAATGCCTTTAAGGTGAAGAAGATCAACGACGACAAGAAGGCCGCCGAGGCTTTGCAGGCCAGCGAGGAGGCCGACCGGATCGCAAACGAGTATCAGGACATTCTGAAAGAAGCCCAGGACCTGGCTACCCAGTATGACTACGACGGGGCCATCGCCAAGCTGGACAGCTTCCAGACCGACGACGAGGCCGTCACCGCGGAAATTACCAGTAAGCGGGCCGGATACCTGAACGAGCAGGCCTCCCTGCAGGAGTGGAAGGACTACAGCACCATCCCCAACCTTTCCTTCCATGTGCTGATCCAGGACCCCATCCGGGCCTTCGCTGACAGCGAAAACGGCGGCCAGTACAACCGGAACTTTGTCGAAACCGAGGAATTCAGCAAGATCCTGAACCAGCTCTACAACAACGGCTATGTGCTGGTGGACTTCAACAGCTTCGTTGCCAGCAATGTGGACCTGACCGGTTCTTCCAACTTTTCCTACAATTCCATCTGGCTGCCTGCCAATAAGAAGCCCATCATGCTGACGGAGACCATGGTCAACTACTTCCAGTACATGGTAGACGGCAACAAGGACGGAGAACCCGATGCCGCCGGTGCAGGCTTTGCCAACAAGCTGGTGGTGCAGAATGGGGAAATCAAGGCTGCCTATGTGGATGGCTCCGGCCAGTCCAGCGTGGGGGACTACGACTTCGTGCCCATCCTGGAAAGCTTCATCGCCGAGCATCCGGACTTCTCCTACCGGGGCGCCCGGGCGACCCTGGCCGTTACCGGCTCCCAGGGTGTCTTCGGCTACCGGACGGATACCTCCTATGTATCCTCCAACGGTCAGCAGTACTATGATGACCAGGTGGCCCAGGCCAAGGAAGTGGTCCAGGCCCTGCGGGATAAGGGCTACACCATCGCCTGCTTCAGCTACGCCAACAAGGACTACCGCTCTTTGAGCGTCAACGAGATCCGGACGGACATCCAGAACTTCACCAACCAGGCCGTGCCGGTACTCGGCACCGTGGATACCATCGTCTTTGCCCGGGCTACGGACATCGACGATTACTCCGGCAACAAGTTTACCGTGCTCTATGAGCAGGGCTACCGCTACTTTGTGGGTCAGGGCTCCGAACCCAAGACCGACATCAACATCACCTATGTGCACCAGAACCGGCTGATGGTCACCGGTAATGCCATGGCCTGGCACTCCAACCAGTTCAGCGATTATTTCGACTGCAACGTGGTTCTGGACGTCAGCAACCGGGGCAACGTTCCTAACTAAATAGACAGAAGCGGAGGAAGACAGAGATGGATGCGGATATTGTTCGAGACGTAGAATTCGGCCGCAAAATGCGGGGCTACGACATGGGCGAGGTGGATGCCTTCCTGGAAAAGATGGAGGCAATGATCCGCCGGAAGGACCTGGAAAACGAGAACCTGCAGCACAAGCTGGAGGAGCTCACCGGGGCCCGGGATGCCCAGGGGGAAAAGCTGGAGGCCCTGAACTGGTCCTTGAGCCAGCTGCGGACGGAAAACGCCAGCCTTGCCCAGGCCCTGCAGCAGGCCCGGGAGCAGCTGACCCAAAAGGATATCCAGATCCAGCAGCTCCAGGCGGACCTGGCCCAGACCAAGAGCAGCCTGGCCATCGCCCGGACGGAAACCATCAACGCCGAGGACAAGTGCGCCGCTCTGGCCGTGGCTGCCCAGGATAAACCGGCGGAAGGCAAGCAGGTCCGGAAGCTGGACCTGACCCAAAGCCTGAAAAACGCCGGTTCCGCCGCCAAGAAGATGACGGAAAGCCTGCGGAATCTTGCAAAAAAATAAAAGTCTTCCTGTTCACTGATCAGAAGTACGCCCCGCCGTTTCATGGGAACGGCGGGGCGCTTTTTTCGTTGCCCATTTCAGGACGGCAAGAAAGTTGTTGAACAATTTTCGGGACATGAAAGTTGAAAATTTCGCATTGGTTTTTGAGACCGTTGTACCGGATGGAAAAAGTGCCGTCAAAATACACAGAAAAGGCATGCGAATCGACGTGAAACTATATAAAACAACAAAAATTATCCACGATAGACGGACAAATGTTGACACGGTAAAAAATTGTAGTTATAATTCAAATATTGTTAAGCGGCTTGATCCGGAGGTCTTGTTCCCAATGGAGGATCCGACTTGGCAAGTAATATTAAGGAGGATAAGAATATGAAGAAACTTGTTAGAATGCTTTCATTCGTCCTCGTACTGGCCATGGTATGCTCTATGGCTGCCTGCGGAAGCTCCGCATCCAGCAGTACCGGGTCCAGCAGTGGAAATGCAGGCGCAGCAAGCACCACCGCTTCCGATGATAACAGCTATGTGGTCATCGGCCAGACCTCTGAGGTCGCCAATCTGAACCCCATGGAGTACCCCCGTACCCCGGACAGCAACGTTCAGAACCTGATCTTTGATTTCCTGGTAAAGCCCGATGAGTCCCTGGAGTTCCAGCCCGACCTGGCGGAAAAGTGGACCATCTCCGACGACGGCACCGTGTATACTTTCTACCTGCGTCAGGATGTGACCTGGCACGACGGCGAGCCCTTCAACGCCGACGACGTGATTTTCACCCTGACCTCCCTGGCCAGCCCCGATTACGTAGGCGGCAACGAAGGCCGGGTCATGGACATTGTAGGTGCCGAAGAGGTCCAGGCCGGCACTGCCACCGAAATCTCCGGCCTGAAGAAGCTGGATGACTACACCGTAGAGATCACCCTGAAGGCTCCCAACGCCGCCTTTATGGCCAACATGTATACCGCCATCCTGCCCGAGCACATCCTGGGCCAGGAGAGCCCCGCCGACTGGGAGAACGACGACTTTAACCGTGCCCCCATCGGTACCGGTAAATATAAGTTTGTAGAGTGGAAGTCCGGCCAGTACATCCGTCTGGAGCGGAACGACAGCTACTACGGCACCAAGCCCTCCATCAAGGAAGTGACCGTACAGTTCGGTGACGAGACCACCCTGACCGCCGCCCTGCTGAACGGCGAGCTGGACGTCATGTACGCCGTGCCCACCGCCGAGGTGGAGAACGTTGAGGCCGCTCCCAACGTCAACATCTACACCTACGAGCAGATGTCCGTTTACTACATCGGCTTCAACCTACTTAACGACGTGGTAGGGGACATCAACGTCCGGAAGGCCCTGGCCCATGGCCTGGACAAGCAGAAGATCGTGGATACCGTCTTCGGCAACGACCTGGCCTATGTCTGCGAGGATATCTTCCCCACCATCCACTGGTCTCACACCGACGATGTGACCAAGTACGAGTATAACCCCGAGCTGTCCAAGTCCCTGCTGGAGCAGGCCGGTTATACCATGGGCTCCGACGGCTACTACGAGAAGGACGGCAAGCGGCTCCATGTGGTGTACGATATGTCCACCTCCTCCACCGGTGAGGCCATCGCCACCATGATCCAGCAGCAGTGGAAGGACATCGGCGTCGAGATGGAGGTCATCACGCAGGACTTCTCCACCCTGGCCTTCACCAAGCTGCTGCCCGACAGCGGCAAGAGCGAGACCACCGGCGATTCCTACATGATGTACACTCTGGGCTTCGGCGTGGAAGTGGACCCCAACGAGTATAACGACTACCTGTCCACCAGCACCGGCGCCGGTTCCTGGAACTTCGGCCACTACAGCAACCCCAAGGTGGACGAGCTCTTTAAGGAGTCTCTGCTGGAGACCGACGTAGAGAAGCGGGCAGACCTGTTCCATCAGATCGCCAAGCTGGAATCCGACGACCTGTACTGGATCCCCCTGTACGGCACCTCTTCCGTGGCAGGCGTGGGCAGCCGGGTAGGGAACTTCTCCTGCGATTACCGCGGCATTACCTTCACCATCGAAAACTGGACCTTGAACTAAGGAAGAAAACAACGGCGGGGATCCGGAGATTTCTCCGGGTCCCCGTTCCTATACGACTGGAAAGGGAGACGATACCGTGGAAGACGCAGTGGCGCTGCTGAAAAATCTGGTTCGGATCGATACGACAAATCCACCTGGCAGGGAAGGGGCCTTGCTTTCCTACCTGGAGGAGATCCTGGCCAAGGAGAACCTCCCCTATTACCGGCAGGAAACGGCACCGGGCAGGGGTAACCTTTTGTCCTGGCTCCCCGCCACCGGGGAAGCCGCCCAGCCGCCGCTGGTGCTTTTGAGCCATATCGATGTGGTGGCGGCGGACCCCGGCCAATGGACCTATCCGCCCTTTGAGGCCCAGGAGGACGAGAAGGGATTCATCTACGGCAGAGGCACCGTGGATACCAAGCAATTGACGGCCATGGAGCTGTGTGCCTTTCTGGAGCTGGCCGCTTCTAAGGAGACCCGGCACCGGGATGTTTATTTCCTGGCCACCTGTGACGAAGAGTGCGGAAGTGCATTCGGCCTCCAGGCATTTTTGAAGGCCGACATTCCGGTAAACGGGAAAACGGCTCCCGGAAGGGCCATTTTTGAAAACAGTGATGTGATCAGCGAGGGCGGCGGCTTTCCGGTATACCGGGGGGATCGGCCGGTTTACCTGTGCGAGACCGGGCAGAAGGGCTGCGGCACCGTAGAATTTACGGTAAAAGCCCGGAAGGCCAAGGGCCCCTTCTTCGGTTCCGGCGACGGCATGGCAAGAGCCATGGCCCTGGTAGAGGATCTGGGGACCCTGAAGCTGGAAGGGAAGGTCCTCCATACGGTCAGGTGCTTCGAAGAGAAAATGGCGGGGGCAAAGCTCTCCCCCATGATGGAAAAGATCCTGACGGCCATGAAGCACAATACCCTTACCCCCACGATGGTCACCGGGAAAAACGTGAATACGGTAACCGTGACCTGCGACGTGCGGCTGCTGCCCGGATTTGGGGAAGCATACCTGAGGCCCGTCCTGGATGTGCTTTCCAAAGTGTGGGATTGCGAATACCGCATCGTTTCTCTGAGCCAGGGGTATGAAGCCCAACCGGACAGCGCCTTTTTGGGGCTGCTGGAAAAGGCCCTTCGGCAGGAGATGCCGGAGGGGGAGGTGGTCCCCTTTGTTTCCATGGGGTCCAGCGACGGCCGGTTCCTGGCGGATACCGGGGCCAGGGTATATGGCTTCAGCCCGGTGTACGCCTGGGATATGACCTTCGATACCGCCGTGACCATGGTCCACGGCGTCAATGAACGCATCCATAAAGATTCCGTTCGCTTCGGCACCAGGGTGCTGACCCGGGCGGTAGAATACGCAGTCTGGGAGGAATCAAAATGATCGATCGTAATGTGGTAGCAAAAGAAAAAATGGCCCGTGCCCAGGAGCTGCTCCGGGAGCGGGGAATCGATATGTGGGTGATCTACACCCGGCTGAAAAAGGACCCGGCGCTGGCGCTGATGTTCAACAGCGATACGGAAAACGAAGTGCTGTTTATCCTGACCGCCGCCGGGGACCGGATCGCCCTGGCCTTCCCGGAGGACGCAAAGACCTTTGAGGCCACCGGTATGTACACCCAGGTGGTGACGGTCTCCGAAAAGACCATCATGCCGGAGTTCAAAAAGCTGTTCGACCGGCTGGCCCCCAAGTCCATGGCCCTGAACAACTCCACCGACGACGAGCGCTGCGACGGACTGACCCTGGGCCTGTACAAAAAGCTGGAGGATACCGTCGGCGCCGATACCATGGCCAAAGTCGCGGTATGCAGCTACGAGATCCTGGAGGAGCTGCGGGCGGTAAAGACCCCCATGGAGATCCAGATCATGAAGGAATGCAGCGTGATCACCACGGATATCTATGATGCCCTGTTCCGCCGGATCCACGTGGGCATGACCGAGGTGGGCGTTGCCAACATGATGATGGAGGAGTGCCGCAAGCGGGGCGTGGGCACCGGTTATGCCGACCCCAACGAGCCGCCGCTGGTGCTGATGCCCAAGGGCGGCATGTCCCACAGAGGTCCCAACGACATCAATAAGATCGAGCCGGGAGATGTGCTGGTCATCGATTTCAGCATCCGCTATTATGGCTACACCTCCGACATTGCCCGGACCATGTACTTTTTGAAGCCCGGCGAGGAACACGCCCCCCAGGAGATCCAGAACGTGGCCAACGCGGCCATCGACGCGGTGGGCAAGTGCATGGCCATGATCCGGCCCGGTGTCAAGGGCTGCGAGGTGGACAATGTGGGCCGCTCCACCATTCTGGCCCACGGCTATCCGGAGTTCTCCCATTCCACCGGCCACCAGGTGGGCCTGGAGGTCCACGACGGCGGCACCCTGCTGGGGAAGCCCGGCAAGCGGGCCTCCGAGCAGAAGATCCGGAAGAATGAAATTTACGCTTTGGAGCCCACGGTGCTGCAGGACCGGTCCAAGGCCAGCGCCATCATCGAGGACAACGTGCTCATTACGGATACGGGCTGCGAGCTGATCTCTAAGCGGCAGACCGCTCTGATCGAGATCCCCTACCGGACCGAGGAAGGAAAGTAACATGCATGTGACAGAGCAGGAGATACGGCAGATCTTCCTGGAGCTGCTGCGGATCCCTTCCGTCACCGAATCGATCGGGGAAGAGAAGGCCTGCGCCTACTTAGAAGGGATCCTGGCCAGATACGGCATTCCCTCCCGGCGGATCTTGAAAGATCCGGCCAGGCCCAACCTTCTGGCGGAGATCCGGGCGGAGCACCCCACGAAGCCCCCGATGATCCTCATTTCCCACATCGACGTGGTGGACGGGGACCCGGAAAAATGGACCTATCCCGTGTTTTCCGCCACAGAGGCGGAGGGCCGGATCTGGTGCCGGGGCACCCTGGATACCAAGCATCTGACGGCCATGGAGCTGTATGCCTTTCTGCACCTGCAGGGCCACCAAAAGGAACTGGACCGGGATGTGTACTTCCTGGCCACCATTGATGAAGAGGGCGGCAGCGCCTACGGTATGGGCTATGTACGCCAGGCGGAGCCGGAGCTCTTTGCCAAGGGCATGGTCATCAACGAAGGCGGCGGCTTTCCCCTGCGGATCAACGGGAAAAACTACATGATGCTTACCGTCGGCGAAAAGGCGGTGTGCAAGGTCCGCATCACCGCCCAGGGTACCGGCGGCCACGCCAGCGCCCCGGGAGAGGACCAGGCCCTGCAGAAAATGGCCAAGGCCTTGAAAAACATTTTCTCCCGGGAAGCGGACCTGCAATGCGGCAGCCGGGCCACCTACGATACCATGCGCTCCATTGTGGGCAGCTCGGAGTGGGACAACCCGGTGGGGGCCGACATCTTCGGCTACGCCGGGCAGAACAGCATCGGCATGCGGAATTTCCGCCTGGGAGAGCGTAGCAACGTCATTGCTTCCCAGGTAGAGGCAGTGCTGGAATTCAAGGTACTGCCTGGCAGTACTACGGAGGAGATCCGATCCTTTTTGGACCGCTGCCTGGAAGACTGCCAGGTAAGTTATACCGTCGAAAGCTATGAGCCGGGCTTTGAAAGCAGCTTTGATAATTCGGAGCTCCGGCTTCTGACGGAGCAGCTGGAGGCCCTGTGCCGGAAAAACGGCCTGGATTGCCGGGTCTTGCCCATGCTGGCCCTGGGGCGGACCGACGGACGGTTTTTTGCCGGTGGCCAGGCCATGGTCTACGGCATGTCTCCCATGACCATGGGGGATTCCTTTGATGTGATTTTGTCGAAGGTCCACGGAAACGATGAAAGCATTCTGGAAGACTCCTTCCGGTTTGGCTGCCGGGTGCTGGACGAATGGATCTGTATAAACTGTGGATGCCCCCAGGCGGCAATGCCGGGGGAGAACGGGGAGGTTTCACCATGAAAGATTTTACCAAAAACGTGCAGTTTCTCAACAAGATGATCGCCAAAATGCAGGAATTGAACATTGACCTGTATGTGATCATTACGGCGGAGGGTGCCGATCCCATTCCGCTGCGCTGCTTCGGCGTGGATACCGTAGGCGCCAGCGCCTATGTATTCTCCAAGGACGGCGCCAAGCTGGCCCTGGCCTCCGTCATCGATGCCCAGGACGTAGAGGAATCCGGTATGTTCGACGAGGTCCGCCGGTACAGCAGTTTCTATCCGGACCTGGCGGCCATGGCCAAGGAGCATCCCCACAAGACCATCGCCTTTGACTACTCCGAGGACATGCCTCTGTGCGACGGCCTGTCCATGGGCAAGTACACCCAGTTCGCCGAGGCCCTGGGGGAAGGGGACTTTGCCATGGTCTCTTCCGACCGGTTTATCCCGGAAGTGATGAAGGAGACCCTATGAAAAAGTACATTCGAAAGCGGCTTTTGCAGGCCATCCCGGTGATCTTCGGCATTACGATCCTCACCTTCTTTATTATGAAGCTGGCTCCCGGCGGCCCCTTGGGCGGTATGCTCAGCCCCCGGTCCTCTCCGGAGGCCCTGCTGCGGGCCCAGGAAAAGCTGGGGCTCAATAAGCCCATCGTGGTCCAGTACTGGAACTGGCTGAAGGAGCTGGTCCAGGGCAACTTTGGCTACAGCACCTACAACGGCCAGGACGTGCTGGAAATGATTTTGGAGCGGCTGCCCGCCACGCTGCTTCTGACGGTGACTTCCTTTTTGCTGAGCTACGTCATCGGCATCCCTCTGGGCGTGTATTCCGCTACCCATAAGTACTCCAAGGGCGACTACGGCCTGACCGTGTTCTCCTTTATCGGCATTTCCATCCCCAGCTTCTTCTTCGGCATGGGCCTTATTTACATCTTTGCCCTGAAGCTCCACTGGCTGCCTACCTCCGGTTTTGGCTCCGCCACCTTCCGGGGCACCGGTATGGCTCTGTTTTTCCACAAGGCCAAGTATCTCATTATGCCGGCTATGGTCATGTCCCTGTCCAACCTGGCTTCCGTCATGCGGTTCGTCCGGTCCAGCATGATCGAGACCCTGTCCCAGGACTATGTCCGCACCGCCCGGGCCAAGGGCCTGTCCGAAAAGGTGGTGGTGTATCGCCACGCCCTGAAGAACTCCCTGATCCCTGTGGTCACCATCTTCGGCGCTTCCATCCCCAATCTGTTCGGCGGCGCCTACATTACGGAAAAGGTCTTCGGCTGGCCCGGCATGGGTCTGCTGGGCGTAGAGGCCATCAACAACCGGGACTACCAGGTGCTCATGGGCCTGACCCTGTTTACGGCGGTATTGGTGCTGCTGGGTAACCTCTTGGCGGACTTCCTGTACTCCGTGGTGGATCCCCGGATCCGGTATTGAGGTATTTCCATGGAAAAGAAGACAACGGTTTATAAAAGAAAAAAGACCAGCCTTTTTAAAAGCGACGGCTGGAAGCGGTTCCGGAAAAATAAGCTGGCGCTCATTGGCCTGGCTGTGATCCTGTTTATGGTAGCGGCGGCCATTCTGGCCCCGGTGATCGTCCAGAATGACCCCTATGTGATTCTGGAATCCGAGGACGGCAAGGTTCTGAAGGACAAATCCCCGGCGGACAGCGGCACCATCCTGGGCACCGACAACGTGGGCCGGGATGAGTTCAGCCGTCTGGTTTACGGCGCCCGGGTATCCATGAGCGTGGGCATTGTGTCCGTAGGCATCTCTTTGGTAGTCGGTGTGCTGCTGGGCGCCGTGTCCGGTTACTTTGGTGGCTGGCTGGATTCCATCCTTATGCGCCTCGTGGATGTGGTGAACTGCTTCCCGGTGATGTTTCTGATCATCATCATTTCCACCATCCTGAAGCCCAGTATCTACAATATCATGGTGATCATGGGCTTGTGCAACTGGACCGCCACCGCCCGGCTGGTGCGGGGTGAGATCCTGCGGGTGAGAGAAATGGAGTATGTCCAGGCGGCCATCTCTCTGGGCGCTACGGACAGCCGGATCATTTTCTCCCACGTGATCCCCAACGTCATGGCCCCCATCATCGTCGAAGGCACCATGCAGATGGCCCGGGCCATTCTGACGGAGGCGTCCCTGTCCTATCTGGGCGTAGGCGTACAGCTGCCCACCGCCTCCTGGGGCAACATGCTGATGAGCGCCAACAATCTGGCCACCCTGACCGGCCGCCCCTGGCAGTGGGTGCCCGCAGGCGCCTGTATCCTGCTGGCGGTGCTGAGCATCAACTTCGTAGGCGACGGCCTGCGGGATGCCTTCGACTCCAAGCAGAAAAAGTAAGGAGGCTGGAGCAATGCAAGAAGAAACCTGCAAAAAACGTTTGGCCGGGGTCCGGAAATATCTGGCGGACCGGGGCCTGGACGGAGCCCTGCTTACGTCCTACGAAAACCGCCGGTACTACAGTGGCTTTACCGGCAGCAACGGCTACCTGATCGTCACCGACCGGGAGGCCAAGCTCATTACGGACCCCCGCTACACCACCCAGGCCCAGCAGCAGACCACAAAAGACTGCCAGGTCATTGAATACCTTTACGACCGGCTGGGCACCGTGGCTAAGACCATTCTGGATATGGGCATCACCAAACTGGTGCTGGAAAGCTGCATGACTCTGGACGAGTACCTGCCCCTGAAGGAAAAGCTGGGAAGCATAGAACTATCCTACGAGCAGGAGTATTTCCTGGAGCAGCGGATGATCAAGGATGCCGGGGAGATCGCCTGCACCAAGGCCGCCATTGCCGCGGCGGAGGCGGGCTTTGAAAAGCTGCTGCCCAGGCTGAAAATCGGCATGACGGAAAAGGACGTGGCGGACGAACTGCACTACCTGGTATCCAAGGAGGGAGCGGAGGCCATGAGCTTCGGCACCATCGTTGGTTCCGGTGCCCGGGGCGCTCTGGCCCATGCCTTTCCCACGGACAAGATCATTGAAAACGGAGACATGGTGGTCATCGACTTCGGCGTTATGAAGGATGGCTACTGCTCCGATATGACAAGAACTCTGTTCTTTGGAGACGTGACCCGTGAGCACCGGCGGATCTTTGACCTGGTGCTGGAATCCCAGAATCGGGCCATGGCCGTTATCGGCCCCGGGGTCTCCTCCAAAGTGGTGGAGGATGCTCACCGGGTGCCCTTCTTCCGGGAGGGGCTGGATAAGTTTGCCCTGCGGGGGCTGGGTCACGGCATCGGCCTGCAGATCCACGAGTGCCCCCGGGTACAGATCGGCCGGGAGACGGTGCTGCAGCCGGGCATGATCTTTACGGTGGAGCCCGGGCTCTATTTCCCCGGTGACTGCGGCGTTCGCATTGAGGACGACGTACTGGTCACGGAAACGGGAATGGAGAACCTGTCCCATACGCCCCACGAGATTTGCATCGGCTGAGGAGGTCCAATATGAGTTTACTGGAAGTAAAAGACCTGAAAACCTATTTTTATACGGATGCCGGTGTGGGTAAGGCGGTAGACGGGGTGACCTTTTCCCTGGATAAGGGAAAGACCCTGGGCATTGTCGGCGAGTCCGGCTGCGGCAAAAGCGTCACGAGCCTTTCCATCATGCGCCTGGTAGACCCGGCCACCGGCAAAAACGAAGGGGGCAGCATCCTCTTCGACGGCCAGGACATTTTGAAGCTGCCGGAAAAGGAAATGCGGAAGCTCCGGGGAAACCGGATCTCCATGATTTTCCAGGAGCCCATGACCTCCCTGAACCCGGTATTTACCGTGGGCTACCAGATCGAGGAATCCCTGATGCTCCACAAGGGGCTGGACCGGAAGCAGGCCCACGCCCGGGCAATTGAATTATTGGAAATGGTTGGTATTCCGGAGCCTGCCAAGCGGGTGGACGAGTACCCCCACCAGATGTCCGGCGGTATGCGCCAGCGGGTCATGATCGCTATGGCCCTGTCCGGGGACCCGGAGCTGCTCATCGCCGACGAGCCCACCACGGCGCTGGACGTGACCATTCAGGCCCAGATCCTGCAGCTATTAAAGGATCTGCAGCAAAAGCTCCATATGTCCGTGATCATCATCACCCACGACCTGGGCGTCATTGCGGAAATGGCCGACGAGGTGGCGGTGATGTATGCCGGGGACATTGTGGAAAAGGCCACCACCCGGCAGCTGTTCGACGATCCCAAGCACCCCTACACCATTGGCCTTATGAACTCCATTCCGGATATCGACGACGATGTGAGCCGTCTGCGGACCCTGGAGGGCCTGGTGCCCAGTTTGTACGATATGCCCAAGGGCTGCCGCTTCGCCCCCCGGTGCCGGTTCGCCTGCCCGGAATGCGAAGAAAAGCGGGTGGAGCTGACCACCCTGCCTGACGGCAGACAGGTAAGATGCAGGAGGTTTGAGGCATGAGTGAAGTATTGGTCGATGCCAAAAACTTAACAAAATATTTCCCCACCGGCGACCGGGACCACCCCGTAAAGGCCGTGGACAACATTTCCTTCCAGGTATTCAAAGGGGAGACCCTGGGCGTGGTAGGGGAGTCCGGCTGCGGCAAGTCCACCACCGGGCGGCTGGTGCTGAACCTGATCGAGCCCACCTCCGGGTCCGTGAAATTCAAGGGCACGGAGCTCACCACCCTGAGCCGGAAGCAGATGCGCTCCATCCGGAAGGAAATGCAGATCATTTTCCAGGATCCCTACGCCTCTCTGGACCCCAGAAAGACGGTGTACCAGATATTGGCGGAGCCCTTCCAGATCCATAACCCGGAAATGAGCCGGGAGGAGATCTATCAGAAGGTGACGGAGCTTGTAGACCAGGTGGGCCTGCGGCCGGAGCACATCTACCGCTATCCCCACGAGTTCTCCGGCGGCCAGCGCCAGCGGGTGGGCATCGCCCGGGCCATTGCCCTGCGGCCGGAATTTGTGGTATGCGACGAGCCGGTGTCCGCCCTGGATGTATCCATCCAGGCCCAGGTCATCAATCTGATGCAGGACATCAAGCGGGAATACGATCTGTCCTATCTTTTCATCTCCCACGATCTGCGGATCATCAAGCACTTCTGCGACCGGGTCATGGTGATGTATCTGGGCAACATCGTAGAAATGGGCACCAAGGAGGCCATCTACGAAAAGCGCCGCCATCCCTATACCCAGGCTCTGCTTTCTGCCATTCCCAATATCAAGGAAAAGGACAAGCAGGAGCGCATTCTGCTTACCGGCGACCTGCCCAGCCCCGTAAATCCCCCCAGCGGCTGCCCCTTCCATCCCCGCTGCCGCTACTGCATGGACATCTGCAAGCAGGAAAAGCCCTGCCTGCGTACTCTGGCGGATGGGACCCAAGTGGCCTGCCATCTGGATATGGAATAACGTCAAAAAATATCAAGGAGGATATTTGAAATGAATAAGATCTCTACTGAAAAGGCACCTGCAGCCATTGGACCCTACTCCCAGGGCATGACCCTTGGAAACCTGGTATTTACTTCCGGCCAGATCCCCGTGGACCCCGCCACCGGCGCTGCCGCCGGAACTACCATCGAGACCCAGGCGGAGCAGTCCTGCAAGAACGTAGGGGCCGTGCTGGAGGCCGCCGGTTCTTCCTTTGAAAAGGTCATCAAGACAACCTGCTTCCTGGCGGATATGGGGGATTTCCCGGTGTTCAACAGTGTGTACGAGAAGTTCTTTGTCAGCAGCCCCGCCCGGTCCTGCGTGGCGGTAAAGGCGCTGCCCAAGGGCGTTCTGTGTGAGATCGAGGCCATTGCCTATACTGAGGAGCAGTAACATGGGACTGTTTGACGATTCCAATGTGCGCCTGAACGTTCTGAAGCAGCGGGCCTACAACTACCGCTGGGCAGAGGTAGACGACGGCGTGATCCCCCTGACGGCGGCAGACCCGGATTTTCCCGTGGCTGTGGAGGTCCGTCAGGCCATGATCGACTATATCAACGGCGGCTACTTTTCCTACACCCCCAAGCTGGGCCTGCCCGAATTCAAGCAGGCCATTTCCCAGGGCCTGAAGGAGCGGAAGAACGAGGACATCGACCCGGAGCTGATTTTGCCCATCGACAGTGCGGCCAGAGGCATGTATGTCATTGCCAAAACCGTTCTGGCCCCCGGGGACGAGATGATCGTTTTTGACCCCGTGGACTACCTGTTCCGGGAATCCTGCCTGGCGGCAGGGGGGAAGGTGGTGCTGTTCCCGGCCAAGCTGAAGGACGGCTGGATCGACCTGAGCGACCTGGAAAGCTACATCACCCCCAAGACCAGAATGATCGGCCTGTGCAACCCCCACAACCCCTACGGCGTTTCCTACCGGAAGGAGGACCTGGAGCACATCATGGCCTTGTGCGAAAAGTACGGCCTGTACATCATGAACGATGAGATCTGGTCCGACATCATTTTCCCGGAGGCCCCCTTCAACAGCATCTATATGCTGGGCAACGACCGCTGCCGCCGGGTCATGAGCGTGTTCGGCTGGTCCAAGAGCTTCGGCATCGCGGGCATGCGCATCGGCTGCGTTTACACTACGGACCCGGAGCTGTTTGCGGGACTGGTGGACAAGTCCGACGTGATGAGCACCGCCGGCGGCATTTCCTCCCTGTCCCAGATCGCCGGTACCGCCTGTATGCACAACTACTACTGGGTGGACGCCTTCCTGGAGCATCTGAAGGGGAACCGGGACTATGCCGTGGACCGGCTCAGCAAAATGCCCCTGCTGAAGGTGTATAAGCCCAAGGCCACCTACCTATTGTACGTGGACATCCGGGCCTTCGGCATGAAGAGCGAGGACTTTACGGATTACATGAAGGAAAAGGTAAAGCTGGCGGTGGTATCCGGCGGCGAAAAGTTCTTCGGCGCCGGAAGCGAAGGCTATATCCGCATCTGCTTTGCCACCAGCCGGGGCATCCTGACCGAGGGCCTGGACCGGCTGGAGAAGGGCATCGCCATGCTGATGGAAGAGCGGGGCCTGAAGGAAATCTAAAAGGATAAAATTTTTCTCATTTTTCCTATGGAAAAATGTTCCAAAATATGGTATCCTAAATTGACACCCGGTACAGCCATGTGCCGGGTGTTTTTCGGGAAAAATCTGAAGATAAGCGGGTGTAGTATGGTAAAGGAACGTGTTTTGACCAAGGGAGATCAGGAGATCCTGAAAAGCTACTGTGCATCCATCGAAGGGCTGGCCGCCTACCTGGGCTCCAGCTACGAGATCACCCTGCACAGCCTGGAAAGCCTGGACCATTCGGTCATCAAGATCATGAACGGTTTCCACACAGGCCGGTCGGAAGGGTCTCCCATCACGGATCTGGCCCTGCAGATGCTGCAAAAGCTGGAAGAAAACGACGGGGAATCAGACTATCAGGTGTATTTCTGCCGGAACAACCGGAACGAACCCATGAAGTCCACCACCGTTGCCATCCGCGGTGACAAGGGCCGGATCATTGGCCTGCTGTGCATCAATATGTATCTGGCCACGCCCATTATGGACTTTGTCTCCAGTATGCTGCCCCAGGACAAAACCGCCTTTACCTCCGAACATTTTGCGGAAAACAGCTCCGCAGCCATCACCCAGAAGGTGGACCAGGCCCGGACCATGGTCATGGGCAACCCCGCAATTTTGCCCTCCATGCGGAACAAGGAGATCATCCGCCAGCTGCATGACTGGCACGTTTTCGAGCTGAAAAACGCCATCGACCAGGTAGCCGGCGACCTGGGCATCTCCCGGCACACCGTTTATTTCCACCTGCGGAATTTCTCCAAAGGGGAGTAGAGACCAATAAAAAAGCATCCGGAAGGACGAAAGCCCCTCCGGATGCTTTTTGCGCAAATTTTGATTTATGATTCATGACACACAAGAATGTTTCTGAATTCCTTCTGCAAATCGGAAAAGATATCCCACATTGGTTTACAGTATTCCTGTAATTCATTTGGCATCGAGTGGAAACCCCTGATCTGAATGGTCCTGCTCTCATTCTCATCAAAGTATCCATCGATGCAGTCCCAAACTGCATCCCAGTTTTTTCCGCGGCAAGCCGGAAACCCGAAACTTTTTCGGATGCGTTCATGGAGATCATCCAGATATTTGCATCCAGAAAAGTCAATAACAATGGGATCATCTGTTACCGATGTGTATGCATGATCGTCCATTTTCACACCTCCAAAAAAAGAAAATAGGAAAAATAAAACCACCGAACGAAATCGTTCGGTGGTTTTGGCAGGGGCACAAGGACTTGAACCCTGAGCCTACGGTTTTGGAGACCGCCGCTCTACCAATTGAGCTATACCCCTATATGTAAAAGGAAGAAACCTTAACTTGTGGTGGGCCTTCAGGGACTCGAACCCGGGACTATCCGGTTATGAGCCGGAGGCTCTGACCAACTGAGCTAAAGGCCCGTTCAATCAAGTGACGCTCGTCACTACGGGTGGTATTATAGCACGGGGGAGGGGAGTTGTCAAGAACTTTTTTGCAAACCCAGGAAAAATAGGAACGGTTCGACAAATGGGGAGTTGTACGGACTGTCATTGCGAACCAGTC
>JBNMHR010000026.1:0-24311 GCA_050872865.1 Faecousia sp. | reverse complement strand
CGATCCCACCTGTCTGGGCGGCGTTCGCCTGGATTATGATGGGCAGCGGCTGGACGACACCGTGTCCCACAGACTGGATTCCGTCCGTGAGCTGCTGAAAAACACCGTACTCTGACGAGAAAGCAGGGACTGTATGGAACTGAGACCCGAAGAAATAACCAAAATCATTCGTAGTCAGATCAAGAACTACGAAAACAAGATCGAAGTCAGCGAAACGGGTGTTGTCATCCTGGTAGGCGACGGCATTGCCAAAGCCTCCGGTCTGGATAAGTGCATGGCAGGCGAGCTGGTGGAATTCCCCGACGGCTCCTACGGCATGGCCCAGAACCTGGAAGAAGAAACCGTTTCCATCGTCATCCTTGGCTCTGACCAGGGCATCAAGGAAGGCGACATTGTCAAGCGTACCGGCAAGGTGGTATCCGTACCTGTCGGTAAAAACCTCATCGGCCGAGTGGTCAACGCCCTGGGCGAGCCTATCGACGGCAAGGGTGCCATTGAGGCGGAGGCCTTTAAGGCCATCGAATCCCCTGCCCCCGGCATCATCGAAAGAAAACACGTTTCCGTGCCTCTGCAGACGGGCATCAAGGCCATTGACTCTATGATCCCCATCGGCCGGGGCCAGCGAGAGCTGATCATCGGCGACCGGCAGACCGGCAAGACCACCATCGCCACCGATACCATCCTGAACCAGAAGGGCAAGGATGTGATCTGCATCTATGTGGCCATCGGTCAGAAGCGTTCTACCGTGGCCCAGGTGGTGGAGAATCTGACTCTGGGCGGGGCTATGGACTACACCATCGTGGTTTCCGCCACCGCCTCCGAGCTGGCGCCTATGCAGTACATCGCCCCCTACTCCGGCTGCACCATGGGCGAGTACTTCATGCACCAGGGCAAGGATGTACTGGTCATCTACGACGATCTGAGTAAACACGCCGTGGCTTACCGTGCAATTTCCTTGCTGATCCGCCGTCCCCCCGGACGGGAAGCTTACCCCGGCGACGTTTTCTACCTCCACTCCCGTCTTCTGGAGCGGGCAGCGCAGCTGTCCCCGGAGCTGGGCGGCGGCAGCCTGACGGCCCTTCCCATTATCGAGACCCAGGCCGGTGACGTTTCCGCCTATATTCCCACCAACGTGATTTCCATCACCGACGGCCAGATCTTCCTGGAGACCGAGCTCTTCAACTCCGGCATTATGCCCGCCGTGAACCCCGGTATCTCCGTGTCCCGTGTTGGCGGCGACGCCCAGATCAAGGCCATGAAGAAGGTTGCCGGTTCTCTGAAGCTATTGTACTCCCAGTACCGGGAGCTGCAGAGCTTTGCCCAGTTCGGTTCCGACCTGGATGCCGATACCAAGCAGCGTCTGGCTTTGGGCGAGCGGATCGTAGCCGTGCTGAAGCAGAAGAACTCCAGCCCCAAGGAAGTGGCCCAGCAGGTGTGCATCATCTACGCCGTTACCAAGGGCTACCTCACCGGTATTCCCGTAGACCAGGTGCCCGAGTTCGAGCGTCGGCTGGAGGAGCATATGGATAACCTCCACAGTGACGTGCTGGAAGCCATCCGCTCCACCGGCAAGCTGGAAGCCGAAACCGAGGAAAAGCTGAAAGCCGCTATCGAAGAGCTGGTCGCGCAGTTCAACCCCGCATAAAGGAGGGAAAACAGCATGGCTGGCGTTTCCACCAAGGAGATCAAAAACCGCATCCGCAGCATGGAGAGCACCAAGCAGATCACCAAAGCCATGGAAATGGTGGCTGCCTCCAAGCTTCGCCGGTGCCAGGCCCAGGTTCAGAATTCCCGGCCCTACTTTGAGATCCTCCGCACCACCATCGACGATATTGTCCGTACCAACCGGGACTTCTCTTCCCCTTTCTTTGCCGAGCGCAAAGAGGGCAAAACCGTGTTCATCGTCATTGCCGGTGACCGGGGACTTGCCGGAGGGTACAACAGTAACGTTTTAAAGATGGTTCAATCCAAGCTTGACCAGTGCCCGGGCTCCATTGTACTGCCCATCGGCAAGCGGGCTTTGGAGTACTGCGTAAGCCACAAGATCCCCGTTCTTACGGAGAGCTACGCAGAGGCCGCCGGTATTTCCATCGGCGACTGCTTCTCCATCGCAAAGGCTTTGAGCAAGGGCTTCCTGGACAAGGAATATAACGGCATTCAAATCGCCTATACCAATTTTGTATCCATGCTTTCCCAGACCCCCGCTACCATGCAGCTGCTGCCCCTGCAATGCTCCGAGGAGCTGCGCAAAAAGGGCGAGCAGAGCGGCATCAAGTACGAGCCCTCCAGTGAGGAGGTCTTTGCCGCCGTGGTGCCCGAATATCTGGGCGGTATTCTCTACGGTACCCTTTGCGAAAGCCGCGCCTCCGAGCAGGCGGCCCGGCGGTCCGCAATGGATTCCGCTACCCAGAATGCCGAAGACATGATCGCGGATCTGAGCCTCAAGTTCAACCGTGCCCGTCAGGCCTCCATTACCCAGGAGATCACCGAGATCGTGGCCGGGTCTTAAATCCGCCATACCGAATACAAGGAGTTGAAATCCATGGCCAAAAACAAAGGAACTGTGGTCCAGATCATGGGCCCTGTTCTGGATATTCGCTTCGAGGAGGATCAGTTGCCCAGCCTGCTGAACGCCATCGAAGTACCCAACGGGGACAAGACCATTATTGCCGAGGTCGCTCAGCACATCGGCGATAACGTGGTGCGCTGTATCGCCATGTCCTCCACCGACGGCCTGCAGAGAGGTACCGAGGTCACCGATACCGGTGCCCCCATTTCCGTGCCTGTGGGCGAAGAGTGCCTGGGCAGAGTATTTAACCTGCTGGGCCAGCCCATCGACAATAAGCCCGAGGTAAAATCCCAGGAGCGTTGGCCCATCCATCGCCCCGCTCCCTCCTACGAGGAGCAGCAGCCCGCCACCGAGATCCTGGAAACCGGCATCAAGGTCATCGACCTGATCTGCCCCTACGCCAAGGGCGGCAAGATCGGTCTGTTCGGCGGCGCCGGTGTTGGCAAGACCGTTCTGATCCAGGAGCTGATCTACAACATCGCCACTGCCCACAACGGCTACTCCGTGTTCACCGGCGTCGGCGAGCGGACCCGTGAGGGCAACGACCTTTACAACGAAATGACCGAGTCCGGCGTTATCTCCAAAACCGCCATGGTCTTTGGTCAGATGAACGAGCCCCCCGGAGCCCGTATGCGGGTAGGCCTGAGTGGCCTTACCATGGCAGAATACTTCCGGGATGTGAAGCATCAGGACGTGCTGCTTTTCATCGATAACATCTTCCGGTTCACCCAGGCCGGTTCCGAGGTTTCCGCTCTGCTGGGCCGTATGCCCTCCGCCGTTGGTTACCAGCCCACCCTGGCAACGGAAATGGGTGCCCTGCAGGAGCGCATCACCTCCACCAAGGACGGCTCCATCACCTCCGTCCAGGCCGTTTACGTGCCTGCCGACGACCTGACGGACCCGGCCCCTGCCACCACCTTCGCCCACCTGGATGCCACCACCGTTCTGGACCGTGGCATCGCCAGCCTGGGCATCTACCCTGCCGTTGACCCCCTGGACTCCACCTCCCGGATCCTGTCCCCGGAGATCGTGGGCAAGGAGCACTACGAGACGGCCCGTGCCGTCCAGAGCATTCTGCAGCGGTACAAGGAGCTGCAGGACATCATTGCCATCATGGGCATGGACGAACTCAGCGACGAGGACAAGCTCACCGTCAACCGGGCCCGGAAGGTCCAGCGGTTCCTGAGCCAGCCCTTCCACGTGGCCGAGCAGTTTACCGGCTACAAGGGCAAGTATGTGCCCCTGAAGGAGACCATCCGGTCCTTCAAGGAGATCATCGAAGGCAAGCACGACGATATTCCCGAGTCCTACTTCCTGTTCGCCGGTTCCATCGACGAAGTGGTAGAGAAGTACAGGGGCGGTGAGAAGGCATGAGTACCTTCCCCCTGAAGATCGTCACCCCCGACGGCCTCATCTATGACGGCGAGGCCGAACGGCTCATCGTCCGCTCCACCACGGGAGACCTGGCCATAATGGCAAGGCATATCAATTATGTCACTCCCCTGGGCATGGGCAAAGCCACGGTCATTGCCAACGGAAAGCGCCGGGAGGCCGCCTGCATCGGCGGTATGCTCAGCGTGGTAAACGGCGAAGTGACCCTGGTGCCCACCACCTTTGAATGGGCGGAAAAGATCGACGTCGACCGGGCGGAGGCCTCCCTCCACCGGGCAGAAAGCATCCTGCAAAATAAAAACGCCACCGATACCGATGTGCACCTGGCCGAAGCAAGGCTTCACCGGGCCCTGGTACGAAAGAGCGTTGCCAGCGGGAAATGATGTTCATAGGGCGTGCTGCAGCCTGCGGCACGCCCTATTTTTTCGGAAATATCAATAAATTTCCACATTGCCTCTTGTAAAATTCGCTGATTTGGCGTATACTTAACCTATATTTTCAGCAAGAGAGAGGGTATTTCCTATGGATCTGATTTCTGTCAGAGAGCTGTTCAAAAACACAAGCGCCTACGCTGGGAAGGAAGTTACCATCGGCGGCTGGGTCCGGTCTGTCCGGGCCAGCAAGCAGTTTGGTTTCATCGTTGTGAACGACGGTACTTACTTCACCCCTGTGCAGGTGGTTTATCACGATACCATGGCCAACTTCCAGGAGATTTCCAAGGTCAACGTTGGCGCTGCCCTGATCGTCAAGGGCGAAGTCCTGCTGACCCCCGAGGCCAAGCAGCCCTTTGAAATTCAGGCCACCGAGGTCACTGTGGAGGGCCCCTCCGCCAGCGACTATCCCATGCAGAAGAAGCGGCATACCGTAGAATTCCTGCGGACCATGCCCCATCTGCGCCCCCGGACCAATATGTTCCAGGCCGTGTTCCGCGTCCGCAGCCTGGCCGCCTACGCCATCCATCAGTTCTTCCAGGAGCGGGACTTTGTGTATGTCCACACCCCTCTCATCACCGGGTCCGACTGTGAGGGTGCCGGCGAAATGTTCCAGGTGACCACGCTGGACCTGAACAACGTGCCCAAGACCGAGGACGGCAAGGTGGATTACAGCCAGGATTTCTTCGGCAAGCCCACCAACCTGACCGTTTCCGGCCAGCTCAACGGCGAGACCTTTGCCATGGCCTTTAAGAACATCTACACCTTTGGCCCCACCTTCCGGGCGGAGAACTCCAACACCACCCGGCACGCCGCCGAGTTCTGGATGATCGAGCCGGAAATCGCCTTTGCAGACCTGGACGACGATATGCGCCTGGCCGAGGACATGATCAAGTATATCATTTCCTACGTACTGGAGCACGCTCCCGAGGAAATGAACTTCTTCAACTCCTTCGTGGATAAGGGCCTGCTGGACCGGCTGAACCACGTGCTGAATTCCGAGTTCGGCCACATCACCTATACCGACGCCGTGAAGATCCTGGAGGAGCACAACAGCGAATTTGAGTACCCCGTCCACTGGGGCAGCGACCTGCAGACCGAGCACGAGCGGTTCCTCACCGAGAAGATCTTCCAGCGCCCCGTGTTCGTCACCGATTACCCCAAGGAGATCAAGGCCTTCTACATGAAGCTGAACCCCGACGGAAAGACCGTAGCCGCCATGGACTGCCTGGTGCCCGGCATCGGCGAGATCATCGGCGGCAGCCAGCGTGAAGACAACTACGAGATCCTGAAAAACCGGATCGAAGAGCTGGGTATGCGGGAAGAGGACTACGGCTTCTACATGGACCTGCGGAAGTACGGCTCCGCCCGTCACGCCGGTTTCGGCCTGGGCTTCGAGCGCTGCGTCATGTACCTCACAGGCATCGGCAACATCCGGGACGCCATCCCCTTCCCCCGGACCGTTGGCAACTGCGAACTGTAAAAAGCATAATTTTACGCCCTCCCATACGGGAGGGCGTTGTTCTTTTGAGGGGCGATGTGGGCATTGCCCCCTACGACTCTTGGAGAAATGGATCAATATCTACCAATGGGCGGGGTCACGTACTCGGGCAGGGGGCATTGATATTTGCCGCCGTTTTTCTGCTTCAGCTCCGCCTTGGCTTTTTCGATGAGCTCCGGCTGGTCCATAGTGCGAATTGCCGCCAGGGTCAGGACCTCAGCGGCCCGGAGCATGCCCTTGAAGCCGATGTCCGAGCAGGCAAAGGCGGTATTCTGCCAGGAATGGCCCACGTTGCCGAGACACGCAGTGGCCACATTGAAGGAAACGGTGGGGGTGGCATAGCCCACGTCACCTACATCCGTAGAGCCGGAACGGTAGCCGGTCTCCTTGGGGTTGAAGGGATGGATCACCCGGTCCAAGGGCTTTGCCAGGGCTTCGTCCAGCTCCTCCGGCTCAAAGTACTCCCCCAGCTTCTCCCGAATGCCCACCATGGTGGTCCTGGGATAGGTCCGCAGAAATTGGGCCGCCAGCCCGTAGTCCGCTTCCGTCCATTCCGGCGCCCCCAGGTCCCGCATACACCGGTCTACCAGCACGCCCAGGGTCCGGTTGGCCACATAGTCGGAGAAGGCCATGGTGATCTCGTAGCGCATTTTAGTGCCGGTCATCAGGGCCGCGCCCTTGGCAACGTCCACCACCCGGGTAAACAGCTCCTGTACCTGGCTGACCTTGGGGGCCCGGACCTCGTACTTGATAACGGCGTGGCTTTGGACCACATTGGGGGCGGTGCCGCCGGGGTCAGAATAGGCGTAGTGGATCCGGGCGGCATCGATCATATGCTCCCGCAGGTAGTTGCAGCCCACGTTCATCAGCTCGCAGGCATCCAGAGCGCTGCGGCCCAGGTGGGGCTCTCCCCCGGCATGGGCGGCTACCCCATCGAAAATGAAGTTGGCGCCCATGATGGCCACATCCCCCATGGAGCCGACCTCGTTGACGGTACCGGGGTGCCAGGTGTAGGCAAAGTCCACCTTGTCAAAGTACCCGGCCCGGGCAATAAACTGCTTGGAGCCTGCCCCCTCTTCCGCTGGGCAGCCGAAGAAGATAACGGTGCCGTCTTTCTTTTCCTGTACCAGATAGTCTTTCAGCGCCACCGCTGCCGCGTAAGCACCGGCACCCAGTAGGTTGTGCCCGCAGCCATGGCCGGAGCCGCCCTCGGTGATGGCCTCCTGGGTGGGGCAGGCGGCCTTCTGGCTCAGGCCGGACAGAGCATCATACTCTGCCAGAATGCCCACCACCGGCTTGCCGCTGCCGCTGACAAAGGTCGCCGTAAAGGCTGTGGGAATGCCCGCGATCCCCTCTTCGATGGCAAAGCCCTCTTTTTTCAGGGCCCCGATCAACGCGGAGGCGGACTTGGTCTCTTCATAGGATAGTTCCGCATAGCCCCAAATCTCCTTTGCCAGGGCCACGGCGGTATCGGCCTTTTGGGCCACCAGGTTTTTGATGGTATCGATCATATTTCTTCTCCTTTACAGAACCATACTCAGGAATTTGATGGTGCTGGGCTCGTGGGGGCAGGTAAAGATCTGCTCCGGGGTCCCCTCTTCTTTGATCACGCCGTCGCAGATGAACAGCACCCGGTCGGATACCTCTCTGGCAAAGCCCATTTCGTGGGTGACGATGACGATGGTCATACCGCTGCGGGTCAGCTCCCGGATGACGTTCAGAACCTCCTTGACCATTTCCGGGTCCAGGGCGGAGGTGGGCTCATCAAACAGCATGACCTCCGGCTTCATGGCCAGGGCCCGGACGATGGCCAGCCGCTGCTTCTGGCCGCCGGAAAGCTTCCGGGGATACACATCCGCCTTGTCCGCCAGGCCCACCCGGGTCAGCAGGGCTATGGCCTCTTCCTTTGCCTGGTCCTGGGGGACCTTCTTTTCCAGGGTGGGGGCCAAGGTCACGTTTTCCAGCACCGTCATATTGGGGAACACGTTAAAATGCTGGAACACCATGCCCAGATTCTGCCGGTACTTGGCGATGTTCATCTTCTTTTCCAGAATATTTTCGCCCTTAAAGAGGATCTTCCCCTCCTCCGGAGTTTCCAGCAGGTTCAGGCATCGCAGGAAAGTGGACTTGCCGCCGCCGGAGGGGCCGATGATGGAGACTACCTCCCCTTTGTGGATCTGGGTGGAAATGCCTTTCAGGACCTCCAGCTTGCCAAAGCTCTTTTTTAGGCCTTGGGTCTCTAAGATCACATCAGTCACTGACGGTCAGCCTCCTTTCGATCACGCGCAGCAGGCGGGAGAGAATGTAGTTCAGCAAAAAGTAGATAATGCCTGCAATGGTCAGGGATTGCAAAGCCAGGAAGGTGGCACTCTGGACGGTCTTGTAACTGGTCATCAGCTCTCCTACAAAGAAGACGGAGGCCAAAGACGTTCCCTTTACCGTAGAGATAAATTCGTTGCACAGGGCGGGCAGAATGTTCTTGATGGCCTGGGGCAGGATGACCCGGGTCATGACGTGGGTCTCGGACAGGCCGATGCTCCGGGCAGCCTCCCACTGGCCCCGGTCCACGGCGGCAATACCGGCCCGGATGATCTCCGAAATAAAGGCCGAGGCATTGACCACCAACGCCGCCACAATGCACTGGGTATCGCTGAGCTCAAAGGGGATGATTTTGGGCAGAGCGATCCAGAAGAAATAGAGCTGCAACAGAATGGGCGTGCCCCGCAGGATCTCCACCACAAAATCCACGATCTTTTTCAGGACCTTTAGCTTACTCATGCGCACCAGGGCCACCACCATGCCCAGCACCGCACCCAGAAGCACTGTCACCGCGGAGATCCACAGGGTGCCCCATAAGCCCTGCAGATACACTGGCCAATATTTCAGCCAGACCTTTACGAATTTATCCAAGCGTGTTCCCTCCTGACTGGGAAAATCTATTTATTGAATGCCCAGGGCTGCCGCCTTTTCGGTATACTCCTGGTTCCAGGCCTCGATCTGCCCCTGGGCGTTCAGCTCTTCAATGCACTGATTGATGAACTCCGCCAGGCTTTCCGTGCCCTCCATAGGCATAGCCACGCAGGTGCCGTTCATATTGGGGTCCACCTCAAACCGGTAATCCGTGGTCACCAGGCCCCCGTTGGCCTGGGCGTACAGATCCGCGGAAGCGGTACTGCAAATGCACACATCGGCCTTGCCCTCGGCAACGGCCAGGTAGCCGTCGGTCATGTTGGCCACCAGCTTAAAGTCCTTGCTGGAACCCTTGACGTACTGGTTGTAAAGGGCTTCCTGGACGGAACCGCTCTGGGTAATGACCACGGCATCCTGCAGGGATTCCAGGCTGTTGTACTTCTGGGCATCCTCGGTTCTAACCAGGAAGCCGTAGCCCGTATCGGAAGACTGGTATACATTGCTCATACGCATGGCCTCGGCCCGGGCGGGGGCGTAGGCAATGGCGGAAATGGCCACATCATACTTGCCGTCGGTGACACCGGCCAGGACTGCCGTAAAGTCCAGGGCCGTGATCTTCAACTGGACCCCCAGCTTGTTTGCAATGTACTTGGCAAGCTCAATATCCAGGCCCTGGTATTGATCGTCCCCGGACTTGCTGGGGTCGATGTACTCATAAGGCGCAAAGTATGGCTCGGTGCACAGCTCCAGAACACCCTTTTCCTTGATCTTCTCCAGCCGGTCCTTACTTCCGGACTTCTGGCCGCAGGCGGTGCAGGAAAGCAGCAGTACCAAAGCCAACACCATAGACAACATCTTTTTCATAACAGTTCCCTCTTTTCTGTTCGTCTGGGAAGGGGATTCCTGCCCTTCCTTGGATGGACTTATGGTAGCACACGGATGTGCGTCTGTCAACGCTTTAGTACGCTAATGTGCTAGAGAAATAAAGAAAAGGTTTGGGACTGTTTTTTGTTGGATTTGTACAAAGCAAAAAATCCCGGCCATTCCTTTTACGGAACAGCCGGGATATTGCAAGGTAACATTACACCGCCAGGAAGAACTTAACCAGGAACAGCAGGGAGATGGCGTAGGTCAGAAGGGAAACCTCTTTGGCCTTGCCGCCGAAGACCTTGATGATGGTGTAGGAAATGAGGCCAATGCCGATGGCGTGGCCGATGGAGCCGGAGATGGGCATGCCGATGAGCATCAGGGACACGGGGACCATCTGGTCCATATCCTCGAAGTTCACGTTCTTCAGGCCCATGAGCATCAGAACGCCTACGTAGATCAGGGCGGAAGAGGTAGCCGCGGCGGGGATGATGGCTGCCACAGGGGCCAGGAAGATACAGGCCAGGAACAGGATGCCGGTGGTAAGAGAGGTCAGACCGGTGCGGCCACCGGCTTCCACGCCGGAGGCGGACTCTACGAAGGTGGTAACGGTAGAAGTACCGGTGCAGGCACCGGCCACAGTGCCGATGGCATCGGACAGCAAGGCCTCCTTCATGTTGGGCATATTGCCCGATTCATCCACCATGCCGGCCCGGGAGGCAGTGCCCACCAGGGTGCCGATGGTATCGAACATATCAATGATGCAGAAGGTAATGATCAGGGTAATGGCGGTAAACCAGCCGATCTGCAGGAAACCGGAGAAGTTGAAGTGGAACAGGGTGGTCTTTGCCATATCCGCGAAAGGAGGCACAAAGGAAGCGGTAGCCAGGGACGCGAAGGGGTTGGTGTGCAGGAAGACGGCCTCCCCTGACCAGTAGATCACGGAGGCAATCAGCATTCCGTAGAGCACGGAGCCCTTCACGTTCTTCTTGGACATGGCCACAATGGCGAACAGGCCGGCAAACATGGTCACGACAGTCAGAACCATGGTGGCATAGCCGGTACCGCCCATGTTGTTGCGCAGAACGCTGGGGGTCAGGGCGCCGAAGAAGTCCCGCATGACGTAGAAGGGGGTGGTAAAGCCGTTGCCCTCGGCATAGATACCCACGTTGGAGCCCAGGCCGATGTTCATCAGCATCAGGCCGATGGCGGGAGAAATACCCAGCCGGACACCCAGAGGAATGGCCTCTACGATCTTTTCCCGCACATTCAGCACGGACAGGAACAGAAAAATGATGCCTTCAATGAGGATGATGACCAGAGCCGCCTGGAAGGAAGCCACATAGGTCATACCAGTCATGGCTACAATGTTGCCCACGACCACGGCGAAGAAGCTGTTCAGGCCCATGCCGGGAGCCAGGGCAAAGGGTTTGTTGGCCAGGAAGGCCATAGCGAACATACCGATGGCAGAGGCGATGCAGGTAGCCAGGAACACACCGTTCCACAGATCCTGGCCCTCCGCGCCGAAGCCCGTCAGCAGATTGGGGTTCAGGGCGATGATATAGGCCATGGTCATGAAGGTGGTAAGACCGGCGATGAGCTCGGTTTTTACCGTTGTCTTGTTCTCAGACAGATGAAACAATTTTTCCAGCATTCTTTTCGACCTTTCTTGGATGCTCCTGCAGGAGCCTCCTTTATTTAACATGTCTATTGTATCATGGAATTCCGGAAAAGAATATGGGCATTGTTGCCAATCATCCATCATTTCTCCTCAGAAAATTCACATATTCGTCACAAATGCCTCAAGGGAGAATTCCTTGAGGCATAAAGTGATTTTTTAGAGAGCTTTCAAAACTTCCAGCAAAAAGTCCCAGGTGCGCTTTGTAGAAGCGATATCCAGCTTTTCCCGGCTGGTGTGGATATCGTGCATCTGGGGGCCTACGGAAACGCAGTCCAGCCCCGGCAGCTTATCGCCCAAAAGGCCGCATTCCAGACCGGCGTGAATGGCCAGCACCTGGGGGTCCTTGTGGAACATTTCCTGATAGACCCTGACCATGGTATCCCGCAGGGGGCTGTCCTTCCGGTACTCCCAGGCGGGGTAGGTACCGGTCTGGGAATAGGTGCCCTTGTAAAAATCCGTCAGGTCCCGCAGCTTCTGGATCAGATCCTCCTTCTCCTGGTTGACGGAGCTGCGGACGGAGAAGGTGGCGTTAAACTGGTCCCCCAGCTTGCACACGCCCAGATTCAAGCTGGTCTGGACCAGGCCGGGAATATCCGCGCTGTAGCTCTGGACCCCGTTGGGAGCGGCACACAAAAGGGAGATCACGTCCGCGGTGGCGGTGGTGGTCAGGCTGTTGCCCCCCAGGGCGTCCACGTCAAAGGCCTGGACCGTGGCTTCCGGCTCGTCGTACTGTTCCCTTACTTCCTTCTGCAGCTCGACGGCAATGTCGTTGATGCGCTCAATACCGATGCCCATAGCCACTACGGTAGCACGGCAGGACCGGGGGATGGCATTGTCCTTGCTGCCGCCCTGGAAGCTGGTCAGGCACAGGGGCATAAGCTTCTGGATCCGGGACAGGTACTCCCCCATCACCTTATTGGCGTTGGCCCGGTTCTTGTGGATCTCCGCGCCGGAGTGGCCGCCCTGGAGCCCGTCCACCGTCAGCCGCACGCAGGGGCCGTAAACCGCCTTCCGCTCCACATTCAGGGAGATCGTGGACCGGGCGCCACCGGCGCAGGACACGGTGAAGATGCCCTCGTCCTCACTGTCCAGGTTGATAAGGGTCCGGCCCCGGATGCTGCTTAAATCAATAGCGTCGGCCCCCAGCATGCCAATTTCCTCATCTACGGTGATGATCACTTCCATAGGCGGGTGGGGAATGGTGTTGTCGTCCAGCAGCGCCAGAGCAAAGGCCACGGCAATACCGTCGTCACCGCCCAGAGTAGTGCCCTTGGCGTAGACGAACCGGTCGTCGTGCTGCACATCCAGGCCGTCCACCGCCATATCCAGGGGGCAGTCCGCATCCTTTTCGCAGACCATGTCCATATGGCCCTGCAAAATGACCGGGGCGTGGTCTTCCATGCCGCAGGTACCGGGGGCAAACAGGATCACATTGTTGCTCTCGTCCTGGAGATACCGCAGGCCCCGGGCCTTGGCAAATTCTACCAGATAATCGCTGATGGCCTTCGTATTACGGCTCCCGTGGGGGATGGCGCAAATTTCTTCAAAAAACGCAAAAACCTTTCCGGGCTCCAACCCGGCCAGCTTCTTTTCGGACATATTTTTTTCTCCTTTGATATGAGATAGGTTTATAGTACCACATTACGGGGAAAAAGTCATCCCCCTAACGAAAAAACCACAGGCAAAAGCCTGTGGTCTTTCAGTTTGAAGTAAATTACACCAAGCTCAGAGCCAGGGTCAGCAGGATCCAGACAATGGCGATCCACTTGGTAGAAGAAGCCAGGATCTGATCCAGGCCGCCCTTCTTATTCTTGCTCAGGTAGGAATCGGAAGAACCGGAGATGGCGCTGGACAGACCAGCCTCTTTCCCGGACTGCAGCAGAACCACAACGATCAGGGCAACGCTGGCAATGGCCTCCAGAGCGACCAGAACAGTTTCAAGAACATTCATCGTGACAAACCTCCCTCCGCTTTTATTCGCGGAATGCAAGCGGTATAGAGCCTACATTTTCTTGCAGACCTTAAATAGCCTGTCAAGTATAACACAAGGAAATCAAAAATGCAAGGGTCAATCCCCTATTTTGCGAAATTTTCCTTATTTCTGCACCCAGTTGCCGGTAGCCAGGCAGTTCAGGTAGCTTTCGATAAAGGGATCCAGGGCCCCGTCCATCACGGCGTTTACATTGGAGGTCTCGCAGCCGGTGCGGGTATCCTTTACCAGGGTGTAGGGCATGAACACATAGTTCCGGATCTGGCTGCCCCACTCGATCTTCTGCTGGACGCCCTTGATATCGGAAATCTTATCCAGGTGCTCCCGCTCCTTGATCTCCACCAGCTTGGACCGCAGCATTTTCAGACAGGTCTCCTTGTTCTGGAACTGGCTCCGCTCGGTCTGGCAGGACACCACGATGCCCGTAGCCTTGTGGATCAGGCGGACGGCAGAGGAGGTCTTGTTGATGTGCTGGCCGCCGGCACCGGAGGAACGGTAGACCTGCATTTCGTAGTCTTCCGGCCGGATCTCCACATCCTGGCTGTCATCCTCGATCTCAGGGATGACCTCAATGGCAGAGAAGGAGGTCTGGCGGCGGGCATTGGCATCAAAGGGAGACACCCGGACCAGACGGTGGACGCCGTTCTCCCCCTTCAGGAAGCCGTAAGCGTTTTCGCCCTCGATCATGATATCCGCGGACTTGAGGCCTGCCTCGTCCCCTTCCAGGTAGTCCAGAATTTTGTAGGTAAAGCCGTGGCGCTCGGCCCAGCGGGTATACATCCGGTAGAGCATCTGGCACCAGTCCTGGGCCTCGGTGCCGCCGGCACCGGCGTGGAAGCTCATCAGGGCGTTGTTTTTATCGTAGTGGCCGGTGAGGAGCGTCTCCAGGCGGCAGGTCTCCATCTGCTCTTCCAGGGTCTCGAAGCCTTCCTTCAGCTCCTCCAGCATGGAGTCGTCGTCTTCCTCGGCGGCCATTTCGCAGATGGTCATCATATCGTCCCAGGAAGCCACCATCTTCCGGTACCGCTCCAGCTTGGACTCAGTCTGCCGCACCTTGATGGCTACCTTCTGGCTCTTCTCCGGGTCATCCCAGAAGCCGGGAGCCTCCTGCATGGCGTGGAGCCGCTCCAGCTCGTCCTTCATGCCGGAAATATTCAGGGAATCCGCCAAGCCGTCCAGGGCCGGGCGGCAGTCGTTCAGCTTCTGCTTATAGGTTTCAAATTCAATATTCATAAAGTCACTCCAAAGTTCCGTTAGTTTCCATATTCATAGCTTTTTGCATTATAGCGAAAAAAGAAAGTTTTGTAAAGGGGAAAAAGAAAAATTTCTCAAAAAAGGCGGCTATCCCCTATTTTATGAACCGTTTGACGCTGGGGTACAGAGCTTTGTCCGTGTGGGGGATAAAGTTTGCTGCCACCATGTTTTCCAGAAATTTGTCCATCTCCGAAAAGTGGAGATAGGTGCCGTTCTTCTGGAACCAGCGGAGCCGGTCCAGGCAGGATACATCCATGAGTAGCTTCTTGGCCCCCTGCAGGGAGGTATTGCCCAAAAGCTTCAGTTTTGCCCGGTCCACATCCGGATAGAGCCCTACGGTGATGGCGGACTCGATATCGATATGGGTGCCGAAGCCCCCGGCCAGATAGAAGGCCTTCACGTCGCTTAAGCCCAACCCGCAGTAGTCTAAAAGTGTCGCCACCATGGTAAAGCCCGCCGCCTTGCAGCGGATAAATTCCTGGATGTCCTTCTGGGTAAAGTACAGCTTCTCTCCATTTGCCTGCCCGTACACCACCGCCGGCTCAGACTGCTGGGCATCCTCCTCCCAGACCCAGGTGACATATTGGGGCCTGTCCATATTGACGGTACCGTCCCCGTTCAGGATGCCGTACCGGTAGCACTCCGCCACCAGGT
This sequence comes from Faecousia sp., assembly GCA_050872865.1. Classification (GTDB taxonomy): domain Bacteria; phylum Bacillota; class Clostridia; order Oscillospirales; family Oscillospiraceae; genus Faecousia. The sequence continues at coordinate 9,062 of JBNMHR010000026.1, read as the reverse complement.
CAAAAATCCCGGTGCCGCAGATGCCCTTGGGTTCTCCCCCGCCGATGACGTCCAGCCGGAAAACGCCGTCCTCCCCCATTTTCAGGTGCCGGATAGCCCCTTCCTCTGCCCGCATTCCGTAGCGGCTGCCAAAGCCCTCCAAAGCAGGCCCGGCGGCCCCGGCACCCATCAATAGATAATCCTTGCAGCCCAGGCATAATTCGCCGTTGGTGCCGATATCCAGAAAGACGCAGGGGGCACTGGAAGTATCCAGGTCCGTCAGCAGGAGCCCCGCGGTAATATCGCCGCCCAGATAGTTCGCCACCGCCGGGAAGCAGAATACATTGCAGTTTAGATTCAGCCCCACTTCCCCGGCGTGCAGGATACCCGGGTCAAAAAACACCGGGGCGTAGGGATTCTGAAACACCAGCCAGGGGTCGCAGCCCAGGAAGAAATGGATCATGGTGGTATTGCCGCCGATGATCAGAGCCGATACATCCTCCCGTTTGACGGTGTCCCCCATCAGCCCGTCGATGAGGCCTTCAATATCCGACAAAACCAGCTGCCGCAGGGCCTCCAGGTTTTCCCGATCTTCTTTGACGGCCAAAATACGGTCCAGGATGTTGAGGCCAAATTGGGTTTGACTGTTGACGCAGCCGGTATTTCCCAAGACCTTCCCGGTGGCCATATCCAAAAGCTCCATTTCCAGGGTGGTGCTGCCAATGTCCAGGGCCAGGCCGTAGAGCTTCCCTGTGGTATCTCCCGGCTCCACCCGGATGATCTCCCTTCCCTGGGGGGCGGGAGACAAGGTGACCGTCACATCGTACCCCGCGTTTTGGACCAAAGGATGGCAGGCGCGCAGGACCTCCAGGGTGAGGGTCACATTTTCCTCCCCCAGAGCATCCAGGATCCGCTCCCGGTCTGCCCGAAAGTCATCTTTGGTGGGCTTATCCAGGCTTAGATGGCGCTTTTGTGTAAAGGTCATGATCTTCTCCTTACTCTACTTCTTCGTACCGGCTCAAAAGTTTCTTCCGGCGCAGGAAATAATACACCACTTCCATGAAGCAGCAGGTCATCCAGCCCACGGGGTAGCCAAAGCCCACCACCAGGGCGGTATTGGCCACGAAATGGGTCATCACATACAGATACGCCTGCCGGACGGCCACAAAGGACAAAAGCATAATGATCATAGGCCCATTGGAATCCCCCATGCCCCGCAGGCCACCGGCCAAAACGTGGTTCACGCAGTTAAACAGCATAAATACCAGGATGACCCGGGTGAATTTCACGCCGTAGTCTACTACAATGGGGTCGTTGGTAAAAAGCTCCACCGCCTGGGGGGCAAAGATATCCACCAAGGCGATAATGGCGCCGGTAAAGGCCAGGGTCAGGCCCACGGTAGTCCAGGTACCCTTTTCCACCCGCTTCAGTTTTCCCGCGCCAATGTTCTGGCTGACAAAGGTGGTAGAAGCCATGGCCATACTCTGCATGGGCAGCATAATGAACTGGTCCAGCTTATTATAGCAACTCCATCCCGCCATACAGCCGGAGCCAAAGTAATTGATATAGGACTGGACGAAGATATTGGAGAAGGAGGTGATCACCGACTGAATGCCCGCAGGCAAGCCTACGGATACGATCTGGCCCAGAATACCCATATCGATCTTCAGATCATGCCAGGTCATGCGGTAGATCTCCTTGGTCCCGGTCAGCAGCATCAGGGTCAGACCGGCGGAAATGAACTGGGAAATGATGGTGGCATAGGCAACGCCCGCAATGCCCATCTTGAATACCAATACAAATACCAGGTCCAAAACGATGTTCAGAACACTGGTCAGGATCAGGAAATACAAAGGTCGCGTGGTGTCTCCCACTGCCCGCAGCAGGCCGCTGCCCATATTATAAATGAGGAGCCCCGAGAAGCCCGCGTTGTAGATCCGCAGGTATACCGCCGCCTGGGGGAACACATCCTCCGGGGTGGACATAAATTTCAGCATCGGGTCAACGCCCAGAACACCCACCACGGTGAACACCACACTGAGGACGAAGGTCGCCGCCATAGTCGTTTCAACAGACCTATGGAGCTGCTCCATATCCCGGGCCCCAAAGTACCGGCCGATGACCACGCTGGCACCGGTGGCAAAGCCATTGAAGAAGAACACCAGCATATTGATGATGATGGTGGTGGCGCCTACCGCCGCCAGGGCCTCGGTACCTACAAAGTTGCCCACCACCACGGAGTCCACCGTGTTGTAGAGCATCTGGAAAATATTGCCCAACATCAAGGGCAGGGAAAACAAAATCACCTGCTTAACGATGGAGCCTTGGGTCATGTCTCTTGTTTTTGTTTTTTTCTGTGCCGCTTCCATAGAACCTCCTGAAACGCAATAAAAAACAAAGGACCATAGACAACAGAGAATTGCTTCTCCATTCTCTATCATCCTTTGCTGTTAGCTTGGCGGAGAGTCAGGGATTTGAACCCTGGCGACGCTTTCACGCCCTACGAGATTTCGAGTCACGCCTCTTCGACCACTTGAGTAACTCTCCACATAGATACTTAGGATAGTATATCAGCAGTTCCGGAAAAAATCAAGTACTTTGAAAAAAACACGTAAAAACCGCCGGAAGCTTTGATTGCTTCCGGCGGGGATGTACTTTTTAGGATCTCAGAGCGCTGAGGTCGCAGGTGCGGGTATCGATATTGCGGATCTCCTGGCGCAGGGGCAGGACAGCGGTGGGAGTCACGCTGAGCTCGTCGATGCCCATAGCCATAAAGGTGGGCAGCAGGCTCAGGTCGGCGCCCAGCTCTCCGCAGATGCCGATCCAGATACCGGCCTTGTGGGCAGCATCGGCGGCGATCTTCAGGGCCCGCAGAACGGCGGGATGATGGGGATCGTAGAACCGGCCCAGGTTGTTGCACTGCCGGTCGCAGGCCAGGGTGTACTGGGTCAGATCGTTGGTACCAACGGAGAAGAAGTCCACCAGCTTGGCCAGGTCCTCCGCCACAAACACGGAGGCAGGGGTTTCGATCATGATGCCCAGCTCGGTTTCGGGGTTGTAGGGGATGCCCTCGACGCTGAGCTCCTTCATGACGCTTTCGCAGGCCCGCTTGCACTCCTCCACTTCCCATACGGAGGTGATCATGGGGAACATGATGGCCACCTTGCCATAGGCGGAAGCCCGGTACAGGGCCCGCAGCTGGGTGCGGAACACCTCGGGACGGGTCAGGGAGATCCGGATGGCCCGGACGCCCATGGCGGGGTTCTCTTCCTTAGGCATATTGAAGTAGGCCACCTGCTTGTCGGCGCCGATGTCCAGGGTACGGATGATCACCCGCTTGCCGTTCATAGCCTCGGCCACCGCCTTATAGGCCTGGAACTGCTCCTCCTCGGTGGGATAGTAGTCGGCGGCCAGATACAGGAATTCGGAACGGAACAGGCCGATGCCCTGGCCGTCGTTGTTCAGAACGGAGGCCACGTCCTCGGGAGAACCGATGTTGCAGTACAGCTTGATGTGCTTGCCGTCCAGGGTGATGTCCTCCTGGCCCTTCATGGTCTGCAGCAGCTGCTTCCGCTCCTGCTGGGCAGCGTACTTGTTCTTCAGGTTGGTCAGGGTGATCTCGTCGGGATCCAGGATCAGCAGGCCGGTCTCGCCGTCGATGTAGGCTTCCCTACCCTCGTACTCGGGCTTCAGGGCCTCCCCAATGCCGCAGATGGCGGGAATACCCATGGTCCGGGCCAGGATGGCGGTATGACTGTTGCCGGAGCCGCCCTGGGTAACAAAGCCCAAAATCTTGGACTTGTCCATCTGCAGGGTCTCGGAGGGTGCCAGGTCGTCGGCGGCCAGCACCACGGGCTCGTCGGAATTGATGCCGCCGTCGCAAATGCCCATCAGGTTGTTGATGAGGCGGCGGCTCACATCCAGAATGTCCGCGGAACGGGCCTGCATATAGGCGTCTTCCATAGCGGCGAACATCTCGGCGAACTGATTGCCTGCCACCTGGACGGCGTACTCGGCGCAGCAGTTTTCTCCTTCCATGGTGTCCATGACGCAACCCACATAGTCCTCGTCCTCTACGAACATGGCGTGGGTCTCGAACAGAACGGCGGACTCCTCACCGGCTTCCTCCCGGCACTTATCGGCCAGCTTACTCAGCTGGTCAATGGACTTCTGCTGTGCCTCGGCAAAGCGGGCCTTTTCGGCCTCCAGGTCCTCCACCTTCCGGTTGGTAACAGCGGTGTCCTCTCTCTTATAGAAGTACAGCTTTCCCCGGATGACACCGGCGGAAACGCCCTTTCCTTGAATGGTGATCATGGCTTGCTCCCTCTTGTGTGTTTCAGTACGGACTTACAGGTTGTCCTGGAAGAACTTCTGCATGGCGGCAATGGCCTCTTCCTCGGCGGGGCCCTCGGCCTTTACGGTGACCTCATCGCCGTTCTTCACGGCCAGACCCATGATCATCATCAGCTGGGTAGCCTTGATGGTCTTGGCACCCTTGGTAATGGTGATGGTGGTGTCGGGGAAAGCCTTTGCAGCCTTGGCCAGCATACCGGCGGGACGAGCGTGGAGGCCCAGGGGATCGTTGACAACATAATTGAATTCTTTCATGATGAATACCTCTTAAATATAATATTTTAGTTAGAAAATCAAAATAGATCAGGCCGTAGGGGCCGATGCCCTCATCGGCCTGAAGCTTACTTCTTCTGGCCGTAGTAGGCGTTGGGGCCGTGCTTGCGCATGTAGTGCTTATCCTGGATGCGCTGGGGAGCGGGGGCGGCGCTGGGGTCTACCTGACGGGTCAGGATGGCCATCTTGGCGACCTCTTCCAGCACAACGGCGTGGTAAACGGCCTGGGCGGGATCCTTGCCCCAGGTGAAGGGGCCGTGGCTGTGGCAGATGACGGCGGGAACGGCGATGGGATCCAGGTTCCGCTCCTTGAAGGTCTCGATGATCACGGTGCCGGTGCCCTTTTCATAGTCCTCATCCAGCTCAGCCTGGGTCAGGTGACGGGCGCAGGGAATGGCGCCGTAGAAGTAGTCGGCATGGGTAGTGCCGTAGCAGGGGATGTCTCTGCCTGCCTGGGCCCAGGCCACGGCGTAGGGGCTGTGGGTATGTACGATGCCGCCCAGCTTGGGGAAGGCCTTGTACAGCTCAATGTGGGTCTTGGTATCGGAGCTGGGGTTCAGGTCGCCTTCGACCACATGGCCCTCCAGGTCCAGCACCACCAGCATTTCGGGGGTCAGCTCTTCGTACTCCACGCCGCTGGGCTTGATGACGATCAGGCCCTTCTCCCGGTCGATGCCGGATACGTTGCCCCAGGTATAGGTGACCAGGTTCCGGCGGGGCAGCTCCATGTTTGCTTCGTAAACCTTCTGCTTCAGTTCTTCCAGCATTTGTTAGTCCTCCTTCACAATATACATAGCCACTTCGTCAATTTCCCGGTTGGTGCCTACGACCACGTCTTCGCCCTTGGAGTTTACGAAGTGCATAGCGTTGGCACAGCCGGTGTTGCGGTCCAGATAATCTACGTGATAGGTACCGGCATCCTTGTCCCAGGTAATGGCGATGGTATCCTTGGTGCCCTTTCTCCAGCCCACGATCCAGGTGGGCTTACCCAGAAGCTCACAAGCCCAGGTCGCATGGATCATATCGGTATCCTTTTCGGGCTTATCCAGCTTCCACTGGGGCACATAGTTGCCGTGGGTATCCAGATGATAGATAACGAGAGAAGCGCCGTGGAAGGGGCTGATGCAGCCCAGCTCCAGCTTGCCGTCGCCGTCGAAGTCCACAAGCACCGCGTCGGAGGTGGGAATGGACAGGATGTGCTTTACTTCCCACTGCTCGCCGGCAGCCGCAGGAGGATTGAAGATATACACGCCGCCCTCGCAGCCAACCACAGCCGCATCGTGGCCGTCCAGCCGGATCTGGCTATAGCCGTGATTCTTCAGCATTCCGATCTGAACGGGCACCAGCTTCAGCTGATTGTTTTCGTTATAAGAAGAGAGGTCCTCCGGCAGGATGGCGCCGTAGCAGGCACCGGGCATCCGCCAGTCGTCCTTGTAGTCGTGGCCGGTCTTCAGGCAGCACACCAGAAGATAGTTGACGCCGTTCCGGTTCAGGATGCCGAAGCGATGGACAAAGGGGGCATCGCACAGAGTGCGGATGGTCCAGCCTTCGCCCTCGTTTTTCTGAGCGATGACGATCTTGGCTTCCTTGGAATCGTTGGGGGAATAGAACTTGTGGGTGGCCAGGAACATATTCTCGGTACCGGGCACCGGAGTCATGGTCATGACGCCGCCGGGCTCCGTCCAGACCGTGTCCAGCAGCTCCCCGTCCTCGGAGAACAGGTAGCAGGGATCGTGCTTCTCCGCCGCTACCAGGAAGCTGGGCTTTCCATTATAAGTGAGACGGCTCATGGCGTAGCACTTATTGAGGTTGGAAATGACGCGTTTTTCAACTTGCATTGAAAAGACCTCCATAGGTTAATTTAGAGTGCATCCCTTCAAATCGAACATAAACCAGCAGGCATTTTTCGTTTGAAGCGATCACATCGAACATATACTCACCGGCCGCGCCGGTATTTACGCCCCATATTATAGCCCATGCCGCAGAAAAGCGCAATAGGTTTTTTTACTTTTTTTCATTTTTCCCTCCAAATTTTATGGTCGAAATTTAGGCACATTGCCGAATTTTTAATTTGTTCATTTTTTATATCGTCACTTTTGCGTACCATTATTTTTATGTTTTCGTTACATTATGCTTTATTTTGCGGTATAGAAGTTTTGTTTTTGTATTCGTCAGTTTTCCGCACATATCAAAAGGAACATTGAAACGCTCACATCGAACATAAAAATACCTTGAATTTTTGATTGTTTTGAGATATTATGATTGCAGCGAACAGCGAAACATACTCATCACATTTTATCAGGAGGAAAAATTTATGAGCAAAGTTTCCGAAATGACCCGTGACAAGTGGATCATGAACACCTTCCCCGAGTGGGGCACCTGGCTGGTGGAAGACATCGAGAACGAAGTCGTCCAGCCCGGCAACGTGGCTATGTGGTGGCTGGGCTGCACCGGCGTGTGGTTCAAGACCCCCGGCGGCGCCAATGTCTCCGTAGACCTGTGGTGCGGCAACGGCAAGCGGACCCATGGCAACGGCAAGATGGCCGTCGGCCATCAGATGGCCAATATGTGCGGCGCCCGTGCCATGCAGCCCAACCTGCGGAACGTCCCCTTCGTGTTTGATCCCTTTGCTTTCAAGCAGGTGGACGCAGTTCTCGCTACCCACTACCATCAGGACCACATGTCCGCCGAGTGGGCTGCCCATGTACTGCAGAGCGGCATGACCACCACCGACGACAAGGGCAATGTGATCCCCGTTCCCTTCATTGGACCCAAGAAATCCGTTGAGACCTGGATCAAGTGGGGTGTGCCCGAGGACCGCTGCATCACCGTAAAGCCCGGCGACAGCATCAAGATCAAGGACCTGGAGATCATCGCCCTGGATTCCTTTGACCGGACCTGCATCGTCACCACCGATTCCACCGGCCCCGACCGGGAAGAGCTGACCGGCGTTTGCCCCACCGATATGGACGACAAGGCCGTCAACTACCTCATTAAGACCCCCGGCGGCAACATCTATCACTCCGGCGACTCCCACTTCTCCATCTACTTTGCCAAGCACGGCAAGGATTACGACATCGATGTGGCCTTCGGCTCCTTCGGTGAGAACCCCATCGGTATGCAGGACAAGATGACCTCCACCGACATCCTGCGGATGGCCGAGAACCTGCGCTGCAAGGTGGTCATCCCCATCCACTGGGACGTTTGGACCAATTTCCAGGCCGACTGCGAAGAAATTAAGCTCCTGTACGACTTCAAGAAGGATCGCAACGAATATAAGTTCCATCCCTTCTTCTGGCAGGTGGGCGGCAAGTACGTTTACCCCCAGGACAAGGACAAGATCTACTACCATCATCGCCGCGGCTTTGAGGATTGCTTCGAGGCTCCCCAGAACATCCCCTACCGCTCCTGCCTGTAATTTAAGGAGGAACGGAATATGGCAAGTGTTCTGCAGACCATCGTGGAAAAGAAGCACTACGCCTTTGTGGACCGGCTGGACAGCTGGCAGCAGGGCGTGGAGCTCAGCGCCAAGAGCCTGGTGGCCGACGGCAGCGTAGACGCGGACTACTACAAGCAGATCGTTGACTGCATTGAAAAGTACGGCCCCTACGTGGTATTCGACCACTATGTGGCCATGCCCCACTCCCAGGAGAACGCCAAGGGCGTCCACAAGACCGGCATCGGTTTTATGCGGGTCAAGGAAGCCGTCAGCTTCGGCAAGGACGAAGACGGTGAAGAAAAAGAGGCCAAGCTCTTCTTCACCCTGGCCGCCTGCAACCCCGAGGAGCACCTGAACAACATTCAGCAGCTGGCCTCCCTCTTCTGCAACGAAGAGCTGCTGGACGCGCTGATGGCCGCCAATACCCCCGAGGATATTCTGGCCGCCGAAGCCGCCCACCCCATCGAAGAGATGTAACCTACGGTAATTTTACAATTAAATAACTGCAAAAGGAGAACGCGACATGCAAGTATTGTCTTCTATTTGGGAATTCTTTGCGAATAACATCCTGAAAAACGCTCCCCACATGATCGGCTTTATCGTCCTGCTGGGCTACCTCCTCAAGGGCGAAAAGTGGTATACCACCCTGGGCGGCACCCTGAAGGCCATCATCGGTATGCTGATTCTGAACGTTGGCTCCAGCGGTCTGGTCTCCAACTTCCGTCCCATCCTGGTGGGCCTGAAGGACCGCTTCAACCTGAACGCCACCGTCATCGACCCCTACTTTGGCCAGAATGCCGTTACCGACGGCGTTATGGAAGTGTTCGGCAAGGCTTTTGACTCCGTTATGATCCTGCTGCTGATCGCTTTCATCGTGAACATCCTGCTGGTCCGGTTCAACAAGATCACCAAGTGCCGCACCCTGTTCACCACCGGCCACGTGCAGGTGCAGCAGGCTTCCACCGCTTACTGGCTGATCATGTTCGCCATGCCCGCTCTGCTGAAGAACGACACCCTG
>JBNMHR010000025.1:0-24769 GCA_050872865.1 Faecousia sp. | reverse complement strand
GTGTTATCTTATTCATAGCGGATAGGATGGCACCTGCCTTTCGGTTTTGTCTGAGCAACTCAACCATAGCACATGCCATTCCTATTCGCTACCTTTTTTATTTCCTTTTCATCTGTTACACATCATTGTAACACCTACATTGGTTCCCGATATTTGGGAAAAGACACACTGAAAATTTGGGGGATCAGTGACAACAACGCGGTTTATGTTTCGCCCCAAATGGTGTACGCTGCGGAGGTGATAAGCGGTAGGGAAGGCGTGTTCATATGCTGGGCGGCGGCGGTAGGCTATTGGCTGTTTGTGGCGTTTTTCTGTTACATATTGGACCATGCTGAAAAATATCCGCGGATCGCGGTGCTTCTTGTAAAAAAAGATGACCTGAATATTTAGCATACATACGGTTTTTGGACGGTCATTGGAAGCATCGAAACACAAAACAGGCAGGCCTCATATCAGGGGCTTGCCTGTTTGCTGAGCGCTATGCAAAAAACTTCAAACTGGCATATTGTATAGAATTGGTGAACAGTTTTGTGTAAAAAGACGAATATTCGATTCGATTTTGGATTTTCGTTGCTTGTCTGCCGCAAAGGTGATAAGCTAAAAATACAACAAGGAGGGGGCTATTATGACAGAACTGGAAATTATGCAGCGGGCAAAAATGTATATGGACAAGCTGGCCCAGGGGATTGACCCCATTTCGGGTCAGGAGGTACCTAATGATTCTGTGCTGAACAATGTTCGGCTGGCAAGGTGCTTTTTCTATGTTTCCGGGATATTGGACCAGGTCATTGCCAATGGTGGGCGTGTGATTTCGGGAGAGCAGAATTTCTACATCACCCAGGAAGAGCTATCCCGCATTCAGCCTGCCTGGGAAGAGCTCCGGATCACCCAGCTGGCAGAGCGGATCACGGAATCGGTCAATGACCCGGCCCGAAAGCGCCTGAAGGCGACGACCATCACCAACTGGCTGATCGAAAAAGACTTTTTGGAAAAGCGAGTAGATCCGGCCGGGAAATCCAGGCGGCTGCCAACGGCGGCAGGGGAACAGCTGGGCCTGGCCGTCCGGGAACAGCAAGGCCAGAATGGGCCCTACCAGGCGGTGTATTATTCCAAGGAAGCCCAGCAGTTTGTGCTGGATCACCTGATGGAGATGCTCCGGGAAGAAAAATAAAAACTGCTGCGGAAAAACCTAAGACGAGGGTAGTAGAAGCATTGCTAAGACTGGATAGATAAGAGACGGCCCCGGCAGGCGAAGGTTGCTTGCCGGGGATTACCATGGGCGGGAAAGGAAAAAGCAAAGGAAGCATATGGTTGATTTTACACTTTCCTTGGGGTACAATAAAATCAGAAATATTCTAATTTGAAATGAGGGATTTACATGTATCCACAAAATGACTGCCTGGAATCTGACTGGAAGCTGTTCCGGAAACGGGTCCCTGTCTGGCAGGAACGTTATATGGAAAGACTGACGCAAGAATACCAGTCGATCCTGGAATCGGAGAAGCTGCCTTCGGAGAAATTCTGGGCGCTGGAAAAGCGGATCCGTCAGGACAAAAAAAGCCCCGGTGTGATGATCAATATGCGCAGAAGCACCATGCGGGATGAGCTTATGCAAATGCTGTTTCAAGGCGTGATCCGGCCCGGTGATCTGGAGGGCTTCAGCCAGGAGCTGCGGGACGTGGTCATCGGGTGGTTTGAGCACTGCCGATAGGGGATGCTTCACATAAGGGCGGTTTGAAAAAGAAAATTGATCAAACAGAAAAGGAGCAGAATATGAAACTGGAAGAACAGGACGCGGAACTTTTTGATCAGCTGTGGTTCCCGCTTTTGACGTATGTGAATAAAGAATACCAGATATTTCCTGAATTGGAAACCATCGATCAAAACAGTGATGTGCCGGATGTGTGGGAAATCGCAGACTATTTGTGGTCCCACACCAGGATCCTGGATGCATATCTGTCGGAAACGGAGCTGCCGGAGGAATATGCGCAGATCATAGCCGGCTGGAAGCAATGCAAGGCCGGAAGGTTTATTGTGGAGCGGCATCTGAAAAAGGGCTCTGTGTTTATTTCGGAGGACGATTACAGAAAGGTTTACATCGTAAAAGGGACACATTCAACCTGGGAAGAGGTGATTGGAAAGGCTCCGACGCTTGTGGATGCCGTTCTGATCCCTTTTCGGGGCTGCATTATTTCGGATGGAATTGTGGTGCCATGCCCCGACCTTCTTTTTGGGAGCCGTGAAGAATACAAACGGATCTATATGAGAGCAAAGGAAAACAACACGATCATCTCTTCTTTAAACAGCAAAAAGGCGGAATGGCACTCCCGCAAGAAAAAAGCCACGGGGACGGTAGAAAGCTATGAGATCAAAGTGGACTTGAGGGACGACTGCTATCGGGTTATTCGCATCGGGAAGCAGGAAACCTTGGAAGACCTGAGTGAAGCGATCCTGGACGCTTTTGACTTTGATAATGACCACTGCCATGCCTTTTTCTTGGATGACCGGTATTGGAGCAAAACCAATGCCTATTATTCCGATTATATGGAGGAATACGATTCTTCTTCCGATGTTACCCTTTGGCAGCTGCGGCTGAAGAAGGGGGAGAAATTTAAGTATCTGTTTGATTTTGGAGACAAATGGCGTTTTCAGTGCAAAGTGCTGCGGGAATTGGAGGAGAAAACGGATGCCCCCGTTGTGACCCAAGCGGTAGGGAAAGCACCGGAGCAATATCCAGGATGGGATGACGAGGAATAGCGCCCATATGTAAAAACAGGCAGGCTTTCCATTTGAAGCCTGCCTGTTTGTCGAGATGGGGTAATTACATCTATGCGCTCCCGGCGGGAGTACTGCGTGGCATTATCCAAGCAGGCGATTGACGCTTGCCGTGGGTTGCGTATGGGCGAGGGACAAAGAGCCTCAGAGCTTTTCACTCCAATTGCTGCGTCCGTAGAGGATCCTACGAACTTCCATCGTATTGCCAATCACCACATAAAAAATGGTATAGTTCTTAACCGAAATTTGATAATACGGGTATTTTCGGTCATGAGAAGACGAATACGGTTCAAAACTTTCCGCAAAAGGAAGCCGCTGCAGGATCGCATTCTCTACGGCATCTACGAGATTGCGTGCCGCGATCTCATTTTGGAGCGTCCCGGAAATATAATCGACGATTTCCGAAAGATCCTGCTCAAAGAGGGGAAGAAAGCGAAGTACATACTTCTTACCCATCGATCCGGCCTCTGATCCTGGAGAAGACCTCATCCGCGGTGTATCGTTCCTCGGTCGTCTCTGCAAAGCGGTCCGCTTCATCCAGCTTTTGTTCTACGACAGACCGGCTTAGCGCGGCGGGGGCGCTGATTTCAAAAGGGATCTTCCGGTCCCGTAGGGCGCGCTTGGCATAGATCGTAAAAAAAGTGGTCAAGTTCATCCCCATTTCTTCTACCATTTCATCCAGTTCTTTTTTGGTAGCATCATCAAAGCGGAGGGTAACAGTCGTCATAGTAGCTCAACTCCTTTAAGGGTATTATATGCAATTATCATTCAAAATGCAATGGATCGAATGAAATTTAACAATTTTAACACGTGAATTTGGGCAGGCGACTCTTTGCGGTTGGCGGTTGATTTTAAACTTCCCTTGGGGTACAATAAAATCAAGAATGCGGCAATAAAAAAGGTTGACCCCATAGGAAAGGATGCCGAATGAATGTTGTACAAGGATTTTTATGTTGGTGACAGTGTGGAGCAATTCCTTTGTATAAGCGAAGAGGACAAGGCGGATATTGCGGCGGGGAGGTACTTCCTTGAACCAAGAATCGCAATTGAAATGGGAGCAATCGGTGAGCTGCCCTCTTTTCGGGCAGTGCGTAAATTAGTATTGCTTCCGGGAGAATTGAACGGTTCCTGTACGGAATATTTTCGGGGATGCCCTGCCAGAGAACTAAAAATCGACTACTACACAGATGAAATAGACGACTATACGATAGATATTTCTAATATGCAGCAACTGCGGTATGTTTTTATACGCTCTTTATATGGTATCCGTAATGTAAATCAGGCGGCGCATTTAAAGGCTGTAAAAATTGGGGAATGGTGTGAGCCCAATTTTCACTACCTGGGTGGTGCTCCTATAGAAGCGCTTCAAATTCTTACCGGGAAAATTCGGGATATGTCAGGTATCCAGGAACTGGATAATCTGCGGTTCCTGTCAATTGCGAATTGTCCACGGATCAAAAATTTGGCTGGACTTGGCAAATGTTCTAAACTCGAATCACTGGTGCTGGAAAATTGTGGGCCGAATGTTGTGAAAACAATGCCAGTCATCCCTGGTTTAAAATATTTAAATATTCGTTCTGCTTCCATTCCGGATGCAGCGTGGTTCCATCGGTTTCCTGATTTGAAGTATCTGATTTTGGACGCAAAAATCGAAGATGGACGAATAGAGTCCTTCCAAAAGCTAAGGCATTGCGTTCTTGTGACAGATCGGCGGCATTATTCCGTGCGGGACAAGGACCTGCCAAAAGCTGAAATTGTTTTGCCGATAGAGGCCTATCGTTATGAACTGGCTGAGCAAATTGCATAAATATCCATGACATACAGGGATTTGGAATGGAAAGTGTGATGACTTGAAATGCTGACAATAGATAAAAGATGGGCGTGTTGGGAAGTTGCCCACAACGATCATTATATCGCTACGGTAGGAGCGGGCGTTACGATACGGAGCCGCACTACCCTGGAATTGGTACATCACTTTACCGGTATCCGATGGATTCACGGCGCAATATTTGTAAGCAGCGATGTTTTGATGGTGTTTACTGGGGAACAGAAGATTTTTTTCTTTCAAATATCTCAAAGAAAGTTGCTTTGGGCCGTTCCACGGCCCCGGGAATTGGATCCCACTGGTGATATGTGCTGTTGTCATATCTTTGGCACAGAAAAAATCGCCTGTATTGCGCAGGGCAGAAAATCTATGGATGAGCACTTCCTGCTCCTGATAGATTGGCAGGCACAAGAGATATGCATACAACGGATATCTGATTGCTATCGAGTCGTGTCCAATCTTGTTTGGACACAGCAGTTTGGAGTGACCTTTCTATCTAAGCAGGGGAAGGGTGATAATAGAACGATGCTTTTCAAAATACATCAGATAGCCAACATGGATACTTTCTCGATTCTATACGATGGCGAAAGTACGCAAAAACTCATGGCATATTCCGGAAACTACCTGTTTATGGCAGACTACAGTGGTGGAACCCCTAAGGCAAGTGTATATCCATTGAAAGAAAGCTGTGCGAAAGGCAGCTTGAAATTTGGAACGCCTCTGAATCTTCCGCTTTCTCCGGTACAGACAAAAGGACCGGTTGGATGTAAAAGGACTATTTTCCCACGAATTTGCTGGATAGATGAAGGCACGGGCTTGCTGGTTGCATGTAATGATCAGGAGTGGGTCGGCGTTTATGATTTTTTGAATGAAAAGATGCTTTTTGAGTATCAGAATAGCAAAGTGGTTTACGGAAAGCTGCTTGACGGCCGGCTTCTTATGGGTTGTGCTCCGGGCTTTTCTGTGGAACCTGTTGAGGCACCTTTTGGGGACAATTACAGGAAATTGAATCCCAGCCTTACCGTGGAAAGGCTGAAGTTTTAGGCATCAACCTGTACCGGTGCGGTCTAATTACATCATTAAATGAGGAAGAGTAATGGGGATCATATCACACATCATGAGCTTGCCTGTTCGTCGAGACAGAATATCCATACCTATGAGCTTCCAGCAGCGACCTGGGAAACCGGGGCATTGATCTTTTCGCATAACGCGATATAGCTTTCGTCGGCTGCTTTGATGCTGCGTTTTTTCAGCTTCGCTGCTGCCTTCAAAAACTGCTTTACCTCCCAGCGGCGCACACGGCAATGGAGAACACCGGGCTGTTCGTTCTCTACGGAGAGAATTTTCAGATGTACCCCGTTTTCCGCGCAGTATTTGCAGAGGCTGTTCTCGTAATCGACTGCTGTATAGTAGCAATGAAGCAACGACCATCGTTTTTGTCGGAATACATTGGGGATTTTCTGAAAACGCACCCGCAGCTGTTCCCGTTTTTGCGCCAGTGCTTCGGCTTTGAACCGTGCGACGTGCTCCGGCCAAGAATAGCGCAGGATCAAGTCAATGAGGGAACGAAATGCCTGGGGCTGTCGGCTGGTTTGCTGCAAATGGAAGGCAGGCTTCATGATTCGCTCGTAATTTTCCAGTATCACATAATTATTGTGATAGAGGGACAACTCTGCGTCATTGCCGCACAGCATCCAGGTATCTTCTTTGCATCGGATACACACGCTATCCTGCTTTACCTGAAACAGCTGCGCGTGGTTGACGATGATCAGCGTATAAAGATCGCCGGTGATTGCTTCGAACCGCTGCAAAAGATTCATATAGGCGTCCATATGCTTCGCATCCTCCCAGGACACGCCTGCACGGACGATCGCCCTGCGCCCGCAAAGCCAGCAGCGCTTCAAATCTGTCCGATAGTCTTCCAGCATTTCAAATTCTTTATCCGGGATTTTGGAAACCTCTGTGCAGTCCCGGTCATGGAGCCGATTTTCAACCGAAGAGTAGGCATACCGCATTAAGCGGTTGCTCATCAAGCTGTCCCTGCGCCGTTTTGCCGGGGATACCTGCGCGGTTCGATTTGCTTTTTTCGGTTCGCGCTGCTTCTTCTCCGGCACCGGCTCTGCCGCCGACTGCTGCATCTGCGCAAGCAGGTCGGAAAAGTCCTCACGCTGATAATTTCTTGCAACCTTCGGCATATATTTCACCTCTATGTGCATTGTATCAGGCAAAAGGGCGGTTGTAAAGTGGTTTCAAGTTTAGATACCAGTGCGGACAAATGAAAAATATCAGCCTGTCCCGTCGGAATATCGGCGGGAAATGGAGAATAGGGTAGCCCTGAGGTAAGGCAATGTGCTATGTGGCATTGTAAGTATACTCAGCTGCATTTTCTATTCTCTATCTTTCCGTTCCGGCAGCTTTCCGAAGCCTTTGACGGAGGAGGAGGAAAAGCATTATCTGGCGTTATCTCAACAGGGGGATTTAGAGGCCAGGAATATTCTGGTGGAGCGGAATTTGCGGCTGGTGGCTCATGTGATGAAAACTAACGAAGCCCGCAGCAACTCTGTGTGGCGGACGGATGGGGTGTATCTGTCTATGCACCACGACAATAACGCGAAAATTTATTTGAATATGGTGCTGAACTGAAAATGAATGACACCGGCAGGCGAAGGTTGCTTGCCGGGGATCGTCTATGGGTGGGGGACAGCGTGGTCAGAAAGCTGCCACCTGGATATTTGAAAAGTAGGATTTTGGGGCCAGAATATTTATTGAAAAGTCCTGAAAAATGGGCCGAAAAGATATTGAAAAGTCGGTGCATGATGAAATGAGCAAATCACATTTCTATTTTTCCAGCACCTTTTCCCAGTCCGCCTCCTTGAATCCCACCAGCACAAAATCATCCCCAATCAACATCGGACGCTTGACCAGCATTCCGTCTTCTCCCAAAAGAGCCAGCATTTCGTCCTCGGATAGGAGCGGAAGTTTTTCTTTCAGGTGCTTCTCTTTGTAGAGAAGCCCGCTGGTATTGAAGAACTTTTTCAGCGGAAGGCCGCTTTTTTGATGCCACCGCCGGAGCTCGGCTTCGGTTGGGTTTTGTTCCTTGATGTGGCGGGTCTCGTACGGAATTCCTTTGGCGTCAAGCCATTTCTGAGCCTTTTGGCAGGTGGTGCATTTGGGGTAGCAAAGAAAAATCATGGTGGGATGCCTCCTGTGGTTTGATATTTGTTTTCTGTATTATACGTCATGATTGCCATAAAAACAATGGGGCTCAAAGCGCTGGGGGGTGAGATCGCTGTCCAGAATGAATTTCAAAAAGGCGCTTGCCGCCGGGGTGGGTGGTTCGTTGTAAGCCAGCCCAATTTCAATGATTTCCGGAGGATCGATTTGCAGGTGTCGCACGGAGAGGTCCGCAAAATTGCTGTTGATCTGATTGCTGACGGCATACCCCAGCCCGGCGCCCACCATGGCGTAGGTGGCCTGGATATCCATGGTGGAGAACTGCATATTGGGGTGGACGCCTCGGTTTCGGAAGAAGCGGATGCTGTCGATATCCTGGCCGGGGCAGGTTTGGATGTAGGGCTCTGGCAAAAGGGCTTCCAGGGATACCGTATCTTTGGCGGCTAGAGGGTGTTTTGCGGGGACAACGGCTAGAAGGGGGTCCCGGCAGAGGGGCAGCCAGCTATGCTTACCCGCTCTGGCGCTGATGATGCAGAAATCCAGCTGGTGGTGGTCCAGCTGCTGGGCCAGGTCGGTGCTGATACCATCCACGATGTGAAACTGGACCCCGGGATGCAGCTCGTGGAACCGGGAGGTGACCTCTGTGATCCATGGGTAATAGTGGCGGTAGGCGGTACCGATGCCAACGGTGCCCTGCTCGTAGCCAAGGATCTGGGCGGCGGTCTGCAAAATCCGGTTCTGGGCAAACAGCAGCTCCCGCACACTGGGGAGCAGTTTCCGGCACTCTGGGGTAGGGGTCACGCCCTGCTTGCTGCGGTATAAAAGGGGAAAGCCGATTTCCTTTTCCAATGCGGCCACGCTGCGGCTGATGCCGGAAACGGTATAGTCCAGGGCTTCCGCTGCGTCGCACAGGTTGCCCTGCTGAATGGCGGTCAGCAGAATCTTCCATTGCTCTGTATCCATAGGCCCCTCCTGCATTCTTGAGAATCACGCAATGATATATTGAATGACTTGCGCTTTTCTCAATGATAAACCTATGGTATGCTGTTGTCAATGCTATTTGAAAGAAGATGCGATATTTGACAGCACAGTATACTCAGAATCTGACCGAGGGAAGCCTTTCCCGCCATCTGGTCCATTTGGCGCTGCCGCTGGTATTCGGCAACATTCTGCAGGAATTCTACAATACCATCGATGCCTTTGTGGTGGGGCGCTTCGCCGGACAGGCGGAGTTTGCGGCCATCGGCGTGGCGGGGACCGTGATGAATCTGTTTCTGTTTGCGCTGGTGGGTTGCTGCACAGGCTTTTCCGTTTTGTTTGCCCGGGCCTACGGTCAAGGGGACTGGAAGGAGTTGCGGCGGCAGGAGGTCTCTGCATTGACGGTGGGCCTGGGATGCACGGCCCTTCTGATGCTGATCGGCCTACTTGGTATGAAGCCCCTGCTTTCCCTTTTGCAGACCCCGGAGACTCTGCAAGACTTCGTCTCCACATATCTTCGGTGGATCTTTTTCAGCCTGCCGGCGGCGTTCCTGTATAATCTGTTTGCGGCTATGCTCCGGTCCTCCGGGGATACCAAGGCGGCGCTGCTGGTTCTGGCCGCGGCAGTCGGGGCCAATCTTCTATTGGATCTTCTGTTTGTGGCCCTGTTTTCCGGCGGTATCGAGGGGGCGGCTATCGCAACGGCCCTGACCCAGGCATTTTCGGCGGTGGTCTGCTATGGATACCTGCACCGAACCCATCGGGAGCTGTTGTTACATAGAGAAGATTGCAGCCTGGAGGTTCACCAGCTGGGTACGACGCTGAAATTTGGAATGGTCAGCAGTCTCCACCAGTGCAGCCTTTACCTGGGCAAAATGTTTGTCCAGGGGGCCGTCAACACTGCGGGAACAGAGGTCATCGCTGCCTACACCGCCGGGACCCGGATCGAGGGCTTTGCCAACTCCATCGGAAGCAGCGGCTCTACGGCGACCTCCATTGTAACGGCCCAGAACTATGGCGCAGGCCGAAAGGACCGGGTAGAAGGGACCTTCCGATGCAGCCTAGCCTGGCTGGCAGCGTTGGGAACCCTATCCGGAGCCATTATGTTTTTTCTGGCACCTCAAGCTATTGCTTTACTGCTCGGAAGCCGGGAAGGCACGGCATTTATCGCAGCGGTAGCCTATTTGCGGTTTGTGGCCCTCTTTTATACCTTCTGCTTCACCGGCAATACCTTTACCGGCTACTACAGCGGCACGGGAAAGGTGATGCTGCCCTTCCTTGGTGCACTGGGTCATATCAGCATTCGGGTGATTTTTTCCTGGCTGCTGTTCCCACACCTGGGACTGAACGCCGTGTCCTTGGCTACCGGCATTGGCTGGGTGTGCGCAAATGGATTTTGGGGCGGTATGAAACGGTATTTGGGAAAACATGGTGTGGGATGAAAAAGGACATGCTTTCTTTGGGTAACAAAATGGCCCCGGCAGGCGAGATGCTTGCCGGGGTTTCGCTATGAGAAGAAAACAATCACAAAAGAGCAGGCAACAGGTTACGTTTCCACCTTCATCGGATTCCAGCCCACCAGCAGCGCAATGGCAATGGCCGCACTGACCACATCGGCGGCGGCTTGGCCCATCAATACGCCCTGATAGGCAAAGAGCTTGACGCAGACCAGGGTCGCGGCAACGAAGACCACGCCCTGGCGGCTGATGGACAGAATGAATGCGGGGACGACCTTTCCGGTGGCCTGAAACAGGACGGTGAGCAGCAGAACGATCCCGGCGAAAACGGTGGTGGCGGCCTGCCAGCGGAGCATTTGGGATCCCGTGCTGATCATGGCTGTGTCCCCAAGGAAAACACCCATAAGGGGCTTGGCAAAGAAGCACAAAACTGCTGTCAGGACCAGGGAGAGGACGGTCAGGAAGCCCAGGCAAAAGCGCACCAGCTTTTTCATTTCCGAATGCTGCCTGGCACCGTATAAATACCCGAACAGGGGAACGCCGCCAAAGGCAAATCCGGTCAGAACCAACTGCGCAATCATGTTGACCTTCAGCACGATGCCCATAGCTGCGATTTTGTCGTTTCCATAGGGCAGGAGAAATTGATTGATGACAATGACGCACAGACTTTGCATCAGATTGCTCAAGGCGGCGGTCACGCCTACGCCAAGGATCTGCCGAAGTTCGTCGCCGGCTACCTTGCAGAGGGAGGGCGCTACGGACAGGCAGTGGCTCTTTTTGTGAAGAAGCCAGAGAAAATAGAGGACGCTGCAAAGATAGCCGATAACGGTTGCAATCGCCGCACCCATGGCTCCAAGCTTGGCACCGGAAATCAGAATGGGGTCCAGAATAATGTTGATCACCGCGCCAATCACGGTGCCCACCATAGATTCTGTGGACATTCCCTCACAGCGGACAAGGCTGGAATGGATAAAGCTGAGCACCATAATGGGCGCGCAGAGCACCAGCACCATATAATAGTCCATTGCATAGGGCATGGTTTCGGCATTGGCCCCAAGCAGAGCCAGAAGGGGTCGGTGCAGCAAAGACAGAATCACCGCCAGGACAATACCGGTGGCCAGAGCAATATAAAAGCAGAAGGAGCTGACCCGCTTTACCCCGTTCCCGTCCTGCTGCCCCAGCATCCTGGAAACCAGAGAGCTGCCGCCCTGCCCATAAATATTGCCAAAGGCCATCAGTGCCGTAAACACCGGCGCGCACAGGGAAACGCCGGCAATCAGATTGGTATCACCGGTTTGGGCGATAAAAAAGGTGTCCGCCAGATTGTAAATGAGTGTGACTACAAGCCCCAGCACCACAGGAAATGCCATCTGAAAGTAGCTTTTGTATAAATGTTTCGTGTCAAATAAAGAATCCATTTGATTACCTCCATTATCCGCAATTATACAGATTCCTCTTGAAAAAGGTTGTGCCATATGGCACAATAAAGAAAAGAGGTGCAAAACTATGAAGGTAATATCGGATAAGGCCCTTTTGGAATGCTATTTTGCGGAGCAGCAGGCCCATTTTCGGCAAAGGCCGTCAACCTATAAGCTGGTGGAGTTTGAAAAAGGAGAACTGGTCAATAGCCCTATGAAGCCGTTGAAGCATTTTTTCATCATCGTCCGGGGCGGTGTCTCCATTTATGATCTGACAGAGGACGGCGGCATCCGCTACATTACCAAAAGCGGCCCTGGAACGCTGCTGGGAGACATGGAGTTCAGCGGCGAATATCGGCAGCTATTTTATGCCGAGGCGGCGGAGGCTACTTTATGCATCGCAATCCCTTTCCGTGAAAACCAGAATGTGCTGAAAAATGACCCGGTTTTTCTCCGCTTCGTGCTGGAACAGCTGGCAAAAAAGCTGTCCTGTTCCGCCATCCTGGATGCTTCATCCCAAACGCTGGAAGAAAAGGTGCTGTTTTACTTGCGGATCGTCCAACCGGACCATGCAATTTCTTCCATTACCGAGGCCCTCCAGCCCCTCCATTGCAGCCGCCGCCAGCTCCAGCGGGTGGTGAAAAAGCTGTGTGACGAGAAGGTTTTGGTAAAGACAGGGAAGGGGCACTACCGGCTGGGGGAATGAGGAAACGGTGCTGTCCGGCAGAAAACGGTTTGAGAGAGAATTATGGAGAAGCCGCATTGTACTTCTAATCAGAAAATGGTATAATACAAAGCGAAAACCAAGTATTCTGGCGTTGCATGATAGAGTCACGACCAAACCAGGGAGGGAAGATACCAATGGCGGATTTTTCTCTGAACCGGATCCGTATCCTGAAAACCGGCCTGGCCGGGGTGGAGCGGTATATCGATATGACGGTCCCGGAAAATGTGCTGTTTTTTGAAAAGCTGGCGCAGCCTGGGACGCAGTTGAAGCTGAAACGGGTGAAGGACCGGCCGGAGGATCCATTTCGGATCGAGGTGTTTTCTGAGGATGACCGGTTCCTTGGCCGTGTGACGGTTGGTAAAAATGAAACGGCGGCCAGGTTGATGGATGCGGGGCTTTCGGTGGTTGCCATCGTGAACGAAAGTATGCCGGTCCATGACAGCGACTTGCCCCAGAAACTGCTGGACCCGGTGGAAACAGACTCGAAAGGCTGGGATGAGCGTTCCCGGACAGAGGCACGTTATGAAGATTGCAACCTTCCCTACAGCCTATACCTGGAAGATCGGTGAGGCGGGACATGGAAATCAAATTGACAAAAGGCGAGAAGACGGCTGCTCCCAAAGAGATCCAGCTGGGGAAACCCTTCCAAAAGGCGGTATCCGGAGAGAACGATGCAGCGCTTGAGCGGGCTGTACAGCTTCAGAATGAGACGATCAGATCGAAGCGCATCCCCATTTTGCGGTGCGGTACGGTGGGATTGCAAGGCTATTCGGAAGCGCTGGGGGAGCCGGGCAGACAGCTGAAGCTGGTCCGGGAGCCGGAGAACCCATACGACCGCTGGGCCATCAAGGTCTGCACTCTGGATGGAGTCATGCTGGGGTATCTGCCATCCCGGAAAAATCAATCGGCAGCCAGGCTCCTGGATGCGGGCAAGAATATTACGGCATTTGTAGACGAGGCGGCCAATATGGCTACGCTGGACCCGGTGCGGGAGGACCCACGGCTTCCAATTATACTTTATATGGATGTGAACATCCCGGAGGAGAGATAGAATGCGTGCTGATTTGAAAGCAAATGTGGAAAAGCTGTTTGCGACCTATGGGGAAATCGAAGGAACATCGGTAAAGAGACCGCTGACATCGGAGCTGAAGCGGTTTGTCAGCTACATATTGGCCTCCAATGGGAAGATCTCTGATGGAGAAGCGGAGTTCCTGGGAGAGGTTTTGGGCAGGCAGATCACCTCTGAAGAGCTGGCCAATTACATTACGGCGGAAAATATTTACAGCCGGGAATTTGCGGATACGCTGCCGCCGGTTTACAAGCGGAACATCCACAATACGGATGCATCCCTGCTCTATCTGAATGTATTGAAGGACATTGGAAAGGAAGCCATTGTCAGTGACAAGCAGGCTGAGCAATCGGAAGTAGATGCCTACACCGAATACATGAATCACCTGATCGACTATTTTGAGGCAGAAAACGGTATGGAGAAGGCCCAAACGCCCAAGCTGGACGAAGAGGACTTTTGTCAGCAGGTAAAGGCCTCTGCTCCGGAGGATGAGGCGACTCTGGAAGAACTGCTGGAAGAGCTGGAGAATCTGATCGGCCTACAGTCCGTAAAGCGGAATGTCCATTCCTTGCTGCATCTGCAGAGCATCCAGATGGAACGGGAATCCAGAGGCCTGCCGCGGATCCCCATGTCCAATCATCTGGTATTTACCGGAAATCCCGGCACCGGCAAGACGACGGTGGCCCGGCTGATCGCCAGAATTTACAAGCGGATCGGCCTGCTTTCCACAGGGACCTTTGTAGAAGTGGATCGCTCCGGTATGGTAGCGGGCTATGTGGGCCAGACTGCCATTGAGGTGTCCAACGTTCTGGACAGCGCAAAGGGCGGCGTGCTGTTCATCGACGAGGCCTATTCCCTGGCCAAAGGGGGAGACGTGGACTACGGTATGGAGGCTATTGAAACGCTTCTAAAGCGGATGGAGGACGAACGGGAGGACCTGGTGGTGATCGTGGCCGGGTACCCCAAGCTGATGGAAAAATTCATCTCCTCCAATCCCGGCCTGCGTTCCCGGTTCAGCAAGAAAATCTATTTTCCGGATTACACGCCGGAAGAACTGCTGGATATTCTGCAATTTATGGCAAAAAAGAACGCCTTTACCATTTCGGAACCGGCGCTGGATTTTGCTTATGAGATGCTGGAAAAACGCTACAACACCCGCACAGAGGACTTTGCCAACGCCCGGGAGGTCCGGAATATTTTTGAATCCGCCGTAGTCAGCCAGGCGGACCGGCTGTATGGGAAAGAGAACATTACAGACGAAGAGCTTTGCAGACTGGAAGTGGATGACTTTAAGTACAATGAGCTGATGATCGAGTGAAGCAGTATGGATGAAAAGCAGGCCCCGGCAGGCGATAAGCTTGCCGGGGCCTGCGCATATGCAAGTGCAGAATTCTGCAGAGCTTTGAATTTACAGATAGGGTCTCGCTTTTTTCCAGTCTTCTATCTGTTGTTCAAGTGACAAGTTTTCTTTTCGGTTCCGGTTCAGTGTCCCCATAACACCGCAATGGGCTAGAGCAAATACAGAAATGCAATTTCCGGATGACATGGTAATTGCAATGGGGTTCCGCTCACTTTCGATGTATCGATTGTACATGCCGATTCGCGGTTTTAAATCAGGTGCAAGTGATGCCAGAACTTCCTGAAAAGTTGCTTTTCCAAGGCAAAGGATCACCTTTGATTGAATGATTTCCACCAATTCCTTGAAATAATGACGGTCATGTGCTGCCCAATCCTTTTGAAAGTTGCCACTAGTTCCGTGGATTCGGTAGCCAAGTACAAAATTTGTGAAAAATAGATCGTTATCGGTGTTTGTTATGTCTTTGTTCAGCGCCTCAGAGAACAGCGTTACAAGATTTTTATCTGTTGGACTGGAAGTGTTGAAAAGGTAGTTGTAGGCTTCGCCATTGTTTGCCTTTTGAATTTCTGTCATTGTAGCAGAAAACGGCTTATCGAACGGACACCCCCAGTCTTGACCTACCAGCATGATTTTGGCATCCAGGTTTCCTTGCCAGTAGCTCCACAGGTTGATTTCTTTTTTTGCAGGTATCGCACCAGACAAGCTGGTTTTTGTCATATACCACAGAATCCTGATACACCGGATAAGCTGACTGAACACGTAGAATCAGTTGCTGATAAGCTGCGTATTTGCTCTGAGTGGATACTAGCTGTGCCATTATATGGGCTCCTTTATTTTTATATTGCGAAAAGTATATAGTGTCCCATAGGAATAATCAATATAATTTGACAAATGATTTGCAAACGCTTCGTCAGCAGATAGGGCAATTACATCGTAAGACTCCCGCATTCCTTCCCGCTGACCGCAAACGCAAACAGCGTCTCCTTCATGGCTATATTATATAAAGATAGTGTCCGATAAAAAGGCCTGTTTTAAATTGGGAACTACAGTGCTGACAGATGAAAAAATAATGGCCTGTCCCGTCGGAATATCGGCGGGAAATGGGGAATAGGGTAGTCCTGAGGTGAGGCAATGTGCTATGTGGCATTGTAAGTATACTCAGCTGCATCTTCTATTCTCTTTCCCTTCGTTCCGGCAGCTTTCCAAAGCCATTGACAGAGGAGGAGGAAAAGCACTATTTGGCGTTATCCCGGCAGGGGGACTTGGAGGCACGGAATATTCTGGTGGAGCGGAATTTACGGCTGGTGGCTCATGTGATGAAGAAATACTACGCCCAAACCGCCGACCAGGAGGACTTGATTTCCATTGGGACCATTGGTTTGATGAAAGCGGTGGCGACTTTTGACCCATCCAAAGGCGCGCGGCTGGCGACTTATGCGGCGCGGTGTGTGGAGAATGAGATTTTAATGTATTTCCGAAGTCAAAAGAAAAGCGCTCAGGATGTGTCGCTTTCGGATTTTATTGACACCGGGACGGATGGGACGCCTTTGCAGCTGATGGATGTGATCAGCGAGGACCGGGACCTGCTGGAGGAGATCACCGGGAAGGAGGCGGGGGTGCTTCTCCACAGGGCTGTGGAAAGGTGTCTGACGGAGCAGGAACGGCAGGTGATCGTTTTGCGGTATGGGCTACATGGGGAGGAGCCCTTGCGGCAGCGGCAGGTGGCGGAGCGGACGGGGATCAGCCGCAGCTATGTGTCCCGCATTGAAAAACGGGCCCTGGAAAAGCTGCGGCGGGAATTGGAATAGGGGAGAAAAGAATAAAATAAGGCGGATTTTGAAAAAAGATTCATTTTCCTGTTGACAAGGGGCGGAATATCTGGTATAATCCATCTCGTTCTTGGCCCGGTGGTGCAGTCGGTTAGCACGCCAGCCTGTCACGCTGGAGGTCGACGGTTCGAGTCCGGTCCGGGTCGCCAACGCATCCCAAGCGCATTTGCGCTTGGGATTTTTTATGCCCGGAAAAATTTGCGGATTTTTGAAAATTTCTCTTTACAAATGGGAAATAGTATGCTATAATCTCACCTGTTCTTGGCCCGGTGGTGCAGTCGGTTAGCACGCCAGCCTGTCACGCTGGAGGTCGACGGTTCGAGTCCGTTCCGGGTCGCCAACATATCCCAGACGCATTTGCGTCTGGGATTTTTTTGTTTATACGTGAAGTTTCCAAAAGAGAAAAATGCTCAGGGCGATTTGCGCCGCCAGGATCAGGGGGATGCCCAAAGTGAATTTCAGGTGCTTGGTTTTGTGCCGGACGGTATACATGCCGATCAGGGCCCCGATGCTGCCGCCTAAAAGGGCGGAGGTCATCAGGGTGGCTTCCGGGATCCGCCATAGATTTTTCTTGGCTTTCTGCTTGTCCACAAGCATAAGAAGGAACGCAATGGCATTGATAATGAGTAGGTACAGTAGGATCAATTCTTTCATGTGGCTTACCTTTCTTTGGAGGGATATGTATGCGAAAACTGTGGTGCCTGTTACTATGGATGCTCCTTCTGTCTGCCTGCGGGAAGGCGGAGACCATGGAGACGGTGGCGGACGTTTGGGATGTACCGGCCGCGGCCATCCCTCGGCAGATGTATGCGGAACTGCCGGAGGATGGCAGCATGGAAGCCCTGGAGGGGGACACCGGGAAAATGTACATGACGGGGGACGACTGCCTGAGCCTGGAGATGTTCGCTGCCGGAGACCTGGACGCCACTCTGACCCGGCTATGCGGCAGGGGAAAGGACGGGCTGACGGTATTGGAGACAAAACAGTCCGGCATCAAGCGCTATGATTTTACCTGGGCTGCCGCCGGAGAGGCAGGGGAAATGCTGGGCAGAGGCGCTATTTTGGACGATGGGGACTACCACTACTGCATGACGGCCCTGTATCCGGCGGGGGAAAGCCGGGATCCCAAATGGAACGGGATCTTCGATTCCTTCCGGCTAGAGTGAGGGCCCGTATTGGGCCATAACCTCTTTGCACAGGCCCAGGCAGGCGTCCCGCACCCGCTGGGGGTAAAGGATCTCCGCTTTGCTGCCAAAGCCAATGACCCAGCTTAAAAACATGGGGGAGGCATCCACGTGGACGGTAAACACAAAGTGGTCCTCCCCGTCCGGCAGGAGCATGGTGTGCTTACCGAACTGGTCGATGACCACGTTGACAAGGTCTCTGTGGAACCGAAGCTTGACTTCTGTAGTGTCCCCGGCGAACATCCGGAACCGGCGGGAGGCATACTCGTATAGATTCTTTCCCATGAGCTCCGGGCAGGGGACCCGGGCTTCGTTCAGGATCTGGATCTCCGCCATCCGGTCCACCCGGTAGCTGGTGACGCCGTGGCGGGGGGAGTGGGCCAGCAGGTAGCAGTTTTCGTTGTCCTGGCACAGGCCGTAGGGGCTGGCGACGTATTCTCGATTCCGGTAGACCCGACGGCCGTCGATGCCCCAGTTAAAGTAGCGGAAGGAGATCTGCCTGTTCCGGGCAATGGCATCCCCAATGGCGTCTACGCTGTAGTAGATGGATTCGTTCATGCTTTTCACATGGCCGCTGACCCAGACGTCCCGGCGCAGGGTCCGGGCATCCTCTTCGTTGCACAGGGTGCAGAGCTTCTCGATGAGCTCCCGGGATTTCCGTTCCGTCAGGAACCGGCTGGACTGGACGGCGTTGATGAGCAGCTTGATCTCCGGGATCTCAAAGTTGCGCATGCCAATGTACCAGCCCCCGTTTCGGCCCGGGCGGCTGAGGATATCGATGCCGAAGTCCTTTAAGGCGGCAACGTCACTGTAGATGGATTTCCGTTCGGCGGAAATGCCGTGGGTCTGCAGCATGGCGATCAGCTCCCCGGCGGTGACGGGGCGTTGTTCGGTGGCATTTTTCTGGAGATAGTCCAGAATATATAAAATTTTCAGCTTTTGATTGTCCGATTTGGGCACGGTCCGCACCTCCCTTTGGCCCAGTATAGCACAGTTTGGCTCTCCGGAAAAGCAAAAATTGATTTTTCTTTGGAAATGTGCTAAAATACCGAAAAAAACAGGGAGGAACCCCTATGTATCTGGGTTGTCACTTGTCCGCATCCAAAGGCTACTGCGCCATGGTCCGCCAGGCGGAGGCCTTGGGGGCGGATACCTTTGCCTTTTTTACCCGCAATCCCCGGGGCAGCCGGTCCAAAGCCGAGGACCCAAAGGATGCCGAGAAGGCAGCGCTCCTTTTAAAGGAAGGAAACTTTGGACCCCTGGTTGCTCACGGGGCCTATACCATGAATCTATGCACCAAGGAAGAAAGAGACCGGGAATTTGCCGCCTCCGTTTTGGCGGATGACCTGCGCCGGATGGCGGCTCTGCCGGGGAACTTTTACAATTTCCATCCCGGCAGCCACGTGGGCCGGGGGGTGGAGCAGGGCATGGAAGACATTGTCGCCGCTCTGAAGGCCGCTATGGCCCCCAACTACCCGGTCACGGTCTTGCTGGAGACCATGGCCGGAAAGGGCAGCGAGGTCGGCAGCCGGTTTGAAGAGCTGAAGGCCATCATCGACGGGGTGGGAAGGGAGGACCTGGGGGTCTGCCTGGATACCTGCCACGTGTATGACGCAGGCTATGATATTGTGAATGATCTGGATGGGGTCCTGGCGGAATTCGACCGTGTGATCGGCCTGGACCGGCTGAAGGCCCTCCATCTGAACGACAGCAAAAATCCCTTCGCCAGCCACAAAGACCGCCACGAGAAAATCGGGGAGGGAAGCCTGGGAATAGAGACCTTCCGAAAAATTGTCCACCATCCGCTTCTGGCGGGGAAGCCCATGATTCTGGAAACGCCAAATGAGCTGGATGGGTACGCCCGGGAAATTTCCCTGCTGCGGAGCCTATGAGCCTTCTTCAAGAAAAATTCATTTGACAATTCCTGCAAACTGTGTTACTTACAACCTATCCTCCAAACGGGAAGGACGAAACAAATGACATCCTTACAACAGATCCTGGACCTGATCAGTCAGTCCAGGGATACTTATGCCGACGTGTTTACAGCGGTTTCCCGCTACATCGTTCCGGCGCTGGCGGCCTGGCTTTTGCTGCATTGCGCTCGGCCGCTCATTTCCTTTCGGCGGGAGCCGGAAATATGGGCCTGGCTGAAATTTTCCGACGGCAGCCAGGTGGCGGTGACCCACTGGGAAAACGTCATTGGCCGCAGCAAGGGAAGCGATATTACGGTGTCCCTATCCACGGTTTCCAGAAACCATGCGGTTTTGACCCGGTATGATGACGGCAGCTGGACCATTACCGATGCCAGCTCCAAAACCGGCACCTGGGTCAATGGAGAAAAAATCAAGATCTGCGCCCTCCACCCGGGGGACAAGATCTCCATCGGCGGCGTGGAAATGGAGCTGCTGCCCATTACCAAGCGGCAGGAGACCCTGCAGTCCCAGCTCCGGACCCGGGGCTCCGGGCCTTTCAGCAGCATCCTGGGGCTGGTGCTTCTGACGCTTTTACAGGCGGCTATGCTCATGGGCTTTTTGCTCTCCGGCAAGACAGAGGAGTACCCGGCCTATATTCTGGGCTTCTGCGGGGTGGCCATCTGCCAGTGGGGGCTGTTCCTGTTCTATTGTACCATCCATAGGAGCTCCTTTGAAGTGGAGACACTGGCCTTCTTTTTATGTACCCTGGGCATGGCGGCCATCGCCACGGTAAAGCCCGGGGAGGTATTAAAGCAGACGGCGGCCATGCTGCTGGGGGTTCTGACCTTTCTGCTCATCGGCTGGTCCCTGCGGGATTTGGAGCGGGCCAAGCGGTGCCGGTATCTGGCGGTACTGATGGGCGTGGGCTTTCTGGTCATCACTCTGCTTTTCGGTAAAGAATACTACGGCGCCAAAAACTGGCTGGTCATCGGGGGGCTTTCCCTGCAGCCTTCGGAGCTGAGCAAGGTCTGCTTTGTGTATGCCGGCGCTTCCACCATGGACCGGATCATGAACAAGCGGAATCTGATCTTGTTCATTGCCTATTCGGTGATCATCTGCGGGCTGCTGGCTCTGATGAATGACTTCGGCACGGCTATGATCTTCTTCTGCGCCTTTCTCATCATTGCCTACCTCCGTTCCGGCAGCGTGGGCACCATTGCCCTAGCCTGTACGGCCCTGGGCTTTGCCGGGGTGCTGGCCATCCGCATTGCCCCCCATGCCCTGAACCGGTTCGCCACCTGGCGGCACATCTGGGAGAATCCCTTTACCTCCGGCTATCAGCAGACCCAGGCCATTATGTGCATCGCCTCCGGCGGCCTTTTCGGCCTGGGGGCAGGGAAGGGATATCTGCAAAAGGTGTTTGCGGCGGACTCCGATATCGTGTTTGCTACCATTTCCGAGGAATGGGGCCTGATCCTGGCCTTGCTCGCCGTATTGGCGGTGGCGGCTCTGGGGCTGTTTGCCATCCGTACCTCCAAGGTCTCCCGCAGCAGCTTTTACTGCATCGGCGGGTGTACCGCGGCGGGCATTCTGCTCATTCAGGCGGCGCTGAACTGCCTGGGCACCGTGGACATCCTGCCCTTTACCGGCGTGACCTTTCCCTTCCTTTCCAACGGCGGCACCAGTATGATCGGTGCCTGGGGCCTATTGGCCTTTGTCAAGGCGGCAGACACCCGGCAGAACGCCAGCTTTGCCGTCCGCTATTCCAAGTAGGAGTCAATTATGAATCGAGTAACCAAAAGAAGCTGGCTCATGGGCGCCTTTGTCCTTCTGCTTCTGGGAGGCATGGGCTTCTTTGTGCTGGAATACGTATTTCAGGCGGATACCTGGGTGGTATCCACCGGCTCGCCCCATGTGTATAAGGGCAGCAACCTGGGCAACGGCACCGTGGTGGACCGGGACGGGGTGGTGCTTCTGGACATCGACGAGGAGCGGGTCTATTCCGACAACGCCCAGACCCGGGCCTCCACCCTCCACTGGCTGGGGGACCGGTCCGGCAGCATCCAGGCCAAGGCCGTGGGCAACTATGCCGCCATTATGGCGGGGTACGATAAGGTAAACGGCCTGTATGATTTTGCGGGCACCGGCGGTGTAGAGCATTTGACCCTGTCGGCCTCCGTTCAGAATGCGGCACTGTCTGCCCTGAACGGCCGGAAGGGCACCGTAGGCGTTTACAACTACAAAACGGGAGAGATCCTCTGCGCGGTGACTTCTCCCACCTACGACCCGGACAATGTGCCGGACCTGACGGGAGAGAGCTACGAGGGCGTGTATCTGAACCGCTTTTTGCAGTCCAGCTATGTGCCCGGCTCCATTTTTAAGATCGTCACCACGGCGGCGGCCCTGGAATGCATCCCGGATATTGAAAGCCGGACCTTTACCTGCACCGGCTCCTACGAGTACAGCGACGATGTGGCCGTCACCTGCGAGACGGCCCACGGCACCCTGGACCTGAAGGGGGCCCTGGCCCATTCCTGCAACTGCGCCTTTGCCCAGATCGCCAAAATCGTAGGCAGGAAGAACATGGAAAAGTATGTGGAAAAGTTCGGCGTAGTCAAGCCTGTCTCCTTCGATGGCGTTACCAGTGCCAAGGGCAACTACGATATTTCCAATACCGGCGGGGCCTCCTTCGCCTGGAGCTGCATCGGCCAGCATACGGACCTCATCAACCCCGCCCGGTTTATGACCTTTATGGGCACCATTGCTTCCGGCGGCCGGGGGGTAGAGCCGTTCTTAGTTTCCGGCATTACCAGAGGGGAGGAGAGCGTATACGAAGCAACGCCTGTCAAAACAGAGCGGATCATGAAGGAGAGTACCGCCCAGAAGCTCCAGGAGTATCTGCGGAACGACGTACGCATCATCTATGGCGACGGCAATTTCCCGGGCCTTTCCGTCTGCGCCAAGTCCGGCACCAGTCAGCTGGGCGGCGGCAAGCGGTCCAACGCCATGTTTACGGGGTTTGTCATGGATGAAAGCTACCCTCTGGCCTTCATCGTGGTGGTGGAAAACGGCGGCTACGGCGCCTCCGCCTGCGTGCCGGTGATCTCCCAGGTGCTGAAAACCTGCAAAGCGGTTTTGGACGGACAGTCATAAAAGAGAATAAAAAGAATGGGGCTGTTAGAAAAGCATGTCGTTGCGAACCAGTGACCGATGTCACTGGTGTGGCAACCCCCCGGTTGAATGGAAACAGGCTGGTTTTACAACCAAAATGTTTGAACATCCGGGGGATTCCCACGCCAGTGTGCGCACCGGCTCGGAATGACAGACTGTTTTCTAACAGCTCCGTTTTTTATGTTACTTTCCAAAGTGGTTCATAGCCATGGTGGCAAGAACCAGAATGCCGATAACGGCGAAGACACCAACCATCCCCTTTGCCAGCATAGGCAGGGTCACATACAGACTATCCAGCATTTCGTCACCCCCTTACCGGCCCATCAGGCTCAGAATCAGGCCACCGGCCACCACCGAGGCGATTTGGCCGGAGACGTTGACGCTGATGGAGTACATCAGCAGAAAATTCTGATTGTCCTCTTTCAGCCCCATCTGGTTCACTACCCGGCCACTCATGGGGAAGGCGGAGATCCCGGCGGCGCCGATCATGGGATTGACCTTTTTTCCTTCCGGCAGGAAGAGATTCAATAGCTTTGCAAAGAGCACTCCGCCCACCGTATCGCCTACAAAGGCCACCAGGCCCAGGGCCAGGATCAGCAGGGTATCCGGCTGGACGAACTGCTCCGCCGTCATCTGGCAGGCGACCGTGAGCCCTAAGATGATGGTAATGAGGTTTGCCAGTACGTTCTGGGCGGTCTCCGACAGGGAATCCAGCACCCCGCACTCCCGCAAGAGGTTCCCGAACATTAAAAAGCCCACCAGGGCCACGCTGCTGGGGGCCACCAGTCCGGAAACGATGGTCACCAAAATCGGGAAGAGGATCCGGGTCCGCTTGGTGACGTTTCCCTTCTGATAGGGCATCCGGATCAGCCGTTCCTTTTTCGTGGTGCACAGCCGGATCACCGGGGGCTGGACAATGGGCACCAGGGCCATATAGCTGTAGGCGGCCACCATAATGGCTCCTAAGTATTTGGAGCCTAAGGTATTGGCCACGAAAATGGCGGTAGGCCCGTCGGCGGCACCGATGACGGCAATGGAGGCGGCGTCCTTCAGGTCAAAGAAAAGACCTGCCAGGCACAATGTCAGAAAAATGCCGAACTGGGCCGCCGCCCCAAAGAGCATCAGCCAGGGCTTTTCCAATAGGGGCCCAAAATCGATCATAGCCCCGATGCCGATAAACAGCAGCAGCGGGAACAGTTCATTGGAAAAGCCCGCGGCGAACAGGGCGTTCAGGGGCCCTATGATTTCCCCTTGGGTTACGGCCCCGGACAGGGGCAGATTCACGAGAATGGCCCCAAAGCCCATGGGAAGCAAGAGGCTGGGCTCCATCTTTTTGGCAATGGCCAGGTAGATGAGAAGCCCCCCAATGCCCCACATGAGCACCATTTTCCAGGTGAGCAGGGAGAGGTTTGCAAATAGTTCCATACGTTTTCCTCCGTTCCGCTGGGTAAAGAAAAAGACCTTTACCACAGCAAAAAAATTTACTGTGATAAAAGTCTCAAGCGCGAAGCATAGTCCCGGGCGGAAAGCCGTGATGACGAGGCTATGCGGTATGAAACCATACCCTTTACTCCCTTTTATCCTTGGGAATAGTATATGCGGGATGGAAGAAAATGTCAAGGGGGAAATATACGGATGTCATTGCGAAAAAACACGGGTGTCATTGCGAACCAGTGCGCACACTGGTGTGGCAATCCCCCGGATGAATGGTACAGGCCACAACATTCTGAGTCCTTGTCCCCCTCCAAGCATGGCAATGTCATCAACTTAAGTTTTCCCTTTCAAAGTGTCAAAAAGCAAAGCAATAATTTGGTAGTAATGCCCATTGACAAACTCAAATTTTCTTCAAAAATCAAGATGATATTCTTGTTTTGGAGTGATTTTATGAAATC
>JBNMHR010000024.1:0-24928 GCA_050872865.1 Faecousia sp. | reverse complement strand
GGTGTGGCAATCCCCCAAGGCTTTAGAGCGCCAGGGGAAAGCAGCCCTTCCCCTCTCCAAGCTTGGAGGGGGTGCCCACCGCAGTGGGCGGGTGTGGTTGGAAAGGTCCGAGATTTTGAGCCGTTGAATGAATGGTATTCCCAAAATATACCATTATTTTTCAACAAACCGGTCTATTATCGTTCCGTGTCCCCAACCACACCCGGCCTGCGGGCCACCCTCTCCATGCTTGGAGAGGGAAGGGGATGCCCGCCGCAACAGATACCATTCAACCGGGGGATTGCCACGCCAACGTGCGCGCTGGCTCGCAATGACAGGCCTAGCTTACAGCCTTGCCTGTACCACCTGGGCGGCTTCCGGGGCCCGTTCCTCGATGGCGCGCAAATAGCAGGCTTCCACCCGCTCGGCGAATTGCTGGGTGCTGTAGGGCCGGGTGGCGGCTACGGCGTTTTTCCGGATGCCGGTGCCTACGGGGCTGAAGGACAGGATCAGGCTGTTCAGCAGCTCCCCGTCGGAATCCCCGGACAAAACCGCGCTGACGCCGTCCTGGAAAACGCCCCACAGGCAGGGGTCGTTTACCGCGCAGACGCACAGCCCGGCGGCAGCGGCCTCGATGTAAGTCAGGCCCTGGGTCTCGGAATGGGAGGCGCTGACGAATACGTCGCCAATGGCGTAGTACTTGTCGATCTCCTCCCAGGGCTTGGCGCCCACCACGGACACGTAGTCCGCCACCCCCAGCTCCCGGACCTGCTGGCAGATGTCGCTCTTCAGGGGGCCTTCGCCGATGATGACCATGTGTACATCCGGGCACCGTTTATGAAGCTCCGGGAAGACCCTTACGATCTGCTCCACGTTCTTCTCCTTGGCCAGCCGCCCGATGTTTAAAAGCACCCGTTTCCCCTCGGGCACGCCGCACTCCGCCCTTATTTGGGCGATCTCCAAAGCGCTGTGGTTCTCGGGATAAAACCGGCGCAGCTCCATGCCGCTGGGGATCACCTCGATGGGGGTCTCTACCCCGTACTGCAGCAGCAGGTTCTCCGTCTTCTCCGTAGGGGCAATGACCCGGTCGAACCGGTCGCACCACCACTCGGAATACTTCCGGGCAATGGCCTGGGCCCCCTTGTCCCCGATGCCGTGGGTGATGTAGTAGGTATAGTCCTCCCAGGCGGTGTGGTAGGTGTGGACCCGGGCGCAGCCGGTGTGCTTGGCAATAAACTTGCCCAAAATGCCCATGACGAACTCGCTGTTGGTATGTACCACGTCAAAGTGCATATCCAAAGCCTGCCGGATGGTACCCACCCCCGGGAAGGCCACGTTCCGGTCCTTCAAAAAAATAAACTGGGCGGATTCCAGATAATGATAGTGCTCACTCTGGAAATTTTCCCACCCCTTGCACTTAGGGGCATATACATGGACCTCGTGGCCCCGGTGCTCCAGCTCCTTGGAAAGATTCAGGCAGGAGGTGGCCACACCGTTGATCTCCGGATAAAAGGTATCTGAAAAGATGCCGATTCTCATTATTTTTTCCTCTCCTATTGCATCACAAATGCCGCATTCCACTTAAAACACGCAGGTAGAATTATAGCATACCTTTTTATTGATTGCAATTGACATTCGGGAAAATATGAAAGAATTAAGAATTGATCATCTTACTCAACAGATTCTAAGAACCTTACAAACCCCTTTCTGCCTGCCGGGTCCATTTTGTACACCCCGGCGTCCTCCAATACCCCGGCAAATACCAGGCCTACCTCCCTGCGGAGGATCTCGTGGACGTTTTCTTCCGTAATGTCGTATTCTTCCAGAAGCCGCTGGGCCCACTGCCCGTGCTTTTGGATGGCGGGGCCGTACTGGCTGACAGGCGTCCTTTCTACCAGAGCCTGGGCCAGCTCCTCCAGCTCGTTCTTAAGGCGGCTGGGCAGTACCGCCAGGCCCATGACCTCGATGAGGCCGATGTTCTCTTTTTTGATGTGGT
The DNA here is from genome assembly GCA_050872865.1 of Faecousia sp. Classification (GTDB taxonomy): domain Bacteria; phylum Bacillota; class Clostridia; order Oscillospirales; family Oscillospiraceae; genus Faecousia. The sequence goes on along the minus strand of JBNMHR010000024.1, from coordinate 22,953 downwards.
GCTTTTCGGCATGGGGATGGAATACACCCAATGGGTGCTCCGGAGTGGTGATGTTGTTCCGCAGCACCAGGTCCAGCTCAAAGGCCCCGTCCCGCTGCCGGGCAATGGGGGTAATGGTGTTGTGCTTCACGCCCTCGGTCTCGGCGTAAACAAAGCACTCCGGGTCGCTGTAGCCCCGCCAGGCCTTTAAAATCTTATCCGCCAGCTCCACCAGCCGCTGGTCGTCGGGAGAAGACAGCCGGATGCAGCTCATAGGCCAGTGGACGATGCCCGCCCGAACGTCTTCAAACCCCGGGAAGGTCCAGGCCCGCTCAATTGGGGCCTTTTCCATGGCGAAGGTGTAGCTGCCCCCCTGGAAATGGTCGTGGCTCAGGATGCTGCCGCCTACAATGGGCAGGTCCGCGTTGGAGCCCACAAAGTAATGGGGGAACTGCTTTACAAAGTCCAACAGCTTCCGGAAGGTGGCCTTTTCGATCTTCATAGGGGTATGCTGCCCATTGAAAACGATGCAGTGCTCGTTGTAGTACACATAGGGGCTGTACTGCAGGCACCAGTCGGAGCCGTTGATGGTCACGGGAATGACCCGGTGGTTCTCCCTGGCCGGATGGTTCATCCGCCCGGCGTAGCCCTCGTTCTCCACGCACAGCTGGCATTTGGGATAGCCGCTCTGGGGGGCGTTCTTGGCGGCGGCAATGGCCTTGGGGTCCTTTTCCGGCTTACTCAGGTTGATGGTGATGTCCAGGTCCCCATATTCCGTAGAGGTGACCCACTTTACATCCCTGGCGATCCGGTCCCGGCGGATGTAGTTGGTATCCTGGCTGAAGCGGTAGTACCAGTCGGTGGCCTTTTGAGGGCCCTCTTCCAGATACAGTCCCCAGAACTTCCCCTGCACCTGGCTGGGCCAGGGGGTCAGGCAGCCCATGAGCCGGGTATCCAGCAGCTCCCGGGCGGTGCCGTTGTCCTGGCAAAGGCCCCGTCGCACGGCGTCGGCTACCAGCACCTCCAGAATTTCCGGCAGGGACTTTTTCTCCCCTTCCTCCGGGGCGTATTCGTCCAGGCCCAGGGTCATCAGGATCTGATTGCGAATGTAAATGGCATCTCCGGGCTGGATGAGCCCCTTTTCCAGGCCGTAGTCTACCAGCTGGCCAATGGCATTGTCGATCATAGTGTGTTCTCCCTTTCTTGTTTCTGCAGGCATCCGGAAATGGCCTGCAGGAGTTTTTCCGTATCGATGGGTTTTGCCAGGTGGCCGTTCATCCCCGCCTCTTTCGAAGCCTGGATGTCCTCGGCAAAGGCGTTGGCGGTCATGGCCAATATGGGGATCTTTGCCCCATCCGGCCTGGAAGCCATGCCCCGGATGGCTTTTGTGGCCTCATAGCCGTTCATTTCCGGCATCATAATGTCCATTAAAATCACGTCAAAGGTCCCCGCCGGGTTCTGGGTGAACCGGGTCACCGCTTCCCTGCCGTCCGCTGCCCGGGTCACCTTCATCCCCTGTTCCTCCAGAAGCAGGGTGGCGATCTCCGCGTTCAGCTCGTTGTCCTCTGCTAAGAGGACCTTCACCCCGGTCAGGTCTTGCTTGCGGTCCGGCATTTTCTCCTCCCGGCAGGCTTCCAGCTCCGTCAGCTCCAGGGGCAGCTCTACCGTAAAGGTGGAGCCCACGTCCTTTTGGGTATCCAGCCGGATGGTGCCCCCCATCAGCTCCACATAGCGCTTGGTAATGGTCATGCCCAGGCCGGTGCCCTTGTAGTTGGTTCTGGCCCCGGCGTTTTCCTGGGTGAATTCCTCAAATACCTTGTCCTTGAATTCCGGGCTCATGCCCACCCCCGTATCGGAAATGCGGTACCGGGCCACAATGTGATTTTTGTCCTTCCCCGGCCGGTAGTCGGAGGCGAAGGTGATCTTTCCCCCGTCCTTGGTAAACTTCACCGCGTTGCTCAGGATGTTCAGCAGCACCTCCCGGATCCGCAGCTCATCCGCCAGTACCACCGGCTCCTTCAGGGGCTGCCGGGAAACGACAAACTCCAGGTCCCGGTTTTCCATATAGCCCTTGGCAATGGCCAGTACCGTATCCGTTACCCCGGTAATGTCCACGGGCACGGGGTGGTATTCCAGCTTGCCGCTTTCGATGCGGCTGATGTCCAGAACGTCGTTGATGAGGGACATGAGATAATCCGAGCTCTGCCGGATCTTTTCCAGGCAGCCTTTCGTCTCCGGGTCCCCCTCCTGCTTCAGGGCCATGTTGGTAAAGCCGATGATGGCGTTCATAGGCGTCCGGATGTCGTGGGACATGTTGTTCAGAAAGGTGGTCTTGGCCACGTTGGCACTGTTGGCATCCCGGGCATCCTCCAGGGCCTTTACCAGCTTCCTCCGGCTGGAGGCCAGCCGCTGCAGCAGGATCCCCAGGATCAGAATGATGAGGACCGCGATCCCAAAGAAGACCCAGAAATACCGGGTCAGCATCTCCCGGAAGGAAAGGGTCTGCTCTACCACGGTGTGCTGGGCCAGTACCAGGCCGCTGAGCACATCGGAGGACTGCTCGATGCCTTTGTTGAGAATGGTGGCCGCCCGCCGGTTTGCCTTGGTGGTCAGCATCCCCACGTCCAGCCGCTTGGCCATTTCCGCTACGGACAGCTGCCCCTTCAGGGGGCTGGCATTCAATATCCCAATTCGGGCGGAGGAGATCACCGTGCTGCCCACCTTTCCGGAGGCCACGGCCTTCAGGCATTGCTCCTGGGTATCATAGAGGATGATCTGGGCCTCCGGGAACAGCAGCTGCACCATATCGGGCCCAAAGATCGTCGCCCGGGTGGCGGCAACGGTCTCCAGGCTCTGCTCATAGTCGCTGCCCTGGTAGATCACCACCGGGGTGGTATCCAGAATGGCGTCCGTCAAAACCAGGTCACTTTGCTCCGCAAGGTAAAAGTCCCGCAAGAAGGGGCCTGCCGCGTCTACCAGTCCCTCCTTCAAAGCCTGGGTCATCTGCGCCAGGTCCGGGTAGGCCACAGTCTCTACGGCGATCCCGTAGGTCTTTTCCAAAGTCTCCAGCACCGTTTCCAGCACGCCGGAAAGCTGGCCGTCTTCCTCCCCGCTGAAGGGCAGGTTGTCCTTCAGGTAGCCGATGCGCAGGGTATTTTCGTGGTCCTCCAGCCATTGCTTCTCCTCCTGATTGAAGGCCAGGCCGCTGGCGGTCTTGTAGTAGTATTTGGAATAGAGCCGGGTGTTGTAGTCCGTCTCCGTGGTCTGGATCTCGTACAGGGCCTTGTTGAGCTCCGACAGCAGATCCTCCCGCTGCCTGGATACGGCAAAATAGTAATCGCTGGCGCCGATGCTGGTCATGGCGATGCAGTCATAGTTGACGGACAGGTCCGGGGCCGCGATGGCATCCACCGTATCCTCCTCCAGCCTGCCCATGAGCTCGTCATAGCCATTGCATTCTACGACCTGTGCGCGGATGTGGCTGCTTTCCAGCCACTGCTCCAGCAGCCCTTCCTGGTAGGAGTTTCCGGTAACGCCGATGCGGCAGCCGTTCAGCTTTTGGATGTCTCCCTGGGCCAGCTCCGGGTGGTTCTTGCCGGTGTAGAGCCAATAGGTATCCTTTCCCTGGGGATAAGAGGAAAAATACATCCGCTGGGCCCGTTCCTCCGTATAGGATACGTTGCCAAAGAGATCGATCTCTCCCTTTTCCAGCATCTCCAGGCAGTCGGAAAAGGAGCCGTATACATATTTATATTCCCAGCCGGTAATATAGGAGATCTTCTGCAGGTACTCGTAGCCCGCGCCCCGCTTATACTCCCCTTCGCCGCCTTCCTCGTAGTTCAGAGCATTGACGTAGCCCACCCGGACCACCTTGCTATTCTCTTCCTCCCCCCGGGCTCCTATCGGGAGCAGTGCCAGCAGCAGCACCGCCGCCAGCAGCGCACCCAGGGCCCTTTGATACCTTTTTCCCACCATCCGTGTTCCTCCCGCATTTCCGCCAGACTCATATTGCTTTCATTATACACCCTTTTTCCAAAAAAGCCACTGTTATTATAGGTATTTTACCAATTTTTGCATAGGACAAAGGGCAGCCTCACCCGGCTGCCCTTTACTCACTTATTGTTTTGCTTCCCCTTTTACCGATGCCTTATAGGCTTCGCCCCAGTTCCACATGGCGTCCAGAATGGGCTTTAAGCTGCAGCCCAGCTCCGTCAGGGTGTACTCTACCCTGGGGGGCACCTCGGCATAGACCTTCCGGGATACCAGGCCGCTTTCCTCCATCTCCCGCAGCTGGGCCGTCAGGACCTTCTGGGACACATGGCCGATGGACTTTTTCAGCTCCCCAAACCGCTTGGTCCCCGGCAGCAGGTCCCGCAGGATGAGTACCTTCCATTTGTCGCTGATCAGCGTCAGCGTGGTCTCCACCGGGCAGGCGGGAAGTTCTGTTTTTACCGTATTTTCCATAATTTCCTCCAATGGTTTCCTATTGGTAACTACGTCACAAAATTGTGCTTTCTTTACATTTGGGATTCGTGATGCTATTATAAAGCCATAAACAGAAAAACGCAATCCGTATTTTTGTATGAATATCGTATGTCGTTGCGAGGCAGTGCGCACTGCTCCGCGCTAAGAGCCGCCTACGGCGGTTGCGCTATGCACAGCACTGCGGTGCTAGACTGCCGTGGCAACCCCCCGGATGAACGTATAGGCCCAAAGGGCGGTACTTGTCTTCCTCCTGCTGGAGGAAGGTGGCACGGCCGTCCCCCGCAAGGCCGTGACGGATGGTGGAGGGGACCCTTTGCCACCTTATGTAGCTTTCGATAAACGGTAGGTGCCTAAACTCCCTTTCATCGAAATGCGTCAAGAAATCCTACCGGGTCCCCTCCACCACCCTGGCTTTCAAACGACGGAGCGTTTGAAAGCCGTCCCTCCTCCAGCAGGAGGAGGACAAGATATGCCAGCTCGTCCCATTCAACCGGGGGATTGCCACACCAGTCTGCGAACTGGTTCGCAGCGACATTCTGAACCCGCCAAATCCCCATTTACAAAACACCCCACTTCAAAAATCCTACATTTCGAGGTATTTCCCATGAACCAATCTGAAGCGCGCCAATTTCTTCTTCGTACCCTTTTGAAGGAGCACCCCCAATACGAAAACGCTGCCATTCCTGCATCCAGTGAGGAGCAGAAGCAGCTTTTGCGGGGGCTTATGAACATCCGGCCTCCCAAGCCTATGGACACGGAATTTTTGCAGGTCCAGGATGCCTATCTGCAAAAGGCCATTGCCGACAAGGGCATTACGGACCTGAATAGCCTGTCCCCGATAAAACCCGGCCTCTACCTGTGGCAGGGGGACATCACTACCCTAAAGTGCGACGCCATTGTCAACGCCGCCAACTCCGGGCTCACGGGCTGCTATGTGCCCAACCACCGCTGCATCGACAACGCCATCCATACCTACGCCGGGGTGGAGCTGCGGCTGGCCTGCGAGAAGCTCATGGAAGCCCAGGGCCACCCGGAGCCTACGGGCCAGGCCAAGATCACCCCGGCCTACAATCTGCCCTGCAAATACGTGCTGCACACCGTAGGCCCCATCATCTCCGGCCCGGTGACGGAAGGCAAAAAGTCGCTTCTTGCCTCCTGCTACCGCTCCTGCCTGGAAAAGGCGGCGGAGTATAACCTAGAAAGTGTGGCCTTCTGCTGCATTTCCACCGGGGAGTTCCATTTCCCCAACGATCTTGCCGCCCAGATCGCGGTAAAAACCGTAACGGAATTTCTGACCAAAGATACCAGTGTAAAAAAGGTGATATTCAATGTTTTTAAAGACTATGACAAGCAGATCTACGCCCGACTTCTCCGGCAGTGTTGAGGCGCTGAAAAAAGCTTTGCAGGACTGCGACGCCGTGGTCATCGGCGCCGGGGCGGGCCTTTCCACCTCCGCGGGCTTTTTATACGACGGAGAGCGGTTTACCAAATATTTCGGAGATTTCTATCAGAAATACGGCTTTTCCGATATGTATTCCGGGGGCTTCTATCCCTATGGCAGCCTGGAAGAATACTGGGCCTTCTGGAGCCGGGATATCTATATCAACCGGTATATGAATGCTCCCAAGCCCGTTTATGATACCCTTTACGCCCTGGTCAAGGACAAGGACTACTTTGTGCTCACCACCAACGTGGACCACTGCTTCCAGAAGGCGGGCTTCGACAAAAAGCGGCTCTTCTATACCCAGGGGGACTACGGCCTGTTCCAGTGCAGCGGCCCCTGCCACCAGCGGACCTACGATAACGAGGCCATCGTCCGCAAAATGGTGGAAGCCCAGGGCATCACCGTCGAATTTGGCGGCAGCCTGACCCTTCCGGAGACCGGCCTGAAAACGGAGATCCCTTCCGAACTGGTGCCCCACTGCCCCTATTGCGGCAAGCCCATGACCATGAACCTGCGCTGCGACGACAGCTTTGTGCAGGACGCCGGCTGGCAGGATGCCGCGGAGCGCTATACGGAGTTCATCCGCCGCCACGAAGGGCTAAAGGTCCTCTTTCTGGAACTGGGCGTGGGCTACAACACCCCGGGCATCATCAAGTACCCCTTCCTGCGCATGACCGCCCGGAACCCCAAGGCCACCTACGCCTGCATCAACAAGGGCCAGGCCATCACCATGGAGGAGATCAAGGACCGGTCCATCTGTATCGACGGGGACATTGGGGGCGTGCTGGGCAAAATATCTGGTGGATCTAGCGTTCCTTTCTAATCAATCTAACCAAGTGGTTGACATTTGTGATTAGATTGGTTAGAATATGAGTAGAATTCACTTGAGGGGTGGTTAGAATGCGCTATCAGGAAACCGAAACCGTTGAGTTAAAAGCCATTGTGCGGGACGACATCAAGAAAGAAATCATCGCCTTTGCAAACTGCAACGGCGGTACTGTATATGTTGGAGTTGCAGATGACGGGACTATATTGGGCGTTGAAAATGCCGATGACTGCGCACTACAGATTTCTAATATGATACGGGACGCCGTAAAGCCCGATATTACCATGTTTATTCACTATGAAACGCTTGACCTGGATGGGAAAGCAGTCATGGCGGTCAGTGTTCAACGTGGTACGAACCGCCCCTATTATCTTGCAAAGAAGGGGCTCCGTCCTGAAGGCGTCTATGTGCGGCAAGGCTACTCCTCCGTTCCAGCAACAGACACAGCCATTCGGCAGATGATCAAAGAAACCGATGGTGACAGCTTCGAGGATATGCGCTCTATCCATCAGGCACTGACATTTGAAGCAACAGCAAAGGAATTTGAGACTCGAAAAATCGCTTTTGGGCAACCGCAGATGCAGACCTTAAAAATAATATCCCCAGACGGTCTCTACACAAATCTGGGATTACTGCTGTCTGATCAGTGTCCCCATACCATCAAGGCAGCCGTTTTTGAGGGAACCGACCAAAATGTATTTAAGGATCGCCGGGAATTTTCAGGCTCCCTGATGCAACAACTCAACGAAGTCTACTCTTACATTGATTTTCATAACCAGACCCATGCGACATTCCAGAAACTTCTTCGAATCGATACCAGAGATTACCCAGAAGTCGCAGTCCGTGAAGCCCTCTTGAATTCACTGGTACATCGGGATTATTCTTTTCGGGCCAGTACACTGATCAGCTTGTACACTGATCGGATCGAATTTGTATCCGTTGGAGGTTTGCTCCCCGGGCTGGAATTGGGAGACCTTATGATGGGTATTTCTGTTTGTCGAAACCCGAACCTTGCCAATGTTTTTTACCGCTTACAGCTTATTGAAGCATATGGTACTGGCATGAAGAAAATTATGAGTGCTTATGCGGACGCAGCAATACAACCACAAATCACCGCTACGAATAACGCCTTTAAAATCGTCCTCCCTAATATAAATTTTGTGACCAAACCAGAAAAAGAATCTGATTCCGCAGAAGAGGCGTCATCCCCTATTGGGAACACACACGAAGAAAAAATCCTGCAATTTTTAACAAGCCACCAATTCATCACCCGAAGAGATGTGCAGTCACTTGCAGGCGTCAGCCAGTCTACAGCTGGTCGTATTCTAAAAACGATGGTAGAACACGGCCTGCTCGTTCTACTTGGCGATGGCCGCACTACACGGTATACTCTGGCAAATGAGGGGCACTCTAAAAATTACACATAATAAGCCCCCCACCGCATCCGCCTTCCCAGCGGATGCGGTCTTTTTCCGCCTCCAATAGTTTCCATTTGGTAACTACACCACAATATTGTGCTTACTTTACAACAGAAACAATTGGTGGTACTATCATACCAGCGGATGAAAAACCCGAACAAAAAACTCTTGGAGGTATTTATTATGAACAAAGTCGTTGAATTTCTGAATGCCAATCCCGTACAGTACCTGGCTACCGTGGGCCGTGACGGCAAGGCCAAGTGCCGGCCCTTCATGTTTGCCGGTGAAAAGGACGGCAAGCTGTGGTTCTGCACCAACAACCAGAAGGACGTTTACAAGGACATGCAGGAAAATCCCGAAATCGAGATCTCCGTGTCCAGCCCCGCCTACGCCTGGATCCGGCTCCACGGCAAGGCTGTGTTCGAAAACAACATGGCTGTGAAGGAAATGTGCATCCAGAACCCCATCGTAAAGGGCCAGTACCAGACCGCAACGAACCCCATCTTCGAGGTGTTCTACCTGGAAGACCCCCACGGCCTCATCGCCGACTTCTCCGGCAACCCTCCCTACATTTTCTAAGAAAACCAACCAAATATCTTCGGGGCGGGGTGAAATTCCCCACCGGCAGTAAAGCCTGCGAAGCGCGCTTGCGCCCGATGCAGTGAAATTCCGCAGCCGACGGTTACAGTCCGGATGACAGAAGATGTGAGAAGGCAGCCCCCGGGAATCCCCCCCGCGGGGCTGCCTTTCAATCTCAGCACGTCTTTTCCAAGGAGCATTTATGAATTCCATTGCCGTTACCAGACCCAGAAAGACCGCTGTGCCCTCTATCAGGGCCCTTTCCGTTACCGCCATGCTGGCAGCCATTTCCTATGTGCTTGCCTTTTTGGAGTTCCCGGTCCCCCTGTCCCCTTCCTTTGCCAGGATGGACCTGTCGGACTTCCCGGCCCTCATCGGTGCCTTTGCCTATGGCCCCCTGTGCGGGCTCACCGTTGAATTCGTCAAAAACGCCATGCAGCTGTTCTCCACCTCCACGGGAGGCGTTGGAGAACTGGCCAATTTCCTGATGGGCGCTTCTTACGTGGCCACTGCAGGCTTCCTATATAAGTCCCACAAGACCAGGCGCCGGGCCCTTCTTTCCTGCGTCGCCGCCAGCTTCGTGATGGGCATTGCCGCCGCATTGGCAAACTACTTCATTCTGCTGCCCCTCTTTGAAACCTTCATGCCTCTGGACCAACTGATCGCCTCCTTCGGGGCCTACCTTCCCTTTATCCATACTAAGCTGGACATTGTGCTCTTCAATGCCTTCCCCTTTAACCTTCTGAAGGGCCTGGTCATTGGCATCTTCACCATGCTGACATACAAACGGCTGACGCCGGTACTGAAAGGTCGTTGAATGAAATGACAAATAACGAATACTTAAAGCTCCTGGTAGAAACCATCCACTCTACCACCGTGGCCACCATTGCTCCCGACGGCCACCCCCAGACCCGGATCATCGACATGATGCTCTGGGACGAGCAGGGCGTGTACTTCCTCACCGCCAAGGGAAAGGCCTTCTACACCCAGCTCATGGAGCAAGCCTACATTGCCCTGTCTGCCACCAAGGATAAAATTTCCATCTCCCTCCGGGGCAGGATCCAAACCATCGGCAGCGAAAAGCTGGATGAGATCTTCGAAAAGAACACGTACATGCAGTCCATCTACCCCGGGGACACCCGGGAAGCCTTAGAGGTCTTCCGGCTGTACGACGCCGATGGCGAGTTCTTCGACATCTCCGACCCTTCCCACGTAGCAAGGGACAGCATCACCATCGGCAAAAGGGAACCTTCCTTCTCCGGCTACCTGGTAGGCGACAAATGCATCGGCTGTAAGCTCTGCTACTCCGTCTGCCCCCAGAAGTGCATCGATATCTCCCAAACCCCCGTAGTCATCGACCAGCACCACTGCCTCCACTGCGGAAGGTGTGCAGAAATCTGTCCTAAACAGACGATTGAGAAGCGGGTAGCTTCGTAAATAGGGATTTGTGCGATTCTTTGCCCGTAGGGGACGATGCCCACATCGTCCCGAAACGTAATGAAACAAGCTAGGTTGGTTGAATGGTAGGCGCCGGAGTGCAAGCTCCTTACCCTCTCCAAGCTTGGAGAGGGTACCCACCGCAGTGGGGGGGTGTGGTTGAAAAGGTTCGATATTTTGGGTGGTTAGATGAATGGAATACGTTCCATTTAGCCATATTTTCTCAAAAAACCAATCTATTATCGTACCGTGCTCCCAACCACACCCGGCCTGCGGGCCACAAAATTATGGTATGATTGCCACCGGCAATCATTTGTTATTTTGATTCGCTGCGCGGAGCACCACCCTCCCCAGGCTTGGAGAGGGGAAGGGGTTTCTGGCTTTTGGCTGGTCCCATTCATCGAACACATGTGTTTTCGTAACCTTTCGGGACGATATGGGCATCGTCCCCTATGGCCATTTCCTAAAACACCGCCCCTACAAACTTCTGCATTTTTCTGAAAAAATTCTTTCTTTTTGCGGAAAACCGTGCTATACTATGGAATAAATAGGCGGATAATTTTTCATATGTTCGCTTTTTTCTCCTTTAAAAAAGAAAGAGGCATTCTCCCATGAAAAAAATGCACATCAAGCGATTCAGCACCGGCAGTATCGTTGTGGCTGCCGTTCTTTCCATTCTGTTTGCGGTCATCGCCATCTTTGGCGGGAACTACTACCAGAAGATGATCGACGCCACCAATCTGTATCTGACCTCCGAAAAGGCGGCCCTGCGGCTGCAAAAGGGGTCCGATATTTTAACGGACCAGGTACGGATGTACGTGATCACCGGCGACAAGGCCTACATGGACGGCTACTTTGAAGAGGCCAACGTGACCAAAAACCGGGATCACGCCGTGGAGGAGCTGCGGCAGCACTTTTCCGGGACCCAGAGCCTGACGGACCTGGAAAGCGCCCTGGGGGACTCCAGGATGCTGATGGAGCGGGAATACTACGCCATGCGGCTGGCCGCGGAAGGCTATGGACTTGCGGAGGACCGGCTCCCGGATGAGGTGGCCTCCGTCTCCCTGTCTGCGGAGGACCAGGCCCTTACCGCCTCCGAAAAGGTGGATAAGGGCCGCAGCATGGTCAGCGACAGCATCTACCAGGGCATCAAGTCCAAAATCGGCGACAATGTGGACCAGTGCATCGACGACCTTCTGCGCCTGACCCAATCCCGGCGGGATTCCTATTCCACCCACTTCCGGGTCCTGTATGGCATCCAGGAGATCGGGCTTATTTTCCTGCTGTTCTTCCTGATCGCCAGCAGCCTGATCGTCAGGATGCTCATCGTCAATCCTCTGGTCAGCTACAACAGCCGCATCGAGCACGACGAGACCGTCCCCCTGATCGGCGCCGCGGAGCTCCAAACCCTGGCCCAGACCTACAACAAGGTGTTTACCGAGAACCAGGCCACCCAGAAGATCATCCGCCACGAAGCCGAGCACGACGCCCTGTCCGACCTCCTGAACCGGGGCTCCTTCAATAAGATCCTGTCCCTGTACAACGAGGGGAACCTTTCCTATGCCCTGCTGATCGTAGACATCGATACCTTCAAATCCGTCAACGATACCTACGGCCACGCGGTAGGCGACGCCGTCATTCAGTTCGTGGCCAATAAGATCAGGTCCGCCTTCCGGGTCACGGACTACGTCTTCCGCATCGGCGGAGACGAATTCGCCATCATCATGCTGGACATGTCCACCAACCATCGGTCCGCCGTAGAAGAAAAGCTGCTGGCCCTCCAGGAGAGCCTGAAGGATACCCCCGACGGGATCCCCACCGTCACCGTCAGCGCCGGCGTGGCCTTCTCCGACCGCCCCAACCCCACCGGCAGCATCTTCCAGGATGCAGACAAGGTGCTCTATAATGTGAAAGAGAACGGGAAAAACGGATTCCAATTTTATGAGTAAAGATCAAGGACTGCTGCGAAATTTGCTTTTTGCAGCAGTCCTTTTCATATAGGCAGCTTGAAAAAACAGGGAAAAACCGTCCTCTCTGCCGCAGCAATTTCTTATGGCGTCAGCCATATTTCTTACCGCGCAGGCGGTATTTCATCCGACCGAAGGGCGGATCTCACCGGAACAAAAGAAATCCCCCGCCCGATTGGACGAGGGATTCTTTATGGAGCGGGTGACGAGGCTCGAACTCGCTACCTCCACCTTGGCAAGGTGGCGCTCTACCGGATGAGCTACACCCGCGGAACAAGATGGATTATAGCATATTTTCGGGAAATGTCAAGAAGTTTTTTAGGGAGTTTCTGGCTTTTGGCTGGTCCCATTCACCGAACACATGTGTTATCGTTACCTTTCGGGGCGATGTGGGCATCGCCCCCTACGAGGTTCATTCGCCAACCCCTATTTACCCAAACCGGTCCTCACAGCCGCATTCAAACTTGTCCACCCCGTCGTCGTACCACAGGTGGGTCATGTACAGCCCGCCGGGGGGCACCGTGGGGCCGGCGGCGGTGCGGTTGCCGGAATCGAGGATAGATCCGATCTCCTCCGGGCGGATCTTTCCTTCTGCGCAGTACACCACTGTACCGGCCATGGCCCGGGCCATGTTGTATAAAAAGCCGTTGGCGCAGACCTTTAGCAGCAGGATGTTCCCCCGGCGCTCTACATTGTAGTAGTACACCGTCCGCACCGTGGACTTGACGTCCGTACCTACGGAGCGGACCGCGGCAAAATCGTGGGTGCCTACAAACTGGTCCGCCGCCGCCTGCATGATGGTTTCATCCAGGTGCCGGGGGTAGAACCAGGCCCTGTCCACATAGAAGGGGTCTTTTAAGCGGGAGTTGTAGATCTGATAGGTATATTCCTTACGCACGCAGGAGCCGATGGCGTTGAAGTTGTCGTTTACCTCAAAGGCCTTGGTCACCACAATGTCGCAGGGCAGGTGGGTATTGAGAGCGTAAGGAAGCCGTTCTACCGGAATGGTGGATTCCGTGCGGAAATTGGCCACGTAGCACCGGGCATGGACCCCCGCGTCGGTACGGCCGCAGCCGGTCACGTGGACGGGATGGCCCACCACCTGGGCGGCGGCCTTTTCCACCGTCTCCGCCACGGTGGGCAGGTTTTTCTGGACCTGCCAGCCGTGATACCGGGTACCGAGATAGGTCAAAAACAGGGCGATGTTTCTTTTCATGACTGCCCTCACAGTCCCAGGCCGCCCAGGGCGATGACCACTACCAGCAGCACCGCTAAAGCGCCGAAGGTGATAAAATCGTTCCGGTTGTAGCGCAGCAGCTTCATCTTGGTCCGGCCCTCGCCGCCCTGATAGCAGCGGCACTCCATGGCGGTAGCCAGCTCGTCCGCCCGGCGGAAGGCGCTGATAAACAGCGGCACCAAAACGGGGATCAGAGCCTTGGCCCGGTCGATAAGGCTGCCGGTTTCGAAATCCGCGCCTCTGGCCTTCTGGGCGTTCATGATCTTGTCGGTCTCCTCAATTAAGGTGGGAATAAACCGAAGGGCGATGCACATCATCATAGATAGCTCATGCACCGGCACATGGAGCTTCTTTAAAGGCCCCAGCAGGCTTTCCAGGCCGTCGGTCAGGGAAATGGGGGACGTGGTATAGGTCAGCAGGAAGCTGCCGGAGATCAGAAGCAAAATACGGCCCGTCATAAAAATGGCCCGCTCCAGGCCCCCGGTGGTAACGGTGAGCTTCCACACCTGCACCAGGACCCTACCGGTATCCGTATAGAAGAGGTTCAGCACCCCGGTAAAGACCAGAATGACGATCAGCGGCTTCATACCGCGAACAATGGACTTGCCGGGGATCTTGGAAATTTTGATGGAAAGAAGCAAAAATACCAGCATGAGCCCATAGCTGACCCACCACTGGGCGCAGAACAGGGCTACAATATACACAATGAGGCACAATAGCTTCGTCCGGGGGTCTAAGCGGTGGACAAAGGAATTTCCGGGGAAATACTGGCCCAAGGTAATGTCTTTAAGCATGGTGCTCCCCCTTTCTCTTCAGCAGCTCCTTCACGGCTGCCTCCAGGGTGTACACGCTGGGGACGTCTACCCCAAGCTCCCTGAGTTTCAAAAACACCTGGGTCACCTGGGGGATACTCAGGCCCATACTTTGCAGCTCCTTGGCGTGGACAAATACCTCCTGGGGGGTCCCGTCCATGGCCAGCTTAGAGCCGTTCATGACGAGAAGCCGATCCGTCAGTCTCGCCACGTCCTCCATGGAGTGGCTGACCATCAGGATGGTGGCGTTTTTGGCCTTCCGGTAGGCCTGGATGTTGCCCAAAATCTCCTCCCGGCCGATGGGGTCTAGGCCCGCGGTGGGCTCATCCAGAATGAGCACCTCCGGCTCCATGGCGATGACACCGGCAATGGCCACTCTGCGCTTTTGGCCGCCGGAAAGGTCGAAGGGGGACATATCAAGTTTGCTTTCGATGCCTACAAAGCCCGCTGCCTCCCGGACCCGCCGGTCGATCTCCTCTTTGGATAGGCCCATGTTGCCGGGGCCGAAGGCGATGTCCTTATACACCGTCTCTTCAAACAGCTGATACTCCGGGTACTGGAACACCAGCCCCACCCGGAACCGGGCGGCCCGGGTCAGCTTCTTGTCGGACCAGATGTCCTGGCCGTCCAAAATCACCTGGCCGGAGGTGGGCTTTAACAGTCCATTGAGCTGCTGCATCAGGGTAGACTTGCCGGAGCCCGTATGGCCGATGATGCCTACGAACTCTCCCCGTTCCAGAGAAAAATTCACATGGTCCAGGGCGGTATGTTCAAAAGGAGTGCCGATGGAATAGGTATAGGTGAGATCCTTCACCTGTAAAATTGGATTCAACGTTTCTTCCTCCCTACGGGTCAGGCCTTCAGCCAATCGTAAAGTGCCTGCGCGCATGTATCCGGGTCCAGTTCGTCAAGAGGCAGGTTGGCCCCCTGCTTGTTTAATTCCCAGCACAGCTCCACGGTATCGGGAGCGGCCAGGCCGATCTTATGGAGCATCTCCACCTGGGCAAACACCTCTTTGGGGGTGCCGTCGGCGGCGATTTTGCCCTTGTCCAGCACCACTACCCGCTGGGCTCTGGCGGCCTCGTCCATGTGGTGGGTGATGAGCACCAGGGTGATGCCCTTTTCCCGATTCAGCTTCGTAATGGTGTCCATCACGTCCTTCCGGCCCCGGGGGTCCAGCATGGCGGTGGGCTCGTCCAGAACGATGCACTTGGGCTCCAAAGCGATGACACCGGCAATGGCCACCCGCTGCTTCTGTCCGCCGGAGAGAAGATGGGGGGCATGCTCCCGGTATTCGTACATCCCAACCTGCTTCAAGGCCTTATCCACCCTTCTGCGGATCTCGGGACTGGCCACGCCCAGGTTTTCCGGCCCGAAGGCCACATCCTCCTCCACCACATTGGCCACGATTTGGTTGTCCGGGTTCTGGAACACCATGCCCACGCACCGCCGGACCGCCATGATCCGCTCCAGGTCGGAGGTATCGATGCCGTCTACATACACCTTTCCGCCGCTGGGGAGCAGGATGGAATTAAAATGCTTTGCCAGGGTGGACTTTCCGCAGCCATTGGTGCCCAGCACCGCCACGAAGCTGCCCTGTTTAATGGTAAGATTCAGATCTTCAAACACGGGCACCGCCTCCTGCCCCTCCATTGCGGGGTAGGAAAAAGCCAGGTGCTCTACAGATATAATATCTTCCAATCGGTTTCCTCTTTTCTGATTTTGTGTTGCTTCCGTGTTTACGGCGTCCATCTGCCCGTGGCGCCGCAGGGCAGGATGAGGCCGGACTGCTTCACGGGCAGGCCCAATTCACCGGCAGCGGTCTTGCCGCCGTGGATTGCGCCGAACACCACGTCGGAGGCGTAGCTTACCGCGGAGGGGGCCAGGCCCGTGGTGTAGGAATTGATGATGACAAACAAAGGGTTATCCGTTAAGAGCTTGGCGGTCTCCTGTAAGAAGGGGAAGAAGCTGGTCTCCATCTTCCAGATCTCGCCGCTGGGGCCCCGGCCGTAGCTGGGGGGATCCATGATGATGCCGTCGTACCGGCGTCCCCGGCGAATTTCCCGCTGGATAAACTTTCCGCAGTCGTCCACGATCCAGTGGATGGGCCTGTCAGCCAGGCCGGAAGCCATGGCGTTCTCCTTGGCCCAGGCCACCATGCCCTTGGAGGCATCCACGTGGAACACCTCCGCCCCACCGGCTGCCGCTGCCAGGGTGGCGCCGCCGGAGTAGGCAAAGAGGTTCAGCACCCGTACCGGCCGATTGGCGGAGGCCACCTTTTCCCGGATAAAGTCCCAGTTGGCAGCCTGCTCCGGGAACACGCCGGTGTGCTTAAAGTTCATGGGCTTGACATTAAAGGTCAGGTAGTCCCGGTAGCGGATCTGCCACCGCTCCGGCAGCTGATGGTCCGACCAGTGGCCGCCGCCGGTATTGGACCGGATATACCGGGCATCGTACTTTTTCCACTGGGGCGCTGCGTGAGGGGTAGACCAGATGACCTAGGGGTCCGGGCGGACCAGAATATACTTTCCCCAGCGCTCCAGCCGCTCCCCGTCGGAGGCGTCCAAAACTTCATAATCCTTCCATTCGTCTGAGATCCATAACATAGGCATTCTCCTTCTCTCTATCAACCGACCCAATCGTCGTTCTGCTCGTACCCGTCGTCATAGCCGCCGGGGGTATTTTCGTCCCGTTCGTCGTCGCCGCCAGACTCCAGCCAGCTGTTGTGGTCATGCTCCGGGCAGATCACATAGGGGGTATCGCTGCCGGAATTGGCGCCGCCCCGGAAGCCGTGCCAGGGGATGGCGTTACCGTCGGCGTCTACGGCATAGACGTAGGAATCCATATAATACATTTCTTCCAGGCCGCTGCCGATGGCAGCCTGGATCTCCGCCACCTCGGCAGGGGTCAGCTTTACCAAAGACCGGGTCTCCACATCCCCCATCTGGCCGCAGTACTCGTTGGCCACACCGCCGCCGGAGACGCAGAAGTTCACGTCCACGTGCTTATCGCAATACTCGGTAGGCATGTCCTCGGGATAGCAGCTGACGGTAGCGGTCCGGCTGCCGCGAACATCATGGGCGCAGGCATTGGTGGCCAGCTTGCCGGAATCCAGGCAGACGGTAACGGTCTGCATCTGGTCCCCGCTGAAAAGGGGTACCCGGGCCTTGCCCTGGTGGATGGGCTCCATGACCATCTTCCACAAGCGGGCAGCGGGGTTTCCGTAGTTGCCGGTGAGGTTGATCTCCTCCGGCTGGTTGTAGCCGCACCAGACGGCAGCGGTGTAGTAGCCCGTAAAGCCGCAGAACCACCGGTCCCGGTTGCTGGAGGTGGTGCCGGTCTTGCCGGCAATGGCCTGACCCTGGAAAATGGCCGCGCCGCCGGTACCGGAGTTGGCCGCGTTGTACAGGCAGTAGTTCATATATTCTACGGTCTTTTCGCTGAGGATCTGACGGCTGTCCTGGGTGTTGTCCAGAATCAGCTGGCCCTGGCTGTTATACACCTTGGTATAGGTCCGGGGCTCCCGATAGGTGCCGTGGTTGGCAAAAGTGGCGTAGGCCGCGGACATTTCCCGGACGGTGGAGCCCACAGTCAGGGCGCCCAAAGCCAGAGGCGCAATGGCCACGTCGGAAAGGCTCTGGCCGTTTGCCAAGGCATAATTATCCGTCAGGGAGTTCTGGCCGAAGTTATACTTGGCAAAGCTGTAGCCGTAGCTGGGGCCGATGGCGTTCAGGGTGTTGGCGGAAATGGCATTGACGGAGGACACCACGCCGCTGAAAATGGTCCGGGCGTAATTGTACTTCCGGTTGTCGTTCCGGGGGAAGGGGGTGCCGTCGATATACTGCAGGGGCATATCCTTAATGACGGTCGCCGGGCTGAAGCCGCCCTTTTCAAAGGCGGGAGCGTATACGGAAATGGGCTTCTGGGAGGAGCCGGTCTGGAGCCTAGCCTGGGTGGCCTTGTTGTAGGCGAAGAAGTCGGTCTTCTCCCCCACGCCGCCGGACAAGGCTACCACGTCTCCCGTGCGGTTGTCGATGACCACAATGCCGGACTGGAGCTGCTGGGTGCTGCGGGTGGTGGGGATCTTATCCAGGTCCTCGTAGATTTCATCCACCTGGTTCTGGACCTCCATATCCAGGGTGGTATAAATATGGTAGCCGCCCTTCTGGATCCGCTCCAGGTAGTAGTTCCGGGTCTTCTCCCCTGCGGTCTCCCAGTCCACCCCGTCCTGGGCCGCCAGGTCCCGGGCCACGTCCAAAATGGCGGCGTCCACGAACCAGGAGTAAACGGTCTGGGAGGCGTTCAGGTTCACGCTGACAAGGCTGCCGCACTCCGGGCAGTAATAGTGGCTCCCCTCCTGCTTGAAGGTGGATACGGTGCCGCCGTAGCCGCAGTTTTCGCACTGGGCCCACTTGTCGGCGGAGTCGATGCCATCCTTAAATACCATCTCCTGGGCCACAGCCTCATCGTACTGCTCCTGGGTCAGGTAGCCCTGGTTCAGCATTTCGGAGAGCACGTTCAGCTGGCGGTACCGGTTCCGGCCTGCGCCGTCCCGGACCTCTCCTTTATATTTAAATACATTCTGAGAGTAGGGGTTAAACAAAGAGGGGTTGTTGGTGATGCTGATGAGGCTGGCGCACTCGGCGGTGGTCAGGCTCTGGAGCTCCTTGCCGAAATAGGTGGCCGCCGCGCTCTTGACGCCGTAGCAGCCCTTGCCCAGGTAGATTCGGTTCAGGTACTCGTACATGATCACGTCTTTGTCGTACTGCTTTTCAAACAGCTGGGCCCGGAAAATCTCCATGACCTTCCGCTGGACGGTGATGCTGTTCTCCTGGCTCACGTTTTTAATGAGCTGCTGGGTAATGGTGGAGCCGCCGAACTGGCTGTCCCCGCCGAAGAACATATTCATGCAGGCCTTCACGGTGGTGATCCAGTCCACGCCCTGGTGCTCGTAAAACCGCTTATCCTCAATGGCCACGGTGGCGTTGATCAGGTCCTGGGGAATTTCATCCAGACTAGCCACCTGCCGGTCGGTGGTGGTATAGATCTGCTGGAGCTGCTGGATCTTTCCGTCGCCGTCTACATAGTATAGGAAGGAGGTCTCTTCCAGGTCGTAGTCATCGATGGACCAGTCGGAGGCTTCCGTCAGGATGTCCTCCTGGAGGTAGTCGCCCAGGGTCCCGATAAACACCACGCCGCAGATGAGAAGGATCAGCAGCACCGTCACGCAGGCGCCGACGGCGATCTTCAGGGCAGACAATGCCACGGAACCCACGGTATACAGGGTCTTAATGGACCAGTGGGGGTTCCACTCCTGGCGCTCCTTTTTTCTCCTTCTTGGTTTCTTTTCGTCATTTGCCATGGGTCAAAACCGCAGGTCTCCCCCTAAAAACGGGAAAAACCGTATCCTTTCAGAGAAATGCGTATGGTATTTCACCATATCATCAAAGAATTATATCATAGCACGTAAAAAAACGAAAGCCCTAAAATCGTGAATATTACATGAATTTCCGGGCAAAATATGTGTCGATTCGACTAATTCCGCAATTTGAAAATTTTCCTCTTGATTTTATGGCCGGGAGGCTGTACAATACAGTCAAGAAATCCCTCCCGAAAAGGAGATCCTTTATGGAAGATCAATATGGTTCCGATTTCATCACCATCACCGATGAAGACGGAAAGGAATACGAGCTGGAAGTGCTGACCACCATCGAGTACAACGGCAACAGCTATATGGCCGTGATCCCCGCCGGAGAAGACGAGGAAGAAAACCTGGAAGTCAGCATCCTCAAATCCATCGAGGAAGACGGCGAGCCCATCCTGTGTGCCATTGAAGACGAGGAAGAGCTGAAGGCCGTGTACGACCTCATCATGGACCAGCTCTACGAAGAGGAAGAAGACGACGAGTAAATCGTCTTTCCTGCTTGGTACGTTGTCGTGTCCTTTTGGACCCACATTTTTTTAACGGGAAGTTAGACTTCCCGGCGGGATTGCAGACCTCCCGCCCGCGCTTCGACGATGGGTGGACGCTGGGAGCAGAGAACGTCGGGAGCGGCAACCCACCTGCCATTTCGTGCAGGTCATAATTGGATGCGATACGGCTAAAGCGGGGCCCCGGGGAACTTCGGTTCTCCGGGTTTTTTTGTGAATTTTTCTCTTTTTTCTCTTATCCCCTTGAAACCGGGGGACTTTTCGATTATAATGGTCGGGTCTATCTGCAAATATACATTTGCATAATAAAACGAGAGGAAATGATACCATGAGTGCATCCAGCAAGAAGAAGCTTCGTGCTGAAGAAAACGCCGCCAAGCTGACCGAGCGTCAGAAGGCGCAGATCAAGGAAGACAAGAAGACCAAAGCCTATACCGTAGCCTTTGGCGTGGTCCTGGCATTGCTGGTGGCCATTGCCGCCGTAGTGGGCGTCAACCAGGCCATTGCCAACAGCGGCTCCCGGGAAAAGAAGACCGTAGCCCTGACCCTGGGCGACACCAGTCTGACCAACGCCGAACTGAGCTACTACTTTATTGATTCCGTCAACTCCTTCTACTCCCAGAACGGGTCCTACCTGTCCCTGTTCGGCCTGGACACCACCAAGGCCCTGGACCAGCAGACCTACAATGAGGAAACCGGAGAGACTTGGGCGGACTACTTCCTGAGCTCCGCCGAAGAAAACGCCAAGTCCGTTTACGCCGTGTGCCAGGAGGCTGAGGCAAACGGCTACGTGCTGGATGAGGACAGCGAGAACCAGATCACCACTGCCGCCTCCAACCTGTCCGTTTACGCCAGCCTCTACGGCTACTCCAAGGCTGAGGATTACCTGAAGGCCATGTACGGCAAGGGCGCCACCATGGACGGCTACCAGGCCTACCTGCGCTCCAACCTGACCGCCAGCGGCTACCAGCAGCAGTATCAGGACAGCCTGACCTTCACCGATGACGAAGTGGCTGCCAAGGACGCCGAGGACCCCAACGTCTACAACTCCTACTCCTACAACCAGTATTACCTGTCCGTCAGCCGGTACCTGGATGACGAGGCCACCAATGCCGAAAAGGCCGCCGCTGCCGAAGCCGACGCCAAGGCCATTACCGCGGACTCCATCCAAAGCGTAGAAGACATGGATGCCGCCATTGCCGCACTCTCCATCAACGAAGGCTCTTCCGCCGCCAGCACCGCCATGGATGACAACCGCTACACCGCCCTGAACTCCGGCATCTCCCAGTGGGTCAGCGACAGCAGCCGGAAGGCCGGTGACAAGACCTATATCGCCAGCACCTCCACCACCACCGATGACGATGGCAACGAGGTGACCACCGTTTCCGGCTACTACGCCGTATACTTCCGGGGCATGACCGACAACAAGTTCGACCTGGTAAACGTCCGGCACATCCTGGCCGGCTTCGAAGGCGGCACCACCGATTCTAACGGCAACACCACCTACTCCGACGAGGAGAAGGCCGCCGCCAAGGAAAAGGCCGAGGATATCCTGAAGCAGTGGCAGGAGGGTGAAGCCACCGAGGACAGCTTCGCCGCCCTGGTCCACGACAACACCACCGATACCGGCTCCCAGGAGAATGGCGGCCTGTACGAGAACGTGTACCCCGGCCAGATGGTCAGCGCCTTCAACGACTGGTGCTTTGACGAAAGCCGCAAGCCCGGCGACACCGGCATCGTAGAGACCACCTACGGCTACCACGTGATGTACTTCGTAGGCAACGCCGACGAGACCTACCGGGAGTACCTGATCAAGACCGATCTGCGCAACGACGCCTACACCACCTGGTACAATAACCTGGTAGAGGCCGTTCCCATGAACGTGGAGAACACCTCCTATATCCGCACCAACCTGGTCCTGAATACCAACGGCTAAGCTGCAAAAGCATAAAAGCCGCCTCCCTTGGAAACCCTTTCCTTGGGAGGCGGTTTTTTGCATCTTTCTTTGATTCTAGCGGGGCTCCTTGCCGGATGCGTCACCGGGCTCTTTGGCGCCGGAGGCGGCCTGGTGCTGGTGCCCCTGCTGCGGAGGAGCCCGCTCGAGAAGGAGGCCCTTTTTTCCAGCTCCGTGGCCATCATCCTGCCCATCTGCCTGACGGTGCTCCTCCAAAGCTTCCGGCCGGAAAGCCTTGCAGACGCACTCCCCTACCTGCCGGGCAGCGCCATCGGCGGGATCCTGGGGGCAAAGTACGGAAAGCGGGTCCCCGTCAAGTGGCTCCACCGAGCTCTGGGGGCCTTTATCCTCTGGGGAGGGGTGCGGTACCTATGCTAGTTTCCTTACTGGTGGGCACGGTCCTGGGCACCCTGTCCGCCCTGGGCATCGGCGGCGGTAGCCTGCTGATCCTGTGGCTGACCCTGGTACAGGGCTGGGCGCCGGACCGGGCCAGGAATGTCAATTTACTGTTCTTCCTCCCCGCCGCCGTTGTTTCTACCCTCCTTCGGAAAAAGACCGGAGCCATCGACCTGAAGCTGCTCCTCCCCGCCATCCTCTCCGGCTGCCTGGGCGCCTGGGGGATGTCCTCTTTGCGGCAGGTTCTGGACCCGGAAGCCCTGCGGGCCCCTTTTGGGGTATTGCTGCTGGTGGTGGGGGTACGGGAGATATTGTATCGGGAGAAGTAGATGCGATTGGCAGATGGGGAGTTGACGGGGTCTCTGTCATTGCGAGACAGTCCGCAGACTGTCGTGGCAATCCCCCGGTTGAACGTACGGGCTGACGGGAAAATCCTCCTTCCCCCTCCTGCATAGAGGGGGTGCCCACCGCAGTGGGTGGGGGTGGAG
>JBNMHR010000023.1:0-25276 GCA_050872865.1 Faecousia sp. | reverse complement strand
GTCCCCTCCACCTCTGTCACTGCGTGACATCTCCTCCAGCAGGAGGCGAACAAGAATGCTGCCCGTCGGCCTACACCATTCAACCGGGGGGCTGCCACACCAGTGTGCGCTACTCTTCGCAGCGACAGAAGAAATCTACAAATCCCCATTTACCGGCCCATCCCCGCAATTGTCCCAGAACCCCATTGACTTTTGCGGCATCTTAGGGTATCTTGTATAGTAGGTTTTTATCGTCTTTTGATAGAAAGGAATGTGGCTATGAAAAAAGCAATTTTGGTGGTGTCCTTTGGCACCTCTTATCCGGATACGCTGGAAAAGACCATTCTGGCAACAGAAACAGCCATTGCCGATGCCTTCCCCGGGTGGGAAATTCGGCGGGCGTTTACCAGCTCCATCATTATGAAAAAGCTCCTGAAGCGGGACGGGGTGCAGATCGACAATGTGGCCCAGGCCATGGCCAAGCTGGAAGCCGAAGGGTTTACCCATGTGGCGGTACAGCCCACCCATGTGATGCACGGGGAGGAATACGAAAAGCTCTTAAAGCAGCTGGAGCCCTACCGCCTGCGGCTGAATGTGCAGGTGGGAGAGCCTTTGCTTGACAAGCAGGAGGACTACGAGACCGTATCCTCTGCCCTGTTAAACCGGCTGCCCCAGCCCAAAGGGAACGAAGCTCTGGTACTGATGGGCCACGGTACCCCCCACTTTGCCAATTCCGCTTACGGCCAGCTGGAGCAGAACCTGCAGGACGCCTGTGACCGGGTGTATGTGGCCACCGTAGAGGGCTACCCCACCCTGGAGCGGGTGATGCGGCTTCTTGCCACGCGGCCGGAGATCCAAAAAATCACCCTGGCCCCCTTTATGCTGGTGGCCGGTGACCATGCCCGGAACGACATGGCAGGCGGCGAGGATTCCTGGAAGCGGCAATTGGAGGACAGGGGCTATGAAGTGACCTGCATCCTGCAAGGACTGGGAGAATGCCCCGAAATTCGGGGGCTCTTTGTACAGCACTGCCAAAAGGCCGTGGAGGCCCTTCACGCTGTGGGTAAGCTCTGGGGCGTGGGCGTGGGCCCGGGAGACCCGGAGCTATTGACCCTGAAGGCCGCCAGGGTATTGGAGCAGGCGGACGTGATCCTGGCCCCGGACACCGGCAAGGCCGACAAGACCGCCCTGAACATCGTCCGGGACCACTTAAACGGCAAAAAGCCCATCCTCATTTCCACCCCCATGACCCGGGACCGGGAAAAGGTGGAAGAAAGCTACACTGCCGCCGCCAATAGGATCTGCGATTATCTGGAAGAGGGCAAGCAGGTGGCCTTTATCACCCTGGGGGATGCCACGGTGTATTCTACATATATGTATATCCACGAAAAGGTCCGCTCCCTCGGCTACGCCGTAGAGGTGGTGCCAGGGGTGCCCTCCTTCTGCGCCGCGGCGGCAAGGCTCAATATCTCCCTGTGCCAGGGGACGGAGCCGCTGCTGGTCATCCCCGCCTCCCACAGCGTGGAAGACCTGCTGGATGTGAAGGCCAACAAGGTATTTATGAAGGCCGGGTCCTCCATTCTGGACCTGAAAAAGACCTTGGAAGAAAAAAACATGCTGGGCAACGCCGCCATGGTGGAAAATTGCAGCATGGAAAATGAACGGGTGTATCCGGACTTCCGGGACCTGAACAAGCCCTCCGGCTACTTCTCCCTGGTCATTGTAAAGGAGGGGGAGTAATGGCCCTGATTATGTCCGGCCTGGACTGCCACCGGGCAGGGGTTCGGCTCCGGGAACAGCTGGCCTTTTCCAAGGACGGCGTAAAGGAAATGCTAACATGGCTAAAGGGCCAGCCGGGGGTAGCGGGCTGCGTACTGCTTTCTACCTGCAACCGGACGGAGGTATACCTCTCCGGGGATTTTGAAAGCACCCCCTGGCGGCTTTTGTGCCGGGGAGCTAAGGCAGACGAAAAGGCCCTGGAGCCCTATTTTACCACCCGCATGGGAGAGGACGCCGCCAAGCACCTGATGGAGGTGGCCTGCGGGCTCCACTCCCAGATTTTAGGGGAGGACCAGATCATTACCCAGGTCCGCATCGCCATGGAGCTGGCCCAGGAAATGGGCAGCTTAGACCCTTCCCTCTCCTCCCTCTTCCGCCGGGCGGTCACCGCCGGGAAGCGGGCCAAGACGGAAGTCCACCTGGAACGGGGCGTGCCCTCTTTGGGAAGCCGCTGCCGGGAGGTACTGGAAAAGGAACTGGGCACCCTAGAAGGGAAAAAAATCCTGGTCATCGGCAACGGGCAGATGGGCAGGCTGGCGGCGGAGATTCTATACGACGCCGGGGCCGCCGTCCAGGTGACCCTGCGGACCTACCGCCACGGGGAGACCATCGTCCCCAGAGGCTGCGGCACCGTGCCCTATGAGGACCGGCTGGCGGCTATTTTGGAGGCGGACGCTCTGGTTTCCGCCACCACCAGCCCCCACTATACCCTGACCGGTGAACAGCTCTCTTCCCTGCCCCGGCGGCCCAAGGTGGCCGTGGACCTGGCCGTGCCAAGAGACATTGACCCGGAATGCGGGAAGCTTCTGACCCTTTACGATACCGATTCCCTGGGCACCGGCGGCCCCGGAAGCCCGGAGGAGCTGAGCGCCATGGAGCGGGTGGCCCAGGAGGAGCTGGAAAAATACAACCAGTGGCAGGTGCGGCTTTCCCTGACCCAGAGGAGCATGCGCTTCCCCTTATTTATTGATTTAAAGGACAAAAAGGTGGTCCTCATCGGCGGGGGCACCATCGCCTCCCGGCGCATTGGGACATTGCGGCTCTTTGGCTGCCAGATCATGGTCATCGCCCCGGAGCTCAAATGCAGCGACGAAGGGATCACCTGGCTGCAGCGAGCCTATACCCCCGGGGACTTAGAGGGCGCTGCCATTGCGGTAGCCGCCACCAATGACCGGGACGTAAACCACGCCGTGTGGGAAGAAGCCACCGCCAAGCATATCCCGGTGTCCGTTGCGGACCGGGAGGCGGAATGCAGCTTCTACTTCCCCGCCATCTGCACCGGGGAAAATTTGGTGGCCGGTGTGGTATCCACCGGAAAGGACCACCACCGCACCGCCCGGGCCGCCCGGGAGATCCGGAAAGTATTGGAGGAACTGGATTGAACATTCGTTTTGGAAGCCGGGAAAGCAAACTGGCCGTCATTCAAAGCCAAATGGTCATGGAGTCCGTGCAGCGCGCCTTCCCGGAAGCAAGCTTAGAGCTTGTGACCATGAAGACCACCGGCGACAAGATTTTGGATAAGACCCTGGAACAGATCGGCGGCAAAGGCCTCTTTGTCAAGGAGCTGGACCTGGCCCTGCGGGAGGGGCGGTGCGACTTTACCGTCCACTCCTTAAAAGATATGCCCATGGAGGTGCCGGAGGACCTGCCTCTGGCGGCCTTTTCCAAGCGGGAAGACCCTAGGGATGCCCTGGTATTGCCGGAAGGCGCCACGGAAATGGATAGAAGCAAGCCCATCGGCTGCGCTTCCAGAAGGCGGCAACTGCAGCTAAAGGCCCTATACCCGGAATACGACATTCAGCCCATCCGGGGCAACGTGCAGACAAGGCTTCGGAAGCTGGACGAGGGCCAGTATTGCGCTTTGGTACTGGCCGCCGCGGGATTAAAGCGGCTGGGGCTGGAAGGGCGCATTCATCGGTATTTTTCTACCGAGGAAATTCTTCCCGCCGCCGGTCAGGCCATCTTAGCGGTACAGACCCGGGCCGGGGTAGATACCCGTGTATTGCAGACCTTCCACAATGAAGACGCCGCCTGCTGCGCCATTGCGGAGCGGGCGTTTGTACGGGAGCTGAACGGCGGCTGCACCTCCCCGGTGGCGGCCTACGCCCAGGTGGAGGGAAATACCCTGACGCTGACTGGGCTATATGTCAGCGAGGACGAAACGATCATGCGCCGGGGAATCAAAACCGGCAGCAAGCATCAAGCGGAAGCCCTGGGCGCAGCGCTTGCCCGGGAGCTGAAAGGAGCGAGCCTATGAACGGCAGTGTGATTTTGGTAGGGGCCGGTCCCGGAGACCCGGGGCTGCTGACCCAGAAGGGCCGCCAGGCAATTGAACAGGCCCAGGTGGTGGTATTCGACCGGCTGGTCAGCCCCGCCATTCTTTCCCTGATCCCCCAGGACGCAGAAAAAATAGACGTTGGAAAGGAAGCCAGCCACCATCTGGTGCCCCAGGAGGAGATCAACCGAATCCTTCTGCGGAAGGCCCAGGAGGGCAAGCGGGTAGTCCGGCTCAAGGGCGGCGACCCCTTCCTCTTCGGCCGGGGCGGCGAGGAGCTGGAGCTGCTGGAAGAAGAGGGGATCCCCTTCCAGGTGGTGCCCGGGGTGACCTCTGCCCTAAGTGTGCCTGCCTACGCGGGCATCCCCGTGACCCATCGGGACTTCTGCTCCTCTTTGCACATCATTACCGGCCACGCCAGAGCCGGGGCGGAGTTGAAAATCGACTTTGACGCCCTGCGGCGCACCGGGGGCACCCTGGTCTTCTTAATGAGCGTCACCAGTCTGCCCAAGATCTGCTTTGGGCTTTTGGGCGCGGGGATGGACCCCAATATGCCCGCCGCCGTCATTGAGCGCGGCACCCTGCCCCAGCAGAGAAAGCTCATTTCCACTTTGGAAAACCTGCCCAGGGACGCGGAAGCCCAGGGGGTCAAGAGCCCGGCCATCATTGTGGTGGGCAAGGTCTGCGCCCTGTCTGACCGGTTCGACTGGTTCGATGCTCTCCCCCTGAAAGGCAGGCCCATTGTGGTCACCCGCCCGGCAGACCGCAGCGGCACCCTGACCCAGCGCCTCCGGGAGCTGGGGGCAGAGGTCATCGATTACCCCTGCATCCGCACCGTGGCAAGGGAAGATAACGTGCCCCTGGATATCGCCATAGAAAAGCTCAGCTCTTACCGCTGCCTGGTATTTACCAGCCCGGTGGGGCCCAAGCTCTTCTTTGACCGGCTTTTCTCCCTGGGGAAGGACGCCCGGTCCCTGAATGGCCTGACCCTGGCCGCCATTGGGCCCAAAACCGCCAAGGCCTTGGAGCACTTTGGTCTGCGGGCAGATGTTGTACCGGAGACCTTCGACTCCTACCATCTGGCCAAGACCCTGGAAGCCATCGAAGGCCCCGTGCTCCTGTGCCGGGCCAGCGTGGGCAGCGCCGCCGTGCCGGAAATGCTAAAGGCCAAGGGGATCGCCTTTGACGATATCGCCCTGTACGACACCGTATACGCTTCCCCGGACCCGGAACAGGTAGATGCCCTGTTGGGTGGGCCCCTGCTCGTCACCTTTACCAGCGCCTCTACCGTCAAAGGCTTTGTGGAAAGCCTGCCGGGAAGAGATTTCCGGAATGTATTGGGCTGCTGCATTGGAAAGCAGACGGAGGCAGAGGCCAGGAAATACGGGATCAAAACCGTGGTGGCGGAAGAGGCTACCATGGAGGCACTTGTTGCGTGCATAACATCACTATAAAAAGGAAGTAATCATATGGAAATGTCCATTCGTCCCCGCAGGCTGCGTTCCTGCGACAATCTGCGCCGTATGGTGCGGGAGACCCGGGTGTCCCCGGAGAGTCTCATCTACCCTCTGTTCATCGTGGAGGGGGAAAACATCAAGGAGCCCATCCCCTCTCTGGATGGCCAGTACCGGTACTCCCCGGATAGGGTTTGTGAAGAAATTGAAGCGTGCCTGGCTTGCGGCGTCAAGCGGGTACTGCTTTTCGGCATCCCCAAGCACAAGGATGCCATCGGCTCCTCCGCCTGGGACCCCAATGGGGTGGTGCAGCAGGGCATCAAAGCCATCAAGGCCAAGTACCCGGAAATGTACATCATCACCGATGTCTGTATGTGCGAGTACACGGACCACGGCCACTGCGGCATCCTGTGTGACCATGAGGTAGACAACGACAAAACCCTGGAAGTGCTGGCCAAAACCGCCCTTTCCCACGTGGTAGCAGGCGCCGATATGGTCGCCCCCTCCGACATGATGGACGGCCGCATTGCCGCCATTCGGGAGGCCCTGGACGACCACGGTTACGTGAATACCCCCATCATGTCCTACTCCGCCAAGTATGCCTCTGCCTTCTATGGGCCCTTCCGGGATGCCGCCGGGTCCGCCCCCGCCTTTGGGGACCGGAGAGGCTACCAGATGGACCCCCATAACCGAAAGGAGGCCATGAAGGAATGCCAGCTGGACGTGGAAGAAGGGGCCGATATTCTGATGGTCAAGCCCGCCCTGAGCTACCTGGATATTATAAGGGAGTGCTCTGACGCTTTCGACCTGCCTATGGCCGCCTACTCCGTCAGCGGGGAGTACGCCATGATCAAGGCCGCGGGCAAGGCGGGACTTATTGACGAGCACCGGGTCATGTGCGAAAGCGCCCTGTCCATCTACCGGGCCGGTGCCGACATCCTCATTACCTACTTTGCCAAGGAGCTGGCCAAGGCCATGAAGGAAGGAGAGCTGGGCTGATATGACAAAGTCTGAGCTTCTCTTTGACCAGGCCCAAAAGGTCATACCCGGCGGCGTCAACTCCCCGGTCAGAGCCTGCCGCAGCGTGGGCACCTATCCCAGATTCCTGGACAAGGGCGTGGGCAGCCACGTATGGGACGTGGACGGCAACGAATACATCGACCTGATCTGCTCCTGGGGCCCCCTGATTTTGGGCCACTGCCAGGAGGACGTGGAAAAGGCCGTGGCAGAGTCCATCCGCAAGGGCCTGAGCTTTGGCGCCCCCACCGCCATTGAGGTGGAAATGGCCCAGCTGGTGTGCAGCATGACCGGGGTGGAGATGGTCCGGATGGTGAATTCCGGCACCGAGGCCGTCATGTCCGCCCTGCGCTTGGCCCGGGGCGCTACCGGAAGAAGTAAAATCATCAAGTTTGCCGGGTGCTATCACGGTCACTCCGATTCCATGCTGGTAAAGGCCGGTTCCGGTGCCCTCACCGGCGGCTCCCCGGACTCTGCCGGTGTGCCCAAGGAAATGGCCGGAGACACCCTGACGGCAGATTACAACGACGTAGAGAGCGTCCGCACCCTGCTAGAAGCCAATAAGGGCCAGGTGGCCGCCGTCATCGTAGAGCCCGTAGCCGCCAATATGGGTGTGGTGCCCCCCAAGCCCGGCTTTTTGCAGGGGCTGCGGCAGCTCTGCGATGCGTTTGGGGCCCTGCTTATTTTTGATGAAGTCATCACCGGCTTCCGGCTGGCCCCCGGCGGCGCCCAAAGCTACTTTGGGGTAAAGGCCGATCTCGTCACCTATGGCAAGATCATCGGCGGCGGTATGCCCGTCGGCGCTTACGGCGGCTCCAGGAAGCTGATGGAGCTGGTGGCCCCCCTGGGCCCCGTGTACCAGGCAGGCACCCTGTCCGGCAACCCCGTGGCCATGGCGGCAGGCCTGACCCAGCTGAAAATTTTAAGCAGCCACCCCGAGGTCTATGAGAAGCTGGAAACCTTGGGCGCCATGCTCCAGAATGGCCTGCAGGATGCCCTGAAAAATGTCCCCGCCCAGGTCAACCGGGTGGGCTCCATTGCCACAGTGTTCTTTACGGACCACGAGGTAGCGGGCTACATGGATGCCAAATCCTCCGATCTGGAAAAATTCAAGAAGTGGTATTTGGGCCTTCTCTCCCACGGCATCTACGCCGCCCCCAGCCAGTTTGAGGCTATGTTCCTGTCCTACGCCCATACGGAGGCGGAGATCGAGCAAATTATAAAAGCAGCACGGGAAATTTTCTGAGAAAAATCCCCTGCCCCCTCCTGCATGGAGGGGGAAAGGATCCCCCTTCGTCAGAATACATAACAAACGGGCGTTATATCTCTATCATTCTTTTCTTGACATATGCGTCAATTTATGGGATAATAACGAAAAGTTCATAAAAGTCGGCAATTGCGCCGCAGAAAGTAAGTTTGGGCGAGAGCCCGATCAAAAGGGAACCCGGTGGAAGTCCGGGACGATCCCGTCACTGTGATAGCCTGTCTAAGGCAACGATGCCACTGGGGAAACCTGGGAAGGCGCCTTGGATGAAAAACGCTTAAGTCAGGAGACCTGCTTATTTTCTTGGAGAGAGTTCTTGCGGAAGACAGGAATTTCTTGCTCGAAACCTTCCTCCCTTGGGGGAACTGCGCTTTTGGAGCGAGAAACACGGAGTCGGACGGAAGTCCGGCTCTTTTTTTCTCCGCGACAAAGGCGCTGACAGATGAACGGAAACATAGAAAGGAAGAAAAACAAAATGAAACCAGGTAAGAAAATCGCTGCCCTGGCCCTTTCTGCGGCTCTGCTGCTGAGTGGCTGCGGCGGCAGCAACAGTGGGAGCTCTTCCGCTTCCGCTTCCGATAAGAAGGTGCTGACCTTCGGCTGCCAGATGTACACCGACGGCGTGGTGAACGCCGCGCTGGACGAAAACGGCGGCTGGAACGCCATGCGCTACGGCATCTCCGAGGGCCTCTTCAAGTTCAACGACAGCATGGAGGTAGAGCCCTGGCTGGCCGAGAGCTACACCGTCAACGATGAGCACACCGAGTGGGTCATCACCCTGAAAAAGGGCATTCTCTTTTCCGACGGCTGCGAGCTGACCCCCAGCAAGGTGAAGGAAAACTTTGAGCACCTGAAGAAGATGGGCCCCAGCGGCTCTGCCAAGCCCCAGAAGTACCTGGAGTTTGAGGCCACCGTCACCGCCGACGATGCCGCCAATACCCTGACCATCGTCACCACCCAGCCCTACGCCAACCTGCCCGGCCAGCTGGCCCACCCCACCATGGCCATCGTGGACGTGGCCCACACCGAGAACTTTGACAACGGCATCATCGGCACCGGCCCCTACATGATCGACAAGTTCAACGGCGTCGGCGTTGGCTACGACCTGAAGGCCAACCCCAACTACCGGGAGGAAGTTCCCTACGACGAAGTAAAGCTTATGTACATGGGCGACGCCTCCGCCAAGACCATGGCCCTGCAGAGCGGCCAGGTGGACCTGGTAGAGAACATCACCAACGTCTCCGACATTCAGAAGTTCAAGGATGACCCCAACTTCACCGTGGACATTGCCTCCGGCGTCCGCTGCGGCTTCAGCTGGATGAACTTCGACGGCGTTCTGGGCAACAAGGTCCTCCGTCAGGCCATCCTCATGGGCATCGACTACGATACCATCTGCCACTCCAAGACCATCGGCGACCTGTATACCCCCGGCTTCTCCGTACTGCCCTCTACCCTGAGCTACGGCTACGACAAGCTGGTCAACCCCTACAAGTATGACCCCGAAGGCGCTAAGAAGCTCCTGGACGACGCCGGCATCATCGACACCGACGGCGACGGCTACCGGGAGCTGGACGGCAAGAAGATCGACCTGCACTACGTCTCCTACGAGAACCGGCTGCTGAACGACTTCTCCAACGCCCACATTCAGTACCTGGCCGAGATCGGCATCGCCTGCACCGCGGACTACGGCTCCTCCGATGACCAGTGGAGCAAGCTGGCGGCCGGCAATTACGACTTCAACAACAACAACTGGACCACCGTGGGCACCGGCGACCCCTTCGCCTACATGGTCAACTGGGCTACCGACACCACCTACTGCGGCTATAGTAACCCCGACTACGACAAGCTGTACAACGAGCTGAAGGGCGAGATGGACACCGCCAAGCGGGCCGACCTGATCTTCCAGATGCAGCAGATTCTGGTAGACGACGCCGCCGTGCTGATCGACGGCTACTACAACTCCTCCATGATCTACTCCAAGAACGTGGGCCACGCCCATATCCACACCGCCGACTATTACTGGCTGACCACCGAAATTACCCCCGCCCAGTAAACACCTTGCCCCCTCTGCCCCGCCAAACCGAGGCATCCGCAGAGGGGGCATTTTTTCAAGATATTTGCAAAGGAGCGATTTCGTTGAGCAAGAAACAAATTGTCAAGAGGCTTTTGCAGATCGTCGTTGTTCTGATCGGCATCAGCTTTGTGACCTTTCTACTGACCTACCTGTCCCCCGGCGACCCGGTGCGGAATATGTTCTCCGCCACCGGCGTGATGCCCACGGAGGAGCTGGTGCAGCAGACCCGGCAGGAGTTAGGGCTAAACGACCCCTTCCTGGTACAGTACACCCGCTGGCTGACCAACTGCCTGAAAGGCGACTTTGGCAAGTCCTACAGCCTGAATAAGCCCGTGACGGAGCTTCTGGCCGCCCGGCTGGTACCCACCCTGAAGCTGACCTTCATGTCCCTCATTATGATGCTGATCCTCTCTGTGCCCCTGGGCGTTGCCTCGGCGCTGCACAAGGACAGCTGGATCGATTATCTCTGCCGCGGCCTGACCTTTATCGGCTGCGCCATGCCCAACTTCTGGGTGGGACTTCTGCTCATGCTCCTGCTGTGCGTCCAGTTTCGCATTTTCCCGGTCATCGCCTCCGGCGGCGACTTTAAGAGCCTGTTCCTCCCTGCCCTGACCCTGGCCATCGCCATGGCCTCCAAATATACCCGGCAGGTCCGTACCGCCGTGCTGGAAGAGCTAAGCCAGGACTACGTCATCGGCGCGGAGGCCCGGGGCGTCAAGCGGTCCACCATCATCTGGAAGAACGTGTTCCCCAACGCCCTGCTGCCCCTCATCACCATGCTGGGCCTGTCCATCGGCTCTCTGCTGGGCGGCACCAGCGTGGTAGAGGTCATCTTCTCCTACCCGGGTCTGGGCAACCTGGCGGTAACGGCCATTACGTCCAGCGACTACAACCTGATCCAGGGCTATGTATTGTGGATGGCGCTTATTTACATGGTCATCAACCTGATCGTGGACGCCTCCTACATTTACATCGACCCCAGAATGCGGACAAAGAGGTAAGGCTATGAAAAAAGTACTGAAATTCTTAAAAGAGCATAAGCAGTTTACCTTCTTCGCCATCCTGGCGGTACTCATTATCCTGGGCGCCATCTTCGCCCCGGTCCTCACCGGCGGGGTGGACCCCCTGAAGGGTTCTTTGACGGAGGCCCTGGAGGCCCCCAGCAAGGCCCACATTTTCGGCACCGATAAAATGGGCCGGGATATCTACGCCCGGGTCATCTACGGTGCCCGGGCCTCCCTGACCTCTACCTTCGGCGTGGTGGCATTGGTGTTTCTCATCGGTACCGTGGTAGGCGTGCTGGCCGGTTACTTCGGCGGCACTGTAGACGCGGTGCTGATGCGGATCGCCGATATGATGCTGGCCTTCCCCGGCCTGGTGCTGGCTTTGGCCGTAGCCGGTATTATGGGCTCCAGCATCCGCAACGCCATTATCGCCATCGTGGCCGTCAGCTGGACCAAGTACGCCCGGCTGGCCCGGAGCCTGGTCATGAAGATCCGGGACCGGGACTATGTGTCCGCCGCCATCGTCACCGGCTCCAAGACGGGCCACATGCTCTTTCAATATATGCTGCCCAACGCCCTGCCTACCCTGATCATCACCGCCGCCACGGACGTAGGCGGTATGATGCTGGAGCTGGCCGCCCTGTCCTTTTTGGGCTTCGGTGCCAAGCCCCCCACGCCGGAATGGGGCTATATGCTGAACGAAGGCCGGGCCTGTATGCAGTCCGCTCCCTGGATGATGATCTTCCCCGGCCTGGCCATCTTCCTGGTTGTCGTGGTGTTCAACATGCTGGGCGACAGCCTGCGGGACATTCTGGACCCCAGATCCGAATAAGGAGGCTAAAAAATGCTTGATATTCAAAATATGACCGTCTCCTATAAGAATAACCCCACGGTAGTGGACTTTGACCTCCATATGGAAAAGGGCCAGATCATCAGCCTGGTAGGCGAATCCGGCAGCGGCAAGACCACCGTCATCCGGGCCGTTCTGGGGCTCCTGCCCGGCGGCGGCAAGGTGACAAAGGGCGACATTCTCTTTAACGGCACTTCCCTTTTAGGCTACTCCCCCGAACAGTGGCGTCAGCTTCGAGGCAGCGATATTTCCATGATCTTCCAGGATAGTGGTGCCATGATGAACCCCACCCGGAAGGTGGGCGACGTGTTTACCGAGTACCTGCAGACCCACGAGAAGATCAGCAAAAAGGACGCCTGGAAAAAGGGCGAGGAAATGTTGGCCCGTATGCGGCTGCCCAGCCCGGATAATATCATGCGGTCCTACCCCTTCCAGCTCTCCGGCGGTATGCGGCAGAGAGTTGGCATCGCCATGGGCATGACCTACAGCCCCAAGCTGCTGCTGGCCGACGAGCCCACCTCCGCCCTGGACGTGACCACCCAGGCCCAGATCGTGCGGCAGATGATGGAGTTGCGGGATACCTTTGGCACCGGTATCATCGTGGTCACCCACAACCTGGGCGTGGCCGCCTATATGTCCGATTACATCGTGGTTATGAAGCACGGCAGAATCGAGGACCAGGGCGACCGGGACCACATCCTCCATCACTCCGAAAACGAATACACAAAGCAGCTTCTCAGCGCTGTTCCTTCCATGGGAGGTACCCGCTATGTCTGAAAACAAAGAAGTCGTGCTGGAAGCCCGGCACGTGACCCGGCGGTTCCCCGCCTACGGCGGCCGGACCCTGACCGCCAACGACGACATCAACCTGAAATTCTATAAGGGCGAAACCCTGGGTCTGGTCGGTGAATCCGGCTGCGGCAAGTCCACCTTTATGCGCTTTCTGGTGTCCCTGGATACCCCTTCCGAGGGCGAGATCTTATACCGGGGCAAGGATATTACCAAGCTCAAGGGCGAAGAGCTGCGGCAGAACCGGCAGCACATCCAGATGGTCTTCCAGGACCCCAGCTCCTCCTTTAACCCCAAAATGCGCATCCGGGACATTGTCTGCGAGCCGCTCCTGAACTTTGGTTGCATCCAGAAAAAGGATGCCGATGCCGCCTGCCGGAAGCTCCTCCAGATGGTAGAGCTTCCCGGGGACTTTGCAGACCGCTACCCCCACAATATGTCCGGCGGCCAGCGGCAGAGAGTGGCCATTGCCCGGGCTCTGGCTTTGGAACCCGAAGTTCTGATTCTGGACGAAGCCACCGCCGCCCTGGACGTATCCGTCCAGAAAACCATCATTGAGCTGGTGACCAAGCTCCAGAAGGAAAAGAACATCACCATCGGCTTTATTTGCCACGACATTGCCCTGGTCCAGTCCTGTGCCCACCAGGTGGCCGTTATGTATCTGGGCAACCTGGTAGAAGTCATGCCTGCCAAAGACATGAACAGACACGCCCTGCATCCCTATACCAGGGCCCTGATGGGATCGGTTTTCGACATCGGCATGGACTTTTCCAAACCCATCGAAAGCATCGAGGGCGAGCCCCCCAGCCCCCTGGATCTGCCGGAAGGCTGCCCCTTCCAGGGCCGGTGTCCTAACTGCACGGACCGGTGCCGCCGGGAAAAGCCCAGGCTCCACGAGGTTTCCCCGGAGCATCAGGTGGCCTGTCATCTTTTTGAGAAGGAGGCTCAGTAATGCTGAAAAAACGCATTCTTTCCCTGTTTCTGATCGTTACCCTTCTATGCTC
Source organism: Faecousia sp. (assembly GCA_050872865.1). GTDB lineage: Bacteria > Bacillota > Clostridia > Oscillospirales > Oscillospiraceae > Faecousia. Next base: position 11,787 of record JBNMHR010000023.1, on the reverse strand, counting down.
CCTGGCTGCCTGCCAGAAGGCCCCGTCCCAGGAAAGCAGCGAACATAAAATTGCCGTTCTAGTCTACGACCTGCAGGATGAGCAGGTCCAGGCCTTCCGGGAATACCTGGAAGGGTATATTGCCCTGAGCTTCCCGGATGTGTCCTTCCTGTACTCCTCCGCCATTACAGATGCGGATGCGGAAATGGAGTTTTTGAAGAATGCCATCGACCAGGGTGCCGAGGGCATCCTGTCCTTTAATAGCTACGACCTGGAAGCGGAAGTAAACCTGTGCCGGGAGCATGGGGTCTACTACATCCGCCCCTCCAGCACCGTGGCCAAGGAGGACTTCGACAAGGTAAAGGATAACCCCTACTTCCTGGGCTACTTTGGCCCCGGCGAGGAGGAGGAGTATCAGGCAGGCTACGATATGGCCGCCTGGTTTGCCGAAAAGCAGATGTCCGACAGCTACTTTGTGGTCACCGGCGGCGCAGGGATGGGAAACATTATGCACTCCCAGCGGACCCAGGGCATTCTGGACGCCCTGCAAAAGCACTACGGCGTTACCTTCTCCGCAGATAGCGCCACCCTGTCTGCCGTATCCGAAACAACTACCGTAGAAGCGGGCTTCCTGAAGGTCACCCTGTTCCCCGGGTATGTGGGCATGCCTGCCGTAGGAGACCAGGCCGTAACCGCCTATGAAAGCGCCAATGCCGGTGTCGTTTTGGGCGTGATCCCCCTGCGGTCCATTGCCGACGGTCTGGGCAGCGCCAGGCTGGGGATCATCGACTGCTACACCGCATCCAACGGAGACCTCTTCAAAGAGGGCAAGCTCTGCTACCTGACGGGCAAGTACGAATCCATCATCGCCCCGGCCTTTGCGGCCCTGTACAACGCCATCGGGGGCTACGCCGATTCCTTCCGGGATCACGGCCAGGCCTTTGCCCTGAACCAGGGCTTCTGGACCTCCAAGAGCTATGGGGACTTCCTGGACAAGTACGCCCTGTCCTCCGGCATTGCCCTGAACGCCTACAGCGTAGAGGACATTCTGGGGGTCTGCAAGGCCTACAACGAAAACGCCGGGTTTGACGACCTGAAGGCCCTGGCAGATGGCTGGGACTTCGATTCCGCCGCACAGAGAAGGAAGTAACATGGAAAAGCATAGCTTGACCAAAGGAAGCGTCTGGAAGGGCCTGCTTGCTTTCGTCCTGCCCATCATCGCCGGGAGCCTCATTCAGCAGCTGTATGTCACCGTGGACGCCATTATCGTGGGCCAGTTCACGGGGCAGCTGGGCCTGGCCGCCATCGATTCGGTACATACCCTGTTTAAGTTCCCTCTGAACTTTATGAACGGCCTGGCTACAGGGGCTACGATCATGATTTCCGGCTACTATGGCTCCGGGGACCTGGAAGAGACCCACTGCTCTATCCGCACAGCCTGCACCGTGGCGGTGCTCTTAGGGGTGCTGTGCTCCGTTGGCGGCGTACTGCTGGCCCCCTGGATGCTGAACATCATGTCGGTGCCTCAGGAGGTTTATTCCCAGGCGGCAGCGTATACCCGCATCTATTTTGGGGGCATCTGGTCCATGATCCTGTATAACATGGCCGCCGGTATCCTCCGGGCCCATGGGGACTCCAAGCGGCCCCTGGTTGTATTGGTATGCTGCGCCGCCGTGAACATTGTGGGGGACCTGCTGCTTGTGGGCACCTTCCACATGGATGTTTCCGGCGCCGCCCTGGCAACGGTCTTCTCCCAGATGGTCAGCGTGGTGCTTACCTTTGCCATTCTGCGCAGGAGCATGGGCCTCCAGAAGGGAGAAAAGCCCCTGTGGATGCCCCACTTCTGCAAGGAGCACATGGCAAAAATGCTCCGCACCGGCTTCCCCCTGGCCCTGCAGTCCATGCTCTTCCCCATTGCCAATTCCATCGTCCAGGCCGGCGTGAACACCATGGGCACCCTGCAAATCGCCGCCTGGGGCATCTGCGACAAGCTGGATATGCTCATCTGGCTGATCTCCGACTCCATGGGCCCCGCCCTCACCACCTTCACCGCCCAGAACCTGGGGGCCAAAAATCCCCACCGGATCCGCTCCGGCGTGGCCCTAGGCACCGGCATGTCCGTAGGGGCCGTAACGGCCATCAGCTGCGTTCTCTTCTTCTTTGCCGCCCCCATGACCTACTGGTTCGTTTCCGCCGGAGATGCGGCGCGTCTGGCGCCTCTCGTCAGCCGGTACAGCCGAATCATGGCTCCCTTCTTCCTGTTCTACGCCATCGCCGAAGCCCTCTCCGGCGCCTGCTGCGGCACGGGAGACACGGTCAGGCCCATGGTCACCACCCTGATCACCATCTGCCTATCCAGGGTTTTGGGGATCCTGCTGGTGCTTCCTAAGGTAAACACCATGGAATGCATTGTCTGGATCTACGTCTTCTCCTGGATCGCCGCCGGGGTGGCGTTTATCGGTCTTTGGATGGGAAGTCTGCGAAAAGTCAAAACCGCGTGAAAAAACCGGGCATCCAGAAATGGGTGCCCGGTTTCTTTTACTCCAGTTTCAAATCCCCTTCCCCGATCCAGCCTTGCTTCCGGAACAGGAGGCCAAAAAGCCAGGTGAGGACGGCGGGGAGGACAATGGCAATGAGGACCAGCCCCAGCCAGTCGAAGCCTGTAATGGCGGCCTTGGCGCCGGTGGCCACATCGTTGACCCACCCGGCATAGACCCCGATGGGGCCCACCATGCCGCAGGTGCCCATGCCAGAGGCTACGCCGCCGGAGGGGTCGTTCATCTGCAGGTGGAAGAGGCACGTGGCCATGGGGCCGGTAATGGCAGAGGCGAAGATGGGCGGAAGCCAGATCTTGGGGTTCTTCACGATGTTGCCCATTTGCAGCATGGAGGTCCCCAATCCCTGGCTGACCAGGCCGCCCCAGCGGTTTTCCCGGAAGGACATCACCGCAAAGCCCACCATCTGGGCGCAACAGCCCGCCACGGCAGCGCCCCCGGCCAGGCCCGTTAAGCCCAGAGCGGCGCAGATGGCGGCGGAGGAAATGGGCAAAGTCAAAGCAATGCCCACGATAACGGACACCAGAATGCCCATCCAGAAGGGCTGCAAAACCGTAGCCCATTCCACAAAGGCTCCTACCGAGGATGCCGCCGTACCAATGGCCGGGGCAATGAGGCTGGACAGCAGGACCCCAACCAGGATGGTCACCAGGGGCGTTACCAGAATATCCACCTTGGTCTCCTTGGAAACCGCCTTGCCGCACTCCGCCGCCACAATGGCAATGAGCAGCACCGCCAGGGGTCCCCCCGCTCCGGCGGCACCGGAAAGGGTGATAGACCCCAGCTTATTAGCAGCGTAGCCAACGGTTGCCAGAGAGAACAGTACCAGAGGTGGGGCTTGCAGGGCGTAGCCAATGGCCACCGCCATGGCCGGGCCGCTCATAGCCGCGGCATAGCCTCCTACATCCACCAAAAAGGGGATGTTCAGCTGCTGCCCCAAGGTCTTGACAATGGTGCCAATAAGCAACGAGCAGAATAGCCCCTGGGCCATGGCCCCCATGGCGTCGATGCCGTACCGCTTTGCCGAGAATACAATGTTTTTCCGTTTCAAAAATTCTTTCATAGGCCGCTCCTTCTTTCTGCTGTCTTGTCAGTTGCATAGACACCATTATAGACAGAATCGGTGGATTGTCAAGAAAGATTTGACTTGCGGCTAAGAATATGGTACAAAAGACACGGTTGTTAAAAACGTACAATACGGAGGTGCTGTGTTTTGACCGGAGAAGAACGAAGAAATCAGCTTTTGGAGCTGTTAAAAAACAGCGCCGCCCCACTTTCCGGGACAGCGCTATCTGGAATGTTTCATGTAAGCCGGCAGGTGATCGTGCAGGACATTGCCCTGATGCGGGCGGAAAACCACCCCATTCTCTCCACCAACCGGGGCTACCTGTACCGCCGGAAGGAGACGGCAGACAATTCCCCCAAGCGGGTCTTTTCCGTTCGGCACAGTAACGAACAGGTTTTGGAGGAATTCGACACCGTTCTGGAGCTGGGAGGCAAAATTCTGGATGTGGTGGTAGAGCACGAGCTCTACGGCCAGCTTCGGGCAGACCTGCTCATCGAATCCAAGCAGGACGCCCGGGAGTTTTACAGCCGGATGGTACATTCCCAGGACCGGCCCCTGAAAACCCTCACCGGCGACTGCCACTACCACACCGTAGCCGCCCCAACGGAAAAGCTGCTGGACCTGATCGAAGCGGCGCTGCGGGAGAAGGGGTTTTTAATAGTGGAAAGTTGATAGTGGATAGTTAGAACCTGGCCTACACTATCCACTGTACACTTTCCACTATCCACTATTCACTGTCAGTCCACTCTCGTTCCGTCCCCGTAGACTTCGCAGAACCGGGCGGAGAAGGAGGGCTCCTCCCCGGCGGCGTCCAGGTGGCTCAGGTCGCCGAAGCGGCTCATGCGCCAGACGGCCTTGCCGGGGCGGCGTTCTTCGGTGGTGAGGATGGTGACGGAGGTGGTCAGGGCCACGGAGTGGTGCCACAGGGTCACCGGGGAGCAGTCTAAAAGCCGGGACAGGAGCACGCATTCCACCCCGTAGTGGCAGAAGAAAAAGAGGCTATCCTTGTTGGGACTGACGACTTCATATAGGTTCCCCTGCCGCTTGTAGCCGTGGCGCTCCAAAATGGCATCCAGGCCGTCTATGGCCTCTTTGTATTTTTCCGCGATGCCGCTGTCCTTGTACGCCGGGGCCTCCATCCAGTGCCAAGGGTCATAGTACCTGGGGTCCGAGACCCAGCTTTCCGGCAGCAGGTCCCAGCCCAGGCCCTCGGGGTGGAATTCCTTGGGGGTGGCATAGCCCGCATTGAATTCCCGGAGCCAGGGCAGCACCTCCCCTTCCATACCAAGTTTTTTCAGGGTGCAGCTGGCCGTATCCCGGGCCCGCCCCAAGGGGGAAACGTAGCAGGCCTTCACAGGGAGCTTGCACAGCCGCTGAGAAACCAGCTCCGCCTCCCGCCAGCCCTTGGGAGTCAGGGTATCGTGCTCGTAGTCCGGGTCCCCGTGGCGAATGATGTAGATGTTCATTTATTTTCCTTTCTATATATAGAAATGTCATTGCGAACCGGTGACCGATGTCACCGGTGTGGCAATCCCCCGGATGATTGAGAACAGTCTGGTTTATCTACCAAAATTCCCAAATATCCGGGAGGTTGCCACACCAGTGTGGCGTACTACTTCGCGCTAAGAGCCGCCTTCGGCGGTTGCGCTATGTACACGCCTGCGGGCGTAGTGGTTCGCAACGACATTCTTTTCTTTATCTCTTACAGCACTTCGACCTTAATGGTATTGGTGTTGCCGCTCTGGCCGTTGATGGGGCCGCCGGTGAGGACCACGGTGTCGCCCTCCTTCAGGCCCAGGTACTTCTTGGCATTGGACAGGCCATGGTAGAACATAACGTCCATGGAGTTGTACTCGTCCACCAGCACGGGGGTAACGCCCCAGCTCAGGTTCAGCTTTCTCCAGGCACGCTCGTTGGTGGTCATGCCCAGGATGTCGGTGGGGCAGCGGAAGCGGCTGACCAGGCGGGCGGTCTTGCCGGAGACGGAGCAGACCACAATGGCCTTGGCGCCTACGTCAATGCCCATAGCGCAGGTAGCGTGAGAAATGGCGTCCAGGTTGTCCCGGATGGGGAACTGGGTCTTGTAGAAACGGTCCTTATAGCTGGTATGCTGCTCGGTGTACTCGGCGATCTGGGACATCGTAGCCACGGCCTCTACGGGGTACTTACCGGCAGCGGACTCGCCGGAGAGCATAATGGCGGAGGTGCCATCGTACACGGCGTTGGCCACGTCGGAGATTTCGGCGCGGGTGGGCCGGGGGTTCTGGATCATGGATTCCAGCATCTCGGTAGCGGTAATGACCCGCTTGCCCAGCATGCGGCACTTGTGGATCAAACGCTTCTGGATGGCGGGCAGCTCCACAAAGGGGATCTCCACGCCCAGGTCGCCGCGGGCCACCATGATACCGGCGCAGGCCTCACAGATGGACTCCGCATTGTCCACACCGGACTGGTTCTCGATCTTGGCGATGATCTCGATGTCCTCGCCGCCGTTCTCATCCAGGAACTTCCGCATATCCAGCACATTCTGCTTGTTGGATACGAAGGAAGCGGCTACAAAGTCCACCCCGTTCTGGATGCCGAACAGCAGATCCTTCTTGTCGGCCTCGGACAGGAAGGGGCCGGTCATGACCTTGTTGGGGAAGGACATGCTCTTCCGGTTGGACAGGTCGCCGCCAACGATGCAGGTGCAGATGGCGTCATTCCCCTTCAGCTCCTGGACTTCGAAAACCACCAGGCCGTTGTTGACCAGAATTCTGTCGCCTACGGACAGGTCTTTTACCAGGCCCTTGTAGTTGACGGAAACCCGGGTCTCGTCGCCTTCGATCTCATCTACGGTAAAGGTGAAGGTATCCCCGGCATTTACGTGGACCTTGCCGTCCTTAAAGGTACGGATGCGGTACTCGGGGCCCTTGGTATCCAGCAGGATGGCGATGGGCAGGTTCAGCTCCTGGCGGACCTTTTTGATCAGGTCTACCTTCTTCTGCTGCTCCTCGTGGGTTCCGTGGGAGAAATTCAGCCGGGCCACGTTCATACCAGCCAGGGCCATCTTCTTCAGGGTCTCTTCGTTCTCGGAGGAAGGACCAATGGTGCAAATGATCTTGGTTTTGCGCATATATACATCTCTCACTTTCTGATAAGAATTTTGTTATTTTCGGTTCGGAGATAGTATATCACATCTGATTTCCGGATGCAAGCTGCCGGAAATTAAATAAAAAAGCACTGATTTTATGGGGGTATAATGAGGTGGTTATAAAGGGTCTGGATTTTTCCTCTCCAATCTGCTACAATATATCAAAAATCCCTTGGAGGACCCGAAATGCCTATTTGTATCCCCAACGACCTGCCTGCGGCGGAGGTGCTGCAGCGGGAGAATATTTTTGTCATGCGCTCCACCCGGGCCGAGACCCAGAACATCCGGCCACTGGAAATCGTTCTCTTAAACCTGATGCCCACCAAGATCGTTACCGAGACCCAACTGACCCGGGTTCTGGGCAATACGCCTTTGCAGGTCCATCTGGAACTGATGGCCGTTTCCTCCCATCAGTCCAAAAATACCCCCCAGGAGCACCTGCTGTCCTTTTACAAGACCTTCGACGAACTGAAGGACCGGAAGTTCGACGGCATGGTGATCACCGGTGCTCCCGTAGAGCAGCTGCCCTTTGAAGAGGTAGACTACTGGCCGGAATTATGCCGCATTATGGAGTGGAGCAAGACCCACGTCCATTCCACCTTCCATATCTGCTGGGGGGCCCAGGCGGGGCTGTACTACCACTACGGCATCCAGAAGCATCCCCTGCCCCAAAAGCTCTTCGGCGTCTACCCCCACCAGGCGGACTACAAACGGGCCATTCTATTGCGGGGCTTCGACGACACCTTCTATGCCCCCCATTCCCGGCACACCACCGTCCTGCGGGAGGACATTGAAAAGCATCCGGAGCTGCGGATCTTAGCCTCCTCCCCGGAGGCGGGGGTGTATGCCGTGATGACCAAGCACGGCCGCCAGATCTTCGTCATGGGCCACGGAGAATACGACCCAGACACCCTGGAAAAGGAATACCTGCGGGACAAAAAACAGGGCCTGCCCATTTCCGTCCCCGCCCACTACTATCCAGATGACGACGAGACCCAGCCCCCAATGGTGCGCTGGCGAGGCCACGCAAACCTGCTGTACTCCAACTGGCTAAACTATTTCGTCTACCAGACCACCCCCTACGACATTATGTCCGTGGGTTCGGTGGCTACTTATGAGAAGGGGGAATAAATCCCCTTTGGAGGTGTTTTCATGTCTAAAAAAACAGAACGGTATTTTTATCCCGCAATTTTCAGCTACGACGATGGGGCGGAAATTTCTGTTGTATTTCCCGATCTGGATGCGGCCACCAGTGGGATCAATGACGATGACGCCCTGCTCAGCGCCCGGGAACTGCTGGGCTGCGTGATGTTTGGCCTGGAGGAGGACGATGCGCCTATCCCTGCCCCCACCGCCTTAAATGGCCTGCCCCTGGAAGACAATGAGCGGGCTGTACTGGTGGATGTATATATGCCCTCCATCCGCATGGCCCAGAACAATCGTTCTGTGAACCGCACCGTTACTCTCCCCGCCTGGCTGAATGCCGCGGCCCTGGAGCGGAACATCAATTTTTCCCAGGTTTTGCAGGAGGCACTCAAAACACAAATCGGCCTGAACTAAAATTTCCCCTCTCCGTTTTTTCGGAGAGGGGAAAACTTTATCTTTTTTTCAAAACCGTATCCAAGGTTTTTCCCAGGATGCCGCCTAAGATCCCGCAGGCGGCGGCCTCGGCCAGGCCCTGGATGCCCACAAGAAGCACCACAAACATCAGGGGGTTCCCGGCACCCAATTTCGTCACCAGGCCCTGGACGTAATCGGTGCGGTAAAACACCAGCACGATATAGCCCATAAAGAACAGGGTATTTAACAGCGGCGCGGCCACGGCCCCGACAAAGTAGCTCCAGGTGCCCTTGGAGTCCAGCTTCCGGCAGAGCTTATACACATAGCCGTCGCTCAGGCCCATGAGTAACCGCATGCCCACGCACAGGATGACCGTATGCAGGGGGCTGACGGCAAAGAAAGCGCTGGTCATGTAAGATCTTCCTGTCATGGCATCGTACAGGCTGAGCAGTCCAAACACACCGGCCAGGACCATACCCTCCACCGGCCCGCAGAGCATAGCTCCGATGGCAATGGGGAGCGTGAGAAAGCTCATGTACAGCGGCCCTACCGGCACCGCACCCAAGCCAATGGCCCGCATGGCAAGCTCGATTGCCAGAAGCAGGGCAAGCTTTGTCAGTCTGGTGACTTTTTGCGAAGTGGTTTTCATATTCAATTCCTCCTGCTGCCGTTCCCAAAGGGGATACAGCGCATTTTTATTTGTCTGCCAAACGCCAAGAATGCCGGAACCGCTGCCGTTTCGGGTTTTCCGAATACAGCGCGGGGGTCTAATCTAGCGTCCGCACAAACAAGGCTATTATACGCCCCTTTGGGAGAATTGCAAGAGGGAATTTTTTTCCTGGGCAGTCCAAAAATATATCAGCAAATCCCCATTTTCGGGAGTGTTTACCTGTTGGTAACACGCACGAACCCTCCGGCCATTCCAACCAGCCTCTTGACATTTCTGTCTACATGCAGTAGAATGCAATTGTCTACAACCAGTAGAATAAAAGGAGGGATCTCATGAAGGATCATCATCTGGGCGAAATGGAAGCCAAATTTGCAAATCTCATCTGGGACCAGGAGCCCCTTTCTTCCGGGCGCCTGGCAGAGCTGGCCCTGGAAAGGCTGAACTGGAAACGCACCACTACTTATACCGTCTTAAAGCGCCTGTGCGACAAAGGGCTGTTTCAAAACCAAAATGGCACTGTGACTTCCCTGGTCAGCCGGGAGGATTTCAATGCCCACCGGACGGAGGCATTTCTTGAAGACGCTTTTGACGGGTCACTGCCCGCCTTTCTGACAGCCTTTGGCAGCCGCAAAAAGCTGACGGATGATCAGATCGACGAGCTGCAAAAAATCATCGACGGAATGCGGGGGTGACACAATGGGTGCGCTCTTTGTGAAATTGCTGGAAATGAGTCTGACGGGCAGCATCGTCATTGCCGTGGTGCTGCTGACCCGGCTGCTATTGAAGCGGGCCCCGAAGATCTATTCCTATCTCTTATGGAGCGTGGTCCTGTTTCGGCTGCTGTGCCCCTTTTCCGTTTCCGCAGGCCCTTCGGTGCTGGCACCGGCAAGGGTAGATACAGGCTCCGGCATCAGCTCCGCCGCCTACCCCGCAGTGCGGCAGGCCGTGGGGATCCCTCAGGAAAGCAGCACCGGCTCCCTGTCCCCTGCCCCGGCTTTGGCAAACGAAAACATCCGGTCTGCCCCGACCATCCTCGATGTTGCGGCCTGGGTCTGGCTGGCAGGAGCCGCCGGCATGGGAGCCTACGGTCTTTGGCAGCTCCTGCGTTTGCAAAAAAGGCTTCGCAGAGCCGTCCCCCTGTACCGGAATATCTATCTTTCCGGCCGGATCCCCACTTCCTTTGTGCTGGGGCTGTTCCATCCCAAGATCTACCTGTCCGCCCAGGTGCCCCTGCAGGAGCGGCAGTATATCATTGCCCATGAGCAGCAGCATATCCGCCGGAACGACCCCTTCTGGAAGCTGCTGGGCTACCTGGCCCTGTGCCTGCATTGGTTCAACCCCCTGGTCTGGCTGGCCTTTTCCCTGGCCGGAAAGGATATGGAAATGAGCTGCGACGAGGCAGTGATCCGCCGCCTGGGCCCCGGCATCCGGGCGGACTACGCCCAGGCCCTGCTGGATCTTTCCACCCAAAAACAAAAATATTCCGCAATGCCTCTGTCCTTTGGGGTCGGGGATATCAAAGGAAGGATCAAAAACATGGCCCGGTGGAAGCAGCCCCGGATACGGGGGAGCGTCCTGTGCATTCTGCTGTGCGCCGCCATCGCCATGTTCTGCGGACTGAATCCCCGGCAGCAGGCCGGGCAAGATGAGGCTTCCTGGGTCGTCGGCCCGCCGGAGCTGGGGAATCTGCCGGAAGGGTATTCCTTTGAAACCGGTTTGGCTGGGACAACTATTTTGCAGGGCCCCGAGGGGATCGTTGGCGGGATCGACCGCTATTTGATTCCGGAAGGAGTTTATGATCCCAATGACGAAAGCTATTCCTGGCTGAATAACGTGGGGATCCCGGATCTGGAAGACCCCAGCCTAACCATAGACGGGATGTTTGCCTGGGGCGGCAGCAACAGCTGCAGTCTGACCGTATCGGATGGCACCACCCCTCCTGCGGTCAAGCGTACCCACCGCTTTACCGTCGCCACAGACGCCCTGTACGACCTGTGGATGGATGACCTTCTGGTGGACACCAATACCCAATACGCCATTGCCCAGGCAGTGACTTTCTCCAAAACCGCCGAGGCGCCAAGCGCATCGGAAGCCGATTTAGCCTTCGCCCGCTGTAAGGCAGTCATCGATGCCCTGATGAACGGCAGCGAGGAAACCGCCTGGATGAAGGACGGCGTTCTGATCCGCACCCAGACCGTTGTACCCTCCGATCCTTCCCAAAATAGTACCGAAGACTACTACTACGACGAAAACCTGGGCTTTTTGCAGATCACCGCCTACCCGGACGGCACCGCCACAGGCACTCTCTATGCAGATGGAGAAACAAATGCCTATTATACCGCCACGGGCACCAGAGATGACCTTATCTGGACGAAGGCCACCCCGCCGGATATGATCGAAGCCCCCTGGATCGCCGGCTTCTACCTGGTCAAGCAAAATGCCGTCTACCTGGGGACCCGGGAAGGCACCGACGAATTTCAAATCGATCTTCTCTTCCCCGGTATGGAGGATACCGTTTCCTCTTACCTGGCAGATTTCCGCTTTGACGAGGACGGGAATTTTAAAAACGTCCAATTGACTCTGAACCCCGGAAAGAGTGACGAACGCATCCTGACCCAATCCATCCTCCTCCCAGAGCAAACCGCCGCTTCCCGGATTCGGGAAGCGCTGGAGAAGGCTGGGGAGCGATGACTGTTTGCATGTATATGTAAAAACTCTGCTCCCCTTGGGGGGAGCTGTCGCCGCAGCGACTGAGGAGGGCCGTTGTCATTGCGAACCAGTGCGCACACTGGTGTGGCAATCCCCATAGGTTTTAGACTGCCCG
>JBNMHR010000022.1:0-25358 GCA_050872865.1 Faecousia sp. | reverse complement strand
TCAATGCCCCCCTTGAGCCGGCTTCTTATTGATTTTCTTGCCGGAACAAGAAAACCACCGCCGGAGGCGGACTCCTGTCAGAGATGATACCTGTTTGTAATAAATCGGATTCCCGACAAGCATGGAATGAAACGCAATTCGCAAATTATTAACTCATGTAATTGTCCTGGCTTTTTTGCGTCCTATCTTGCACAAAGCCCTTCTATCGGCTATAATAGACCCAAAATCAGAAGAAACGGGGTTTTACTATGGAGCTCAAGGTGCTGGCGGTAGGCGATGTGGTGTGTGAGCCGGGGATGGACCGGATCCATAAGGGGTTAAGGAAGCTGATCCGGGACACCGGGGCCCAGTTTACGGTGGTCAACGGGGAAAACGCCAGCGTGGTGGGCATTACCCCCAGGCAGGCGGAGGAAATTCTGGATGCCGGGGCGGACGTCATTACCCTGGGCAACCACAGCTTTGCCAAGCGGGAGATCGTTTCTTTCCTGGATGATTCCAGCCGGATCCTGCGGCCGGCCAATCTGGCACCCCAGAACCCTGGGGTGGGCTGGAATGTGTATGAGACGAATGCCGGGGAGGTGGCGGTGATTGATCTAATCGGCCGCTGCAATATGGACTACACCCCGGACAATCCCTTTTTACTGGTGGAAAAAATTCTGAAAAAGATCGATACCAGGCTTATTTTTGTGGAGATCCATGCAGAGGCCACCTCCGAAAAGCTGGCCATGGGCTATATGCTGGATGGCCGGGTCAGTGCCGTCTGGGGAACGCACACCCATGTGCCCACGGCGGATGCCCGGGTGCTGCCCAAGGGGACGGGGTATGTAACGGACCTGGGCATGACGGGGCCCCAGGAATCGGTGCTGGGTATCCGGCCGGAGCTGTCCATCGCCAAGTTCCGGGGGGACCTGTACGAGCGCTATCGCCCGGCGGAGGGCCCCACCAAGCTGGAAGCGGTGCTGTTTACCGTCGATGCCGCCACCGGAAAATGCCTGAAGGCGGAAAGGGTAGACCAGTGGAATTAAAGGAGCCAAAGGACGATTTTCAGGAGCGGTTTTTTGCGGCCCTGGAACAAAAGGATGCCCCGCCGGAAATTAAAAATCTGGCAGTGGCGCTTTGCGAAAAGATATTAAAAGGGGAGGAGGCCACAGCGTGAACATACGGTCCATGACGGCCACCTTCGGCAGACTGGAAAATGGGACCCTCTCCCTGGAAGAGGGCTTTCAGATCGTTTGCGCCCCAAACGGCTGGGGGAAGACCACCTGGTGCGCCTTTTTTAGGGCCATGCTCTACGGCCTGGATGAAGAGGGCATGCGGTACCTCCCCTGGTCCGGCAGTCCCATGACGGGGAAAATCGAATGTACCTGGCAGGACCGGGAGATGACCATCGAGCGGAGCTTTACCGACGGCACCTTCCGGGCGTATTTCACGCAGACCATGGAAGCGGTGCCGGAGCTGACGGCAAGAAACTGCGGCCAGGTCCTTTTGGGCCTTGATAAGCAGGGCTACGACCGGGCCCTTTCCTTAGACGGTACAGCTCTTTCCGGCCCGGAAGAGGAAATGCGCCTTCGGAAGGGATTGACGGAGGGCCTGGACCGGTGCCGTCGGGAGACCGTTCTTTTACAGCAGCAGATGGAAACCTGGCAGAAAAGCAGGGAAGACCGCCTTGCCTTAGAAAAGCAGGCGGCCCAGCTGGAAAACAGGCTCCGGGAGGCGGAAAGCTTCCAAAGGCGGCTGGAAGGCTCCCTGGATAAGAGTCAGCGGGAGGAAGACGCCCGGCAGCGCCGCAGGGCCCAAAGAAGCTGCGAAAAGGCGGCCCACGAGGAGGCCCGGCTTCGGGAATTTACCAAAACTCTGCCCACCCGCCAGGAGGCGGAGCAGCGGCTGCGGGATGTAAAAAGCTACTGCGCCGCGGAAAGAGCTGTCCGGGAGGCAGAAGAGAATCTGGAGCCCCAGCCCATGGAACCGGCGTGCCCGGAGGCCTTCTACGGCTTAGAGCCCAGGCAGGCCCAGGAAAAGGCAGAGCAGGATGCGGCCCTTTGCCGGGATTCCAATAAAGGCGCCCTCTGGCTGATCTTCCTGATGGCGGGGCTGCTGGCACTGCTGGGCGGGTGCATTGCGGCCTTTCCCATGCAGGACCTCCCCCTGGGGCTGGCGATCATGGGAGCGGGCTCCCTGATGCTGGCCGGGGCGGTGCTCCTCAGCGGCGGCAGCAAAGAGGGACAGTCGGAACTGGCGGCGGCCTATGGAACCCCGGACTGGCGGCTCTGGCCGGAGCTGGCCCAAAGCTACGCCGAAGAACGGCTGCGCTACATGGAAGCAGAGGATCAGTGGCAGACCCGGAAGAATGCCATTTCCGCCCGGACCCAGGAGCTGGAAGAGCAGAGGCAGCGCCTCTGCGAGGGCCGGGAGCCGGAGGAAATGGAGGATCTGTGCACCCAGGTCTTGCAAAGCTGGGACGCCTTGGCAGCAGCGGAAAGCCAGCTGCAAAACGCCCGGGAATATCTGGCCAGCCTGGGCCCCGAGGAGCCGGAGGACAGCCTGAATCTGACCGGAGAGGAGACCAGAGGGTGCCTGCAGAAAACCGAAGAGGATGTACGGCAGCTCCAGGTGGATCTGGAGAACATCCGGGCCACCCTTTCCGGGCTGGATGATTTGCAAACCCTGGAAGACGATCTCCGGGAGGCCCAGGAGCGGCTGAATACTTTGGCCCAATACGAGCAGGCCTACGGCATCAGCCTGGAAGCCCTGGCAGAAACGGAAAGCCGGGCAGGTCAGCTCATCGCCAAATGGGCGGATGTATACGCCGCCGCTGTCTTTGGAGAAAAGAAAGAGGACCCAAGAAACCCCAGCCGGGGAAGCCGGGATATTTTCGGCCTGGCCCAAAGTCTGGCAAGCTTCAAGGTCCTGTCCCCTCAAGCGCCACTCCTGCTGGATGATGTACTGTCCCAGGTGGATGAGGAGCGTAGAAAACGGGCGGTGGCGCTGCTAAAGCTCATCGGCCAGGAACGCCAGGTGGTGCTGTTTTGTTGCAGGTAGGATTACAAATTGTCATTGCGAGGCAGTGCGCACACTGCCGTGGCAATCCCCCGGATGAACGTACAGGCCCAAAGGATGGAATCCCTAGCCTTCCCCTGGGAGGGGAAGGTGGCCCGCAGGCCGGATGAGGTCGCTAAGGCTGGAATTTCATCCTGATAAAAGTAAAAAAACAGCTTATTTCACAGTTGTTTTTAACTTTAGATGCACACATCGTCCAACCAAAGCAACCTCATCCGCCGCGTCACGCGGCACCTTCCCCTCCCAGGGGAAGGCTGGGGATTCCCGCTCGTCGGCCCGTACCATTCAACCGGGGGATTGCCACGACAGTGTGCGCACTGTCTCGCAATGACAGATTGTCGGGACGGCCCTCCTCAGTCGCTGCGGCGACAGCTCCCCCCAAGGGGAGCAGAGTTTCCAAAATCCCTATCTTCCCATCCCTTCCCACTCCTGCCGCAGGGCAATGCAGGTTTTGATCCCCAAGCGCTGCGCCAACCCCAACAGCTGCTCTTTTCTCCGCCAGAGAACGAACTCTGCTTTCTCTTTGGAAAGCCCATCCAGGCGGTAGGCGCACAAAAGGGTTTCATCTTCAAAATACTTCCCCTCCGGGATACCGGCTGCTGAAATTTGGCAGCCGGTTTTTGTCAGGGTCAGCCGGGTGGGTAGGGGAGACAGGTCCAGAACGATTTCCCGGCCTTTCCATTTTTCCACAGCATCCTGTGGAAAAAGATCCGGCGGGATAGGCGGCAGAAAGACGGGGCCGTCTCCCGAATACTCTGGCGGGGCGGCTACGGGGCATTTTAGAAGCTTTCTCAGAGTGGACACCCAGGTGTTCAGCCGGTCGTCCTTGCGCTGGAAGTCCAAAACGAGCAGGGGGAGCGCTTGAAGGACCTCCAGCCGGTCCCCGAAAATGGCTTCCGGGGACTGCCCATTGTAAGGGGTGCTGTCGGTAAAGACGAAAATGCCGTTGTTTTGTTCCGGCAATAAGAAGCCCTGTTCAAAGGGGCACAGGAGCCAGGCGGTGTTTTCGGCCTTGGGCTCCCCCAAGGGCTGGGCCAGGTACAGGGAAATATCCATGGACAAACCATCCTTTCCATGGTATAATACCGGGGATCACGCAATAATCTATTCGAAACGGAGGGTATCTATGCCCCTTTCTTTTTTGCCCGGGATTCGGGCCCACGCGCTTACCGACCTGACGGAAGAGGTGCTTCTGTCCCGGGGCATCCATCTATTAATGATGGATTTTGACAACACCATCGTTCCCTACACTACCGATGAGCCTACGGAGAAAATGCGGGATTGGCTCAGCACCATGAATGCTTCCAAGGTGAAGATCGCCATTGTGTCCAACAGCAAGAATGACCGTTTGATCCGGTTTTGCGACAAGTACCACCTGGACTACATCATGCGGGCCCACAAGCCCTCCCCCAAGGGATTGAAGGAGTGCATGGACCGGTTCGGCTTTGACCCAAAGGAATCGGCCATTGTGGGGGACCAGATCTTTACGGATACCTTGGCGGGAAACCTGGCGGGGGTGACCCCCATCCTGGTGGACGCCATCAACAATCATACTATTTGGCTGAAAGCACGGCACGTATGTGAGCTGCCCTTCTGCTTTGCGGCAAGAAAAAGGAGACTGGAAACATGAAAAATATCGAGAAATTCCTGTCCATTCTGGATGGGGAAGTGGACGGCCTTTTGCTGACCTCCCGCTACAGCCGCCATTACGGCGCGGAATTCGACATCGCCGAGGGCATGGCTGTGGTAAGTAAGGGCGGCTGCCGGTACTTTACGGACAGCCGGTACATCGAGTCCGCCCGGAACAACATCAAGGGTTTTGAGGTGCTGGATGTTCAGGGTACCCGAGACTATCCCGCCTGCATCAATAAGGCCATCGAGGATTTTGGCATCACCTGCCTGGGCTTTGAAGAAGCCTACCTGACCGTAGCGGAATTCATGGACCTGGAAAAGAAACTGAAGGCCAAGCTGCACCCCTACAACGCCAAGATCAACGGCTTCCGTGGGGTGAAGGAGGACTGGGAGATCCAGCGGATGCGCCTTGCCCAGAAAATCGCCGACAAGGCCTTTCTGGAGACCCTGCCCGTCATCAAGGCCGGTATGACCGAGCTGGAGCTGCAGGCGGAGCTCATCTACCGGATGTACAAGAACGGCGCCCAGGGCCTGTCCTTCGACCCCATTGTGGTGTCCGGCCCCAATACCAGTATGCCCCACGGCGTAGCCGGCCCCCGGGTCATCCAGGAGGGGGACTTTATCACCATGGACTTTGGCGTCCTGTACCAGGGCTATTGCTCCGATACCACCCGCACCGTGGCCGTGGGCTACGCCACCGAGGAAATGAAGAAGGTGTACAATACTGTCCTGGAGGCCCAGTTGGCCGGTATCGCCGCTACCAAGGCCGGGGCCACCGGCAAGGAGATCGACGGCGCTGCCCGAAAGGTCATCCAGGATGCGGGCTACGGCGAGTACTTCGGCCACAGCTACGGCCATAGCCTGGGCCTGGAAATTCACGAAGCCCCCAACCTGAGCTTCCGGAATCCGGAGCCCATCCCCGCCGGGGCGGTGTGCTCCGCGGAACCCGGCATCTATCTGCCCGGAAAATTCGGCGTGCGTATTGAAGATGTGACGATTGTAGGCCCCGATGGCTGCGAAGATATCACCAATATGCCCAAAGAACTCCTGATTTTGTAAAAATTTCAGAATTCCCTCTTGCAAAATAGCGCAATATAGGGTAAACTAGCATAGTTAAGGATATAGAAAATTGTATCCCCCATACGGGAACATACACTAGGAGGATAAACCAATGATTTCTGCAAGTGATTTTAGAAACGGCGTGACCTTCGAAATGGACGGTAAGGTCATGCAGGTCATCGAGTTCCAGCACGTCAAGCCCGGCAAGGGTGCGGCCTTCGTCCGTGTAAAGATGAAGAACGTCATCACCGGCGGCGTGACCGAGACCAGCTTCAACCCCTCTGCCAAGTACCCCACCGCTTACATTGAGCGCAAGAAGATGGAGTACTCCTACAACGACGGTAACCTCTACTACTTCATGGACGGCGAGACTTACGAGCTGACCCCCATCGACGCCAGCGTCCTGGACGACTCCTTCAAGTTCGTCAAGGAGAACGACGTCTGCACCATCATGAGCTACAAGGGCAACGTTTTCGGCGTGGAAGCTCCCAACTTTGCGGACCTGGTGGTCACCAAGACCGAGCCTGGCTTCGCCGGCAACACCGCTACCAACGTGACCAAGCCCGCTACCGTGGAGACCGGCGCTGAGATCAAGGTGCCCCTCTTCATCAACGAGGGCGACAAGATCCAGATCGACACCCGCACCGGCGAGTACCTGGGCCGTTCCAAGGCCTAAAAACCTCTTGGCTAAAATGCCAGAAAAGGAGAGTTAAAATGACGATTTCTGAAAAATCCGCCTACCTGAAGGGCCTGATGGACGGCTTGAAGCTGGACACCGAGACCAACGAGGGAAAAATGATCGCCGCCATCGTAGACCTGCTCGGCGATATGTCCAAGCGTATGGTGGACATTGAGGATACCACCATTGCCATCTCCGACGAGCTGGACGAGATCGAAGAGGATCTGGACGCCATCGAAGACTTCATCATGGATGAAGACGACGAGGACTGGGACGACGAGTACGAAGACGAGGACGACGATTACTACGACCCCGCCGAGGACGAGGAAGAGGACGAGGAACCCGAAGACGAGGAAGAGCCCGAGGAAGGCTTCGACTTCGGCGACGAGGACTCCACCATCTACGAGGTCCAGTGCTCCTGCGGCAACATCATCGACTTCGACGAAGAGGTCCTGGAGTCCGGCAGCATCGTCTGCCCCAACTGCGGCGAGACCCTGGAATTCACCTTCGACGACGACGAGACCGAGGAATAAGTTTCCAAAACAAAGAAGAGCCGTTAAAAAACGCTCTGTCATTCCGAGCCAGTGCGCACACTGGCGCGGGAATCCCCCGGATTTTTTGGCTGGTACCATTCAACCGGGGGATTGCCACACCAGTGACATCGGTCACTGGTTCGCAATGACACCGTTTTTTAGCGGCTCTTTTTATATATGTATTTCATACACGCTTCTTTGCGGATGCATCCCGTAGGACTGATAGGCCTTGATGGCGGTCTGGTTGTAGTCCCATACCGTCAGGTCGATGCGCTGGGCGCCGATTTTCTTGGCTTTGGTCTGGATCTCCCGGAACAGGGCCCTTCCGATGCCCCGGCGCCGGTAGGGTTCATCCACCACCAACAGGTCAATATAGGCCGAGGTCATGGGCTTCATGCCGCTGCGCTGGAGCAGGGACGCAAAGCAGCAGCCCACTACCTGCCCCTTTTCCTGGGCCAGGATGGAAAATACGTTTTGGTTATCCACAAGGCTGTTAAAAGCATCCTTTGGCATATAGTTTTCCAGGGGGGAGAACAGGTCCGGCCGGTTGGATACATCCATATGGTGCAGCTGCAGCAGAAGCCGGTTGACGGCAGGGTAGTCCCGCTTGCGGATTTTTCGGATGACCATAAAAATGCCTCCCGTATTTTTTTACAGGAGGATCATAACATTTTTGCAGGGGATTGGATATGCGGCCAGCGCCGGAAAGTATCACGATCGTGCCAATCTGGGCAAAATAAAAACGCTGCCTAAGTCAGGCAGCGTATTTATCAGCCAAGGGAATCAGATGGCCCGCTCAACCTTATTGGAACGGAGGCATCTGGTACATGCGTACACATGGCAGGGAGTTCCATTGACAACGGCCTTGACCCGCTTGACATTGGGCTTCCAGGCACGGTTGGAACGTCTGTGGGAGTGGGAGACCTTAATACCAAAGGTTACGCCCTTGCCACAAAAATCACACTTCGCCATTCATTGCACCTCCCATCCGGATAATTACTTCATTACTTGCGCTAATCCAAGCGCCTAGATATAATACCAGAAACCGGCGAAAAAAGCAAGCCCTATTTTCAAAAAAATCCTTCTTTTTTCAAAATATTTTTTGGCGGGGAAAAGAAGGCAAAAACGCCCTTGCTATTCCGGCAGGCTTTGGTATAATAAAACAATACGCTAGTTTAGGAAGGAGAGAGGGATTTTGGGTGAATACAATGTGACCCTCCCTGCAATCGAGAAGCAGTTTCAGATGGAGGTCATCTATGCCTCTACAGATTATAAAAACATCCGCCTGACGGTGGAGGATGTGGCCCGGCCCGGCCTGAGCCTGGCGGGATACTTCGATCACTTTGAGCCCCGGCGCCTGCAGGTCCTGGGCAATATGGAGTGGAGCTACCTAAATAAGAAAGCCCCCCAGGAGCGGTTGGTGATCTTTGACAGGCTCCTGGCCTATAAGATCCCGGCCCTGCTCATCTGCCGGAATCTGCCGGTGGACCCGGAGTGCCTGGCCATGGCCAAGAAGCACAATATTTCCATCCTCCGCACCGGGGAGGCTACCTCTGCCTTCTGTTCCAACCTGATCGCCTATCTGCGGGCGGAGCTGGCACCGGTGATCACCCGGCACGGCGTTCTCATGGAGGTTTACGGCGAGGGCCTGCTCCTGACCGGCGAAAGCGGCATCGGCAAGAGTGAGGCGGCTTTGGAACTATTAAAGCGCGGCCACCGGCTCATCGCGGACGACGCGGTGGATATCCGGAAGGTGAATGCCAATTCTCTGGTGGGCTCCGCCCCGGAGCTCATCCGGAACTATATTGAGCTGCGGGGCATTGGCATCGTCAATGTGGCCAAGCTCTTCGGCATGGGCTCCGTCCGGTCCAAAAAGTCCATCGATCTGGTGGTGAATATCGTGCCCTGGAACAACCAGGACGCCTACGACCGGCTGGGGCTGGAGGAGCAGTACATGGAAATTCTGGGGGTAAAGATCCCTATGAACACCATTCCCATCACCCCCGGCCGGAACCTGGCGGTGATTTTGGAGGTGGCTGCCATCAACGTCCGCCAGCGGAAGCTGGGCTATAACGCCGCCCAGGAGTTTACGGACCAGATCAACCGGCACTTTGCGGAAATGGAAGGGACCAACCCATGAAGGAATTGACCATCGGCCCCAACGACGCGGGCCAGCGTCTGGACCGGTTTCTGGCCAAGGCGGTGCCCCTGCTGCCGGCCTCCCTGGCCCAGAAGTATATCCGGCTGAAGCGCATCAAGCGCAACGGCGGCCGGGCCCAGCGGGACACCCGGCTGGAAAACGGGGACGTTCTGCAGCTCTATATCAACGATGAATTCTTCGATACCCCCCGGGAGGACAACGCCTACCTGACGGTGGCTGCCCCCAAGCTGAATATCGTATACGAAGATGAGAATATCCTTCTGGTGGATAAGCGCCCGGGCCTGGCGGTACACCCCCACGACGGGGCGGAGTACGGCCGGACGTTAATTGACCAGATCCAGGCCTACCTGTACCAGAAGCACGAATGGCGGCCCCGGGAGGAGCATGCCTTTACCCCCGCCCTGTGCAACCGCATCGACCGGAACACCGGCGGCATCGTCATCGCCGCCAAGACGGCGGAGGCCCTGCGGGTGATGAACCAGAAAATCAAGGACCGGGAGCTGGACAAGCGGTACTTGGCCATTGTAGAAGGCACCCCCAAGCCCAGAAAGGGGAGCTTAAAAGGATTCCTTTTTAAAGACGCGGTGAAGAACCGGGTATTTGTAACGGACAGCCCCAAGCCCGGGGCCAAAACCTGCCAGACCAACTACAAGGTACTGGACAGCCGCAACGGCCTATCCCTGGTGGAGTGCGAGCTGATCACCGGCCGGACCCACCAGATCCGGGCCCAGTTTGCCCACGCTGGGCACCCCCTTTTGGGCGACGGCAAATATGGCAAGCTGGATAAGCGCTACGACAGGACCTATCAGGCCCTGTACTCCTACAAGCTGACCTTCCGGTTTACCACTGAGGCCGGGAGCCTGGAATCCTTAAATGGCCGGTCCTTCCAGGTGGAAAAGGTGGATTTTGTGGAAGAGTACTTCCCGGGATTTTCTTATGGAGGCAGACAATGACCCTGTTTATTACCAGCAGTCCCTTTGAAAAAGATACAGGCCGCCGCAGGTTCTGGGAGAAGAACGGCTTTGCGGAGCGGCTGCGCCAAAGCTTACCGGAGACCCCCAGAGTGACCTTTGTGGCGGCAGACCCGGAGGACCACGAGTTCGTCTGCCGCTGCGGCGGAGACGCATTCTGCGCCCTGTGCGACGCAGGTATTTTCCCGGAGAGCTATACCGTCCTGGACGGGACCAATGAAGAGGACGCGGCGGAGATCGTCTCCATGAGTGACCTGCTGATCTTCTCCGGCGGCCATGTGCCTACCCAGGCGGCATTTTTTGAAAGAATCGGGCTGGGAATGCTTTTGCGGGACTATCCCGGTGTGATCGTCGGCATGAGCGCCGGGTCCATGAACATGGCGAAAACCGTCTACGCCCAGCCGGAGGAGCCGGGGGAGGCAGTGAATCCGGAGTACCAGAGATTTTTTGAAGGCTTGGATCTGACGGAGGTCAACATCCTGCCTCACTTTGACCAGTGGAAGGACAAGACCCTGGACGGCCTGAAGCTGCTGGAGGAGGTCACCCTGCCGGATAGTATTGGCCGCTGCTTCTTTGTACTCAACGACGGCAGCTACTTCTACCAGGACGAGGAGACCCTGCTCCTCTGCGGCGAAAGCTGGCTGGCCCGGGACGGGGTTCTGGTTCCCTTCACGGAAGACGGCGACACCTACGATATGTCGGAATTTGAATAAAAGAATAGGGAGCTGCGAAAATCGCTCTGTCATTCCGAGCCAGTGACTGACGTCACTGGCGTGGGAATCCCCCGGTTGAAGGGAAGCACCTTGGTTTTAAGGTGTCCCAAAATCCGGGGGATTGCCACACCAGTCTGCGGACTGGTTCGCAATGACAGGGGGGTCGCAGCTCCCTTTTATATTTTTCAGACGGATACCTTTGAAATCTTCGGCAACGCCTTTCCCGTGGCGTAGTACACGCTGAACAGAATAAACAGCATCAGGTTGTGGCCAATCATGCAGCCCCAGGCGGAGACCAGGCCCAGGCCCAAAAGCTTGGTGCATACAAAGGTGCCCAGGATCCGGATGCCCCACATCCCGGCGATGTTGAAAACAAAGGGGGCCTTGGTTTGCCCGGTGCCCTGCATCAGGCCTTCCAATACGATGGGCACCCCGTAGAAGGGCTCCGAGATGGCCACCATCCGCAGCACCGTGGCGCCCAGAGAGGCGACCTGGGGGTCCTTGGTAAAGAGCCCCACCAGCTGAGGGGCGAAGAGGAACAGCATCCCGCCGGACACCACCATCAGGCCCACTTCCAGGGGCAGGAAGGTACCGGCCAGACTGTGGAGCTTCTTTTCATCCCTGGCGCCCAGGGCATTTCCGGCCAACGTGGCGGCAGCGGTCTGCATGCCCCAGCCGGGGATGTAGAACAGGGACTCCACCGTATTGGCGATGGTATGGGCGGCGGCGGATACGTCTCCCAAAGCGTTGATCATGGAGGCAAAGGCCACATAGCCCAGGGAGGTGCCGAAGCGCTGGAGCATATTGGGGAAGGCAACTTTTAGGCAGGGCTTTAGTACCTGCCCGTCCGGCAGGAACCGCTGCCCCTTGGGGGAAATGTCCTCGTGCTTCCACAGCCGCAGGGTGATGGCAATGCCGCCGTAGGTATAGGCCACGGCAGAAGCGGCTGCGGCACCGTTGATGCCCCAGCCGGCGCCCCATACGGGAAGCGTCATGCCCAGCAGGCTAACGGTCCGGGAGGGGTAGATGAACAGGAAGTTCAAAAAGATGTTGATGAGATTGACCTTCAGCCCCACCTTCATAGGCGCCTGGGTATCGCCTACGGCCCGGAGCACCGTGGCAAAGAGAATGCTGGCGGTGCGGAAGAGCATGGGAATATAAAGGATCCGGAAATACATGGCGGCGCTGTCCCGGATACTGGGGTCCACCTGCATCCAGGAGACGATGCTACCGCTTAATAGGGTGGTGACGGCGGTGAGGAACAGTCCCAGCACCAGGGCAGCCATGCAGGATTGAGCCGCTGCCCGCTTGGCGCGGTCAAAGTCCCCGGCCCCTACCGCCTGGGAGATATAGGCCAGGAAGCCCACGCCTACGGCGGACACGGTGCTGCCGATGAGCCAGGCCACGGTACCGGTGGCACCTACCGCCGCGGTGGCCTGGGTACCCAGGGTACCGACCATGCTGGTATCGATGTACTGCACCGTGGTCTGCATCAGCTCTTCCAGCATGGTGGGCCAGGCCAGGGCAAAAATAACGGACAGCATATTTCGATCTAAACGCTTGCTCATCTTTCTTTCCTTCCTCGGTTTCATTCATGAACCTTTATTCTAGCATAGGAAAGGAGATGCCGTCAAGGAAATTTTACGCATCCGCACGACGATTGTATGAGTTACAAATATATGAATACTTTGACAGATGAAGCTTGACGGCGTGAAATATTCAGCCAGTTTTTCATTTGAAATAAGGCTGGCAGCACACTGAGGCGTTCTCCCTACGGGAGATTCTTTCTTGTTCCGGCAAGAAAGAATGAAAGAATCCGGCTTAGGGGAGAGCGCTGAAGTTTCGCTCCCACTCAAAGCCGCCTCTCCCCTAAGAACCCCTCTCCGGCGTACCATTCAACGTACAACTCTATAATCTATTTACTGCGTCTCGAAAAGAAAAACGTTCGTAATAATTTACCAACGTATCACTTTGAAAAGCGGAAGAATTAAATTTCGTATCGTCGGGCTTTCCTGCGGTCC
The DNA here is from genome assembly GCA_050872865.1 of Faecousia sp. Taxonomy (GTDB): domain Bacteria; phylum Bacillota; class Clostridia; order Oscillospirales; family Oscillospiraceae; genus Faecousia. The sequence goes on along the minus strand of JBNMHR010000022.1, from coordinate 12,532 downwards.
ACTGTTGTATCACTCAAAAAGGCTTTTGAATGTGTGGGTTGAACGGTACGCCGGGGGGGATTCTCAAGGGGGGATGGCTCTAAACGGGAGTGCAGCTTCAATGCCCCCCTTGAGCCGGCTTCTTATTGATTTTCTTGCCGGAACAAGAAAACCACCGCCGGAGGCGGACTCCTGTCAGAGATGGTACCTGTTTATAACAAATCGCATCCCAACAAGCATGGAATGAAACGCAATTCACAAATGATCAACTCGTGCAATCGTCCTGACGCATCCATAATGCCCAATGCGGGTAAATAAAGAACCGCTGCTTCCAAGGCAGCGGTTCTTTGACAGACTGAAATTCCGGGCAAAACTGCCCGGAATTTATTATGCAATGCTCAGCGGGCCCGGGTGGCGATCTCCTGCTTGACCTTGGCGATGAAATCGTTCAGGTTCATAACGGTGGTCTCGTCGGTATCCCGGTTCCGGACGGAAATGGTGCCCTCTTCGGCTTCCTTGGCGCCCAAAATCAGCATATAGGGTGCCCGGTCGATCTGGCGGGCTTCCCGGATCTTGTAGCCGATCTTCTCGCTGCGCTCGTCCAGCTGGGTGCGGATGTTGGCATCCTCCAAGGCCTGGTTGACCTTTTTAGCGTAGTCCATGGTCTTCTCGGACACGGGCAGGACCTTGACCTGCAGGGGGGCCAGCCATACGGGGAACTTGCCCTTGGTCTCTTCGATCATATAGGCCATGAACCGGTCCAGAGAGCCCAGGATGGCCCGGTGCAGTACCACGGGGGTCTGCTCCTTGCCGTCGGAGTCCACATACTTCAGGTCAAACTTGGCAGGCAGGCAGAAGTCCAGCTGGCAGGTAGACAGGGTGTACTCGGCACCCACGGCGGGCTTTACGTTTACGTCCAGCTTGGGGCCGTAGAAGGCAGCCTCGCCGATCTCCTCGGTGAAGTCGATGCCCAGCTCAGTCAGGACCTCCCGCAGGGCGGACTCAGCCTTTTCCCACATGGCATCGTCGGGATGGTACTTGACCTTATCCTCCGGATCCCGCAGGGACAGGACACAGCGATACTCGGTGATGCCGAAGTCCTTGTAAACGTCACGAATGAGGCCGACGACCCGGGCTACCTCGTCCTTGATCTGGTCGGGGGTGACGAACAGGTGGGCGTCGTTCTGGCAGAAGTGTCTGCCACGCTCGATGCCCTTCAGGGTGCCGCTGGACTCATACCGGAAGTCGTGGGCAATTTCGCCGATCCGGATGGGCAGCTCCCGGTAGGAGTGGGGCCGGTTGGCGTAGATCATCATGTGGTGGGGGCAGTTCATGGGCCGCAGGACAAAGCTCTCGCCGTCCACTTCCATAGCGGGGAACATGTTGTCCTTGTAGTGTGCCCAGTGGCCGGAGGCCTGGTACAGGGCCACGGTGCCCACGCAGGGGGTCATGACGTGCTGATAGCCCAGCTTCCGTTCCTTTTCCTTAATATAGTTTTCCAGCTCCTGCCACACCGTGTAGCCTCTGGGCAGGAACATGGGCAGGCCCCGGCCAACCAGCTCGTCGGTCATAAACAGGCCCATTTCCTTACCAATCTTCCGGTGGTCTCTGGCCTTGGCCTCTTCCTGCTGCTTGACGTACTCGTCCAGCTCCTCCTGGGAGAAGAAGGCCACGCCGTTGATCCGGGTCAGCATCTTGTTGTTGGCGTCGTTCTTCCAGTAGGCGCCAGACTGCTGGGTGATCTTAAAGGCCTTCAGGCCCTTGGTGTAAGTCAGGTGGGGGCCGACGCACATATCGATATAGTCGCCCTGCTGATAGAAGCTGATAACGGCATCCTCGGGCAGATCGCCGATGTGTTCTTCCTTATACTTGGCGTGCCGGTCGTGCATGAGCTTGACGGCCTCGTCTCTGGGCAGGATGAAGGGCTTGATGGGCAGGTTGGCCTTGACGATCTTCTTCATCTCTTTTTCGATGGCCAGGAGGTCCTCGTCGGTCAGCTTCTTGTCGCCGAAGTCTACATCGTAGTAGAAGCCCTTCTCGGTGGCGGGACCGTAGGCAAAGTCTGCATCGGGATACAGATGCTGGATGGCCTGGGCCATAATGTGGGCAGCGGTGTGCCGCAGCACATGCTGGGCTTCCTCGGCGGGGCACTCGGCAACGGTGCCGTCTTTGTAAATGATCTTCATTGGGTTTGTCTCCTTTTCGAGTGTAGGGATGCAAAAAGGCACCCCTGGATTTCCAAGGGTGCCTGATAAAAGCACGGTTCCACCTTGACTTTTCACTCATAGCCCACTGTCGCAGGGCAAAGACGCGGCGTGCTTGCGCCAAATGGCTTTCTCACACGCGGCTCAGAAGCGGTCTCCTCCGGCACCCAACGGCAGGCTCTCAGCACGCGGCCTGTCTCTCTGAGAAGGGATCAAACGGATTCGGTCTTCCTCAACGCTACTTTTTAGAGTATAGCACTTTTGATAAGAAGATGCAAGGGGTATTTTAGACAATTATAAATGCGAATAATTAAAACTCCGCTCCCCCTTGGGGGAGCTGTCGCCGCAGCGACTGAGGAGGGCAGGAATCAGGTAAAGAAACAAAAAAGGTTGGGACAGAGCCAGTTGCCTATATATTCTTGCTGCCTATGCCTTGCACGGCCCTCATCCGGCCGCTGCGGCGGCCACCTTCCCCAGGGGGGAAGGGGAGCTTCTACTTCCGTCCCCGTCTTCCGTACAGCTTGGCAAGGCCGCCTTCGCTGGTTTCCCGGAAACGGCGGTTCAGGTTCACGCCGGTTTCGTGCATGGCCCGGCAGACCATGTCGTAGCTGATGTTCCGGGAGCCGGTGAGGAAGTAGCTCAGGTTGCAGGCGTTCATGGCCCGCATGGCGGCTACCGCGTTTCGTTCGATGCAGGGGATCTGCACCAGGCCGCAGATGGGGTCGCAGGTCAGGCCCAAATGGTGCTCCATAGCTACCTCTGCGGCGTATTCCACCTGGTCCAGGTCCTGGCCGTAGAGCTCGGCCAGGGCGGCGGCGGCCATGGAGCAGGCGGTGCCGATCTCCGCCTGGCAGCCGCATTCGGCGCCGGAGATGGAGGCGTTGCTCTTGGTCAGGTTGCCGATGATCCCGGCGGTGGCCAGCCCACGGCAGATGGTTTCGTCGGAATAGCCCTTGGTATCCTGCACATATTTGAGTACCGCGGGCAATACTCCGCAGGCCCCGCAGGTGGGGGCGGTGACGATGGTGCCGTTGTCCGCGTTCTGCTCGGCCACGGCGTAGGCATAGGCGGCGATCTCCTGGAACTCCCGCAGGGCGGGGGCATCGCAGCCGCCGGTTTTGTGATACAGGTAGCTGGCCTTCCGCTGGACGTTCAGGCCTCCCGGCAGGGTGCCGGTGGCGTTCAGGCCGTCTTCAATGGACTGCTTCATCACCTGCCAGACTTCCAGCAGGAAGTCCCAGATGTCCGGCCCTTCGTTCAGCTCCACATAGTCGCTGAGGGTGGAAATATAGCGCCACTTGCAGAAGTCGGCGATCTCGGCAAAGGAGTGCTCGATGTAGACTTCTTCCGAAGGGTCCTCCTCCCGGCCGGGGATCCGGATGTCCCCGCCGCCGATGGACTCTACCCGCAGGCGGTTGATTTCATTTCCGTCCTTCAATGCGATAAAGTCCAGGGTGTTGGGGTGGGAATCCGGCAGCTCCTCGTCGGAAAAAACGATCTTGGTGGGCAGGGGCGCCAGGGTCTCCCGCAAAACCCGGTCGGTGCCGTGGCCCACGCCGGTTTTGCTCAGGGAGCCGTAGAGGATCACCCGAAAGCCGTCCGCCTGGGGGTTCTCCTGCCGGAAAAGCCTGGCCGCCCGCTCCGGTCCCATGGTATGGGAGGAAGAGGGGCCCTTGCCGATCTTATAAATTTCTCGAATGGATCTCATGGTGTGTCCTCCTGGTGTGTTTTCTCCACTATACCAGAAAATACTCCAAAAAACAATGGAAAATGCAAAAGAAAACTCTTGACAGCCGTGATATAATAAAGTGAATCATTATAATAAAACCTGAGAGGATGATCATAAAAACATGGCAAAGGATAAGAAAGTAGAGCAGATCACCGACATGGAGGTGGATTTTGCCCAGTGGTATACCGATGTGTGCAAGAAGGCGCAGCTCATCGACTACTCTTCCGTGAAGGGCATCTTCATCTACCGTCCCTATGGCTACGCCATCTGGGAAAACATTCAGCACATTATGGACGCGGAGTTCAAAAAGGTGGGCGTGCAGAACGTATACATGCCCATGCTGATCCCCGAGAGTCTGCTGCAGAAGGAGAAGGACCACGTAGAGGGCTTCGCCCCCGAGTGCGCCTGGGTCACCATGGGCGGCAATGAAAAGCTGGAAGAGCGGCTGTGCATCCGGCCCACCTCTGAGACCCTGTTCTGCGACCACTTCGCCCAGGTCATTCAGTCCCACCGGGACCTGCCCATGAAGTACAACCAGTGGTGCAGCGTACTGCGCTGGGAGAAAACCTCCCGCCCTTTCCTGCGGCACCGGGAGTTCCTGTGGCAGGAGGGCCACACCATGCACGCCACTGCCGAGGAGGCCAAGGCCTTTACCGAGCAGATGCTGAACCTGTACGCCGACTTCTGCGAAAACGTGCTGGCTATGCCCGTGACCCGGGGCCAGAAGACCGATAAGGAGAAGTTCAACGGCGCCGAAGCTACCTACACCATCGAGTGCATGATGCACGACCGGAAGGCCCTGCAGGCCGGTACCTCCCACTACTTTGGCGACGGCTTTGCCAAGGCCTTCGACATCACCTTTACCGACAAGAACAATCAGCGGGTCAGCCCCTTCCAGACCTCCTGGGGCGTATCCACCCGTCTGATTGGCGGCATCATCATGACCCACGGCGACAACAATGGCCTGGTGCTGCCCCCCAAGATCGCGCCCATCCAGGTGGTCATCCTGCCTGTTGCCCAGCATAAGCCCGGCGTTCTGGAAGCAGCCGAGCAGTTGAAGGCCCGGCTGGAAAAGGCCGGTTTCTGGGTGAAGGTAGACGACTCCGACAACTCCATGGGCTGGAAGTGCGCCGAGTACGAAATGAAGGGCGTGCCCCTGCGGGTAGAGTGCGGCCCCCGGGACCTGGAAAACGACCAGTGCGTTCTGGTCCGCCGGACCGACCGGGAGAAGGTCACCTGCAAGCTGGAGAACCTGGAATCTGCCGTTGCCGAGCAGCTGCAGCTTGTCCACCAGGGCATGTACGACCGGGCCAAGAAGAACCTGGAAGACCACATCTACGAGGCCCACTCCCTGGAAGAGGCCAAGGAGCTGCAGGAGAAGAACGGCGGCTTCATCAAGACAATGTGGTGCGGCAGCCTGGAATGTGAGCTGAAGATGAAGGAAGTGGCCGGAATGTCCTCCCGCTGCATCCCCTTCAAGCAGGAGCACCTGGGCGACACCTGCGCCTGCTGCGGCAAGCCCGCCGGCAAGATGATCTACTGGGGCGTTGCATACTAAGAAAAAACTGTTTGCCGGACCGTCAGAAAATGGCGGTCCGGCTTTGTGCTTTTCAGAGAAAAAATTTAAGGAACAATTAAACTGAGGAACGATTGACTTTTCACAAAGATTTTCGTATGATAGCATCGTGAAAATAGGGGGAAGTTCTCTGCTTTTTACATAAAATCAGAGGCTTTCCGGTGCCCCATAGGAGGAACATATGAATTTCAAAAAATTTGCCGCTTTTGGTGCGGCACTTTGCCTATCGGTAAGCCTATCTGCCTGTGGAAGCGACGAAACGGCGGTTTACGTCCAGCAGGTCAGCGTCCTGTCCGGGATCTCTTCCCAGGACCATTTTTCCGGCATGGTGGTGTCCGACAACATCACGGAGATCAAAAAGGACTCCGATAAAAGCGTCAGCAAGCTCCATGTAAAGGAAGGCCAGGATGTCAAAGAGGGGGATCCTCTCTTTACTTATGATACGGACCAGCTGCAGCTGTCCGCGGATAAGCTGGACCTGGAGCGGGAACAGCTGAATTCCAGCATGTCCGACTACGATACCCAGATCGGCCAGCTGGAACGGGACCGGGACAAGGCGGCTGCCGACCGGAAACTCCAGTATACCATCCAGATCCAAAGCTTGGAGGTCAGCAAAAAGGAAGCAGAGCTCAATATGAAGACCAAGACGGTGGAACTGCAGAAGGCAAAGGACCTGCTAAAAAACGCCACCGTGACCGCGCCGGTCACCGGCCGTGTCCAGGCCATCAATGAAAACGGCACCGACAGCCAGGGCAACGCGGCAGCCTATATTACCATTCAGCAGTCCGGATCCTATCGGGTCAAGGGCATCATCGGCGAATTCCAGCAGAGTGCCCTGCGGGTAGGGGACCGGGTGAAGCTTACCTCCCGGGTGGACAGCAGCAAGACCTGGGGCGGCACCGTCAGCCAGATCGATTACGAAAACCCGGTAAAGAGCAATGGCAACAGCTACGGCATGTCTACCGATTCCGTAAATGCTGCCAGCAAATACTATTTTTACATCACCTTGGACAACATCGATGGCCTGATCATGGGCCAGCATCTGTATGTGGAGCGAGATACGGGTACCTCCGGCGGCTCCGGCGTGCCGGTGAGCAGCGCTTATATTTGCTTTAATGACGATGGCTCCAGCTATGTCTGGGCAGAAAACAGCCACGGCAAGCTGGAAAAACGCGCTGTAACGCTGGGCGATTACAGCGAGGAAACGGATTTTTATGACGTGACCAGCGGCCTTGCCGAGACGGACTATATCGCTTTCCCGGATACGGATATCTGCAAAAACGGTGTGCCTACCTCCCATACCCCGGTCATCTCTGATTCGGATTCCGAGGGCGGATCCTATGATGATGGCGGTATGGTCGACGGAGGTATGGTCGACGGCGGTATGGTGGACGGCGGTGTGGTCGACGGAGGTATGGTCGATGACGGTATGACCGGAGAAGATCTGCAGCCGGAGCAGACCGAGGCGGCTGCCGCCGAAACCGGCCTGGAAGCGGAGCTGGAAGCAGCGGCAGAAGAGGGGTGAACCCGGTGAGTATTCTGAAACTGACAGACATCTGCAAGGACTACATGCAGGGCAAGGAGCCGGTGCGGGTGCTGAAAAACATCAATCTGGAGGTCCAGGAAGGGGAATATATCTCCATCATGGGTCCTTCCGGCTCCGGAAAATCCACCCTGATGAACATCATTGGCTGCCTGGATGTGCCAACCTCCGGTACCTACGAACTGGGCGGCAAGGACCTGCGGAACATGAAAGACGACGACCTGGCGGAGGTTCGGAACAAGTACATTGGCTTTGTGTTCCAGAGCTACTACCTGATGCCCAAAATGGAAGCGGTGGACAACGTGGCCCTGCCCCTGCTGTACGCCGACGTGCCCCTGAAGGAGCGCCGGGAGCGGGCGGAAGAGGCACTGAAAATGGTGGGCCTGGAAGACCGGATCCACTTTCTGCCCAATCAGATGTCCGGCGGCCAGTGCCAGAGAGTGGCCATTGCCCGGGCTATTGTGACAAAACCGGCCCTGCTGCTTGCCGACGAGCCCACCGGCGCGCTGGACAGTAAGTCCGGCAGACAGGTCATGGAGATCTTTGAAAACCTGAGCGACAACGGTATGACCATCCTCATGATCACCCATGACGCCGATGTGGCCAAGTGGGCAAAGAAGAACTATCACATTCTGGACGGTGAGCTCCTGACCAACGTGGAAGGAGGCACTTCCCATGAAGCTTGATTTTTTAAAGAAGCATAAGAAAATATTCATCATAGCCGGGTCCGTCCTGGGCGTGGTGGGCGTGACCGCAGGGATCATTGCCGGTGTGGCCGGAGCCGGCGGCAAGGCAGTATATGTCTATCCCTACAGCATTGTGGGCATCGGCAGCTACTGGCAGGACTCCCAGCAGACCTACGGCCAGGTCCGGTCCGATAATATCCAGACGGTAAGCGTGACGGATACCATGACCGTGACCTCCGTCAATGTAAAGGTCGGGGATGTGGTCAAGAAGAATGACGTCCTGATGACCTACGATTCCACCCTGTCGGAGCTGGCGCTGGAAAAGAAGCGCCTGGCGGTGGAGCAGCAGAAGCAGCAGCTGCAGCAGGAAAAGGACCGGCTCCAGGAGATCATGAATTATACCCCCTACACGCCGGTGACCAAGAAGTATACCTGGGTGGAGCCTGACGGCGTAGATGCCTTTGCAAATACCACCAAAGGGTATCTGCCCATCTATTCCGATCCTACAGCCTGGACGGGCCCCTTGGGAAGAAACGAAAGTGACGCCATTATTCTCTGGGTCCGGTCCGGCTTTGGCGTAAACGACGAAGTCTTTGAAGCTTTGGCGGAGTTTCTGGGAAAAGCCAGAGCGGCCCATCTCGACACCGGAACGGATGCGGATGATACGGACGAGACCGAAGCGTTTCAGGCCGCCACGGCGGAAAACGTCCAGGAGTATTATATGATCGTCAAGCAGGTGGAGGGGGACAATACCGCTTCCAAAGCCACAGCTTTTTACGGGCTCCATGTATTTTATAAGTCCGGAGGCTGGGTGTTCTCCACTTTTGATGCATCCGATATTGCCGATTATACAAGGACAGGGACCGCTGGACACACGGTATCCAGCGGGGGAGACGATGACAATACGGGCAATACCTATACCCTGGAAGAGATCGTCAAAATGAAGGAAGAGCAGCAAAAGACCATTCTGGATGTAGAATACAAGATCAAGCTGGCAGAAGCAGAATACAGCATCGCCCAGCGGGAGACCAAAGACGGCAACGTTCGCTCGGAGGTGGACGGCAAGGTCATTTCCGTTCTGACCCCGGAGGAGGCCAAGGAGAAAAAGCAGCCCATTATCAAGGTGTCCGGCGGCGGCGGGTTCTATGTGACGGGCTCCATCAGTGAGCTTAGCCGGGACAAGCTGCTCATCGGCTCGGAGGTCACCGTTTATGACAACCAGGCGGGCAATATGTATACCGGCACCGTGGAGTCTATCGGCGATTATCCTTCCGGTGATTCCGGCTATAATGACAGCAACAGCAATGCCAGCAGTTACCCCTTTACAGTGTTTGTGGATGAATCCGCAGACCTGATGGGGGGCAACTATGTGCGTATCGAGTATGAGCTCACCGGAGACTCTACCGGATTGTGCCTGCAGAATGCCTTCGTCCGCAAGGAGAACGGGCAGAATGTTGTCTATGTCCAGGGCGCGGACGGAAAGCTGGAGCGGCGGGCTGTCAGAGTCGGCAAGAGCGTTTGGGGCAGCTATAAGGAGATCCTTTCCGGGATCACGGAATCGGACCTGGTGGCATTCCCCTATGGAAAGAACGTCAAAGAGGGGGCTCCCACTGAGCAGGGAGACTACACGAATCTCTACGGGGCGTAAGGAGGCGGAACCATGCTTGAAAATATACATTTGGCCTTTGAGGGCATCTGGAGCCACAAGCTTCGTTCCGTGCTGACCATGCTGGGTATCATTATCGGCATTGCGGCTATCATCACCATCGTGTCTACCATCAAGGGAACCAACGAACAGATCAAGCAGAATCTGATCGGCGCCGGCAACAATGTGGTCACCGTGGAGCTGAGCCAGAACGGCAACACCTATGATTTCAGCTGGAACGAGATCCCGGACAGCGTTCGAACCATTTCGGAGGAGACCCGGCAGGATTTGAAGGAGATCTCCGGCGCCGAAGAGGTGTCGCTGTATACCAGCCGCAGCTATGTGGATGGCTTTTACTACCTGGACAATGCTTTTAACGGGAACCTGATGGGTGTGGACCCCTATTATATGTCTGTCTACGGCTATCAGATCCGGAACGGACGGGGCTTTACCGAGAAGGATTTTCAGGATCATCGGATGGTAGCCCTTGTGGATTCCACCGCCGCCGAGGCCCTCTTTAACGGAGATGACCCGGTGGGCAAGTGCCTGGAATACGGCCAGCAGGTGTTTACGGTCATCGGCGTCATTGGTGCCCGGAAGGAATTTACCCCGACCATCAATTCCATGAATGACTATTATATGTATGTCAACGACAACGGGGGTAATATTTATATCCCCGACAGCGTATGGTCCTGCCTGTATTCCTTTGATGAACCCCAGAAAGTGGCTATCCGGGTCCACAATACGGACTCTATGGCCACCGTTGGCAAGGACGCGGCGGATCTGCTGACCGAAAAACAGATCACCGGCACGGACACCGGCTTTACCTACAAGGCCGCCGGTATGCTGGAACAGGCCCAGCAGCTGCAGAGCATGAGTAAATCCACCAATACCCAGCTGATCTGGATCGCCAGTATTTCCCTGCTGGTAGGCGGCATCGGCGTTATGAACATCATGCTGGTGTCTGTCACGGAGCGGACCAGTGAGATCGGACTGAAAAAGGCCATTGGTGCCAAGAAGAAACGGATCCTGATGCAGTTTCTGACCGAGGCAGCGGTACTGACCAGTATCGGCGGTATTATCGGCGTCCTGACAGGTGTTGGCCTGGCAGAACTGATTTCCACCATTATGCAGATCCCGGTGGCCATCAGCGCTCCGGCCATCCTCATTGCGGTGGTGTTCTCCACCCTGATCGGTGTAGTTTTCGGTTTGCTCCCTGCCACCCAGGCGGCAAACCTCAATCCCATCGATGCATTGAGAAGATCCTAACGCAAAAAAGAAGCTCCTGCGGTGTTTCGTTCCGCAGGAGCTTTTCTTAGTTTTCATTCAAAATGCTTTGCCGATGGCGGAAATAATATCCGTAGCCGGTGACATCCGCCAGGAACCAGCCGATGGGGATCGCCATCCAGATGCCGATCTCCCCAATGGGTCCGGCCAGAGCATAGGCCAGGGCCACCCGGGTACCCAGGGAGATAACCGTCAGGACCACGCTCATGCCGGGCTTTTTCACGGCTCGATAGAAGCCGTACAGCAGGAACAGAAGCCCAATGCCGGGGTAGAAAGCCCCTTCAATACGCAGGTAGCGAACGCCGCAGGCAATCACGTCCAATTCACTCTTCTGGATGAAAAGACCCATCAGAGGCTGGGCAAACAGGAATACCAGGCAGGAAATGAGGAATGCGAAGCCTGCGCTGACAATGGTAGCCGTGCGGAAGCCCTGCTTCAGCCGGTCCAGCTTTCCGGCACCGTAGTTCTGGGCGATAAAGGTGGAAAAGGCGTTTCCAAAATCCTGGACGGGCAGATAGGCGAAGGCATCGATTTTCACCGCCGCCGCAAAGGCCGCCATGGTGACAGGGCCAAAGCTGTCCACCAGCCGCTGGACCATGAGAATACCGAAATTCATGGTGGACTGCTGGACACAGGTGAGAAGGGACAGATCCATCAGATCGGACAGGATTTTCTTTTCAAACCGCATTTCCGTTTTCTGGGGCAGCAGCTCCCGGCAGCGGAGGACCACAAATACGGTGATGCCGATACCGGAGAGATACTGGGCAATGACGGTGGCAGCAGCGGCACCGGCCACACCCCAGTGGAGAACCAAAACAAAATACAGGTCCAAGCCTACATTTAACAGAGCGCTGATGCCCAGAAACCACAGAGGGGTAACGGAATTTCCTACGGACCGCAGGAGGCTTGCAAAGAAGTTATATAGGAAGGTGGCAGGCAGCCCCAGGAAGATGATCAATAGGTAGATCCGCATGGAGGCATACAGCGTTTCCGGGATCTGGAGAAAATGGAGGATCCCATCAATAAAGAGGAATACCAGCAGGGTCAGCGCCGCGGTGACGGCACCGATCAGGGCAAAGCCCTGGAAGACGGCACTGCGCAGGGAGGAACGGTCTCCTTTACCTAAGTAGATAGAGAACAGAGCTCCGGCGCCCATGGAAAGCCCCAGGAAAATGGAGGTCAAAAAGGACATCAGGGTAAAGGCGGAGCCCACGGCAGCCAGGGCATCCCGGCCAAGGGCCTGACCGACGATCAGGGTATCGGCAATGTTGTATAGCTGCTGTAATAGGTTCCCGGCGATCATTGGCAGGGCGAATTTCAAAAGTCCCAGGGAGATATTCCCTTGGGTCAGGTCTTGATACATGACGGCACTTCCTTCTTTATAATGGAAATATTATAACGCTTATAGAGAGTAAATACAAGTGGTCCGTAAAATGCGCACACCTGTCCGCCGTCAAAGTGCCTAAAAATAAATGTCAGTTTTTGTAAAAAAGTGCTTGACAAATTGAGACGGCGGTGGTATCATATACAAGCTGTCTGATGAACGGCGCCGAAAGATGCCGGGAGGACCCGAAAACAGCGAAAATCCTTCAAAAAACTTGAAAAAAGTTCTTGACAAAGGAAATGAGCTGTGATATAATAAACGAGTTCAATTGAGCGAGAGCTCAAAATGAACCGTCTGTACCTTGTAAATTGAATAACGTTAAGACGAACTAATTAACACCTTGGACAATTAATGGATTGTTTAAGCGTAAGCGAAAAAACAGCCAACGAAATTCTTGAGTAATTATTGCTAGAAGCAGATTATTCAAAAACTTGATTTGAAGCCTTCGGGCTTTAGATACAATTTTTTGAGAGTTTGATCCTGGCTCAGGACGAACGCT
>JBNMHR010000021.1:0-27541 GCA_050872865.1 Faecousia sp. | reverse complement strand
GCACTTCTCCGAACCCTTTAAGGACTCCAACGGCTACGGCGAATCCATCGCCCGCCTCAGCAATATGCTGGGCGGTGGCGTCATCGTCCAGCGCTTTGGGGACCTGATCCGGGGCCAGCGCTCCACCCCCAAGCGGATGGAAGAAAGCTTCGTCACCCCCACCCTGAACGCCACCCCCGGCGACCTGAGCCTGGTGCTGCCCAAGCGCATCCTGGACGGCATCATCGAAATGATCTACGCCCTGGATAAGATTGCCCCGGGCACCGCCAACGACGACACCCTGCTCTACGGCGTAGAGGTCAAGTTCTACAACATGGAAGTAGAAGTAGACGAGCACCTGGAGACCAAGCACCCCGGCCTCTACATCATCGGCGACGGCAGCGGCATCACCCACTCCCTGTCCCACGCCTCCGCCAGCGGCGTCCATGTGGCCCGGCGGATCACGGGATACGAAGGCTAAATTATGATTTAAAAACGGCGCTTCCCAGCCAAAGGGAAGCGCCGTTTTTGTAAAAATGCGTCTGTGTATAGACCGTTTCACAGGCAAATGGTCATATAAGGCGGAATACAAAGAATATCATCCTTTACGATCAGGTTCCGGGGATGGATGATGTAGCAGCCGCCAATACGGTTTTTATATTTTTCCTTGAATTTCAGCAGGGAGTCCGTGGTGTAGCGGGCGGAGGATTTCACCTCGATGGGATACATTTTGTATTTTGTTTTGCTGTTGTTGGAAATCAAAAAATCGATCTCAATGTCATTGCGTCTTTTCTCCTCACTGTAATGGGTATAGAAAAACAGACGGTGTCCATTGGCAGTCAGCATTTGCGCGATCACATTTTCATAGAGCATCCCTTCGTTCAGGCCCAGCTTTCCGTCAAAGATCTGCTTGTAGACCTCATCCTCCAAAAGCTCATTTTCATCGAAAGCGTGGCTTACCAGAAGCCCCGTATCTCCCAGATAGCACTTGATATAGGTATCCGACTCCGTAAGAGAGAGGCCCACATTGGGGTCATTGACACGGCGGCATTCATTCGCGACCATGGAATCCGTCAGCCAGAAGAAGGTCTCCTCATACTGGTCCGCAGAAGAACCGGCGGCAATGCGATTGAACACCACCCGTTTTTCGTGTCGGGACAGCAGGCCGGGGATCTGATCAAAGATGGCCAAGACCTTAGACCGGTACTGGGCTTGGATCTTCATAATATCGTTCCGATAAAGGGCCAGAATGTCCCGTTTTTCCAGGTCTGCCCTTCCAAAATCTTTCTTTCCCTCCAAAAAGGCAACAATGCTCATAGGCATCCCGCCTACCAGCATATACTGCTTGAATAAAAGCATTGCCTTATTGTGAAGCGTCCGCTCCAATGGCTCTTTTCTTTCAAAGCAGGCCTTGATATAACCCGCCATAGGCTCCTCTCCCAGGGCCCAGCAGAACTCTTCAAAATCCAACGGGTACATTTTGATCTGCCGTTCCTCGGAAGGAATCACAATATCCTTTACATTCTCTTTGATGGAGATCAGCGAACCGGTTTCCATATAGTCATAGCGCCCATCCGCCACCAGGTATTTAATGGCCTCCCGGGCTTTTGGAAACAGCTGTACCTCATCAAAAATGATGACGCTTTCCCGCTCATACAGTTTGACACCGTATTGTACGGACAAAAGCATAAAGAAAGTATCCAAATCGTTTAGATGCAGTCGAAAATACTCCTTTACATCCTCGGATGCTTTTGCAAAGTCGATGAGGATATAGCTTTTGTATTCTTTTTTCGCAAACTCTTCCACCACCGTGGATTTCCCGATCCGGCGCGCCCCTTCGATCAGCAGCGCCTTTTTTCCGGCGGTTTCTTTTTTCCAGGTCAGAAATTTATCATAGATCTTGCGTCTGAACAGCATGTTACTCACCTCTATATTCAGTTTAACACAATTTCCCACAATACGCAAGTTTGAATACCCTTTATTTTTCGACAATACGCATGTTTATAATACCCGAGATTTCCCATAATACGCAGGTTTACAATACCCGGATTTTTCGGCAATACGCACTTTCAGCTGAAAAGCCCGCTTCCGGCGTCTATAGATGGCCCTATGCTTTTCCTGCCCCTGTGCAGAATATGCACTTTTTAGATTCTTCTCCTTCTTAATCTGTGAATACTGCCCATTGCATTTTGGGGGAAACCGGAGTATGATATAAGCATTCTGCAAGTTCATAATATAAATCTTGCAAATCTATGTTCCGTCCGGAGGTAACTCTATGAAACCCTATTCCGAATTGACCCGCGAAGAGCTGCTGGAATTGAAGGCTGCCCTGAAGGCCGAGTATACAGAATACCAGAACCGCAAGCTGACCCTGAACATGGCCAGAGGTAAGCCCGGCCAGGAGCAGCTGAACCTTTCCATGGGCATGATGGATGTATTGAACAGCGACAGCGACCTGACCTGTGAGGACGGCACCGACTGCCGGAACTACGGCGTGCTGGACGGAATTGAGGAGTGCAAGGAGCTGATGGCCGACATGATGGAGGTCCGGCCGGATCAGGTCATCATCTACGGCAACTCCAGCCTGAACGTGATGTACGATACCGTAGCCCGGTCCATGATCAAGGGCGTTATGGGCTCCACCCCCTGGTGCCAGCTGGACAAGGTGAAGTTCCTGTGCCCCGTCCCCGGCTACGACCGGCACTTTGCCATTACCCAGTACTTTGGCATTGAGATGATCAACATCCCCATGCTGCCCACCGGCCCGGATATGGACATGGTAGAGGAGCTGGTGTCCTCCGACCCAGCCATCAAGGGCATCTGGTGCGTACCCAAGTACTCCAACCCCCAGGGTATTTCCTATTCCGACGAGACCGTCCGCCGGTTCGCCCGGCTGAAGCCCGCCGCCACGGATTTCCGCATCTACTGGGACAACGCCTACACCATCCACCACCTGTACGACCACGACCAGGACCACCTGATCGAGATCCTGGCCGAGTGCAAGCGGGCCGGAAACCCGGACCTGGCCTATAAGTTCGCCTCCACCTCCAAGATCAGCTTCCCCGGCTCCGGCATCTCCGCCCTGGCCGCCTCCGAGAATAACCTGGTGGATATCCGGGCCCAGATGAAGGTCCAGACCATCGGCCACGACAAGGTAAACCAGCTGCGGCACGTCCGCTTCTTCGGAGATATCCACGGTATGATCGAGCATATGCGCCGCCACGCCGACATCCTGCGGCCCAAGTTTGAGATCGTCCACAACACCCTGGAATCCGAACTGGGAGGCCTGGGCATCGGCACCTGGACCAACCCCAAGGGCGGCTACTTCGTCTCCTTCGACTCCCTGGATGGCTGCGCTAAGGAGATCGTCTCCAAGTGCAAAAAGGCCGGCCTGATCCTCACCGGCGCCGGCGCCACCTTCCCCTACGGCAAGGACCCCCACGACAGCAACATCCGCATTGCCCCCTCCTTCCCCGCCAACGAGGACCTAGCCCTGGCCATGCAGGTATTTACCTGCGTCGTCAAGCTGGTCAGCGTCAAGAAGTATCTGGCCGATATGGATAACGCCCCGGCAGCTATGTGATTTTGCTTTTCCCCTTCTCCGCCACCCGGAGAAGGGGCATTTTTTGTATCGACACAAATTATGGTAATTCTGCACAAAGTCTCAAAAACTATAACCGACGGTTATACAAAGCGGCAAGATTCCGGCATTGGACTTTTCAGGCATCCCTCCTTATAATAAGGGCATCTAGATACCCCGGGTGCATCAAGAATCGAATTCAAAAAAGCGAAAGGAATGACTCTTTATGTCTATGCTCGGCATTGCCGGATTTGTCCTTATGATCCTCATTGTGGCGTTGCTCCTTTGGGGAAAGAGTACCCCCGCCGTTGTTTTCATCCTTCTGCCCATCATCACCGGTTTTGTAGTCGGCTTCACTCCCGATGAGATGAGCGGCTACATTGCCTCCGGCGTATCCGGTGTGGCCACCACCGCCATCCTGTTCATCTTTGCCGTTCTGTTCTTCGGCGTTATGAACGACGCCGGTGTATTCGACCGGATCGTTGGCAAGGTCCTGAAACTGGTCGGCAACAATGTGACCCTGCTGATGTTCGCCACCGTCCTCATTGCCGTCATCGGCCACCTGGATGGCTCCGGCGCCACCACTCTGCTCATCGCCATTCCGCCCCTGCTGCCCATCTACAAGAAGATGAAGGTCCGCCCCATTAACCTGCTGTGCATCACCACCCTGACCATGGGCGTTATGAACATCGTCCCCTGGGGCGGCCCCTGCGGACGGACTGCCGCCGCGCTGGAAGTCAGCACTTCTGAGATCTGGAAGTACTGCATCCCCGCCCAGATCTTCGGTCTGGTTCTGATTCTGGGTCTGTGCGTACTCCTTGCCCGGAACGAAAAGAAGCGGGGTGCCGGTTACGTACCCGGCGAAGCAGAGACCCCTGCGGAAATTGCGGAAGAAAAGCAGGTCAACGAGCTCCATCGCCCCAAGCTGTTCTGGTTCAACATTGTTCTGATCATCGGCGTCGTTTTGATGCTGACCCTGACCAAGGTCGCCACCCATGTGACCTTTATGATTGCTCTGGCCATCGGCCTGATGGTCAACTATCCCTCCCAGAAGGCCCAGACCGAGCGGATCAAGGCCCACGCCACCGACGCTCTGACCATGGCCTTTACCGCCCTGGCCTCCGGCGTGCTCATCGGCATTATGGGCAAGAGCCCCATGCTGGACGCCATGACCGAAATGGTCCTGTCCGCAATGCCCGCCAGCATGGCTCCCCACCTGCACATCCTGTTCGCCGCCGTGAACAGCCCCCTGAGCATGTTTATCCACGGTGACGCCTTGACCTATGGCATTTTGCCCATCGTCAACCAGATCGTCGCCGGCTACGGTATCCCCGCCGCCACTGTGGGTGCCGCCTTCCTGATCACCTTTGGCCCCGCCATCTACATCATGCCCATGACCGCCGCCACCTACATGGGCCTGGGCCTGACCAATGTAGAGCTGAAGGACCACATCGCCTTCTCCTACAAGTGGGCCTTCGTTCTGGCTTCCGCCATGCTGGCCTTTGTGGTGCTCACCGGCATCATCCCCGCCTGAGGAAAGGAGCACCCTATGAGTTTTGTATTAACTGCCTTTGAATCCGACGTTGCCAAAGAAAACCTGGCTGTGCGGGGCGTCCGGGTCTACCAGGACGGTACCCTGGTCGCCTCCTATCAGCCGGAGCCGGAGCAGCGCCAGAACCAGTATTCCGTCACCAAGAGCTTTACCTCCACCGCCTGCGCCTTTGCGGTGGAAGAGGGACTGTTCTCCCTGGATGATTTTGTGCTGGATCAGTTTCCGGAGGATGCACCGGAAGTTGTCAGCGAGAACCTGAAAAAAATGCGTCTGCGTCACCTCATTACCATGAGCATGGGCTTTGACCACCCCATGCTCATGGGAGCCCAGCGGCCCTACATGGCCGCAAAGGACTGGGTCAAGTACGTTCTGCGGGCCCCGGTGATCCACGAACCGGGCACCGTATTCCAGTACAATAACGCCGGCCCCTACCTGCTGGGCATGCTCATCCAGCGCAAAACCGGCATGAGCCTTGTGGATTACCTGATGCCCCGTCTCTTTGAGCCCCTGGGCATCCCCCGGCCCGTGGACGAAAAAGACCCCCTGGGCAATACCTTCGGCGCCGGTGGGCTGCAGCTGAACGTCAGCGAGCTGGCAAAGCTGGGCCTATTGTACCTGCAAAAGGGCCGCTGGGAAGGAAAGCAATTGATCCCCGAAAGCTGGGTGGAAGAGGCCAGCCGGTCTCACATCGTCTCCAACGAGGGGGACGGGGAGATCGGTACGGACTACGGCTATCTCTTCTGGATGATGCCCGACGGCATGTTCCGGGCCGACGGAAAATACGGCCAGTACTGCGTTGTCATCCCCAAAAAGAACGCCGTGATCGCCATCAACTCCATGCAACTGCAGGACGAAAAAAAAGTACTGCGGGCCGCTGTAAAAACCATTCTTCCTCTGCTATAATAGTCCCATCGGTCGCCTGCAGGCTCAGGTGACGACCTAAGAAAGGAATGCCGGATATGGACCGCAGAGAGATGGAATATATCATCGTCATCGCCCAGGAAAAGAACCTCTCCAAGGCGGCAGAGCGGCTGTATGTATCACAGCCCGCCCTCAGCCGCTTCCTGCTGAAGCTGGAGGATCAGGCGGGAATGCCCCTGTTCGAACGCAAAAAGCGGCAGCTGATCCCCACCGTCGCCGGAGAACTCTACCTGGATACCGCCCGGAAAATGCTCCAGCTGGAGCAGGACCTGGACAAAAAAATAAAGCGTCTGCGGGAAGGCACCCATGGAAAGCTGTCCATTGGCATCACACCCGGGCGGGGCCGAACGGTCCTGCCCCGGGTGCTTCCGGCGTTTCAGAAGGCTTATCCGGACTATGAGCTGTCGATTTTAGAGGATGATGTCCAGACTCTGGAACAGGCTTTGGCCAGCGGCGCCATTGAAATCTGCTTCTACACCATGTCGGAGCGAGACCGTCTTACCCAGCCCCGATTCCGGTGCAAGCTGATCTGCCGGGAGGAGATCATTCTCTGCGCCCCGAAAAACGGCCACTATGAGCTGCTGGCCAAGGAGGTGCCGGACCGGAAATATCCGTGGATCGACCTGAAATACCTGGAAAACGACTGCTTTCTGCTTCTGAAAAAGCAGATGCGCCTGGGCCAGCTGGCGGCAAAGATCCTGGAGGATCATTCCATTTCTCCAAAGACCGTAGAGCTGAGCAGCATCGATACCGCCCTGGAGCTGGTGGCCCAGCAGTACGGCGTGGCCTTTGCCAGCAACTTCCGCATCGAGGAGCATGCCTCGGCGGATCGTATCAGTCTGTTTTGCTTTGGAGACCATCCGGAGACCTGGGATTTTGTAGCCGCCTTCGGCAAGGACTATTCCCCCGCACCCCCGGACCGATACCTGATCGAACTGATCCAATCCCTGTACTAAAAAGGAGGAAACACATATGGACTTTGACGTTGTCGCCCTGGGAGAGCTGTTGGTAGACTTTACGGAAAACGGAAAAACACAACAGGGCAATTCCCTGTTTGAGGCCTGCCCCGGCGGGGCCCCCTGCAATGTGCTGGCCATGCTGCAAAAGCTGGGCAAGCGCTGCGCCTTTATTGGCAAGGTGGGGGATGACCTGTTTGGAAAAATGCTGAAGGGCGTAGTAGAGGCCGCCGGGATCGATACTCAAGGGTTACGAGTGGACCCCAAGGTCCCCACCACCCTGGCCTTTGTCCAGACCGCCCCGGATGGGGACCGGGACTTTTCCTTTTACCGGAAACCCGGCGCGGACATGATGCTCACCCGGGAGGAGCTGCCCCTGGAGCTGATCCAAAGCGCTAAAATTTTCCACTTTGGCACCCTGTCCATGACCCACGAGGGGGTCCGGCAGGCCACCTTTGCCGCCCTGGAATGCGCCAAAGAAGCCGGGTGCCTTATCTCTTTCGACCCCAACCTGCGCCCGCCCCTGTGGGAAAACCTGGAAGAGGCCCGGAAGGCCATTGCCTACGGCCTGTATCGGTGTGACATCCTGAAAATTGCGGACAACGAGCTGGAATTTATGACCGGAGAACAGGATTTTTACAAGGGCGCCGCCAAGCTGCAGGCCCAGTTTCCCAACATCCAAGTGCTGAACGTCACCGCCGGTGCCGGAGGCAGCTACAGCTTCTACGGCAGCGAAAAGCCCGTATTCGTTCCCGCCTATTCCCTGGGCGGCGTTATCGAGACCACCGGCGCCGGGGATACCTTCTGCGCCAGCGTTTTGGGCTATGTACTGGACCACGGGATCCAAAACCTGACAGAAGATGACCGCCGGGAAATGCTGACCTTTGCCAACACCGCCGCCTACATCGTCACCACCCGCAAAGGTGCCATCCGGGCCATGCCGGAAAAGGACGAGGTTTTGGCGCTGATTGGGAAATAAGGATTTGTGGGGGCCCAAAAAACGGATGTCGCTGCGAACCAGTGCGCACACTGGTGTGGCAGCCCCCCGGATGAACGGTATAAGCTGACGGGCGGCATTCTTGTTCGCCTCCTGCTGGAGGAGATGTCACGCAGTGACAGAGGTGGAGGGGACCCGGTACGATAACAGGCTGCTTTGTTGAGAAAGTACGGCCAAATGGAACATATTCCATTCATCCGACCATTCAAAATATCAAAGCCTTTCAACCACCCCCGGTCTCCTGCGTCGCCCGCCCCCTCCATGCTTGGAGGGGGACAAGACGTACCGCCCGTCAGCCTGTACCATCCAACCAGGGGATTGCCACGACAGTCTGCGGACTGTCTCGCAATGGGGCAACTCCCGCAATCGTCCTGGGGAAACAACTCTCTCTTTGACATTTGATACTTTTTTATTTATAATGGTGTCAAAGAAAAGGAGAGAAACCCCATGCTTTTGCTGAAATCTCAAAACCAACGGATCCATCATCTCTGGACCGATTCCGTTCGCTTTCACGGAAAGCCCTGCCCCCTGCTTGCTCTGGGGGTCCGGGTCTGTGACACCGCCCTTACAAAGCTGGAGCTGACCGACCCTGCCCCGGATCGGCTGGTGTGCGTTTCGGAACATGACGGCTGCTGTGTGGATGCCATTCAAATCGGGCTTCACTGTACCGCCGGAAAAAAGCACCTGCTCTACTACAAGACCGGGCGGCTGATCTTTACGGTGTATGACCTGGTTTCCGGCCGTTCCGTCCGGGTCTGTGCCAAACCGGAAATTGCCGCTTCCGTCCGCTCCCAAAAGCCTCAGGACATTCTGTTCGCCCCGGAAGAAAGCCTATTCTACTTTGAGCAGGCCCATCCCCTGACCCAGCACACCCTGGAAAAGGTCCATAAGGCCTGTGGTGCCTCCCCGGAGGAGGTACCTAACCGTCCCGCCGGGGTCCAGGACTGCCCGGACCAGTTTGGAAAATTCGACCTGCCGGACAACGTGCTGGGCAGATCCAACCGAAGAAGAAGATAAAAATAACGGTACCGTCCCAGGTCTTGGGTTCGGTACCGTTTTTTCTGTTCATTCCGGCAGCATATCGTATTCTTTCAAAAGCTGCCTTACCACCTGGGGCCGGTTCTCAAAAAAAGCCAGGTATTCTTCTGTTTCGTCGTAAAAGGCCTCCGGCGTGGTGCTGTACCACCGGCGGTAATGGGCCGCCATGGCGCTTTCCTGCTGGGTGCGGAGAGCCTCCCAAACCAGCCGCACATGTTCCGGCTCAAAATCCGTTTCGCTCAGATCCAGCATAGCTTTTCCCAGCTGCTGCCGGAAGGTTTTGTTTCCCATGAGGCTCCGGAAGAATGTGGAGCGTTCCATAGCGCTGGCAACGGTATCGTGACCCGTATATTCCTCTTCCATTCCCGGGGAATCCATGTCGTAGAGCATATAACGCCATTTTCCGTCCCGATAGCCTTCGGTGGCCGTGATGGTCCGCCACAGCTGGGTGTTATCCACAGGCCAGTCCGTATTCCGGGCGCAATAGAGCATCACGGCATAGTACCGGATCAGGCTGTCCATATCCATTTTTTCCCCGCAGGCTTCGTAATTTTCCGGCTTGGAAAAGTCGGTGAAGTTGGCAAAGCCGTTCAGATCCTCCACCAGCTTCTCCCCGTTGCCTTCCTCCAGAAGCGTCGCCTTCATACTGACCACCGACTGCTCCGGCACCCCGTAGGTCCGGGCAATATAATGGGCGGTGTAGCCCTCCGTCAGGTCGTAAAGGCCCCAGTATTCCCCGTTGAGAAACACCTGGCAAAGCACATACCGGTGGGTGGCGAAGGGTTCGTCCTCACATAGGGCCGTGATCAGCCGGTTCTTCATTTTTCCGGTGGTGTCGTTCCCGCCGGAATGCAGCGTCATCACATCCGGAAAGTACCCAGTGCCCCAGAAGTCATACTTGAATTCCTCCAGGCCGCCGTATTCCGTCCGGGCGAACAGATTCAGGCTTTTCTGTGGCAGCCGACGGCTCCAATTGCCCTTGATGCGGACCCCGCAGGAAGCGGCGGTTTGCAATTCCCCCTGGGCAGAAAAATACTGAAAATAGGCCTGCCGTTCCCAGTCCCGGCCCCGCCCGTAATAATTGCCGGACCAGCTGTCACCATCGTAGCTGTCCCCCTGGATGTAAATACCGGTCTCCCCGTCCACCAGGTCCTCGGGGTCCATGACAAGGGACAGGATAGGGTACCCCTCGTATCCCTCTTTCTGGGAAAAACCAACGAAATAGCTTTCCGTACAGCTTTCGCTCCTGCCCAGGGCATCATAATACCGGACCCGAAGCACCGTGCATTTATCCACAGGCTCTGTGGGGACCGTGACCTTCCAGCTGGAAATATCCGTCCGGGCCGACAGCACATTTTCCTGTGCGCTGGCATCCCCGATGTAAATAGGCCCCGTATACCGGGTGGCATTCCGGTCCGGCTCGGAGCCGTCCAGGGTATAATAGATTTCCCCGGAGGGAACATGGATCTCCAAATAAAATGGCTCCTCGTAAAAGCCGGAATCATGGGAAAAATGGATATTGGTACTGCCCTGGGCCGTGGTATGATACAACGTCCTGGGATGGGTCCGCCCGCCGGTCAGCAGGGCAATTCCAATTGCCAGCACGGCCACCAGCATCAGCCGAAGAGAGTTGCGCTTGTCTGTCATCTGTGCTCCTTTGGGTCAAATTCTTTTTACCGATACCCCATTATACCTTTCCCCCCGCCCCAATCCATAAACACTTTTGAAATTCCGTCAGAATTTTGAGCACAATTGGAGATTTACGCAAAAAGGAGGCGGATCGCTCCGCCTCCTCGTTTTTTCACTTATTCCGCAGGAGAAAACTGGTCCTTGCCCACCCCGCACAGGGGGCACTCGAAGTCTTCGGGCAGGTCTTCCCACTTGACGCCGGTCTCTTCCTCGTCGTAGATCCAGCCGCAGACATCACAAACGTATTTCATAGCGATGCGTGTCCTTTCCGGGATGGTCTTACTTGAAGTACCGCTCCAGCAGGCCCTTCAGAGCCTTGCCGTGACGGGCCTCGTCCTTAGCCATTTCGTGGACGGTGTCGTGGATGGCATCCAGGCCGTTCTTCTTGGCGCAGGCGGCCAGGTCGAACTTGCCCTGGGTAGCGCCGAACTCGCAGTCCACACGCCAGGCCAGATTCTTCTTGGTGGAAGCGGTCATGTTGGGCTCCAGGGTAGAACCCAGCATCTCGGCAAACTTGGCAGCGTGCTCAGCCTCTTCGTAAGCGGCCTTCTCCCAGTACAGGCCGATCTCGGGATAGCCCTCACGATGGGCAACCCGAGCCATGCACAGGTACATACCCACTTCGCTGCACTCGCCGGTGAAGTTGGCCTTCAGCTGCTCCAGGATATAAGCCTTATCGGCATCGGAGATGTCGGGGTTGTTGGCAACGGTCTTCTCGTAGATGCCCAGCTCGTGCTCGGCAGCCAGCTTGCCCTCTTCCATGACCTTAAACTTGGAGCCGGGAACCTTGCAGACGGGGCAGACAAAGCCTTCGGGCATGACTTCCGCTTCCAGAACATAACCGCAAACAGGGCAGACAAATTTCTTCATAGTAAATACTCCTCCGTAATTTTAGTAGTTGTTATATTGGATCGAAGCCGGTACCCTCTTGCCTTGGGCCCTGGCTGGATCGACTTAGGATGATTTCGCCTGGTCCTCTTCCAGACAATCCCGGCACAGGCCGGTGAGGGTCAATTGGGTGCCGTCAACGCGGCAGCCCAGGCTCTTTTCGAATCCGGAATAATCCGGCTGCTCCACCTGAAACAGGTCTTCCACCGCGCCGCAGCCGGTACAGATAAAGTGGACATGAGGCTCCGTATTGCCATCGAAGCGCTCGATTCCATTCACCGTGCCGACACTGACAGCCAGGCCCTGGCTTTTGAATAAGGCCAGATTCCGGTAGACCGTGGCCAGCGAAATATCCGGCTGCTCCTTTTGCAGGAGCTGATACAGGGCCTCCGCGCTGGGGTGGCTCTTTGTGGAGCGGAGGCAGCTCAGGATGGCATTCCGCTTGCGAAACTGTTTGGATGTTGTTTCCATGGGCACCTCCTTGCGATCTTCTTGTGAGTGATTCTTATTTACGGGGATATCATAGCACGGAAGGGCTCGTTTGTCAATAGGCAAATGAGAATTATTTTCAAATAATATTTTAAGATGGACTATCCAATAAATGGGGAGTTGTACGATTAAGGATGTCGTTGCGAGGCAGTGCGCACTGCTCCGCGCTAAGAGCCGCCTACGGCGGTTGCGCTATGCACAGCACTGCGGTGCTAGACTGTCGTGGCAATCCCCTGGATGAACGTACAAGGCTAACGGACGGCATTCTTGTTCGCCTCCTGCTGGAGGAGATGTCACGCAGTGACAGAGGTGGAGGGGACCCGGTACGATAACAGATTGCTTTGGTGAGAAAATACGGCCAAATGGAACATATTCCATTCATCCAACCGCTCAAAATATCGAACCCTTTCAACCACCCCCGGTCTCCTGCGTCGCCCGCCCCCTCCATGCTTGGAGGGGGACAAGACGTGCCGCCCGTCAGCATATCCCATTCAACCGGGGGATTGCCACGACAGTCTGCGGACTGTCTCGCAATGACATACGTAACCACAAAAAGCAGCCGTCCCCATTTTTTCGCGGGACAGCTGCTTTTAAATATCACTCCGTTACAATATCCCCTACCCCGTTCAGCACCATGGTGGGCTGGTAGGCGAAGGCCTTGGGGGTGTCCTTGTCGGAGACGCCGGAGAGGACCAGGACGGTGTCGATGCCGCTTTCGGTACCGGCGACGATGTCCGTATCCATCCGGTCGCCCACGACCACAGCCTCATCCGTGTGGCAGCCCAGGAGCCGCAGGCCGGTGCGCATCATCAGGGGGTTGGGCTTGCCACAGAAGTAGGCCTGCTTGCCGGTAGCCATTTCTACGGGGGAGATCAAGGCCCGGCAGGCGGGGGCAATGCCGCATTCAATGTTGCCGGATACATCGGAGTTGGCGCCGATGAGTTTCGCACCGCCCAATACCAGGTTCACCGCCCGGGTCAGAGTGTCCAGAGAATAGGTCCGGCCCTCGCCGATGACCACGTACTCCGGGTTCACATCGTTCATGGTGATGCCCGCGTCATACAGGGCATTCAATAGCCCTGCCTCGCCGATAACAAAGGCGGAGCAGCCGGGGGCCTGGGCTTTCAGGAATTCCGCCGTGGCCAGGGCGCTGGTGTAAAAGTGCTCCTCCGGCACATGGAGGCCCATCCGCTCCAGCTTCTGGCCCAGCTCCCGGGGCGTCATGCCGCTGTTGTTGGTAAGAAACAGGTACTCCTTGTTCTCTCTTTGCAGCCACTGGACGAACTCCACCGCCCCGGGCAGCACCCGGTTGCCATGGTAGAGGACCCCATCCATATCGCAGATAAAGCCTTTTTTCTCTTTAAAATCAATATTCAAGCATCTTCCCCCTTGTTATCCAGCGCAAAGATCACCCACTCGGCAATGTTGGTGGCGTGGTCGCCGATGCGCTCCAGATATTTGTTGACCAAAAGCAGGTCCGCCGCGAATTCGCTGTACTCCGGGTTCTGGCGGATAACGTCGATCAGGTCCGCCTTCACCTTTACAAAGTAGTCGTCCACAATGTCGTCGTGGGCAATGACAGCCTTGGCCTTGTCCATGTCCTTGTTGACATAACTATCTACCGCATCCACCAGCATGACCATGGTCTCCGCGGCCATTTTCTTAATGTTCTCCCCCTGGAGCCGGTAAGGCGTCTCCGCCATGGCAACAGTCAGCTCGGAAATGTCCGCCGCATGGTCGCCGATCCGCTCCATATCCGTGACCATCTTCATGGCCGCCGTAATGGTCCGCAGATCCCTTGCCACAGGCTGCTGCTGGATGAGCAGCTGGAAACAGAGGTTTTCGATCTTCTTCTGCTCCTGGTCCACCAGCTCGTCTTCCTTCATAATTTTCTTGGCGGTCTCCACATCCTGATTGAGCAGCGCGTGGACCGCGTTTTCAATGGCAGACTCGATCATGCTGCCCATATGGGTCAGCTCTTCTCCCAGTGCCTTTAACTGTTCGTTGAATTTCAGCCGCATCAGCCAAACCTCCCCGTAATGTAGTCCTCGGTCTTCTTCTGCTTGGGATAGGAGAAGACCTGCTTTGTGCTGCCAAACTCGATGAGATCGCCCAGCAGGAAGAAGGCCGTGTAATCCGATACACGGGTAGCCTGCTGCATATTGTGGGTGACCACCACCACGGTATACTTCTTTTTCAGAGATTCCATCAGGTCCTCGATCTTTGCCGTAGAAATGGGGTCCAGGGCGGAGGTGGGCTCGTCCATCAGCAGGACCTCAGGGTGGACCGCCAGGGCCCGGGCGATGCAAAGCCGCTGCTGCTGGCCGCCGGAAAGGCCCAGAGCGGACTTCTTCAGCCGGTCCTTGACTTCCTCCCAGATGGCGGCACCCTGCAAACTCTCCTCCACAATGTCGTCCAGCTGGCCTTTATTCCGGATGCCGTGGACTCTGGGCCCGTAGGCCACGTTGTCGTAGATGCTCATGGGGAAGGGATTGGGCTGCTGGAACACCATGCCCACCTTCTGCCGCAGGGCGATGGTATCCACATTGGGGCCGTAAATAGGCTCCCCATCCAGCAGGACCTCACCTTCGATGCGCACCCCGGGGATCAGGTCGTTCATACGGTTCAGGGTCTTCAAAAAGGTGGACTTGCCGCAGCCGGAGGGGCCGATAAAGGCCGTGACTGCCCCGGCGGGGATGTCCATATCAATATTTTTCAGGGCGTGATTCTGTCCGTAGTACAGGTTCAGGCCCCGGACACAAATTTTTACATCATTCTCCATATCTTACTTTCTCCTTGGGTCCAGCTTGGCAGCCAGCTTCTTGGCAGTCAGATTGATGCACAGTACCAGTACCAGCAGCACCACGGCGATGCCGAAGGCGGTGGTAAAGTCTCCCTCACTGGTGGCGCTGAGATACAGCTGAACGGTCAGCGTGCCGCCGGAATGGAAGATCTTCTCAAAGAACTTTGCCAGGGTCTTGGGCAGGGCCTTGCCGCTGCCTGCGGTAAACAGCAGGGCCGCCGACTCGCCCACGATCCGGCCGATGGCCAGAATGGCGCCGGTGAGGATACCAGGGACGGCGCTGGGCAGCAGGACGGTGCGGATCATGTACCACTTTCCGGCCCCCAGGCCCAAAGCGCCGGTACGGTAGCTCTGGGGCACGGTTTTCAGGGCCTCCTGGGTGTTCCGGGTAATGAGGGGTAGCACCATGAGGATCAGGGTCAGAGAGCCCGTCAGCAGGGAGTAGCCCAGGCCCAAAGTTTCTCCAAAGAACATACTGCCGAAGAGGCCGAAGATAATGGAGGGGATGCCGGACAGGGTCTCCGTGGCAAACTCAATGGCGGATACCAGCTTGCCGGGCCGGGCGTATTCGTTCAGGTATACCGCCGCACCCACACCCAAGGGAGTGGCGATGAGCATGGTGAGGAGCACAATGAGCAGGGTATTCAAAAGGTTGCCCGCAATGCCCACGGTGCCCTTCAAAACGGAAGTGACGGTGGTCAAAAACTGCCAGTTCACAGCCCCGATGCCCTGGACCACGACGTAGATCAGCAGTACCGCCAGCAGGGCTACCGAAAAGAAGGTGCACAGGTAGATGGCCGCGCTTGCCAGCACATCCGCCGGGCGGCGGCGATGGACGGTCAAAGAATTGTTCATGCCTGCTCCGCTCCTTTCTTCCGCAGCTTTTGCAGCACCAGATTGACGATGAGGATAAAGAGATACAGTACCAGACCTACGGTAAACAGCACCTGCCGGTGGGTACCCTCGGCATAGCCCATTTCGCTGACCAGCTGGGTGGTGAGGAACCGGACGGAGTTAAAGGGCAGGGGCAGATTCACGGATCCGCCGGCCACCATGTTGATGGCCATGGCCTCGCCCAGGGCCCGGCCGATGCCCAACACCACGCCGGTAAGGATACCGGACTTGGCGGCGGGGATGGTCACCCGGAAGATGGTCTGCATTTTGCTGGCTCCCAGCGCCAGAGAGGCCGCCCGCATGGAATCCGGCACCGCCCGCAGAGAGGAGGCGCTGACGGAGATCACCGTAGGCAGGATCATAATAGCCAGAACAATGATGGCGCTAAGTAAGTTCGCGCCGCCGGTAAACTGATGGGTAGCGGAACCGGCGAAAATGGTCTTTTCCAGAGCATACATGGCCGGGTTCAGCACCATCATGCCCACCAGGCCGTAGATCACCGAGGGGATGGCCGCCAACAGCTCCACCGCCGGCTCTACGATGGCCGCCATTTTCTTACCGGATACCTCCGTCAGGAAAACGGCGGTCATCAGGCCGATGGGCACGCCCAAAAGCACACTCATGGCCGTGCCGACGATAGAGGACAGGATGATATAGGCGATACCGAACTGGGGTTCCGCCGCCGTGGGCTTCCAGACGGTGCCGAAGATCAGCTCTCCCACACCTACTTTCCCCAGCGCGGGCAGGCCCTTGGCGAACATATAAAAAGTGATGGCACAAACCGCGAAAATTGCGGCCACCGCGCAAATGAGAAGGAGGGCCCGAGCCACAGCCTCCGCGGTGAAGGCTTTGTGGCCCGGATGGCCCTCGGGATTTCTCTTCATTTACTGGGGCAGGATCAGGCCCAGGCCGGTGATGACAGCTTTCCCGGCGTCACTCTGTACGTAGTTGAACCAGGTCTTCACGGCATCGTTCTGGGAGGCAATGTCACCCATGGTGGCCATGACAAAGGGACGGGACAGCTGGTAGGAACCGGCTACGATGTTCTCTTCGGTAGGAGCCACACCATTCAGGCTGATGGCGGCGACAGAGTCATCCACAACGTCCAGGGACACATAGCCGATGGCGCCGGGGGTAGAAGCGACCTTGGCCAGAACGCCGCCGGTGCTGTCCAGCTCCTGGGCGTAGGCACACTGATCTTCGATCTTTAAGAGCTCTTCGAAAGCGCCCCGGGTACCGGAACCGGCTTCCCGGCCGATGACCACGATGGCCTCGTCATTGCCGCCCAGATCCTTCCAGTTGGTGATCTTGCCGGTGTAGATGTCAGTCAGCTGCTGGGTAGTCAGGTCCAGAACGGTACCGGCCTTGTCGGTGATCACGGCGATGCCGTCGATGGCCACAATGTTCTCCACAGCGCCGGACTGCTTCTCGCCGTCCTTCAGGGCACGGGAGGCATTGCCGATGTCGGTCTTGCCGCCGGCCAGAGCTTCCAGTCCGGCACCGGAGCCGGTGTATTCCGCGGTAACGGTGATGTCGGGGTACTCCTCTTCAAAGCTCTCGATCATAGCCTCGCACAGCTTCTGCATGGAAGTGGAACCGGCCAGGGACACGGTGCCCTTTACATTCTCAGGAGCGGCAGTGGTCTCGGCGGCAGCGGCGGTAGTAGCCGCTGCGGTGGTGGCTGCGGGAGCCTCGGAAGCGGCAGGCGCCTGGCTGGCGCCGCAAGCGGTCATGGTCATCAGAGCCGCCACAGAAAGCACAGCAGCAATTGTTTTCTTGATATTCATTTTTTGTTTCCTCCATTGGGTTTGTATTTGCTTTGTTTTTGTTTACGGGGGTATTGTAAGCCATCCATGTAAAAGAGGAAACCGCAGGTATGTAATTCCTGTGTAAAGGATTCTGAGGGTTTGTAAAAAAGGCCCCCACATCTTCCCTGCTTTGGAAGACATGGGGGCTCCTTCTTGGATGCGTTATACTGCGTATTTTTTCATGGCCTCTTCAAATTCTCTCTGGCTCATGTTTGCTCTGGCCGCCGCAGTCTGGATGCTTATAAGTCCATCTCGTACCAAGCCCGCTAAGGTCTCCAAAATGCCTTCTGTCTGTCTTTCCTTCAGCATTTCTTCTACTGCCTTACACACATCAACCACCTCCGCATCTTCGGGTATTTTCATTATGGCTCTCTGTGTTCCCTGACCCATTTTAAAAGCGCTTCATAATCCATTTCCCCAGAAGCAACCGCCAACCCAGCACTTGCTACATCTTCATTTGTGCAGTCCATATGGATCCCGTTCACTTCTAGGAAAGTCAGCATCACGTACATTCCGATGCGTTTATTTCCATCCACAAAGGCATGATTGGAAATGAGCGTATAGCCCAGACGTGCGCCCTTTTCCTCTTTTGTTGGATAAAACTCTTTCCCATCAAAGCTCGAAAAAGCAGATTCCAGTGCAGATTCCAAAAGGCTTTCTTCTCTCAAACCGATACTGCCCCCAGTTTCCTGTGCAATCAGTTGATGCAGGAGCAAAACCTTCTCTTTTGAAAACTTGATCATTTTGCAAGCTCCTCAAAAGCGGGCTTGTATTTTTTTAGAATACGCGCAGCAACAATATCTATTTTTTCATCATCCGTCAGCTCCAGCATTGGAGAAGAATCCAGATCGATCACCATATACTTTGGGCGGTTATTCTTAAAAATGACCGCCTGGCCGTTTTTCTCGGCAATTCTTGTAACGCGGGAAAAATTCTGGTTTGCCTCTGTTACAGAGACGATCGTATTGGTGTTGATTTGCATAATGTCACCCTCTTTCTCCCTATATTATATGCAAAAATAGGTAGAAGTCAACCTAGCATTTATTGGATGATTGTTTCATACGCCACCACTCAAACAAAAGCCCGCCCCTTTCGGGGCGGGCAAAAAAGCAAGTCTTTCTAAATTACAGGAACTTAGCGAAGTACTTGATGGTGCGGCACATCTGAGAAACGTAGGAGTTCTCGTTGTCGTACCAGGACACGACCTGGACCTGGGCCTTGCCGTCGGGCAGAGCGTTGACCATGGTCTGGGTAGCGTCGAACAGGGAGCCGAAACGCATGCCGACGATGTCGGAGGAAACGATCTCGTCCTCGTTGTAGCCGAAGGACTCGGTAGCGGCAGCCTTCATAGCGGCGTTGATCTCATCCTTGGTAACAGCCTTGGAAACAACGGCGTTCAGGATGGTGGTGGAGCCGGTGGGGGTGGGAACACGCTGAGCAGCGCCGATCAGCTTGCCGTTCAGCTCGGGGATGACCAGGCCGATGGCCTTGGCAGCACCGGTGGAGTTGGGAACGATGTTCACAGCGCCGGCGCGGGAACGACGCAGGTCGCCCTTTCTCTGGGGGCCGTCCAGGATCATCTGGTCGCCGGTGTAGGCGTGGATGGTGCACATAATGCCGGACTCGATGGGAGACAGCTCGTTCAGAGCCTTAGCCATGGGAGCCAGGCAGTTGGTGGTGCAGGAAGCGGCAGAGATGATGTTGTCGTCCTTGGTCAGGGTCTCGTGGTTGACGTTGTAAACGATGGTGGGCAGGTCATTGCCGGCAGGAGCGGAGATAACGACCTTCTTGGCGCCGGCGTCGATGTGAGCCTGAGCCTTGGCCTTGGAGGTGTAGAAACCGGTGCACTCCAGAACAACGTCGACACCCAGCTCGCCCCAGGGCAGCTCGGCAGCGTTGGCCTTTGCATAGATGGTGATCTTCTTGCCGTCGACAACGATGTTGTCCTCGCCAGCCTCGACAACGTGGCCCTGAGCAGCGTAGTTGCCCTGGGTGGAATCGTACTTCAGCAGGTGAGCCAGCATCTTGGGAGAGGTCAGATCGTTGATAGCCACGATCTCGAAGCCCTCAGCGCCGAACATCTGACGGAAAGCCAGACGGCCGATACGGCCAAAACCATTGATAGCAACTTTAACAGACATGGGAATTCCTCCATTTCAAAATTACTGCCTTCCTTGGCAGCATCTTATTCTGTCAGTACAGAATATCGATAATCCCGTACGGATTTCATTATACTATATGTCAGACCACTTGTAAACTGGGAATTCCGTCAAAACCCGTAGAAAATTCATGCAATTTTTTGTGCAAAATCTGATTATTCTACATATGGGGGGATATGAAAAAGGGTATATTACACGAAAACAGGCGGTTTTTATTTGCAAATGTGGCCTGATCGATCATTGCATTTTCCCCTACCCTGTATCCGCGGAGCACTCTGCCGCCATGTAAATGTGCAACTTCAAAACTGTCAATCATTTCATCTCAATACCCAAACAGCCGGCTCACCACCGTGCCGTCGATGGCGTTCAGGGTAAGCAATGGCCCAAATTCGGTATTTCTGCCCTTTACCATATGGGCTGTATAATGGGCCTCGCTGGGTTCCGGGTCGTACCAGTCGGAGGTGCCCCAGAAATCCCAGACGGGGACAACGATCCCCTGCAGGGAGCCCTTGTCCCGGACGCGCATCAGGGAAAGGGAGACCTTTGTCAGCTCCACATCCATCCTGGTCTCAAAGCCGTTGATTCGATCGATCTCCACCAGGGGCCTGGCCTCGCTGGGGCCGATGATGACCACGGGCAGCATGGTGTCGGCAATGGCGGCAATTTCGTCAAAGGGCAGCATTGCGGTATGTTCCTCCCGGACCACCGGCTGGGTGCTGGGGGCAGCCCAGTAGAAGGACAGCACCCCTTCCTTGCCCACGTCCAGTCGGATGCATTCCATATACCAGGAGACGGTATCCGGGTTTGTTTCCTCGCTTCCACCGTAGTTCTCGTATTCGTAGGTATGGTAGACATTTCCCTGGTCATCCGTCCACTTCCGGTCCCGCCGGATGCTGGAAATGGGAATGCCGTTTACGGTAGGGGTATAATAGAGCTCCCACAGGCCCTTGTCCGGCTTGCCGTCCAGTTCTCCCATCTGAACATCGTCCAGGACCATATTGTCAAAGCCCAATTCCTCCATCAGGGCGTTTCCATAGGCAACGGCCGTTTCCCTGTCCACCTCCGGCAGGGGGACCTCGTAGTCCCGATATTTGTAGTCGCTGCGCAGAATTTGTGCACTGATCCACC
The DNA here is from genome assembly GCA_050872865.1 of Faecousia sp. Lineage (GTDB taxonomy): Bacteria > Bacillota > Clostridia > Oscillospirales > Oscillospiraceae > Faecousia. The sequence continues at coordinate 6,660 of JBNMHR010000021.1, read as the reverse complement.
GGTAGGCAGGCTCTAAATCGGAGCAATTGTCAATGCTGACCTCCCATTTCTTCCCGTCCACCGTGGCCGTACCGGAAACCTCCCATGGGTTTTCCGAATCGGAGAAACCGTGGACGATGGGCTTTTCCGCCGGGGCCTTGGCAATTTCCGCCTGGTACCAGTCGTTTAGCTCCTGCCTGCGCTTTTCCAGGGAAGCCGGGTCTCTGGGCTTTGCCGGGTCCGACTGCCAGTCCGGGGAGTTGATGTAGTCTAGGTTCGTCTGCAACTCCTGCTTGGTTTGCGTGTAAGCATACAGGGGTTCCCCTTTTAGGAACACCCGCAAAAGGTTATCCACATCCGCCTGTGTAAATTCCCTGGGGGCCAGAGTTGCGGTAGGCAGGTCCGTTCCCAGCTCCGCCACCACCTGGGCATCAGCATGGATGGTCAGCCGCCCGTCCTGGCCTGTCCAGTCCCCGGTGAATTTTTCCGGAAAAGAATACACCGACTGCTCCTGGGCGCTCTTTTCTAGAAGCATCCCCTGATTGACGCTGGTGGGTTCCATTGCTTCCCCGGCGCAGCCGGACAGCATGGCCAGAGCCAGCAGGAACGCGACCCCACAAACTGTTTTCTTTTTCATTGCTGCACATCCTTTCCATTTTTCAGCATGATCCGTGCCACGGTCCCCGCTCCCGGTTTGCTTTCCAGCTCCAGCTTTCCCCCGTGGACCGCCGCGATCTCCTTTACCAGGGCCAGCCCCAGCCCGAAGCCGCCCTTTGCCTTACTGCGGGAGGGATCCCCCATGTAAAAGGGCTCCGTCACCCGTTCCAGGTCCTCCTGGGCAATTCCGCAGCCCTGGTCCATGACCGTAAAGCCCTCCTCCTCTGCCAGGAGCCGGATCGTGCTCCCGGGCTTGGAGGCCTTGGCACTGTTTTCCACCAGGTTCACCAGGGCGCTGCACATCAGGTCCTTATCCACGGTACAACTCCTTGTCCGGTAGGCGGTTTCCAGGTACACCCCGTATTTTTCGCAAGTATCCTTGGTGAGTTTTTCCACCTGATCCAGCAGCTCTGGGACGGAGGTCTGGGTAAATTTTGCGTTCCGATTCATGGAAAGCAGCGTCAGCAGCTTCTTGACCATGGTTTCCAGCCAATGGAGCTGGGTGTCCATGCTCTCAAGCAGCTCCTCCTGCTTCTCTTGCGGCAGATACACCGTTTGCAGGGTGTTGACATTCAGAAGAAGAGAAGTCAATGGCGTTTTCAGCTCATGGGCCACCGCCCCGAGGAACAGCTTCTGCCGCCGGTTCTGCTCCTGCAATTCGTCCACGTGGGTCTCCACCGCCTGGGCCATCTCATTAAAGTTCTCTGCCAGCAGACCCACCTCATCCTGGGCCGCCACCGGCACCCGCTGGCTGTAGGAGCCCTTTGCCATGCCATCCGCCGCCTGGGAAAGGTCCGCCAGGGGCCGCAGGGTCCGGCCGATCAGCCACCGCAGGGCAAGCAGTCCCATCAGGCCGATGGTCAGCGCCAATAAAGCAAAGGTCCCTGCCAGGCGCAGCAGCTGATTTTGAATATAGGTCACATCCGTCACAAGAAATACCTGGCATTGTCTTTCCCGGAGCTCCAGGGCCTTGCCGGAAACCAGATAGAATTTCCCGTCCACCCGGCGCCGGGCGGACCTGATCTCCCAGCTTCCGCTTGTATCCAGATATTTTTCCGGCGGGATCGTGGTCCCGGCGGAGTAGATTTCTCCGTTTACCAGCAGGGCACTTCCGGGCACCCCCAGGCTGCGGAAGCAGTAGGTCCAATAGGGCTTTTGGGAGGATGCATTCGTTTTCTCCCCATGAACCACGGCCATTTCAAAGGAATTGCTCAGTTCCTTCACAATTTCCTCCGCCTTGCTTTGGGCAGAGGCATAGGACTGCTCCCGGACCTGCCAGAGCATAGCCCCCGTCAGCCCAAAGGCCACCAGGACCAACAGTGCGCCGCACAGCGCCGTCAATTTCGTTTTCAGCTTCATCGTTCCTCCAACCGGTAACCGGCTTTTGCAATGGTTCTGATCTCATCGGTGAATCCTAACTTTTTTCGCAGATTGGCAATGCGCACATCCACCGTGCGGATGTCTCCAAAGTAGTCCTGGCCCCAAATCTCATTTAGAATCTGATCTCGGGAGACTGTACGATTTTTGTTCTTCATCAGCACCGCCAGTACGTCCAGTTCCAGAGGCGGCAGCCGAATCTCCTCCCCGTTCCGGGTCAAAAGCCTGTTTGCCTTGTCCAGTGTCAGGTCCCGGAACCGATAGATTTCCTCCAGCCTGCCGCAGCGCTTCAGCACCTTTTCCATCCTTACCAGCAGCGCCGCCATAGAAAAGGGCTTGGCAATGTAGTCCTCCGCTCCGCCCTTCAGACCACGAATTTCATGCCGGTCGTCCGCCATCGCCGTCAGGCAGATCACCGGAATTCCCAGCTCCCGGAGCCTGGGCAGCAGCGAAAACCCATCCATTCCCGGGAGCATCATATCCAGCAGCGCCAGGTCATACCCATGCTCCTTTTCCAGCCCCTTCCAGGCAGCCAGGCCATTGTCAAAGGTCGTCACGCTGTAATCGGAACTCTCCAAGTTCAGCTTCAAAGCCTGGGCAATAGCGCTGTCATCCTCGATAATCAGTATTTTGTTTCCCATTCTCTTCCCCCCTGCTGCGTTTTCTTCATTATAGCATAGGGCGAAGAAAGTGTGTTTACTGTTTTATTACTGTTTGGGATGGGCATCGGGGACAAACTGCCTTTCCGTGGTGCCGGGGATGTAACAGTGGGCCTCTTCAAAATCACTCGGGTTTATTTCCGCAAATCCATCGGATTGGAAATTCAAAATCTCTCGGGTTGAAAACGTGAAATCTCTCGGAGTGGCGTATTTGTAATCCCCATTACAGCACTGAAAAACTGAATACAGAAGAACCCCTGCTCCAAATGGATCACAAGCATCTCATTGGGGCAGGGGGTTCTTGATCGGTCCTCGGCTGTCTGCATTTACATAGGTCTCAAAATACAACCGCGATAAAAAACAACTATTGTGCTTCGACTTCTTCGTTGCTTTCCAGCCGAACACCGTCCGCCATCTTGACATAGTCTACCTGGTCCAGGTCGATCTGCCGTTCCGGGCGAAGGTACTGTTTCCCCACTTCTCCTGCCACCCCCAACAGGCGGATTTTGCTTCCGTCCTTCAGAAAAACCGTCGGACCATCGTCGTATAAAAAGTCCGGGGCTGTTTTCTCGTCCGTGCAGGAGATCGTTGCGCTCAAAGGGTGCAGGCAGACGGACCGCAGAGTCGTATCCCTGAGAACCCGATTTCCCTGCAAATCCCAGCCGCAGTAGATTTTTATTGTCACCGGCTCCCGAATCAGCTCCAGGCTTCCGGTGTTCTCCGGGTGGAAGGTGATGTCCGCCGCCCAGGTCCCCTCTGCCAGGGTTTCGGAATGGAAATCCCCCGCTTCCTCGTCCCAGGTCAGCAGACGCAGGTCCTCCCAGTAGAGCTTCCACACCGCCCCGGGGCCAAAGGCCATATTGTCCTCCCGGCTGTGGGCTTCCAGGATATACTCTGCGGTATTGTCCTTTCCGTCCCCGTCGTCTGCCCAGGCTCCGCCATATCTTTCGGTAGATAGCCCCGGCGTGACCGAAGACCAGAATCCCACCTCATTCCCATAGGTCAGGATTTTCGACGGCTCGTCGACCAATAGCTTCGTCCCCTCCGGGCCGGTAACGGAAACAGTGACCCAGGCGGTATAGCCGTCGGAAACCACGTTTTTCACCGAGAACCGGTAATCTCCGATTTGACCATTTCCGCCGGAGGCTTCTTCCGTTTTGGCATTTTCTATAATTCGGGGTTTCAAATCAAAATTCACCGCATTCGCAAGTTTCTTTAGCTGCTGCCTGTCCCCATCCTCTACCCGGATGCTGACCATATATTCCGGTCTGTCACAAAACAGCCAGCTAGTGCCGCTGCCCTCCGTCAAAATCAATACCTGTGCCCCGGAAGCGGTGTTGAGCGTCTCTTCGGTCCAATTTGCAGCATTGGAAAGCAGTGCCACATCCTCCGAAAAATACCCCTTTGGATGATAAAATACGGAAATACCGAAGCTCTTTTCGCCATCAAAAGTAATATTGCCAACGGCCTTCATTTCCCCGCTCCGGTAAAAGGCCGCCGAAAGGAACTCCATTGCCCCAGCCGAATCCGGAAGAAGTACATCGGAAACGCCCATGGCCTCAAACAGCAGCTTCGGCGTCCGGAAGGGCACCGCCTCCCCCAAAGGCATTAGCTGATAGGCATTCAAAATTTCATCCAGCCTGTCCTTCATTTCCTTGGAATAGAGGTTATAGCCTTCGTATTCTTTCGGGAATACGGGCAGATTGTCTTTCACGCTCTCAAAAATGGACTTGTCCGGGTCATAGGCTTGCAAGAATGCAAACCATTCCTGGGCCGCCTTGTATTCCGGGCTTCCCTGCAGGCCCGCCCGGGTAAGAACCTGCTGGGTCACCGTTTCTTCACCCAGATATTGCTGCCCGTCTTCGGAAAATTTAGAGGATGCTTCCTGCCGTTGTCCGATCCGCAGGTCCTGCATACGCAGGGCGTAAACCACCGCGCAGCCCACCAGAAGCGCCGCCAATCCGATCATCGCCGCAATCAGGATCGTCCGCTTCGGCACAGACTTCTTGCTCGCCGAAAAGCAGTCATACTCCGCTTCTTCAATGTAATCCTGCCGGACAGCATCAAAGGCCATCAAAAAATCTTTTCCCGTCATAGAGTTGCCCCCTCCTTCTCCAAAAAAGACCGCAGCTTCTTTCGCATCCTGTTCAGCCGCATCTGCACCGCGCTTTCCCTCAGGCCGCAGCGCCGGGCGATCTCCCCCAGGGAGTCTCCGAACCAATACCGGCGCAGAAAAATCACCCGATTTTCCCGGGGAAGGGTATGTAAAAACGCGTTCAGCGCCTCCCCAAGGGCATCCTGTTCCCACCGGCTTTCCGGAGAGGGAATGCAGCCCTCCAATTCCTGGGTCAGGGAGATGACCTCCGACTTCCGCTTGCCCGCGTTGTTCCAGTCCAGCCGATCCAGGGACAGATGTCTGCAAATGCTGGCAAGAAACCCAAAATAATGCTTTGGCCGCTCCGGCGGGATGGCGTTCCAGGCCTTCCAATAGGTATCGTTGACATTTTCCTCCGCGTCCTCCCTGCTGCCAACGATCCGATAAGATAGGCCTCGGAGTCTTTTCCCATAGGCCACATCCGTTTCTGCAATGGCCGCCTCGTTTCGGGCAAAGAACAGAGCTATGATTTTGGAATCCTCCAAAGGGTATCACCTTCCTTTTGTGTCTTCATCTGGGTAGACGGAAATTGGGACCAGAATCAAACGCGGCCGGAAAAAATTTCTTTCGCGGCATGGGCAGGCGGCAGAACCTTTTTTCGCCACATATAGCCTTTTCCCCTCCGATATGATATACTAACAGCATCTATTTCCATTCAGGAGGCATTTCCATGAAACATTTTGAGCGATACCACAAGCCAAAATTTTCGGCAAAGGAATACTTGCTCCCGCTTTTGCTGGAATATGTTGTATTGCTGGTCTGTATCCGCCTGCACCGGCTTCTCATTTACCGGGGGCCGCTGCTGGGGGAGGCTATCCTCGTTGGGGATGAGCTTTCCGCCCCCACTGTCGGGCGGCTGGTGTTCTGCATTCTTTCTTTCGCCGCAGCCGTCTGTCTCGCCGCCCTGGCCTCCCGCAAGGCAAAGCTGGGGGAAGTAACGGTTCCCTTTGTGTGCGGCTCCTTCGCCGGGACCTTTTTCTGGCAGTCCCTGGGGGAGGATGCATGGAATTTTGCCATAGACGGCGTAAATTTTGTCCAGCTTGAAAGCGTCAGTGTTTTCCCGCTGGTGTTGGTCACCATCCTGTTCCTGATTTATGCCGCCCAAAATCACGCACTGGATTGGGGCATCTGGTGCACCCTGTCTGCCTTTCTTGTCAACTGGTGGGGGCACTATGTAACACTGGGCAGCTACCCCTTTGTTTCCGGCTGGTTTGAAGAGGGCCTATGGGTACATAATATTTCCATTCTTTCCGGCGTCCCGCTGCTTCTGGTCAGCCTGTACCTCAGTCTGTGCTCCGCAAAAGATACCAAGGGCCGCATCTTCTCCGCCATCCTGACCTATGCGGCAACCGGCATTCTGGCTTTTGGGATGATTGAAGGCTAAAATACTCTCCCAAAACCGGCAGGTCCCAGGTATGAGGCCTGCCGGTTTGTATTGCTGCCTTTCGGGCGGCTGGTAGCCGCCCCTACAGAAGCGTACATAACAAAAAACCGCCTCGCAAAAGCGAAGCGGCTATCTTATGTTGGCATTACCTATCTTCCCGGCAAGTCACCCTGCAAATATTGTCGGCGCGGACGAGCTTAACTTCTGTGTTCGGGATGGGAACAGGTGGACCCTCGTCGCAATCAATACCAACTTATGTCGTCCCTTGTAGGGACTTTATGTCAAAGACTTTCGTCTGTGACTTTCTTTGTTTTCCATATACCTTGAAAACTGAACACTGTGTATCCGCAATTCTCGAAAGCTCACTGAGCCTGCGCTTTGGTCAAGCTTTCGGCTTATTAGTATCAGTCAGCTCCACGCCTTACGGCGCTTCCACCTCTGACCTATCT
>JBNMHR010000020.1:0-28081 GCA_050872865.1 Faecousia sp. | reverse complement strand
TGTTCATAGCCTCTGCAAACTTGGCGGTAATGGTCAGGGTCTTGGAGATAACATCAAACTTAAACTTTTCCATAATAAATACCTTTCCTTTCTGTATGTGGGTGGATTAAGATGCTTTACGGGTCTGCTCTGCGTTGTCAGAAGAAATTTCGGTCAGGGGCTTGGTTGCCTGAGCAATTCGGAAGTTGGAAATCTTCTCTCTTGCGTCATCCATTTTGAAGGGCTTTTCCTTGGTGCTGAACTTATCCAAAAACCACTTCTTTGTCATGGGGAATGCTTTCATACGGCACTCCTTAGCCGCTTTCTGAATTGCTTTGTATTCTCTCTGCATCTCCTTAGCGTTATCCAAAGTGGAAATGTAATCTTTAATAAAGTCGTCATTCAGCCCTTCGTAAGTTCTCTTGGCACGCGTGGTCTTGTGCTTCTGCTCTTTGACTGTCAGCTTGAAGGTGGGATGCGCCGCAATCTTAGCAGTCAGTTCCTCGTATTCGGGGCCAAAACCCTTACTGGCTTTATTAAAGCTGGCCTGGGTTCCGGTAATAGTCGTGTTGATGAAGTCAATGGTGAAGCGAACAGCGGAAGTAGTGGTATTCATAGCAATTTCCTTTCTTGGCTCTTGGCCTTTGCGGTAGGTCGCAACCCTTATTTCTTTTGGAGAGGTTTTTGTTTGTTTATCTCTCTCAATCTTTACACCCAGATTATACAAAATAACCTATCCAATATAATAGGATAGGTTCAGAAATAAAACTGATTATTTTTCATTTATTTTCTATGCTTCTGGATGCGGGATGATAGAGAGATGTTCAAAGATGATAGAGCGGAAAGGAAAGATGATAAAAGATGTTTAATTTAGTCAAAAGACCTTGTTCCGTGAACAGAAGATGTGATAAGATGTATTCAAACAGAAGAATGCCGACTGAATCAGAAAAAGGAAAACGGTTTAAGAAAGAATTTCAAGAAAAAGTTCGGACTTTTCAAGGATAACAGTAAAAATGGTGGAAAAACTCTGCTGGTTAGAGCGTCCCCCGTGGGGCATAGCCCCACGACGCTTCACACGCATGAGGTCACAGGTTCGAGTCCCGTAGTCTCCACCAGGATAAAGGTGCCACCCGATTTCGGGTGGCTTTTTTTATAGCACCCAAAGACAGGCCATTTTCATCTGGCCTGTCTTTTTTGTCAAAACGGATCCATCAGCAGAAAATCCGCATAGTTCCCGCCTGCAAAATCAATAGATAAAAGCACCCGTTGTCAGAACAATGCCAACAGGTGCTTTGTTGTTTACAGATGGCGGGAATAGATCGCCTGGGAGAAGATCAACTGTTTTCCAGAATGAACTGCCGTACATCTGCGGAGAATGCCTTTGCGCTTTCGTCGCCAATGTAGACCATGTGTCCGGAAACGTACTCTTTCAACTCCACCCGTGTTCCGTCCAGATCAATATGATTGGCCAGATAACGGGTCATGCCCAGCGGACAGCGAAGGTCAAAATAGCCGGAAGCGAACAGCAGTTTCATGCTCTGGTTGCGCCGCATGGAAGCGGACAGCGCCTGGGCGGCGGTACGTTTGCTGTTGTAGTTCCAGGGAATGTCAAAGTGGGCGCTGCCGTAGTAGCGGCGGTCAAAGCTGATGTTCAGATCCTGCTTCAGCTGCCCGTTCATAATAGAAATAAAAGCCGGGGAGATATTGGCGGACAGGGGATTGTCAAAAGAGGACAGGAAGGTGTTGACGAAGTGAGACTTTGGCAGCGTAAACCTTCCATCCTGACCGCCCAGATCAAGATCGTCCTTTTCTCGGCACAGGTCCAGGAAATAAATCATGCTGGGGCGCAGCTTCATTTTCAGGACATAATCTTTGGACAGTCCGGAGAAGTAAGCGATCCGCTCCGCAATGTGATCTGCCTCCGCTTCAGAGATGGCACTGCCCTTGTAGAGGGCGGCGCAGTATTCCTTCTCACAGAACGCATAGCACTCACCGACGAATTCCTCCACGCTTTGTTCGGTGGGGTGGTGGTGATACCAGTTGGCAGCAGCCATGGAGGGCACGGTCAGCAGAGACTCCTCAATACCGGGGAATTCGCAGGCCCCACGGCCGGTGCCGATGGCGCTGCCAATCAGTACCATGCCATTGAAGCCAAAGGAGGCAGAGCCGGTACGCCCGGAACCGTTCAGAATTTCACAGAGCATGGATGCCCGAAGGGTGCCGTAGCTTTCACCAAAGATGAATTTAGGACTGTCCCAGCGCTTATAGCGATTCAACCAAGAGCAGATGAACGCGCCGACGCTCTCCGCATCCTCTTCCACACCGTAAAACTGGTTTGCCACTTTTTCGTCCAGTAGGCGGCCGTAGCCGGTCCCTACAGGATCAATGAATACCAGGTCACAGATGTCCAGGGGACACAACGGGTTATTGTCGAAAGCAAAGGGAGGCAGAAGGGGCATTTTAACACCCTCCGGGTCATCCAGATGGATCCGCTTTGGCCCGAAGATTCCAATGTGCAGCCAGAAGCAGCCGGCACCGGGACCACCGTTAAAGATAAAGGCAACAGGCCGGTTTTTTCCGCCTTTGCGGAAATAGGAGTAGGAAAAAATAGAGGCTAAGGGATGTCCGTCATCCGCATAGATAAAATTATCTTCACTGACTGCTTCGTAATCAACGCGGCTTCCGGCTGCCGTTTGGTAGCTGCCGGAGGCAGTAAAGCGTTCCGGCTTTATAGGCTCTGTCAGGTATTGCATCAGGACACTCCCTTACCGATGAAGTTAGAATCCTTGTGGCCGGTAAATTCCGGGACGGGCTTCATATCTACGGACCAGGACTTTTGCAGGCCTTCCATAAACGCAACATATTCCTGAGCAGTCATGGAGGGCTTATTCTCCGCAATCAGCCGTTTAGCCTCCTTGGCGCCGTCCTTCAGCAGATGGTAGGCGATGAGGGCAAAGGCCTTGGCAGGGGCCAGATAGTATTCGTCCTGGTCTACCACATGATAGTCGATGGTGTGGGTACCGCCGGTGTGGCCGCCGGTATAGAACTGCATGACAGGCATAATGCACGACAGGTCGCCGTAGTCGGAGGTTCCGCCCAGAGTGTTGGGCGTCCAATTGACGACTTCATGCTCATGCTGGGGATCCATAGCCTCAAAGGCTTTGGAAATCACACTAGTGTCGCTGATGGGTACATAAGGCATATAGCCGGGGATGGTACGGACTTCCACACCGGCACCAGTGGCAATGGCGGCGCCATTAATGCTTCTGTCTACCCGGTAAGACATATCCAGCAGCTGATCTACGCTCATGGCACGCATATTGTACTCCATGTCTACATGGTCGGAGATGATATTGGTTGCTTTCGCACCGCGCTCAATCATACCATGGAGCAGGAATACGGCGGGAGAGCCGTGGAAGCTCTGCATTCCTTCGCGTTGCAGCTCTACCGCATGGGTGGCAAGGGTGGCGGCGTTCTGGGCATCTACGGCTTTACAGGCAAAGCCGGGGTGGGTACCGATGCCGGTATAGGTGATCTCCTTTTCCAGAAAGCCCATGGTGGAGCTGTTGCCGATACCGTACTGCTTACCGTTGCCCATGATGTGGTGACCAACTGTCAGGCTGATATCATCCATAGCACCTGCGCGGATGAATTCACATTTACCACCGGAGAACCTGATTTTCCCTTCGTCCATCAGCTTTTTCCGGATGGCGGGTGTGGAGCCCTCTTCTGCGGGAACGCCGATAAAGGCAATGTTGCCATCCAAGGCGGCGCATACTTCAGGGCCTGTCAGCGCAATCATGGCACCCATGACGCCGGTGAGCTGCGCATTGTGGCCGCAGGCGTGGACCGCACCGGTTTCCGGATTGTACTCCGGGTGACTGGTGATGGGCAGACCATCCAGTTCACCCATCAAAGAGATACAGAGCTCTCCCTCTTTCTTTTCTTTCAGGTAGGATTTTACTCCGGTTACAGCAATCTCACGCTGACAGGTCAGACCCTGCTGTTCCAGCTGTTCAGCGAACTTCTGGCTGGTGCGGGTTTCTGCAAAGCCGAGCTCTGCGTGCTTCCAGATGTCGTCACCAAAGGATTTGATCCGTTCCGCGTTTTGTTCAATGATTTCCAGAATTCTTTGTTCAATATGATCCATGAGGGTATGCCTCCTTGTGTTGTTTTTTGTTTTAAGAAATTAGACCGGCGTCAACTTCGGCCTGCACCTCTTTGCCAAGGCTGGTGCCCTTGCGGATACAATTGCGCAGGACGACGACTGCAATCAGGCCAACGGCAATGGCCGCAACCATAAACAGAGCAATGTAGCGGTAGGCGACTGCGCCATAGTTATCCATGAGAATACCACAGACCGGTGCGACCCACAGTCCCATAATGGGGCTCAAAGCAGTGCTGACGCCCCACACAGTGCCGTTGTAGCAACTGGGAACTTTTGCGTCGGCAGCCAGTGTATACTGCAGCGGGCTCATCAGGTACATACAGACCGCAGAAGTAATCAGGATTGCAAAATAGATGACCACATTGGAGCCGGGAGTCATGGGCAGGAAAGCATTTATCAGGCCCAGAACAATGGAGATGATGCTGAAAGGAATCATGATCTTGAAGGAATCACCGACTTTATCCCGCAAACTGCCGCCGATGGGGCCGAGAACGATCCGCAGGAAGCTCCGAATCAGCAGCAGTACGCCGGAGGCGACAGCCGCATCCATCAGATATACGCTGACCAGACGGGGCTGGGTGTAGCTGAAAAGGAAAGTGGAGAACAGGTACAGACTGGAGAACACGAGAGCATTGCACCAGGTGACGGGCATTTTCAGAACTTTCAAATAAGTTGTCGCGGAGGCCTTCTGCTTGGGCTTGTCGGCCTGGGCGGCTGTCTGAGGCTGCTGGGGCAGATGCAGGAAGAAATGCAGCGCAAATCCCAGCAGAATGCAGATACCGCCGACCACATACAACGCTTGCAGCAGATTCAGGCCCATCAGAGAAATCAGCGCCAGGAATCCATAGTTAAAGATCAGGGAAACGGCAGCGTAGGCGGATTCAGCGACGCCGAAGAGCTTGCCCTGCTCTTCCGGGGTGCCGATCAGGCTGATGCATTTCAGGTTCGCATTGCTCATCAGGACGAACTGGGACAGGGAGAACAGGAAATAGATCAGCAGCAGCACAGCGTAGGTGTGCAGGAATGCTTCAATAAAGCAGGCCACGCCGGTAACGAAGCAGGCAGCTACCACCAGATTCTTGGGATTCTTGGCACGATCGGCCAGAACGCCGCCGATTGTGCTGCCGATGATGCAGCCCAAGATGCTCATGGTTTGGGTGAAGCCCAGCTGCGTATTGTTGATTCCAAAAATTTCCAGGAACTGAGTGTAAAATACTGTGTTGATCTGGGATACCAGAAAGGTGATTTTGGCGGTAGTCAGAAGACACACCAGAAAATATTTCTTCCACATACTGCCGTTTGCTTGTGTGTTGCTCATGGGGATAGCTCCTCTCTAAATCTGATTTATTTGATACCGCGATACATAGAGCCTCCTTTCAAACCGCGGCGATGATTTTTAAAATAAGAGTGTGCTGATGATACTGGCTATCCAGACGGAACATACCGTCACAGAGGTGAAGCTGCCAACTACCATTTGCGGAACGATGTTCCGGCGAAGGGTTTCGGCCCGGTTTTCTTCCAGCTCCATGGAGCTGATGACCTGCTCCGGGAGCATGACGCTGAAGGGATAGCCATACATTGCGGACAGCCCCAGGGCGGCTGCCAGCCATGGCTCCACATTCAGGAGTTTCCCTACAAGGAAACCGCCCAGGCTGAGTGTGGCTGCGCCAAACAGCAGGAAGAAAATCACGGGCAGAACCATGGTTTCGATCCCCCTCAGAGACAGACTGGCAAAGCAGGCAGGGGCGGCGGCCAGCATACACAGCATTAAAAAGTCCATTGCTCCGCATTTTTGCAGAGAGTTTTCTTCCAACACCCCCAGCTCTGTGCCCAGCACCCCAAAAACAAGGCTGACGATTGCAGTTGGGATACCCAACACATTTCCTGCGGACTCAGCGATATAAGCAACGATCAGCAGTCGGGCAAAGATAAAATTTTTTCCATTGTATTTGCCGGGGAGGCTGAGCGGCTTTTTTCGGCAGGACTCTCCATGACAGCATGAGCCCGCTGTGGCTGCGACTACAGGGGTGGTGGCTATTTTGCAGTGCTTTCGCAGAAAGAAGCTGGTGACGGGAAAACTGACACAATATTGAAGCATGGCAACCATAAAGGCATAGGCGGCCAGCTCCGGACGACCGGCATCGGTGCAGAGCTGACTGATCATCATTGTTGCAATAGAGCCACCGGATACCGGAGGCAGGGCGGCCAGAGCATACTCCCGGCCAAAGAGCCAAATGCCGATGGTTCCGAAGCAAACAGAAGTGAAGACCAGGCTGCTGACGCAGAGAATCACAGTTTTGGTTTCACGCAGAATCCGCTTTAGATGGATGGTGGTGCCTACATTGGTGATAATGGCGGCCATACCAAAGCCGCTGAGTACTTTGCTGAACCCAATAATCTCAATACTGTCCTTGGGGATCAGTCCTGAAAGGAAGCCGACCGCGTAAATGACACACAGAGTAATCATACTGATGATCAGACCCTTTGTTTTTGTCGCAATGATGTCTCCGAGGGACAGCGCCAGCATAAAGAAGCAGGCACAGAACAGCGCTGAATTCCACACGGTCAGCCCTTCTTTCTATCTGAATTTTTATGCAGTCATTATAAGAACAAAATACGGATTTTTGAAATATAACTTTACATATCTTTCATATAAGAAAAAAGTGATATTTAAGAGGACAGAAATCTTGTAATCCCAAAATCAACATTCGTTTTTGAGCTGTATACATGCATAAAACCCCCGCACATAAGCTGTGCGGGGGTTTGGGCGGTCATTCCAGTACGGTTTTTATCCACTCCAGGAGCGGCCGGAGCATCTGATCCTTTTCTGGCAAATAACTGATGTAATAGGGGACAACCAATGCTGGGTCAGCTAAGGGGACGTTGACCCGGCCAGGGATTTCCAGTGGACAGTACTTGCTGAAAACTCGGCTGATAAAGCAACAGTGGCTGCTGCTGCGCAGATGGTAATCGAGTGTGGAGGTATCCTCAATGGTCAGAGCGCGCAGTTGAATATTGTTGCCTTTGAAATAGCGGTCTAGAACATGGTGCGCAAAGCTCTCGTTTCCTGCCCTGGTATTCGGCACGGTATGGCCGGAGAGAGCGCATGCATAGAGCGCCTCAGATGCCGCCAAGGGGTCTGTTGCTGGGAGATTTACCAGGAAAGAATCCTCTGACAGCATTTCAGTCCGAATAAAGGAGGAGAAAACGGGGCGGTTGGTTAGAATAACGTCGCATTCCCCGCCCTGCAGCCGTTGGACAAAGGTCGTGGGAGCACCGGGGGGGACGGCTCGCACATCGAAGTCGCCTGACATATTGGCAGAGGTCAGCAATGCGTTTACCACAGGATGGTCAGACGCAAGCCGGAACTGCCGACGCTGTCTGCGGCCTTGCAAAGTATGCTCCATTTCACTGAGCAGGTCGAAAAGCCGGACGCAATAGCTTCGAACGATGCGCCCGTTTTCGTTCAGTACGACTTGCTTGTTTATTCGGTCAAAAAGCTCTATGCCCAGTTCCTTTTCCAAACGTTGGATGGCGTTGGTCAACGCTGGCTGGGAAACATAGAGCCTCTCTGCCACTGCGGAGATGCTATCTCCGTCTGCGACCATCAGGAATTGCTCCAGCTGCTTCAACGTCATAACCATGCCTCCAAAAAATTTTTTATATATTACCATGTGGAGCGGACATATGTCAACGATACGAAGAGAAAATATGGGAAAGGATGGGATTTATGTGATTCCGCCTTGACAACCTATCATGAATTATTCATACTAAAGAAGCAAAAGAGAATTATACCTGCCCGAAAGGAGCCCACCACCATGCTATTTCTCCACACCTCCGACTGGCACCTAGGTGCTACAGCCAGTGACCAGGACCTTTCCGAAGACCAGCGATCCTTCATTGATGCCATCTGCCGCATTGTGCAGGAGCGTCATGTAGACGCTGTGCTGATCGCCGGGGATGTTTATGACCGTTCTGTGCCCTCCGGGGCGGCGGTGGGGCTGTATGACTACGCCATGGACCGGCTCTGCCGGGAGCTGGGGGTCCAGGTGCTGGTCATTGCCGGAAACCATGACAGCGCCGAGCGGCTGGGCAGCTGCGGGAGCTTACTGGACAAGGCGGGGCTCCATGTGTTGGGCGCGGCCCGGCAGGAGCCGAAGGCGGTGGAATTCCCCGACGCCCAGGTGTTTTTGCTGCCCTGGATCACGGAAGAGAAGGTAAAGAGCCTTTACCCACAGGAGGCGGAGGGCATCGACAGCCTGACGGATGCCTACCGGGTGGCGGCAGGGCAGATGCGTGCCGCCTTTGCAGCGGGGAAGCGGCATATTGTTCTTTCCCACGCATTCATCACAAATGCCGAGACCTCCACCAGTGACCGGGCGGCGGAGATCGGCTTCGCCACCCAGGTGTCCGCCAGCGTGTTCGACGGGTTTGACTATGTGGCTCTGGGCCATATCCACAAGCCGCAGGATGTGAACGGCTTCATCCGCTACAGCGGCACCCCGATGGCCTATTCCTTTGGAAAAGAGGAGAGCCAGCAGAAGAGCGTGACGCTGATCGATACAGACACCATGGCCCGGGAAATCGTGCCTCTGCCCCAGCTGCACAAATGGACCACCCTGACCGGCACCGCGGAAGAGCTGCTGGCGGGGGAGGTGCCCGAGGAAGTGCGGCAGGGCTTTGTGCGGCTGAATGTGACGGACACCGCCATGGGTCTGGAGCTGATGACCCGGATACGGGCGGTCTATGACCATCCCCTGGTGATGGCGGGAAAGACCTATGATGGGGACGACACCTCCATTACCCTGACCATGGAGGAGCTGGAGCGGATGGAGGACGACCCGGCGGAGGTCTTCCGGTCCTTCTGCCGGGAGGAGCTGGGCCAGGAGGCCACGGAGCACTTTGTGGAGCTGTTCCGCAAGGCAGTGGCGGAAACGGGGGAGACGGTATGAAACCCTTACAGTTGAAAATGCAGGCCTTTGGGCCCTATGTGGAGATGCAGACTGTGGATTTTGAGAGGCTGGCGGAAAAGGGAATGTTCCTCATCAAGGGCCCTACCGGCAGCGGCAAGACCACCATCTTCGACGCCATGACCTTTGCCCTCTATGGCGGCAGCAGCGGCGACGACAGCAGGAGCAGAGTGGGCCGCAACGACCTGGAGGAGTGGCGCTGCAACCAGGCGGCAAGCACCCTGGCAACCATCGTTACCTTTCGTTTTTCCGTCCGGGGAAAGCGGTACGAATTTACCCGGAAGCTGGTGCCCAAGCGAAAGAACCTTTCGGAGGAGTACTCCGCCGGGGAGATCGACGAGCATGGGGTGTTGTTTCCCTTCTTTGAAAATCCCAAAAAGGATGCGCTGACGAAAAAGGCGGAGGAGCTCATCGGTCTGACCAAGGAGCAGTTCCGCCAGGTGGTGCTGCTGCCCCAGGGACAGTTTGAGCGGTTCCTGACGGCGGGGTCCGAGGAGAAGGGACTGATTTTGGGCAAGATCTTCGATGCCCAGCGATGGGAGGCCTACGCTCAGAATTTCTACAGTGCAGCCCTTGACCGGAAGAATCGGCTGACAGAGGAAAAAAATGAGGTCATGACCTCTCTGGTAGAGGAAGGCTTGGCGACCTTGCCGGAACTGGAAGCCAGGATCGCCGAAAACAGGGAAGCGAAGGAACAAAACGAGGCGGACCGCCTTGCCTTTGACGCGGAGGGCAAGCAGAAGCGACTGGCAGAGGACATCGCCCTGGGGGTGCGGTTCGGCGCACTGCATCAATTGGAGGCGGAGCAAAAAGCGCTCCTGGACCAGGTGGATGGCATGGAGGCGGACCGGGCTCTTCTGGAGCGTTCCACAGCCGCGGAGAGCCTGCGCTCCGTGATTTCGGACTTCGAGAGGGCCCGTGGAAAGCAGGAAAAACGAAGCGTTGATCGGAAGGAGAAGCTGGGCCGGCTGCCGGGCCAGCAGGAGAAGACCCAAAGGGCGGAGAAAGCTCTGAAAGACTGGGAGGAAACCTCCCCTGTGGCGCAGCTGCAGAAGCGCTCCGGCGAGTATGCCGCCAAACGGGAGACATACCAGACCCTCCAGGGCCTCCAAAAGACCAAAAACGAGGCGGAAAAGACCTGGAAGACGAAAAAGCAGCAGACAGAGACTGCGGCCCAGGCGCTGGAAACGGTGACTCAGGCGGCCCAGAAAGCCCTGCTTATTTATAACAAGGCGGATTCCGAAGAAAAAGATCTGCGGAACCGCTACTATTCCGGCATTTACGGGGAAATCGCCGCCCAGTTGGAGGAGGACACCCCATGCCCGGTCTGCGGCAGCCTGACCCATCCAGCCCCTGCGGCGAGAGCGGAGGACAGCGTCAGCAAAGAGACTGTGGACATGGCGGAAACGGCCACGGCGAAAGCGAAGAAGAACTGGGAGAAGCTGGAGAAGGCCCGCTCCGTTGCCGAGGAGGCAAAGAAACGGGCAGACGAAGAATCGGCGGAGAGCCGGCACGCCGACAGCCTTGCGGAGGCGGCGCTGAAAAATGCCCAGGCCAATTTGATCCCGGGGATCCCCACCCTGGCAGTCCTGGAGCAGGAAATTCGGAAGCAGGAAGAGTCCATTGCCCAGTGGGAGAAACAGGAAAAAGCCCTGCGGACGGCCTTCGAGCAGGAAAAGGAGAAGCTGGATACCCTGACGGCCCAGATCGAGGCTGCGGAGGGGGAACTCCGCCAGGCTGCGGAAGAACGGGATGCCGCCGAGAAGGTCCTGAATAAAGCACTGGAGGAGAAAGGCTATCCGGATGTATCCCAGGCAAAGGCGGACTTGCGTACAGGGGAAGAGCGTGACAGCCTGGGAAAGAAGATCCATGCCTATGACGCTTCCGTGAGGGATACCAGGAAAAAGCTGGAGGACCAGCAAACCGCGCTTTCCGCACTGGAAGAACCGGACAGGGACCAATTCGAGGCGCGTCAAGAGGACATCAACAAAAAAATCGCGGAATTCACAAAGACGGCCGCTACCCTGGAGAAGGATATCCAGCGCCTGACCCAAAAGAAGAAGGCTCTGGAGAAAAAACAGGCCCACTACGATGCCAACATTCTGGAGGCGGAGAACGACCTGAAGGTGGCGGAAAAGGTCCGGGGCAGCTCCGGCATCGGCTTGCAGCGCTATGTCCTGGCCATTCTCTTCAACCAGGTCATCAGCGAGGCCAACCGGATGCTCTGCAAGGTCCACGAGGGCCGGTACCACCTCTTCCGTTCCGATGACAAAGGCAAGGGCAACAAGCGGGGGCTGGAGCTGAAGGTCCACGACAACCGGTGCCCGGAGGCCCAGGGGAGAAGCGTCAGCATGCTCTCCGGAGGAGAGAAGTTCCTGGTATCCTTGGCCCTGTCCATTGGCCTTTCCACCGTGGCCCAGCGGGGCGGCGTGCAGATCGAGGCACTGTTCATCGACGAGGGCTTCGGCACCCTGGACGACAGCTCCATCCACGACGCCATGGATGTGCTGGAAAGCGTCCGCCGGTCCAGCGGCATGATCGGCATCATCAGCCATGTGCAGCTGCTGGAGAGCAATATTCCCACCCACCTGGAGGTGGTCAAATCCGGCGAGGGAAGCCGGATCCGGCTGGAGTAAACCGGCCGATCCACCGAAAAAATCAGCGCCCGGAGGATCTGACCCTCCGGGCGCTGCGTTAGTTCAGTGAGTCCTTGTAGGGACCCTGGGATACGGTCTTTTCGTAGGCACGATAAGCTGCCTCCAGGCTGGTGTATCCTTCCTCCTCCTTTAGACCCTTTGTGTAGTTCGTATATTTTGTGCCGTCTGTCAGGGCATTATACCCATTCTTCTTTACAATGCTGGTTTCTGTAATATAGAACTTATTGTCTGCGGTGGCTATGATGACCGGTACGGTATCTCCGGGGTTCAGCTTGCTGATATCCACGGTGGACCAGAAGAGGTAATCGGTTCCGGTTTTGGTGTTTCCGTAGTACCCCCAGCTGGAGCCATTCTGCTCTAGAAGCGTGCCTTTCAAATAGTTTTTTACGGAAGCGGTCCGAACGCCGCCCGACAAGGAGTCGATTTCGTAGCCACTGGACCCATCAACACCGTCTGCGTATTGGCTTTTGTCCTTTACGCCGCTCTGAATCAGGGGGCCCATCAGGTCGCCTAAGTGGTCCTTCAAAAAGTTGTTTCCGCCGTTCCAGTTGAGGATCACGCCCACGTCATTGCTGTAGCTGACCTCACAGACACCCCCGGCTATCGGGTTCCCGATCCAGTTTTTCTTATCCTCTTGGGTGATGCCGCCGATGTTGATGATACCTGATGTCTGCCAGCCATCCACCTTCTGCTTCAGCTGGACAGTCTTTTCGAAATTGGCTTGATCATCCAGGCAAGCGGCCACCGCAACCTCGGCGTAGGCGGATCGAACATTGGCCAGGTCCGTGGACTCCCGGCTTTTCTCCAAAATGTTGGTGAAGGCTGGAATAGAAATTGCTACTAGGATCGCAATGATCGCCACCACGATCAGCATTTCCATAAGGGTAAACCCTTTCTTCCTACGTTCCATTTTCTGTTTTCACTCCAATAGGCACTCAAAAATCTCTTTTCTTCTTATCGTAGCACATTTTAACCAGACACACAAGATGGAATATTTCATAAATTTCCATGGCCAAAACCCGCCCTTTTTCCGAAGACAGGCCGCCTTACCGGAACCTTACCGCCATCCATTTTTCCATTTCCATTTTGGCCGCCCGGTCATCCATGCGCTGGACGGTGTCCCGGAAGATTTTTTCCCAGTCTTCCGCTTTTCGGGGGCCCTGCTGACGGGTGATCAGATAGGGGCACTGGGGGATCTTCCGCTTCCCGAAGGCCAGCGTATAGGGCCGCATGACGTTCAGGGCCATGGCATAGGGGGCCATGCGGAAGTAGTAGTCCGGATCCTGGGCCATGTAACGCTGGATGTCTTCCTTGGGAAGGTTCTTCAGATAATCCCGGAAGCCCCGGATCTGGGCGTTTTCATGTTTGTTCACATCGGACCGCTTGCCGCCGATGGCGTAGAGCCAGCCGAGAAGGATCTGGCCGATGCAGACCCCCAGGGGGATCCACACCTGCTTGGCGATTAGACCGATGATGATCCACACCAGGAAGCTGACGGCGGCGGTCACATAGCCCGTCTTGTCCCGCAGGCCGAAACACAGGGACATGCCCTGGAGCTGCCAGGCGGTGAGAACGCCGATGGCCCCGAAGGCCAGGCTCAGCACCACCTGCAAGGCCGCGATCTCTGTCATGTTCATGGCCATGCAGATGCCCAGGAAAACCTGGACCGCGCAGAGAATGTAGCGGTAGAATTTCCGCTTTTTTTCTGTGGTGGCGCAGATGGAGTTCTCCCCCGGCAGCATGGCGGCGGTACGGCGCAGGACTTTGGCGTATTGATTTCCAGCGGCATCGATGACCCGCCGGTCCCCAAAGAGGGTCCGGAAGGTGCGGACTTCAAAGAGGCTTCGCTCGTTGCCCATCTCCATCCGCTTGTGCAGCAGGATCCGCCGGCCGTCCACCTGGATCAGCAGATAGCCCATCTGGGCCCAGCACAGAACCATGGTGGTCAGGTCTGGCCCAAGCAGATGGACCCGGCAGGGCAGCTCTCCGGCGGTGACCCCGGGAGGCGGCACCATGCACTCCTCTTTTCGGCTGGGGAAGGTCCGCAGGAAGATCAGCCAGTACAGCAGTGCCACGGCGGTGAGAATGCCCATGGGGATCAGTTCCGGGTTGCCGTCCCGCAGATAGGTGCTGACCCCGGGGAACATGGCGAAGGGGGCCTGGAGGGTCATGGTCACGGACTCGTGGTCGTTGAAGCCTGCCTTGGTGGAGCCTGTGATCATGTTGCCGTTGATCAGCAGATTCAGCTCCGAAGCCAGACCGTTCTGCTGGTACGTCGAGTAGAAGTTGGGGGTGGTGTCGATCACATCCGGTAATGTAATGGTATAGTTCAGGGTGCTGACGGGGTAGGAAAAACCGCTCAAAATGGGCATCGTCAGCACCAGGCTTTTCCGGTCCTCGGAGAGCACGACGATTTTTGGCAGACTGTAGGACAGCTGGGCCATAAAGTCCCCGGCTTTGCCGCCGGTGACCTTGTTCAGATTCACCATCACATAGCTGCTGGACCGGGTGGTGCTGGGAGAAGAGCCGTTGATGGTGATGTTTGTAGCCGTGCCAGGCAGGGGAAAGTAAAGACTTTCCTCATCCGTATCCAAGTGGAGGGACAGCTGCATGGTGACCAGACAGTTGCCGTCAATATCCACCGTTGCCGTAAAATCCGCCCGGGTCGCGGCGCTGTTGGATCCGGCCACCGCCGAAGCCGGCACACAGAATAAGGCTGCCGCGATCAGCAGCACCAGCGCCAGCATAGTAAGGCGTCGCTTCAATGGGAATGCCTCCTCACATTTTGTCGAAAATCCAAATCCCTTAGATGCTCTAAGGGCAAATAACCATAATCCATGCTATAGTATCATAGTCCGGAGAAAAAAGCAAGGATTCTTGAAAAATTCAGGGGTGAACCAGGCAAAAACCATAAAAAAAGGTCTGCCGGGAAGCAGGCCGCTTCCTGGCAGACCAGGGGTATGCTGTTACAGTGTCCGCAGAGCGTCGATAAGCGCGGTCTTGGAGGCAGTCTTTTCGTCTTTGACCTTGATGACCTTGGCAGGGCATCCGGCGACAACGGTATTGGGAGCTACATCGGAGACCACCACAGCACCGGCGGCGACCACAGCATCGTGGCCGATGCGGCAGCCTTCGATGACCACGGCATTGGCGCCAATGAGCACATTGTCCTCCACAATGACAGGGGTAGCGGAAGCGGGCTCCACCACACCGGCCAGGACTGCACCGGCCCCCACATGGCAATGCTTGCCCACGGTGGCCCGGCCGCCCAGGACGACGCCCATGTCGATCATGGTGCCCTCGCCCACTACGGCGCCGATGTTCAGGATGGCACCCATCATGATGACGGCGTTTTTCTCAATGGTGACCTGCTCCCGGATAAAGGCACCGGGTTCAATGCGGGCGGGAATGTCCTTCAGGTCCAGCAGGGGGATGGCGGAGTTGCGGCAGTTGTTCTCGATTTCCAGGTGCTCGAATTCATGACTCTCCAGTACGGGACCGATGTCCTTCCAGTCACCGAAAACGATTTTGCATTTTTCTCCGGCAGGGAATTCGTGGCAATTGGGGAAAGCTACCGGCTCCTTCTCCCAGACATAAACCTTGACGGGAGTCTTTTTCTCCGCATCCCGGATGTAGGCGATGATTTCTTCCGCGTTCATCATAGTGATAATCTCCTTTACCTGCGTGCCGAAAAGATAATTCTAGGCACGCGTTGACAAAAATGAAAATGTGGGGTATAGTATAGACACAAAGGGTGCTTCCAGTAGGACGGCTCCCCAAAGTGTTTACGAAGAAGTAACCGTTACTTTGGCGAGTGGGCGGTTACTTCTTATTATTATGATCAACAATCCCTAAAATTAGGGCGATCAAAGCCACAAGGAACGAGCAGAACTCAATCAGAGCCGGCCATGTTACCATATGCGACACCCCCTCTCTATGTAAAACAGGGGGCAAAAGAAGCATTCCCCCAGAAAAGGGGAACCGCCTACCAGGGTACTGGAAGCACCAGAAAAAGCATAGCACAGAATTATAGAAATTGCAAGGAAAAGGACTAACGGAGGCGATAAAACATGCAATTGATCGACGACCGCCGGGCATTGCACCGGATCCCAGAGCTGGATCGGAGCCTGCCCCAGACCATGGAGTATCTGCGCTCTTCCCTGGAAAAGCTGAACTGCAAGGTGTTTTCCCCCATGGAGAGCTCTGTCTGCGCTTTTTTTGACTTTGGAAAGAAGGACGCCATTGCCTTTCGGGCAGACGCGGACGCGCTGCCCATCCAGGAAAAGAATAAGGTGCCTTATGCCTCCACCCACCCTGGTGTGATGCATGCCTGCGGCCATGATGGACACATGGCCATCCTGCTGGAGCTGGCAAGGCGCTTGAGCGAAAAGAAGGATCTGCCCCACAATGTGCTCTTGGTCTTTCAGCCCGCCGAGGAGACCACCGGCGGGGCCAAGGACCTGTGCGCCACGGGGGTATTCCGCAGCCACAAGGTTTTGGCGATATTCGCCCTGCACCTGTGGCCCCAGCTGCCGGAGGGCATGATCGCCAGTCGGAAGAATGAGATGATGGCTAGGTCTTGTGAGGTCCGGGTGGATGTCTACGGCAAATCCGCCCACATTGCCAAAGCTCAGGAGGGTGTGGACGCCCTGGCCGCCGGTGTAGATTTCTACCAGCGGGTGACGAAGCTGGAGGGGGCTCTGCCCAAGAACATTTTCCGGCTCCTGAAATTTGGCAAATTCCAGAGTGGTACCGTCTGCAACGCTCTTTCGGAGCACACCCATATGGAGGGGTCCCTCCGGGCCTTCCAGGACGAGGTGTTTTATTCCATTCGGGCCAGTATTGTGTCCATTGCCAAGGACATTGAGCGGGCCTATGGCTGCACGGTCAATGTCTATATGACGGAGGGCTATCCCGCCGTCATGAATCCGCCGGAGCTCTACAAGCAGGTGAAAAAAAGCGTAGGCTTCTTCGACCTGGATAAGCCGGCCATGATCGCAGAGGACTTCTCCTGGTATCAGAAGAACCTGCCCGGCATGTTCTTCTTCTTGGGCACTGGAGATACGGCGGCCTTGCATGCGGATAACTTCAACTTCAACGAGGAGATTTTGGAGAAAGGCGTCCGGTTCTTTGAGGACCTGGCGGAGTCTTTCGTATGATGCCCATGAACCAGAATCTGGAAAAGCTGCAGCGCAGCGGCATCCGGGTATTTACCAATCTGGCCCGGCAGACGCCCGACTGCCGGATGCTGACCATCGGGGAGCCGGACCTGGACACCCCAAAGGAAATTCGGGCGGCTGCTGCCCGGGCCATGGAGGCGGGCCAGACCCACTACGCCCCCAACCAGGGCACGGAAAGCCTGCGAAAGGCCATTGCGGCCTTCGAGACCCGCCGGGGACGGCCAACGGAGCCCAGTGAGGTCCTGGTCACTGTGGGAGCCACCCAGGCCCTGAATGCCGCGCTGACCGGGATACTGAACCCGGGGGATGAGGTCATCATCCCCACCCCGGCCTTCTCTCTGTACGACAGCATCGTTACGGCGGCGGGGGCAAAAAGCGTCTTTTTGGATGTATCGAAAACCGGCTTCCAGATCACGGGGGAGGCCCTGGAGGGCTGCCTGACCGAGCGGACAAGAGCCATCGTCCTCAATTCTCCCAACAACCCCACCGGCGTGGTGCTCCATGAGGCCAGCCTGGAGGTGGTAGCCCAGGCGGTGCGGCAGCGGGACCTATACCTGCTCTGCGACAATGTCTATGGAGCACTGAGTTATGTAAACTGCCCGGATCTGACCTTGGAGGAGGACCTTCGGGAGAAGACCATCCTCTGCCAGAGCTTTTCCAAGCCCTATGCCATGACCGGCTGGCGCGTGGGATACCTGGCAGCTCCGGAAGGGCTGATCTCCCGGCTGCTGCTCCTCAGCGCCGCCCAGATCGCCGCTGTACCTACCTTCGTCCAGGCTGCGGCGGAAACGGCGCTGACCCTGGACGTGGGCCCCATGCGGGAATTATACCGGGCCCGCCGGGACTATGTGACGGTTAGACTCCGGAAAATGGGGTTATCCTTCCCGGAGCCGGAAGGAGCCTTTTATGTGTTCCCCAGCATCGAAAAGTTCGGCATCCCCTCCTGGGAGTTCTGCACCCGGATGATCCGGGAAGCAGGCCTCGCCGCCGTCCCCGGCATCTGCTTCGGCACCGAGGGCTATATCCGGCTGAGCTACTGCTATTCGGACCAAGAGCTAAAGGAAGGCCTGGACCGGCTGGAAGGATTTATAAAAAGTCTATAGCGCAAAGCCCTCTCCCGGCTGGGAGAGGGCTTTGCTGCGTTTATTCGTAATCGAAGGATTTGAGGAAGGCCTTTGCCCGGTCGGTAGTTGGGCTGGCGAAAAAGGCCTTGGGGTCGCTGGACTCCTCTACAATGACACCGTTTTCGATAAACAGGATCCGGTCGGCAATGGCCCGGGCGAAGTTCATCTCATGGGTGACGATGACCATGGTGCTGCCCAGCTTTGCCAGGGACAGGACCACCTCCAGCACCTCCCGGACCATTTCCGGGTCCAAAGCGGCTGTGATCTCATCCAGAAGCAGGATCTCCGGGTGCATACACAGGGCCCGGACGATGGCGACCCGCTGCTTTTGTCCGCCGGAGAGCTGCCGGGGATAGTCGTCCTTCCGGTCAGCCAGGCCGACCCGCTGAAGGAGCCCAAGGGCTTCCTGCTCCACCTCCGCCCGGGGGCGCTTCTGCACCTTCATGGGGGCCAGCAGAATATTTTCCAGAATGGTCTTGTGGGGGAACAGCTCGTAGCTCTGGAAGACCATGCCGATTTTCTGCCGCATCCGGGTAATGGATTTGCTTTCCCGCTGGACCGGTTCCCCATCCAGCAAGATTTCCCCGCCCTGAATGGGCTCCAGACCGTTCAGGCAGCGGAGTAGCGTGCTTTTTCCACAGCCGGAGGGGCCGATGATGACGACCACCTCGCCCTTGTGAACGTCCAGGTTAAAATCCTCAAAAATAACATGATCTTCATAGGTTTTCCGCAGATGCCGCAGACTTAACAGCACATTTTCCACAATTATGACCACCTTTTCTCCAAATACCCGGCCAGACGGCTGATGGGCCAGCAAATCAGGAAATACAGCAAAAATACCACCGCAAAGACCCCGAAGGCGGCGTTGGGGGAGCTGCGCCGGTTGGCCTCAATGATCTGCTGGGCCACCTTCAGCACCTCTACAATGCCGATCATCATCACAAGGCTGGTGGTTTTCACCATCCGGGTGATGAGGTTGATAGACAGGGGGATCAGCCGCCGGACGGTCTGGGGCAGGATGACCAGCGTGTACACCTGCATGGGTGTCAGGCCCAGGGCCTGGGCGCTCTCCCACTGGATGGCAGGAATGCTTTGCAGCGCGCCCCGGACCAGGTCCCCCATCTCTGCGGTTCCCCAGAAGCTGAACACGATGATGGCTGCCGCCTCTGCCTCCAGATTCCAGCCGAAGACCCGGGTAGTGCCGAAATACACCACAAACAGCAGGACCATCTGGGGCATGATCCGGACAATTTCCAGATTGATGCGAAAAACTGCCTTTAAGATCCGGTTTTTGGAGTCATGAACATGCCCATTCCGATGCCCAGAACAATGCTGATGGCCACGGAAACCAGGCTGATGCGCAGGGCCACCCACAGGCCGCCCAGCAGCCGCAGGAAATTCGTACCCTTGAACAGGACATCAATCCCCAAACTCTGCATACCGCAGCCTCCTTTCCAGCCAGCTTCCCAGAATGGATACGGGAAGGAGCATGATCAGGTAGAAGATCACAAGCATCGTCAGGCATTCAATGGTTTTGGCGTACATTCCAATGAGGTCTTTGGCGGTGAACATCAGGTCCATGAGGCTGATGGTGGAAAAGACGCTGGTCTCCTTTAAAAGGAAGATCAGGTTTGCCAGCAGGCCGGGGATGCTGGAGGTCACCGCCTGGGGGAGGATCACATAGCCGAACACCTGGATAGGGCGCAGCCCCAGGCTCTGGGCACTTTCCGTCTGGATGAGGGGGATGTTTTCCAGCCCGCTGCGGAAGGTCTCTGCCATGTAGGCGCCGCCCAGCAGCCCCAGCCCCAGCTTGCCGCAGACCTCCGCGGAAATCCGGATGCCGATTTTGGGCAGCGCAAAGTACAGGAAAAACAGCTGCACCAGCAAAGGTGTATTTCGAAACAGCTCAATATACCCGCCGACGATCTGCCGCAGCACAGGAATTCTCCAATGTACCACCGCCGCGCAGGCGATGCCCAGCACCAGCGCCAGCGCCACACCCTGCCAGCCGATCCGGAGCGTCAGCAGCAGCGCATCCCAGAATCTCGGCAGGTAGGCCTTCATAACCCCAAAATCCATAAGCATCCTCTAGTTTCCCTTTGATTTATCGACCCGTTGCGGGATTGCTGTTATTTAACCAGCCTCAGCACCGTTGACAACGCCGCCCTCGACCACCAGCGTGTCCTCGTAGTCCTTGCCGTAGGTGTCCAGCAGAGTGGCCTCGTAGTCCGCGTGGAAGAAGTTCTCTTTGCCCAGGGACTTGATTTCCTCATTCAGCCAGTTCAGCAGAGTGGTGTTGCCCTGGGTGACGGCGGGGGCAATGGTGTCTGCACTGCCCAGCGAGGGGATGCCTACCACGTAGCCGGGATTTTCGATGGAGAACGCAATGACTTCGGTGTTGTCGTTGGCCCAGGCCACGCCGTTGCCGTTTTCAAAGGCGGTCTTGGCTTCGGCGTAGGCATCGTACTTCTGCAGCTTGATCTCGGGGTTGTTCTTTTCCAGATAGGTCTCTGCGGTGGTGCCGGAGATCACGATGACCTGGTCATCAGCGCCGATCTGGTCCAGGGAGGTGATGGGCGCACTTTCGGGAGAGATCACACCCAGGGCCACATTCATATAAGGCAGGGCAAAATCCACAGCCTGGGCCCGCTCGGGCGTAACGGTGAAGTTGGCGAGGATGATGTCCACCTTGCCGGTCTGCAGATACTCGATCCGGTTGGCAGCCTCGGTGGAAACATAATTGATCTTCACGCCCAGGTCTTCTCCGATGCGGTTGCCGAAGTACACGTCATAGCCTTGGTACTGGCCGTTCTCATCCACGTAGCCGAAGGGGCTCTTGTCGGAGAAGACACCAATGTTGATGGTGCCGCTGGACTTGATCTCATCCAGCGTACGGAAGGCAGCCTTGCTGTCGGATGCTCCGGTGGTCTCGGCGGAGGTCACGGTCTTGGCTCCGCAGCCGGCAAACAAAGTGGCGGCAACGGTCAGGCTCAGGAAAGCAGCTCCAATTTTTTGAATCGTCTTTTTCATGGTCATTTCCTCACTTTTCAATAAAGTTGATTGATTTTAGGGAATCTAAGCGCAAAAAAACCGAGGGCCTCCAACAGCTCCCGGGCAAATGGCATTCTGATATCCCTTTGGAAAAATCATGTTTCAGGTGCGCAAAAATCGATGCGAATGCACCCTGCCATACGGATATGCCCGGGAAGTTTGCATTCGACAACAACAACGCACCATATGAGAATCAACTTTGAACATTGTGACCCGCTCCTTTCTGAAACCTGCTTAGATTCGATGGATGCATTATACACCCATTGTCCTACTATGTCAATAGGTATTTAGAGTTTTTTATTTCCAGGTAAAAAAGCAGCTGCGGTAGGGGCGGCCATTGGCCGCCCGCTTTTCACACGTACTTCTCGATCACTTTGGTCAGCATCGGCAGCAGCTGCTGCTTCCGGGACAGCAGTCCCTCCTGGAAGGGGTGGTCCTGGGCTCCGGTGACGGCGAAGGCTTCCCGGGCCCAGGCGGTGCGGTTGCCGCCGAAATAGAGGATGGAGCCGTTTTCCTGGATGCTGGTGAAGGCCAGCACAGACAGGTCCAGGTCCTTCTTTTCGGCGAACCGGTCCAGGGCGGCGTCGATGTCCCCTTCTACCAGGTGCAGGTCCTCTGTGGTGGCCAGGATCACCTGGGAGATGGAAACTTTACAGCCGGAGACGTCGAAGATCTTCATGTCTGCCTTGATGAGCTCTGCCGGGTTGGGGTCTAGCTTGGCGGCGGCGGCGGTGAAGAGCTGGTCGGCGAAGGCGTCGATGTCCAGGTCTGCGATGGCTGCCAGGATATTGGCGGTGGAAATGTCCTTCTCTGTGGTGGTAGGGGAGTGGAAATTCAGAGTGTCCGAGAGAATGGCTCCCAGCATGAGTCCTGCCAGATTCACGGGGATGGGGATCTGATTCTCCCGAAAGATGGTGGCGACAATGGTGCAGGTGGAGCCCACGATCTCGTTTCGGAACTGGACGGGGTATTGGGAGGAGAAGTCGTTGATCCGGTGGTGGTCGATGACCTCCAGCACCTGAGCCTTCTCAATGGCCCGGACGGACTGGGAAAATTCATTGTGGTCTACCAGGATCAGCTTCTTGCTGGGGGCCTGCATGATGTGGTACCGGGATACATAGCCGAACAGGGTGCCGTCGGCCTGGGTAACGGGGTAGACATGGTAGCGGCTCTGGAGCATTTTTCGGCCTACATCCTCCGCCAGCTCCTGGGTCCGGAAGGACACCAGCTCTGTCTTCATGATCTGGCTGACGCTTGGGGAGAAGTAGATGTAGCGCAGGGTGTTCATGCCCCCGTGGCCGGAGAGAAGGATGGGGCAGTGATGGGCCTTGGCGGCGGCGAGAACCTCGCCATTGACCTCCTGGGCCCAGACCACCACCAGCATGCCGGCCCCCATCTCAATGACGGTTTTCTGGGCCCGGGGGTCGTTGCCGCAGACCACGATCCGCCCGGCCACATCGTAGTTTTTGAGCCGGGGCTCTTCGGTCATGGCAATGACGCTGACCTTGCCGTTGAGCTTCATCTCCGGATCGTCGTAGAGGATTTTCCCGTCCAGGGTTTTTCGGAAGTTTTCCAGAGGGGTCCGGGACATGATGGCAATGGACCGGGCAGTGTCGTACAGGCCGATGACGGAGATATCCGACTTGGTGAGGAAGCCGATGAGCTTTTTGTTTTCATCCACGACACCGCAGTAGGTCCGGTTGTATTGCTGCATCTGCTGAAGGGACTCAAAGATGGTGGTGTCCGGAGAGGTGCAGCTGGGAGGGTCCATGGCTACCTCTCCCAAAGTCACCCGGGCATCGGTGAGCCGCTGGGGCTCCGGGAAGGAAAAACGGTCCAGCAGGTATTTGGTTTCGACATTCAGCTTCCCCAGACAGCAGGGCACCGCCGGCACGCCCAGGGAGCGCTTGAAAAAGGCATAGGCAATGGCCGAGGCCACCGAATCCGTATCCGGATGCTGGTGGCCGGTGATATATACGGGTATTTTCTTCATGGCTGGCTCCTTTATTATAAGTTTACATAACATATATGCGCATAGGACAGAATGTCGGGCGCGTCTCCTGCCCTGGTGGCTACCATTCTACTACGGATTCTAATTTTCGTCAATGGAAAGCTGATCCGTCGACAAAATGTCGAAAAATGCAGAAAATCATGATAATTTAAGCGTAATTCTCGGATGACGTCGATTCTCGACGAGCGAATGTTTCCCATATCCTATTGCAAAAGGGGCTTCTTTATGCTAAATTATTGATGTCGCACACGGCGGTATCCGCCGTACATGGGGTATTTCAAGTTGACAGGAGAGGAATGTATGGAACATCAAACCACCGTATTGATCGCGGATAGTTCAGAAGAATTCTGCGCAGGGCTCACCGCTGCCCTGCAGCGCGCGGAGCGCTTCCAGGTGGTGGGCACCGCCAATGATGGAGAACAGGCCATCCGCCTGATTGGAGAAAGAAAACCCGATGTTCTGGTGCTGGACCTGATGCTGAGTAAACAGGATGGCATCAGTGTGCTCAAGGCCATTTCCGGTATGGACCGCAAGCCGGCGACCCTGGCTACATCGGGATTTGTAACAGACTACGTGTCCGCTGCTGCGGCAAACCTGGGGGTTCGGTATCTGATGCTGAAGCCCTGTGATATGTCGGCCCTGGTGGAGCGCATGGAGGAGATCCGGGGAGGGGAGAGCCTCCGGACCCCCGTGCCCCGCCGGGCAGACAAGAACAGCATCGAAAGCATGGTCACAAACATCATCCACGAGATCGGCGTCCCTGCCCACATCAAAGGCTATCAATACCTGCGGGAGGCCATTATGATCGCCGTTGACGACATGGACGTGATCAACGCCATCACCAAGGTCCTCTACCCCCAGGTAGCCAAGACCTTCCAGACCACCCCCAGCCGGGTGGAACGGGCCATCCGCCACGCTATCGAGGTCGCCTGGGACCGGGGAGACCTGGACACCTTGCAGAGCTTCTTCGGCTATACCGTGAGCAATACCAAGGGGAAACCCACGAATAGTGAGTTCATTGCCCTGATTGCGGACCGGTTGCAGCTCCAGCTGAAGGCTGCTGAGGCGGCGCAGTATTAAATGAAAACTCCACAGCCTTTTTCCACAATGGGAGGATGGGCTGTGGAGTTTTTGCGGCGCAGCGTTCCTTTTGCGGTTGACAGCTTTCAAAAAGGGTGCTATAGTAAGTATAGAAAGTCGGGATGAAGACGGTAAACTCATCCGTGTGGTCGGGATGGAGACTGAAAACCCATCCGTTGCAGAGTCAACTGCGAAAAATCCGAGGGAACGGCCAATGTCGTTCCCTTTTGCCGTATTGGGGAGTACATATGGCTGCGCAAGATTTTAAAGAGAGAGTGCGACAAGTTGCAATCGAACAGGCGAAGGTTTATGAGCAAGTGTTTTTGAGACATGAATACTTGCTTTGTTCGGGGGCGTTCCACAGCCAGCCATACTATATTATTTCTGCTCATGCGGATAATTACAGGCATCTTGTCGGCGTAAATACGAGTTTTTCCGCAGAAATATTTTTCAAAAAGTGCCTGGATGGGACGCTTGTGGAGAACGACTTCGACTTTTGCAAGCGTGGACAATCTGAAAAGGAAGTCAAAGGCGCTGTCCGTGATAAAATTATCGTTTTGCCGAATTTTCTATCAATGGTTAGTAGTCCCTTGTCTGCGGAGGAATCCTTTGTGAAGGGGCGTGTGCACTGTAATTTTGCGGCGACAGACAGCGGCGCAACTGTCGGATTTATTTCCTCTGACAAGTCAAAGCCCATGACCTTATTGCGAGGGAATCGTTTGGACCCATCCAAAAGCGCATCTGTTGATTTGATCCTTCGTAGGTCCACTGGAGCATCCTTCTTCGATGAAATTGTTTATGGAAACGAGCGGATGCTTGCAAAATATTGGGAAAGTATCGAAATGATGTTGGCGGAAAATCTAAAAGAGGTAAAAGTACTGCAGCCAATTTGACTACGCAAGATATCACTCGCTGTGAAAAATTCCACAACCTTTTCTCCACATAGGGGAGAATGGGCTGTGGAATTTTTTGAATGGCACGATGGAAGCTGTGGAAAAATTTTGTGGGCGAGGTATGCAGCCAGCATATTGTTTTTGATTCTGCGATGTGATAAGCTCAAAAACAAAGGGCGGTTTTACCCGCCCTGGCGATCATCCGGAATATATTGCATGATATCGCCCACGTCACATCCAAGAATTCTACAGAAATTTTCTATTGTATGCGTGCTTACACTTTCATTTCTCTTCAGCCTTGTGATCTGTCCAGGACTGATGTTATATGTCTTGATTAAGGCATACTGGGATATGCCCTTTTCCCGCATTAAATCCCAAAGTTTGGCATAGGAAATCATGTCAATCCGCTCCCCTACTATTGACATGATAACGGAATGTGGTGTATATTGATATTAACCAATATCGGTCGATATTTTATAAAGGAGTCTTGCAAAATGAAAAAATCAAACAAAGTTGCTGACATTCTTCAGACCTACGCCATCATAAATGGCATTGCCGGATTTGGTCTCATGTTCTACATTGCTTCTGGTTTCAACTGGGTCATCGCAATCTTCTATTTCGCCGCCGTCGTTGTTGCAAGCTTTCTGATTTATGCTTTTGGCGAGGTCATCAAGCTACTTCAACAGATCAAGGATAACACCGACGGAATGTCCGGGTCCTGCTCCGATGATGAGCTGCCCGAACTGTAAGGAGAATACGATATGAGTGAACGGTATAGCAGGCTTTTTTCCTTGCCGGAAAACCTCTACGCAGAGGGTGCACCGGTGGTAATTGCGGCGGGAGCGCTGCTGAAGGACAACCAGACCGGACGGGTGATTGCACAACTGAAATTGCACAGTATAAGCCCCAAAACCATCAAGGCAGCAACGGTTTGGTTGTTCCCTATGAATACTGTGGGCAATCCCTTGGGTGATGCTGTCAGCTACGAGTATCTGGATTTGAGCAGCACCCGGGATACAGATTTCGGGAGCAAATCCGCCATTCCTATGCCGGATGTAACGACCCGTTCTTTCAGTGCTACGGTGGTAGAAGTTATTTTCACGGACAATTCTGTTTGGAGTGCCAATGAGGCAGCATGGGAGCCGTTGAAAAGCCCAGAACCTTTGATTTCACGGCTGGATAATGAAATGGTCAAACAGTTCCAGATTGAGTATGGAAGTGGGGCTAGAAATTTCTTCCAGGCCCAGAAAGATTTGTGGTATTGTGTCTGCGGAGCTGTAAACCGTCAAGGGGAAACAAAGTGCCATTCCTGCCAGAAGTCTATTTACGACTTGAGAAACATTGACTTGGAGGCGTTGAAAGAGCGCAAGCAACAACGGGTTGCAAGAGAACAGGAACAGGTAGCAAGAGAGACAGCTGCGGCACGGGAGAAAGCAAGAAAAATAAAGAAAATTGCATTTCCTATAGTGACAGTTGTGATTGTGTTCCTTCTTCTTCTGAACCCAGTTATAATTCCAAATGTAAAATATTGGAATGCTGAAATACTGTTAAATCGTGGGGAAACTGCCAAAGCCGCAATTGCTTTCGGTAAATTAAGTTCTTTCCGAGATTCCGAGCAGAGGAGCCTTGCGCAATGGGAACGTGTTGCAAAACGAAAAACCATTGATGTAGGTTTGGGTTATATTATAGGCCTGAAGACCGACGGTACAGTAGTGTGGGCTGGAGAAAGTTGGGCTAAAGATGATCGATGTAATATATCAGGCTGGACGGACATAGTGGCAATTGCTACGGGCGGATGGCACACCGTAGGCCTGAAAATGGATGGTACAGTGGTAGCGGTCGGCAAAAACAATGATGACCGGTGCAATGTGTCAGATTGGACAGATATTGTGGCGATTGCCGCAGGCGATGAGTACACCATAGGTCTGAAAGCGGATGGCACAGTGGTAGCGGTTGGAGATTGTTACAGAATTCAGCGCGATGTAGCAGATTGGACAGATATTGTAGCGATTGATGCAAATTGTGGCCGCACTGTAGGCCTGAAAGCTGATGGTACTGTGGTGCTAGCTGGTAAAAATGACCACGATGACTGGCAACCCTACGTATCAGAATGGACGGATATTGTGGACATTGCCGCAGGCTATGGTTTCGCAGTAGGTCTGAAAGCTGATGGTACTGTGGTGACGGCTAGTAATAGTGCAGAGATTCAATGCGATGTGTCAGACTGGACAGATATTGTGGCTGTTGATTCGGACTACAAACATGTGGTAGGATTAAAAACGGATGGCACTGTGGTAGTGGCTAGTGATGATGATTTCTTGTTTGAATGCAATGTACCGGAGTTGACAGACCTTGTGGCGATTGCCACATATGATTCAGGTACTATAGGTTTGAAAGCGGATGGCACAGTGGTGGACGATAACCATTATTATGACCCATCGCTTTGGAAGGATATAAAGCTACCGGGAAAGACGAAAATCAATTAGGACACAAAATGGATATTGGAGGAAACACTATGAGCAAAGCTATTTATGAAAATTGCAAACATAAATGGTCCGACCCGAAAGAACCATCACGCTGCCCCAAATGCGGACTTAACAGAGTAAAGCAAGATGGCGTGTGGAAATACTATGACGATGATGGCAACCGCCTGACTGGACTTGTATTTGCAGATGCTGAAGAAGCCGTTGCCTATGTGGAAAAAGAGTTGAAAAAGCTGAAAGAGCAGAAATAATTGAGAAAAGGAGCGGGACACAAACCCCGCTCCTTTTTGTATCAAGAAAACCACGCGTTAGACGCGTGGTTCAAAAAAGCCTATGGCGGTGAGAAAAAACCCTGCTACAATAATTGAGCGGTCTGCCAACTGCACGAATTAAAGTAACAGGGAGGTACATTCATCGTGGGAATGAATGACATTAATAGTCTATCACATACGAAGTGGAATTGCAAATACCATATCGTGTTTGCA